>CAMDGG010000007.1 GCA_945898045.1 bacterium UBP8_UBA817
TTGCCGATTGCGGGTGGACAGACAACCATTACACAGCCGACACCCGTAGTTCCTCAAAAAGTGGTTAAGCCAAAAACTGTTAAGGCGTCTTCCAAAAAGAAAGTGATTTCTAAGAAAAAGGTTCCTGCCCCAGTGGTTACAAAGAAAAAAGCAGTAACAAAAACGAAACCATAAGTAACAAACGAACGAACGAATTATTTATAAAGATATGTAAATGTGGGGGCACAATATTGGGCCCCTTTTTTATATCAAAAAATATCAATGCAATCTAGAGCAACGATAATCGATAACTCTAATGTGAGTAACGGTTTAAACGTTGGCTATTATGGGTACAAAAGAATACAGACTTAAAAAAGAAAAAATTAAGGAGAATATTTATGGCCGGTTTGGGAATAGTTTCACCAAGTAATCAGCAATCTACATTAACAAGACGTACTAAGGGTCTTGGCGGACAAGTTAAGAGAGAAATCGTTCCTACGGAAGCTAATCAATATGGACACACTGTCGTTAATACTGCCGAGAGTTTAAAAGCTCAGCGTGCTTCGCTTTCAATTAGATCTGTTCCAGTTTCTAATCATCCATATATTGAACAAATGGGATGGTTCTTCGACACGGTAGATAGCGTTGTCGATAAATTTAATAATACAGCTAAATCTTATTTACCTAAATCTGTTTATAATGGTGCGGTGGCTGTGGTTAATGGTATTAGTTCTGTACTGCCTGACCCCGTAGATTTGGGGCGTGATGCAAAAAAAGCGGCAGAAAATGCTGCGATGTTAGAAAAAGCGCATTCTGGTATTGTAGATCAAAAAGGAGCCGTTGATACTGCAGTGGCAGGTGTATTGCAATATTTTGGAGCCCCTACAATTTCGCTATTATTGACTGTCGGAGAACGATTTGGAATAAACAACACTGAAATGGGACAGCTAATAAAATCTACTTTATCTGCCGGAATGACTTCGGTTGCTTTGACGACTCCTCAGGGTGCTGCACTTATGGTTGGTAGTTCAGTTGTTGCAAAGGGACTGGGTGAAGCTTCAAAGGCTTTAGGTGAGTCACGTGCGGCTATTTTGGTAGGACATCTTCTTAGTAAAATTCCACAAATGGTACTGCAAATTAATAATGCTCCAAAGCAGGGCAGCGCGTCTTTAACGCAAAACGATGTTCCAGATTTAGAAAAAGTTTTATCTGAGTATCTGGAAGGGGCTAAAACCAAGGTAGGTTTAGGATCAACTTTTGTGATTCCTGCTGCGGATTTTGTTTCAGAGCACCCTCTTGAAGTTGTGCTTCTGGCTTCTGCTATTGCTGGATATAGTGTTGGGGGTAAAACAGGAAATCATGTTGGGAAGGCAGCTTCTCTAATGCTTGCTTTTAACTTGGCGTACGATGCAATCGCAAAACTTGGGGTAGAGGCTGCTCCTATACCTGTTCGTCGAGACTTAGGTTCTGATCCTATCCCTACGTGGTATCAATATGTTTCTGCCACTTTAGACCCTACACATTATTATGGAAAAACTCAATTAAGTTCTTTAGCAGAACTAGGGGCTACAGCGCCTAGCATTCCGAGGTCTAGGTTGTTACCAGATCTTCGTATTTTGTTAGGACTAGTTGGTTCTGATAATACACAGGTAAGTTACGCTGATTTGCATGCGGCTGTTCTTGCAAAGTCAACAGAATTTGTTGTGGTAGGTAATACCGTAGGCTTGATTGACAGTCTTGCAGTGCGTGTGGCAGCTCAAGAGATGCTGAGGGCTACATCCACGCCTTATGCTAATTTTGGTACGTATCCTTTGATTACAGATGCATGTAATGCACCTGGGAGTGCTGTTTTATCTCCATCTGCGAGCGCCATATCGAATTCTTGTTTGAATCTTGAATTGGAACTGCTTGAACCTACAGTTCTGAAAGAATGTGGATTTACTCCTGCTGATATTAATACCGTAGAGGGTGCACCTGTAGCTAATGGTATTATAAATGATGTTGTAAATACGGCTCTTACTGCCCCGACCTGTCAGGCGATTCTTCCAACCACCACAGCCGTTCCGACACCAGGTACTTCGACTAGTGTGACGATATCGTCTTCAACGACAATTTCAACGACAATGCTTTTGACTACTTCAACAACAACCCCGCCAACTACGACTGTTGAAATAACAACGACTACTTCTACCGGAACAACTACTTCAGAGACCGCGACTCTTCCGGAAACAACTACAGAAATAGTTACAGGTACGCCAGGTGGTGGAACTACTGCCGCTTCATCGAGTGCTTCTAATATTGGGTTGACAGCTGGGCTCGCGGTAGCTGGGCTCGCGCTAACTGTTGGGGGGGTGATTTTATACCTTAAAAGGGGTGGGGAAAGTCTGGCTCAAAGAGTGGTTCGAGCTGCAGAACCTGTCGACACGATTCCTATGGAGCACATCGTGACTAATTCTGTACTTGAAGCTTTTAATAGAGTCTTGGATGATCGTGCGAACGAGGCAGACTAAGCGAATGAATAAGGAGATTTTTATGAAAAAGATTATCGCAGTTAGGACTACTCTTGGAGATCCTATACCTAGAGCGACAACGGTAAATGATACTTCTATAGGAAAGTTATTTCTAATTGTTCCACAAACATCTAGAAATATTCATACAAAACATGGCACGCGCGTTGTTCTGGAAAAGTATAGCTCGCAGGTAGATGATCTTCCTAGTATTCCGGTTTCAGATGGGCGTAAGATTTTACCTGTTACGCTAGGTGAATATATTTTGCATAAGGCTCAGAACCTCGTTGATCATTGTAATAGTAAAAAAGTCAGGGGGGGATATTGGAATTCACCTAAAGGAATAGCTAGGTTAGAGTTTCTACGAAAGCTTTTGGGGCCTGGCGAAGTACTTAGTAAGGATGAGTCAGGTACGTATAAGATTGATTTGAGTAAAGTGAAGTTTCCTAAGTTCGAGGAGAAAACATATCGAGCTACTTACGACAGTTTGTCAGCTGACGTAAGGGACAGTAAACAGAAAGATATTAAAGATATTCTTGCCGTTTTGAGGCCTGAGGTTATTACTAATAATATTGAAAGAATGCGAACCTATTTAAGGATGCCCGATGTCCAAGAATATTCCGATTTTTTGAATGCTATCATTAGTGTTAAATCTGCAGATATCTCTGCCTTAGTAGCGGACGTACGATTGGACTCTGATTCCAGTGGACGACATGTTGGAACTGTTTTGGCGTTATTAAATTCTCCGCCTGACTTCTCTCAATCTTTCAGTGGAACTAGCATTTCGGCTCATGGAGTCCAGCCAGCTAGTGGGCCTACTTTCGAAACTACCATTGGCAACGTTTTAGATCTTTATTCTCGTGTAGCTACGGCTATTTTGCTGCAAAACGATAAAGTATTACAACAGCGTGTGAAAGATTCGTTCCCGGATCCTGTAGAGCGTTCGAATGGTTTGGGGGAGGATCATGTTCTTGAACCTGATGTCATGGAAGGGTCTAGTGTGAGGGGGGGTAGCCGTGACAGTGTATCTCCTGTTGGTGATTTGAATACTACGACTTCCACAGGCTTGGTATCTTCCGTCCCTTCAGCAGCTAGAACAGCTTGGACTGAACCCGACAGTAATAGGGATCAGCTCTTAGCACTTTCTGATAAACCCTTGGATGAGCTCAAGTCAATGCGGGGCATTTTATATGGATTGTTAAGGAAATTGGCTACGACATCAGATGATGCCGCTAGTAGCGTTTCTCGGTCCTCAGGTTCAACACGTACGCAGACTAAATTTACGCTCTTCGACTTTGAGGCGGCCTTTATCAAAAGCGCTCAGATAACTTTCAAGGAAGATGATGTTGATTGGAAAGGTGCTTTAAAAGCAGTGTTGGAAAATCCTGAAAGATTAGATCCTGAAAAAGTTACAGGGTGGAGAGTTCTATTTACGCTCCTTACTGAGAAAGATTCTATTCTTCGTAGGGTTGCTCTGTCAGAACAGATTGAGGAAGTGGGTATGATGGCTGATATTGAGGGGTTGAAGGGTAAGACATTTCTGCCGAATCGACTAGCGCTTTCTCCTGTGAATCAGCTTTATACCGCATTGAATGGCATAAGCGCTGAATATCATTTTATGTCGCGAGAGTGGGTGCTTTCGATATCCCTCGAAGAGGCAGCGAACATATTAGGAAGCGTAATTCCTGGTGAACTAGCTGCTAACGTGTTAAGTATGCGTGAGATTGGTAGTACTGAAGAATTAAGAATTGTTTCATCTCTTATAATGATATTAACTCTTGTTAAGCCTGGATTGGGTCTAGATAAACAAGATAAAGTAGAGTGCATAGAACAGTTGTGCATTCATTTAGACAGGTTGCAAGGAGATTTTAAGAAAAGAGAAGCTTTAGTAAATCGTCTGGATGCTCAAGTTACTGGTATTTTGGATCAGCTTAAAGATGTTGAGAGACAAAATAGAGCTGCAGATGTTTATGAAATTGATTTTGATGTGAACATGCTTCAGAACATACAAGCATTGTTTAGTGCGGAGAATATTCAGCATTATGATGCTAGTCGTGTGTTAGACAGCAGGATTGCTGAGATTCTTGAATCAGAGGCTTGTCTGCATGTGTTTCCTTTTGGAACAAAAGCGCGTGAAGCATTACGCCCTCTTTTGGATAAAATAGAAGTGAAGCGTGTGGATGAGGAAAAGATTTTTCAACTTATGCAAAAACCTATTGTTAGTCTTTCCGGAGATGATTTGCGGGTTTTATCACCTCTTTTAGTGAGCTTAGAGGGGCTTTCTAAGGAAGAGGCTGATGGAAATTCTATAGTATCGTTTGATTTTACGGACAAATTTAAGCAAAAAGTTCCAGACTTTTTATTTGAAATCTTGCAGTTTCAACACGAGCAAACCGAAAACATGGATCTACAAGCTCACACGTTGCACACACACGGTGATATACATAAATTTATTGAGGAATTAAGAGGATCTTTAACAAGTATCTCGGGAAACGAAGCTAAGGTTGGTTGTTTGGGAGAGGATTTGCGACTTGCCGTTTTAGCGTTCGTTGGTCCAGTTGATGGGGACCGTCATTCGATTGGTGGGGGTATGCAGTATTTATGAAAAAAGGAATAAATCATATGAAGATGGGAAATCAAATTCAGAAATTTTTTAAGTTAGTAGCGGTTAGAGCAAAAAGTGATTCTGCATTTATTGCTGATTATGTACAGGTGATGACGTATTTACGTGGGTTAAAGTTAGACTTGTCTAAAGTGGATCGCGTAAACGAGGAGGTTATACCTCTAACACTAACAGAGGGATCGCAACGTCATAAGCTTGTTTCTTTTATTTCCCAGAGGATTAATGAAGGAGTCAGTGAATTTACTTTATCAAGTTCCGATGCCACAAAAGTAGCTGTTTCATTTTTTATTCCAACTAGAGACGTTGAGACTGTTGATATTCCTAAAGGTTACCATAATACTGGGGTGGATCGGAATAAGATCGGAGGGAATACATTTGAAAAGATAGGTGGTCTTGGGAGAGATATTTCGGCAAAGGAATATATGATTTGCCGTAATGTTGTTAAGGATTCCCCTTTTAAAGTGGGAGATGTTTTAGAGCTTACTGAATTTAATGAGTTAAGAAACCCTTCCTGTAAAAGCTTAGCGGTTCGTCGGAATGGGTCTTTGCGTGTCAGCTTGCCAAGTGAGGACTCTCACTTATTCGCAATGCCATCTCCCCCTGTACTTACTAACGAGGAATTTGCTCCTGTGCTAGGTGTTCTGAGGAAAGATCCTTCGAAGGAAGACTTTAGAGCAAATTCATCTCAAATTAATCTAACTGGCAAGGCACGAGATGAATCAATTTTGGGTTATAAGCATCAGAATATGCAGGTTGAAGGGGTTGACTTCAAGGCTAGTGGAAGACCGTATTGCATGGCTCAATCTGAACGGGAAACTATAGATTTTAGTAGAGAACCTAATACTCAAATTGTTTTTTCAAGTGGGAAAGCTTGGGTAAAGAGTGACGCTACTATGGTTGCTGCAAAAAATGCGTTTGAGAAAATATCGACTATTAGTGCAGTTGGTATGCCGACTGAAGGAGAGCATGTCAAATTTCCAAACTATATGAATTTTCAGGAATCACCTAATGGAGAAATTACTTATGGTTTAGCGGCGTTAGGTACCTCCGCGAGTAAGATTCAAGATGCTTTAGGAATCACCGTGGTGGAATTGAAATCTAAGGGTGATGTTCTAGCGCTTGTTGAGCTTACGTTAGAGGGTGGTAAAAAAATACAGTTGTACCATTTCTTTGGATGGCCCGATAAACAAGCATTTCCTGTTGAAAGTTTAACTGATCAGGACAATGCGCTCTTGGCTCAAAGATATTCTGCGTATGAAACCGCTCATGCAAAGAAATCTAAAGAGTTAGATGGTGCCTATTTGACACATTGTTCTGCTGGAATTGGTCGTACAGGTACCGATGCGGTGATGAGTGATTTGCTTCGACAAATGGAAGCGAAAACGGAAAAGGCCGATGTGCTGGCTGTATTGAGCCCAGAAAATGTTCTTAAAACCAGAAAAGCGTTAAGTGAAAGTAGTGGAAGATTTCTTGTTCAGAATGACGCTCAATTGCGGAGTTCTGCAGAATTGGCTGCTAAATTATATTTATGCCGTCATCCAAGTAAGGATGTGGGGTATTTGGATGTCTTGGATGTGGATGGGCTATCGGTTGACCCGGTAGCTGTAGGAATGTTAGGGAAAAAAGGACTTCCTGTTGCTGTAGGCCTTTTGGAATTGGACGATTTAAGCCCTAAATGGAATTTAACTGAGGCTGGGATGGTAAACTTAAGGGCTATGTGTGAAGGCGGAGCCTCTGAGGATGTGGCCTTGAGAACTCTTGATAAATTGGTTAACGATTTTGAGAGAGGTGAAAGCGTAGGTATAAATGGTTCTTTAAATCTTTTGGCGTTTGTAGCTAGCCTCAAAGCTGGTTTTGGGGTTGACTCCAAGACTTTATTCGTTGATTATGTTAGAGACCAACTGAATAATTTTGAAATTCCGGAGCACGAGATTCAAGCTTTCGAACAGTTTGACGCTCAAGTGTTCAAGGCGCGCAGAGATACTATTAAAGAAAAAAACGCGAGACGTGAAAGCGAATCGAGTGCGGAAGATGGCCCACCATCACCGTTTGTTTCGGGCGGTCAGCAGGCACCGCCTGTTTTGGTCATTAGGCAGGCACCACCGGCACCACCGGCACCACCATCGTCGGGTAGTACGATTAGTTTAGAATTTAAGCCTAAATATTCTGACGTTAGTAAAGGGATGGGGGCTGATGTGGGGGATAAGTTTGTACTATTAAAAGGACTAATCCTTCAGTTGAGTGCACTTGATCAGGCTGCAAAGAAAAAGCTTATTGGACAGCAGCAAGGTCAAGTGCAGGTTATTCTTAATCAATTTAGTGATGAGGTACTTGGACGTAAGGGTGCAGATTTCTTAGGGGCTGTTGAGGCTCGATGGAAGGCAGTACATCTTCAACAAAAAGTTGGGGTTAAAGGGTCTTCGTCTACTTCTGCTCCAGTAACTGATGCAGTGAAATTTGTCATAACAGATCCTAGAGTATTGTCTGAAGGTGAATCAAAATTGTTGGCTCAGATGAAGGAATATCTTGAGGCAGATACGGTTAATCAACTTTTGGCTAACTTGCAATACTTAGAGATGCCAAAAAATCTTAAGACTATTTTTAGGGAAGTGTTGGAATCTCTTACTAATGCGAATAAGAATGATTTTGTTGAATTGGCAAAGACGGCGATTCTTGCATCTAGGGCTCCAGTAGTAGATGGGGGCTCTGCTAGTAAGGGGCCGTCTACATCAGTTAAAGAGGCTTTGCCTCCTCTGAGGCAGCAATCTGGGCGCTCTGCTGTAGTTTCTTCTATGTTTCCTGAGCCACCTTCTTCATCAGTTGCCGATGTTCGGCCAGTTTCTCGGCCTATTGTACAGATTGGAGAAGACGTGGGTCGTTTATGGAGACTGTTTAGCAAAATGGATTCCTCGATTGTAGCTGAATTGACTCAAGAATGGGTTAATCGGACTGAGGCATGGGTTGTTGATCAGGCTCAGGTTGTGCTTGGGGGTCAAGGAAAAGTACCTAACGTTTCTTGGAAAGACTTCTTTTCTAATAACAAAGATACTCTCAGAGATAGATTTCTTGATGATAATAGTCACCTGAACGCTACTGCCCTAAAAGACGTTAAGATTCAGGTTAAAAGTTATTTTTGTCAGGCTCTAAGAGACTATTTAGGCGGTACAGATGTCAATTAACAGAAACATGGGAAACATGGAAAAATAAGGGTCGGAGCCTGAGTGTTGGAGAGGGGTCATGGTGCCAGGGTTATGAGCGAGAGGAAGTGCCTGGGTAACACACCCCGCCCGGCCTCCCCTTCGTAAGGGGAGGAGACAAGATTTATAGATTGTAGGATATTAGTCCTCCCTCTTACGCAGTAGGCGTGTCCGGTCTTTTTTAATACTTATCCCCCAACGTGAAAGGTGCCGGGTTATAAGCGGGGGGAAGTGCAGGGGTAAATATAGAGGCTCAAAATATGATGTCTCTACATACTAGCCCTGATCATGACGAAATAAGGGTCTTAGGATTGGAATTCTATCTGGCACTTTCTTTTTCGCTTTTTAGAAAAGTATAATCAGGGTGTGTTCCTAAGAAAATTATGCCTTTGGTTTAGAGGGAAGGAGACTTTTTATGTTGTTAGATGTTGTGGGTGTTTAATACGTATCTGAATATAAGTTGCTACTTACGTTTGAGAATGGTGAAAAGAAGAAGGTTGATCTTAAGGATAGGTTAGAGGGGCCTGTGTTTGCGCCTTTGAAAGAATTGGACTTTTTTAAGCAGGTGTTTGTAGATCCTTCTATGGGGACGATTGCGTGGCCTAATGGTGCGGATAAGGCTCCTGATATGCTTTATAGTTTGGGAAAGTAAAATAGGAAAATAGGAACCTGGACACTAAGCGACAGAAGGGGACAGGTTGGGTTTGGAGATAAAATGTCTCTTTCTCTTCGGTGCCCTTTTCTATGGGGGGATCTGTTGTATTTTTTTATTCACGTTCTATAGACAAAGATAAATTAAATATCTATCATGATAAAAAAAGGTGCAGGGCTTGCCCCCAGCTGGACAAACACATCGTGTAACCAGTGAAGGGGGTGATAGGGATTGAACTAAAAAACAAAATAGCCAAGATCATATTAATAATCTTGGCCATTCTAATCCTAATCCCGAAACCGCTACAGTAAAGGGTTAGTTTGATGGGTTTTTGTGCCTTTCCCATCACGTATAGCACCTGCATTATATAGAGTCTGTGCTCGTGGGGCAAGTAAATCAGCGCGGGGTCATGGTGCCAGGGTAACACACCCCGCCCGGCCTCCCCTTCGTAAGGGGAGGAGACAAGATTTATAGATACGTCGGATGTTAGTCCTCCCTCTTGCGCAGTAGGCGTGTCCGGTCTTTTTTTAATACTCATCCCCCAGCCCCTTCTCTCTCCGAAAGAAGGGGTGCGTATTCGATATTATCAATTTCCCGAGGGTGAAAGGAGTGGCTTAGAAGTACTTAAGCCTCCCTCTTTGTTTATAGAGAGGGAGGTTTGGAGGGTGAGTGTTATGTGCAGCCCATGGGGCAGGGTGCCAGGGTTATAGGCGAGAGGAAGTGCCGGGGTAAACGTAGCGGCTCAAAATGTATGATGTCTCTACAAACTGCCCTTCTCATGACGAAATAAGGGTCGGAGCAACACACCCCGCCCTTCGATACTAAATAAGGGGCGGAGCCAAAGTGTCGGAGGATTGAGTTTCTGTCTGGCACTTTGGGTCTGATTTCTTTGATGGTGTAAATTCTTGTTTGTTGGTTGATATTTGAATATCCTGTTAGGACTTTTCTTTGAATTTTAATTGAGATGAAGGATGTCATTATGCCAACTATTATTGGGAGCTTGCTGTGTCTGGCCAATTACCTTACAAGATCGATCCGTTGAAATAGATGAATCCTAGAATTAAATCTGTTGTTCCTCTTGATCAGTATCGATTGGCATTGATTTTTTTGGATGGGACTCAAGGTATTTATGATTGTTCGAATTTACTTTCTTTTGGAATATTTTCTGAGCTTCAGAATGTTGATTATTTTAAGCAAGTTAAGGTTTTGGATGGAACAGTTTCGTGGCCTCATGGGCAGGATATTTGTCCGGATACTTTGTTTGAAGATAGAAAAATAAAAAAATAAGGGTCGGAGCCTAAGTGCCTGAGCAAAATCGTTAAAACTTCTTGACCATAGGTATGAAAATTATGTGCCTGTACACTAAGCGATGGAAGGGGATAGGTTAAGTGCTATTACTTAATGAATCTAAGGGCAAATGGAGTTTTGATGAGGTAAAGAATTTAATTTTGTCGGCTTTTTCTGATGTATCGAATAATTTCTTGCGTAGTGATATTGGTTTTGATTCCTTCTACATCGAGGGGGGAATGAGGAGGGGGTTCTATTTGTACTGAAAAATAGGTTCCGTCACGGCGTTTAATAAGCACTTTTCCTTCTTTTTTTGCGATGTCTAGAAGTTTTGATAGGGCTTGTCTTGCATTAGAGTAGGTATAGGTTGTCATTTTTTATATCTCCAGTAGGGTACAGCCGTGTTATATTGCGTGTTTTTGTAGTTGTCTATCTAATGTGAGAAGTGGGGCGTGATATCTTGAGGCACAATCAATGAAGTAGGCGTCGTATGCATACATCTTGGGAGAAATAGGAACCTGGACACTAAGCGACAGAAGGGGACAGGTTGGGTTTGGAGATAAAATGTCTCTTTCTCTTCGGTGCCCTTTTCTATGGGGGGATCTGTTGTATTTTTTATTTACGTTCTGTAGACAAAAACAAATTAAATATCTATCATATCAAAAAAAAGTGCAGGGCTTGCCCCCAGCTGGACAAACACATCGTGTAACCAGTGAAGGGGGTGATAGGGATTGAACTAAAAAACAAAATAGCCAAGATCATATTAATAATCTTGGCCATTCTAATCCTAATCCCGACACCTCTCCAGTAAAGGGTTAGTTTGATGGGTTTTTGCACCTTTCCCATCACGTATAACGCGTTTATTATATCGAGTCTGTGCTCGTGGGGCAAGTAAATCAGCGCGGGGTCATGGTGCCAGGGTGACACACCCCGCCCGGCCTCCCCTTCGTAAGGGGAGGAGGCAAGATTTATAGATACGTAGGATGTTAGTCCTCCCTCTTGCGAAGTAGGCGTGTCCGGTCTTTTTTTAATGCTCATCCCCCAGCCCCTTCTCTCTCCGAAAGAAGGGGTGCGTATTCGATATTATCAAGTTCCCGAGGGTGAAAGGAGTGGCTTAGAAGTACTTAAGCCTCCCTCTTTGTTTATAGAGAGGGAGGTTTGGAGGGTGAGTGTTATGTGTAGTCCAAAAGATTTGGTGTGCATGGATCGATTGGCGTGAGATTTATGCTTAATTTCCACAGCGATTTTTCTTTAAAGATCGGACAGGCCTATCTTGCGAAGGGTAGTAAAGCAAATAAGGGTCGGAGCTAAAGTGCCGGAGCAACACCCCGCCCTTCGGGCACCCCTCTACTAGAGGGGATGAATATATAGTTATCTTTGAAAATCTTTGTTTTTTATGAAAATTATCAAGGATTCTTGACCGAAGTGTTTCGTGTACATATTATAGTACGTAAATGGAGGGCTGATTATGGCAGCTTTGACAGCTACGGATGCAAGAAAGCGTTTTTTTGATTTGATTAAAGGTGCTTCGAAAGAGCATAAGGTTTTTCATGTGCATCATCGTGAGGGATCAGCTGTTTTGATGTCTGAAGAGGACTATGAAGGTTTGATGGAAACATTGGAGCTTTTGTCTGTGCCGGGTTTTCGTGAAAGTTTGGGTGTGTCTGCTAAGCAAGTTCAAAAGGGACAGACGTATTCTTTGGATGAAGTATTTGGATCTTAAATGGTAGCTTACGAAATTAGACTGACAAAAGAGGCAGTGAAAGATATTAACTCTCTTTTGCCTAAAGCAAAAAAAAAAGTTGAAACGGTGTTAAGAGCGGTTGTTTCTGTGGATCCTTTTTCTGGAAAGAAGTTAGTTGGAGATTTGACGGGGTTTTACTCGTTGAGACTTTCTTATAAAGATAGACTTGTTTATTCTGTTGATATTAAATCAAAAATTATTTTTGTTCATCGATGTCGGACTCATTATGGAGAGTAGCACGTGATTGTTTTAGGTGTGTTAATTTCAGGGCGTGGGTCTAATTTGATGGCTATTGTTAAGGCTATTGAAGAAGGACGTTTGAATGCGCGGGTTGCTGTTGTTCTGAGCAATCGGGCGGATGCGGATGGGCTTGTGTTTGCGAGAGAGAAAGGTATTGATGCGGTGTGGGTGGATCGTGGGGCTTTTGACTCTCAGGCTGCTTATGAATCTGATATTTTAGTGGCGTTGCAATCGGGTGGGGTGCAGTGGGTGGTGTTGGCTGGCTATATGCGGATTTTGGGGCCGACGATTTTGGCGGCGTATCCTGATCATGTTGTGAATATTCATCCGTCATTGTTGCCGGACTTTAAGGGGCTTGATGTGCCGCGTCGGGTGTTGGAATCTGGTGTATCCGAGGCGGGATGTACGGTGCATTTGGTGGATGAAACGTTGGATGGCGGGCGGATTTTGGGTCAAGCACGGGTGCCTGTATTGCAGGGTGATACGGAGGCCAGTTTGAGTGCGCGTATTTTAGTAGAAGAGCATCGTCTGTATTCGCAGGTGTTGCAAAGTTTGTCGGGATTGTAGCGCGTTTGATAGTGCTTTTGAAAGATGTTTACGAGCTTCTTTTATGTGGATACAATGTACTTACATAGGAGTGAAATTATGAAAGTAAATGTTATAAAAATCGGTAATTCTATGGGGATACGTTTGCCGAGACTTATTGTTCGAACGTTGGGCGTGAATTCTCAGCTTGAGCTTACGATAGCGAATGAGAAAATTATTTTGGTTCCTCTTAAAAAGGTTCGAAAAGATTGGGAATCTGCTTTTAAAAAAATGAATGAAGATAAAGAAGATAAAGATAATGAACTTATTATGAGTTTTCCAGAAACAGAATGGGATAAAACTGAGTGGACATGGTAGCGGTTGATCAATTTGATGTTTATTTAATTCAGCTTGATCCAGTTATTGGTTCTGAAATTCAAAAAACACGACCTTGTATCATTGTTTCTCCAAATGAAATGAATCTTTATCTTAATACTATTATTATTGCTCCGATGACATCTACTCTTAAAAAATATCCTTCTCGCGTGACGGTTCATTTTCAAAATAAAACTGGAGAAGCTGCACTGGATCAAATAAGAACGGTAGACAAAAAGCGTCTTGTCAAACGTTTGGGGAAACTCAAGAAAACGGAGTCTCAAAATATACTTAATATTTTGCAAGAAATGTTTGCCTAATGACTAAACTTATAATTTTAAAGGAGTATAGACTATGCGTGCGTTAATTAGTGTGTCGGATAAAACGGGTATTGTGGCTTTTTCTCAGGGGTT
The DNA here is from genome assembly GCA_945898045.1 of bacterium UBP8_UBA817. Taxonomy (GTDB): domain Bacteria; phylum Margulisbacteria; class Marinamargulisbacteria; order SXXA01; family SICP01; genus SICP01. Next base: position 13,543 of record CAMDGG010000007.1, read on the forward strand.
GGTGGCGTTGGGGTTTGAGTTGATTTCTACGGGGGGGACGTTGCAGGTTTTGGAAAAGAATGGGGTGCCTGTGAAATCGATTGATTCGGTGACGGGGTTTCCTGAGATGTTGGATGGGCGGGTAAAGACGTTACATCCTAAGATTCACGGTGGGCTTTTGGCTGTTCGTGATGACGCGGATCATATGGCTACGTGTGTAGAATATGAGATTGGCATGATTGATTTGGTGGTTGTGAATTTGTATCCGTTTGAGGCGACTATTGCGAAACCGAATGTGTCTGCCGAAGAGGCGATTGAAAATATTGATATTGGGGGGCCGTCAATGTTGCGGTCGGCATCTAAGAATTTTCGGTCGGTGGGTGTGGTTGTAGATCCTACAAAATATGACCGTGTTTTGGATGAGTTGAAGTCAAATCGTGGTCAATTGTCCTATGAGACCAAGGCTGCTTTGGCGCAAGAAGCGTTTGCGCATACGGCACGATATGATGCGTTGATTGCGGGTTATTTTTCGGATTATGTGGTGAAAAAATCTGGGGAAAAAGTGGGCTTGCCTGCGACGTTGTCTCCGGTGTTACGCAAGATTTCGGATTTGCGTTATGGTGAAAATCCGCATCAAAAGGCGGCGTTTTATCAGGTGGAAGGGGCGTCTGGTTTGCCAGATATGAAGCAGCTTCATGGGAAAGAAATTTCGTATAATAATGTGATGGATTTGGAAGCGGCCTGGCGGATTTCTCGTGGGTTTGATCAGCCGGGTGCGGTGGTGATTAAACATACCAACCCGTGTGGTGCGGCTGTGGGAGCTTCGATTTCGGAGGCGTATCAGAAGGCGTTTGATGCGGATCCTATGTCTGCGTTCGGCTCAATTATTGGGCTGAATCGTATTGTGGATGTCGCGACGGCAGAGGCGATTTCTAAGACGTTTGTTGAGGCGGTGATTGCGCCTGGGTTTGCGCCTGATGCGTTTGAAATTTTATCGGTTAAGCCGTCTATTCGTCTTATGGTTTTAGAGAATTTTTTGACGTTTGGAAGTGGGTTAATGTATCGGGATGTGTCAGGTGGATTTTTAGTTCAGGCAGGGGATGATCTGTCTTTGTCTTCTTCTGATGTTAAGATTGTTTCGAAAGCCAAGCCGACAGATGCGGAGATGGCGGAATTGTTGTTTGCGTTTTCTCTCGTGAGACATGTGAAATCCAATGCGATTGTGGTTACGCGAGAAGGCCGAACGCTTGGGGTGGGTGCTGGGCAGATGAGCCGGATTGATTCTGTTGAAATTGCATTGAAAAAAGCAGGCGATTTGGCTGTGGGTGCGGTGATGGCGTCGGATGCGTTTTTTCCGTTTAAAGATTCGGTGGAACTGGCGTCAAAATCGGGTGTCCGGGCGATTATTCAGCCGGGCGGATCGACTCGGGATCAGGAGTCGATCGATGCGTGTGATGCGCATGGTATGGTGATGGTATTTACAGGGACGCGCCATTTTTTGCATTAGATTTGTTTTGATTTTGGGGCTAGGTCTTTGCTTGGCCAGTCCCTTGTCTGCGTCTTCTGGAGAGGTTTTGCGGGTGTATAGTGAGTCACGTCAGGCGTTAGCGTCTGGACATCCTGATCGTGTGCGACGGATTATTTATGGGGTGCAACAACGGTATTTAGATCCGTTTGTGGTGCGTAAATTGCGGTTAGAGTTGGCAGAATACGACGTGGCGCATGGCGATTATCAGGATGCGGAACGGTTGCTTAAACCGCATTTGATTGAAGAGTTGGATCCTGTGATTGCGCCTAAAGCGTTGTTGTTGCTGACTCAAATTTCGTTAGCCAAACATGATGTGAAAGGTGCGAAAGCGACGTATGAAACGGTTCAGCGCTATTTTCCGGATGCGGATGTGGGGCGTGTGGTTTTTGAGCAGTTGCAAAAGGTGTCGGGAGAGCGGTTAACGTCTCGGGAGTTATTGCGTTCGCCTGAAGCACATTTTGATTATTTGAAAGGGTTGCTTGTTAATGAGCGGTATGCGGCTATGGGTGAATATGCGCTGTATATGCGGGACTATCGCATTGCAAAAGATCGTGTGGCGGAGTTGTTGTTTTATGAGGGCCTAGCCCGTTATTATCAGTATGATTATTTGGAAGCGTCGTCTTTGTTTTCGCTTGCGATGGGTGGACGTCGCTACGAATTAAATTCTTGGCCTAAGTGTATATATTATTTGGGGCAATCATTTCGAAGTACACATGAGTGGGAGCTTGGCGCACAACGCTTTTTGCAGGTGATCGACTCACGTGATGGGACGTATGCACCTTTGGCGTCGTATGCGTTGTGCCGTTATTATTTGCAATCGGATAAATTGCCAGAATATGAGGCGGCTCTGAGTCGGTTTTCACGCGATTATGGACACTCTTCATCGTATAAGAAATTGGTTTGGGAGAATGAGTGGCAAACGCTTTTGTCATTGCCGCCTGAGCATGCTTTTAGTGCTTTCAATCATATTTTCAGGTCACCGATTTCGTCAAAAATTTCCACGTTTTATCGTGTAAAAGGTGGGGCTTCTGCAGCCGGAATGATGGGGGCTGTGCATCGGTATCCGATGTCGTTTTACGCGTCTGAGATTTTGTCTCATTATTTTTCTAAAGGGCGGGTTCTTACGGGGTCTACTCGTGCGACGGTTCAGTATTTGGAGTCGTTTTATAAGGCGGGATTTGGGCAGTTGGCGCGGGATGAGGCGTCGTATTATTTGTGGCGGCAGAAGCCGTTGTCGTTGGATCATTTATACGTTTTGGCTTCTTTTGATGTTCGGGAAGGAAAGTATGCAGAGGGGATTCGTCGGATGCGTACGACGTTTGGAGAAGAGGTTTTGCAGCATGGTGCGATTCCGAAGCCTTTTATTAAGTTGTTATATCCAAGGCCGTATTGGCCCGAAATTAGTCAGGCTGCCAAACGATTTGGAGTGGATCCGTATTTGATTTTGGCTATGATGCGTTCTGGAAGTAATTTTGATCCTTCGTATCGGTCTGAAAAGGGGTTGATGGGGCTGATGCAGTTATCACCTCAGACGGGTCGTGATGTGTCGTATCGCTTGGGTGTGGCTAAGACGCCTCCAGAACTTTTATTGCGTCCTCAAGTGTCGATTTTATATGGAAGTTTTTATATATCTTGGTTGATGCAAGAGTTTCATGGTCGTGTGCATGAGGTGTTGGCGGCGTATCATACAGATCCGATTTTGGCGAAATCTTGGTCGAAACAGTTTGGGAGTGCTTCGTTTGATCCGTTTGTAGATGCGATTCCTTATTTAGAGACACAGGCTTATATTCGTCGGGTGATGGACGATTATTTGATTTATAAGATGATTTATTGAAATTTTTTAAGCCCACCAACCCCCTAAAGGGGGTGACTAGGTCTGATTTTAGTCCATTAGTTTATTGAAATTTTTTTCTTTTTATTTTCGATAACCTAGGTAACTTAAAAAATACATAAGCTTGGGGAGAAAGAATGTTGAGGAAAATTGTTTCTGTTTTTCAGTTAAATTTATCTAGAATAACGTTTGTTTCGGATCTTGTTGATGGGGTTAAGTCTGGTTCTTTGCAAAATAATTCTGATTCTTTTGATAGCGTAAAACGTGAATCGAGTAGTACGTTAGCGTTTAATCATGATGTCAAACATTTAAAATTTGATGGGAAGACGTTGTTGGATTTGGCCTTGGAAAGAGGCGATGCCAACGTTATTTTGTATGTTCGAAGTCAGCTGCTTCCTGGGTCGTTGAAGACTTTATTTGATTTTGTAAGTAATGCTTTAAATCAAAAAAAAATGTTTGATGAAATTGTGGTGTCATCTGGTGTAAGTAGCATGGCATTAATTCATCAGTATAGTGTTCAGTATGGTGTAACGCCTTTGGAGTCTGATCAAGACCAATTGTATAATAGGCACGATAGGCTTTTGCAACTTCGGGATGCTTTTTTGGCTCAGGATTATAGTGAAGTAGCGTTAATGTTAAGACAAGATCCTTCTGTTTTAGAGCAGAAAGTTAATGGTAAGACATTTTTGGCTTCTTTTATGGGCGTATGGAATTGGCTTCCTGAAATGGCTGTCGTTGTGATGGGGCTGGTGAAGCCCGCTGAGGCAGAAATTGTGTTTAAAGGGTTGATTAGAGAGCAGGCGTTTGGGCTGCAGAATACAGAAAGAGATGTGATACGTATGCTGGTTAGTGATCCGGCATTTTCTGCTCAGTTTAGTGTTTCTTTTAATTCTGTTTCAGATGCTCAAAAATGTATGAAAGCATTGGTGCCTACTGTTTCGGATCAGGATTTAGGGGGTATTTTTAAGCCTATTTTTTTGGGTGAATTAGATGCAACGACGTTGTCTGAATTTAAGTCTTTATTACCTGAAGATCATAGTTCTTTATCTGTTGATGTTCTTTTGAAGAAATGTTCTTTATTTCCCAAAGCTTCAGCAGTTTTGAATTCTTTGCGATTAATTAATCCAAAGCCTTCATTATCGGTTTCTTCTAATGGCGATGTGCTTTTGCCATTAACTAGGTCGCAGTTGAATGGCGTATTGTCTGCTTTAAAAATTAAAATGCCTGATACTGTTCTTGCTCAGTATTTTCCTGAATACAGATTTCATGAAGGGGTGGCTGCTGATGTTTTGGCGGGTCATGTTTCGGGTGTTAGACGTACTTTATCTGAAGATAAATATGCAAGTGTTCCATCTGCAGATGCTTTAAGAGATATTTTTGTAGTGGCTGCTAATAATACATGTTTGGCTTCTATTTTGAAAATTCCAGGCAATAAAATGGTGTTGGGTATATCCGGTAATCAGACTGATCTGGAGGCGTGCTTTAGAAAATTATTTGATGGGATTGGTTATGGCGTTACTGAGCCTGAGATTCAAACTTGTTTACAAGCGTGTGGAACTGACTCGTTTGTTCCAATTGAAAAAATTCTTTCTGTGATGAGAGACGTTCAGGAGCAGAAAATGTTAGCGGATCACGAGGTGGTTTTGTCTTCGTTATTATCTCGTAAAGAATTGGTGCTTAAAGAAGGGGATGAAGCGTTGACTCCCTTTGCTTCGGATAGAGCGATTGAACATTTTTCGGCTACGGCGTTGTTGTCCTCATTAAATGGAACCCCGGCTAACTTTAAAGTGTTATTTGAATTACTGATGTGTAGCAAAATGGCTCCGGATAAAGTTGATAAATTATTGGGGGATATTTTGTCCAAAGTCAGTGGCGATTCTGGTCATTTGCTGGTGTTTATAGATAGTTTGTTTAAAGTGCTTGAGAATACGAAGAGTCCTTTCCAGGAGAAAATAAAATTATTTGTTATTAAAAACGCGTCAGATCTTTTGGGCAAAATGTCTTCTGCTTCTCGAGAGTCTTATAAAGATTTTCGCTTATGTCATTTGTTGATTCGTTTTGGAAATGGCAGTTTAGAGTCGTTTGTTACATTATTTTCGAACTATATTAAAAGCGTGGCTAATTTGCCTGATTCTAATGGGAATACGGCGTTTCATGTTGCTGCTGAAGTGGGAAATGATACGGCTGTAGATTGTTTTTCTCATTTGGATATTGTTCATGACAAACGCGTTTGGCGTAATAAAGCTGGTAAAACACCTTTGCATTTGTCTGTGGCTAATATAAAAATGGTGACTAGTGAAAAGTTGATGCAGTTATATCAGAAGCATCAACAAATAGAAATTCTGATGGTGGCGGATGCGGATAGACGTACGCTTTTGCATGTTGCTTTGGCTACCAATAGTGGGGTGGTTGTTACCGAATTTAAATCGAAGTTGAAAAGCTGTACTGGGAATGACGACTTGTTCGTAGCGTTAACACGTTGTCCCGATGTTCACGGTGATCTTCCTCTTCATCTTGCGGTGAAGCAAAGTATGGAGCAAACATTTGATTGGCTGAGTGGCTATTATAGGGGAGAAGTTCCTCGTGGGTTGTTGCATGCGGCTGTTTTGTCTACGAATAGTCACCTGTTTGGATTAATTAAAACTAAATTCCCTGGATTAAATGTGAATGAACGTTCTGATAAAGGACATTCTGCTTTGTTTATTGCGTGTAAGAATAATCAATTTTATGTTGCTCAGGAATTAATTAAAATTGGATGTACACCAGAGCCAGATTTTCTGTATAAATTGGTTTCGGACAAAACGTTACTGACGCTACAGAGCGCCTGTAGGCTTTTTAAGCCGAAAGAGTTGGCGGTTTGTTTTGCCTATCATGGACCAAACGGGGTTACAGTGATGGATCGTTGTGATGAATTAAACTACCCGGCTGGAAGGGCGTATTTGGAGGATTTTTTTAGGGGGGGCAAACCGTCTGCTAAGTAAGCTATCGTACAACTGCAATTTTTGTTTTTTTGAGGAATGTTTTTCCGTTGGTATTTGCTGAAAGAATGCAGACGTAGACGCCGTTTGGGACGAGGGCTCCGGTGAGGTCGCGTCCATCCCAAATGATTTCTTGGTAGCCGGTGGTGTAGGTGGTGTCTAGGTTGAAAACGGGTCGGAGCGCAAGGGTGTAAATAGTTGCTTTGACTCGGGCAGTTTGCGAGAGTTGGAAGCCAATTTTGGTAGATTCTTTTTGAGGGTTGAAGGGGTTGGGGGCGTTTATGATTTTTTCGGAGCTCCCATCTGGGCCTGTGAAACGAAATTGATTTTCTATTTGGTAGGTCACGATTTTGGTGCTGGTTTTGTTGTCTGTGTCTGTTACGGATAGTGTGAGTGTGACACTGTTTTGTTGTGGGAGTGTGAGTCTGGATAAGTCTATTGTGAGGGTATTGCCGGATAGGGATAGTGCCTGGCTGCTATGAAGGGTAGTGTAGGTGGTGGGGTCGCCTTCTATGGTGAGGGTGATGCTGTTTTCAACAATGGGATTGATGCTGTCAAATATTACGGTGAGTAGTGTGCCGGTTTGTATAAAGTCATTAGTAACTTTTGAGAAATTGGAGATAGGGATGAGGCCCTGTAGGGCTAAAAACGGATTGACCAGTCCGAATCCGGTTTGATCGTCTCGGCCTGAGGGACTGATATCTGTCGTGTGAGTGGTGAGTAATGTGTAGAGTTGGTTGTTGGTAAGATGCGGGAATTGACTGAGAAAGAGTCCTGCAATGCCCGCTACCATTGGCGAGGCCATAGAAGTGCCGGTTAAATAAGCAAGGTGGGGAGAGGGGCTAAAATTGGTTGGGTATGTAGAGAGAACGGAGGTGCCGGGTGCCATGAGTGAAATATTGGGTCCAAAATTGCTATATCTGCTATCAAAATTTCCACTCGCAGTGCAAGCTGATACGGCGATAACGTTTTTGAAATAGGCTGGGGCTACTGGGGTTGTGTCGATGTTTTCGCTTTCGTTTCCTGCTGCGACTACGATGGTAATGCCTTGAGAGTAGGCGTCGTTGACTGCATTTTCTAGCTCGGTATTAATGCCTTCACCACCAAGGCTCATGTTAATGATTTTAGCGCCGTTATCAACTGCGTATCCAATCGCGTCGATCAGTGCGGAGTTTGTAAACGTATTTAAGAAACCAGAAGCTTTGATCGCCATGATGTGCGTCTTGAATCCTACGCCTGCTACACCGATTGAATTGTTGGTGTCAGCTGCTGCGATGCCGCTCACGTGGGTGCCGTGACCGTCTGTGTCTGACACGTTATTGTTCTCACCTCCAAAGTTCCAGCCGTTGATGTCGTCTATGAATCCGTTGTGGTCGTCGTCAATTCTGTTGTTTGCGACTTCTTTTGTATTGTGCCAAATTTTGTTGACAAGATCTGGGTGGGTGAGGTCTATGCCAGTATCTATGATGGCGATGTTGGTGGTGGTGGATCCTTGTAAGAGTTCCCACGTATCAGGGAGATTGAGCAGGTTGAGATGGTATTGGTCGGAGATGGCTGGGTCGTTGGGAATGAGTTTTCCGCTTGGGTAGAGGATGTAGTTGGGTTCTACAGATTCAATTTCTGGATTTTTTCTGAGTTCTTCTATTAGTTTGGGGATGTTTTGATCAGTTGTGAATGTTACAACGCAGGGTTTGGGTCGGTAAGAACGCTGGCTGGAGGATATATTTTTTCGAGACCAAAGTGGTTTCATACTGTGAATAGGATGGCCTAAAAATGTATTAGAAAACGTGTTGAGAGCGTATTCAGATTTCATTCTGACAATGAGCTGATTTTTTACGTAATGTTCACGGTCTGCCCATGTTGAAACACTTAGAAGAAATATGAAGATAAAAAGATATTGGCGCATGTCTTCGGATTATATCATAATGGTTTTATGAAGATGCGTGCTTTTGTGTGGGGCCTATGTTTGGTTTTTCTGGGAGGTGTATTGTCTTTTGTGGTTTTGGATTGGGATGATAGCCAACCGCCGTCTGATCAGAAGAAACTTTTAGAAATTTACGGGTCTCAGATTTCGGGATACACGGACGGTGTGCGCCGGTGGCATGTGGATGCAGATTACGTGTGGGCAGGGCGGAGTAAGACGATTTTTTCTTTGGAATCTATTCATAATGGGGAATTGTTTAATGCGAAGGGCCAAAAGGTTCTGACGTCGTTATTTGCCGATACGCTCAAAGTTAATTCGCGTAATAAGGTGATGATGGCGGATGGTCATTTGACGGCAACGTTGCTTCGACGTGATGTGGGGCCTATTGAGCCGGGTAAACGTGCTGGACCTACACAGGTTAGGGCTGGATCGTTGCGGTACTACGCGTCGGATGATTTGGCGTATTTGACGGGGGATGTGGTGATTTCGAGGGGCGATGTGGTGATTCGGCCACGTAATCAAGTGATGGTTAATGTAAGTAGTAATGTGGTGACGATGCGTGACGGCGCTGTTTTGGATTCCTCGGAATTTTGGGTGTCGTCTAATCGGATGACGTTGTCTGTGGATGATCATGTGGCCGTTATGGAGGCAGGGGTTGTGGGGAAACGAAAACCTCTTTTAACTAAGAAGGGGACGATTGTGCGTGGGGATTCTCGAGAGCACGTGCTTCGTCAAAAACCAACTCGATTTTCCTCGGATAAGCTGACGTATCATATGCTAGATGATCATGATGTGGGGGTGATGTTGTCTGGGAATGTGATGATTGTGCAGCCAGATAAGCGTATTTCAGGACGTGAGGCGACGTATTTTGAGAAGAGTCAGTCGTTTGCAATTTCGGGAAATGTGCAGATAAAGGCGTCGTCTTTGAATTGGCTTTTGGATAAAAAGCGGAAGTCACAATTTACGAATAAAGAAATGGCGGAGGGGATCGCGCAGCCCGTGACGTTGAATTGTCAGAGTCTGTCTTTTGATGCAAAGAAGAAGATTGTTTTGGCGGAGGGTGGGGTGGTGGTGGTTCAACCAGCACGTAAGTCGATGAGTCGTGCGTTATTTTATGAGGATCATTCTGGGAGACTAGAGTTGTTGGGTGGGGTGACGGTTTTGAGGAAGCAACGGGATACGTTGTCGAGTAAGACTGTGTTTATGAATGTATTGAAAGAGACCGTAAGAGCGGATGAGAACGTAGAGACGGAATTTACGGTTGAGTGATCTATTTTTTCTTCGACTTTAAATACAGATGAATGGGGGGGATAAAAGAAGCGATTACGATGCCGATGACGACCCAGGTGAAATGGTCTTTGATAGCGGGGATGTTGCCGAATAGGTAGCCGCCCCAGTAAAAAGAGCTGATCCAAACAAAGGCGCCGAAAACAGTGTATAAGAAGAAACGTGTAGAGTTCATTCTACTTACGCCTGCTAAAAAAGGTGCCATGGTCCTAAGGATAGGTATGAATCGGGTTACGATAAGCGTGAGGAATCCATGTTTTTCGTAGTAGTGTTGGGTGCGGTCGATATATTCTTTTTTGACGAAAGGTATTTTGCCCGTTTTTGCTGCATAGGCGCTAAATTGTCTGCCAATGGTATAGTTCACCATGTTTCCTGCAATACTTGCGATGAGTAGTAATATGTAGAGTATCCCAGGTTGTAGCAGTCCTTTGGCAGCAAGGCTTCCCGCTACAAAGAGGAGTGAGTCTCCTGGTAGAAAGGGCATAAAGACGAGGCCTGTTTCGCAAAAGACAATGAGAAATAAGAGGGCGTGTGTCCAGTCGTGATAGGTTTGTATGATGCTGTAGAGTGTGGTGTCGAGATGAAGAAGCGAGCTAACGATGTCAGTATTCATTAGATGAAGAGTGACGAAATGGATTCTTTTTTATAGTTTCTACGGATGGCTTCTGCGAGCATTGGGGCGCAAGAGAGGATGGTGAGTTCTTTGAAGCGTTTGCTTTCTGGAATGTCCATGGTGTTGGTAACAACCACTTCTTTGAAACCTGCGGTTGAGAGACGGTCTATTGCGGGACCTGAGAAGACGGCGTGCGTGCAAGCCAGGTAAATATCCTCGCGGCATCCATGTTTACGGAGTGCGTGTATGCCAGAGGTGACCGATCCGCCGGTGTCGACCATGTCGTCGATAATGAGTACGGTTTTGTCTTTAACGTCTCCGACGAGGTTGGTGATTTCTGCGACGTTATGTGCGGGTCTGCTTTTGTGCATAATGGCTAGCGTGGCGCCGAGCCGGTCGCTGAGTTTTTTTGCAAATTTTGCGCTACCGGTGTCGGGTGAAACGACAACGAGATCGGGGAGATTCTTTTTTGAGAAGTAGTCGACGAATAAGGGCATAGCGGTGAGGTGGTCGACAGGTTGTGAGAAGAAGCCTTGGATTTGATCGGCATGGAGATCCATGGTGATGAGTCTATCAAAGCCAACGGAGGTCAAGAGGTCTGCGATGAGGCGTGATGTGATGGGCTCTCTTGGGGCTGATTTGCGATCTTGGCGTGCATAGGCGAAGTGGGGAATGATGACGTGAATGGCTGCTGCTGATGAGCGCTTGAGGGCGTCCATCATAATGAACAGTTCCATGTAGTCATCGTTGACGTTTTGTGAAGGAGATTGCAGGATATAGATCTCGTAACCTCTAATCGATTCTTCTATGCGCGCATAAGTTTCGCCGCAGCTGAATTTTGAGAGCTGTATTTTACCCAGTTCGATGCCGAGGTAGTCTGCGATTTCTTTGCCTAAACTAGGGTGAGAACTTCCGCAGAAAAGTCGCATATTTGAAAAATCGTTTTTTGGCATGGTTATTTGGGGCCAGTTTGTGTGAGTCTTTTGCCTTCTGATGTTGCAGAAAACTTAGTGAAATTTTTGGCGAATAGGCCAGCTAATTTTTCTAGTGTGGCATCGTAAGCGGCCTTGTCTTCCCAGGTGTTTCTTGGATTTAAGATATGGGATTCTACTCCTGGAAGTGCTGTGGGAATTTGGAATCCAAATCTTGGGAATGTTTCGAAACTACTGTTGTTAATGCTGCCGTCTAAAATTGCGTCGATGATAGCGCGTGTTGCTTTGATGCTGATACGGCTTCCGATGCCATAGCTTCCGCCGCTCCATCCTGTGTTGACGAGGTAGGCTTCGGAGCCGTGCTCTTGCATTTTTTCGCCCAAAATCTCAGCGTATTGTGTGGGGTGTACAGATAGGAACGCGGCGCCAAAGCAGCTAGAGAATGTTGCTGTGGGTTCGGTGATACCGATTTCTGTGCCAGCTACTTTTGCGGTGTAACCACTTAGATATTGATACATGGCTTGATCAATGTTGAGTTTGGAAACGGGAGGTAATACACCGTATGCATCTGCTGTTAGGAAGATGATTTTATTGGGGTGATTGCCTTTTGAAATAGGCTTAACAATATTTTGAATGTGATAAATAGGGTAGCTCACTCGGGTGTTTTCTGTTTTGCTACCGTCCTTATAATCAACGTTACCGTGTGCATCAAAAACAACGTTTTCAAGAAGTGCATCACGTTTGATAGCGCCATAAATATCGGGTTCTTTTTCGGCGGATAGATCGATAGTTTTTGCGTAGCAGCCACCTTCAAAATTAAAGGCTCCGTGTGCGTCCCAACCATGTTCATCATCGCCGATGAGTTGGCGTTTGGGATCTGTGGAAAGGGTTGTCTTTCCTGTTCCAGATAGTCCAAAGAAAAGGGCGGTTTCGCCATTGGCTGCCATGTTGGCGGAGCAATGGAATGAACCAATGTTTTTGAGAGGTAGGAGGTAATTCATGAGAGAAAAAATACCTTTTTTCATTTCTCCTGCGTACCACGTTCCGCCGATCAAGGTCATACGTTCTGTGATGTTAAATGCGATAAATACTTCGGAGCGGAGTCCGTGTTTTTCGAAGTCTTTGCACGTGGTTTTACATGCGTTTAGAATTGTCCAGTCTGGTTTAAAATTGTCTAATTCAGAATCGGTGGGACGAATAAACATGTTTTTGAAAAAATGTGCTTGCCATGCCACTTCTGTGACGAGGCGTACAGACAGACGTGTTTCAGGATTTGCGCCGCAGAATCCGTCCATGATGTAGAGGGTTTTTTCGGTAAGTTCTGTGGTACAAAGGTTTTTAAGATGGGCCCATGTTTCTTGGGTGATGGCTTTGTTGTCGGAGCCTTGATCTGCCCACCAAACGGTGTTTTTTGTTTGGGCGTCTTTTACGATGTATTTGTCTTTTGGTGAACGGCCTGTGAATTTTCCGGTGTCTACTGTGAGCGCATTTTGTGCTGTGAGTGTGGCTTTTTCGTAACCTGTTAGAGAGGGATCTGTTTCGTGTTCGAAGAGTGTGGCGTAGTCTAAGTTTCTGAAGCTATTTTTTGTAGTTGTAATACCTAATTCGTTAAGGTTTACGCTTATTGTTTGTGAATTCATGGAATTTTTTCCTCCTGAAAATGATGCCCGTTACACTACAACAAAAGTAATGTTTTAGGAATGGTGATTTATGGCTATACTGTACAGCTTCTATGGAACTTTTAAAGTTTAATAAATTATTTCATGAACAAATGGGTGATTTGCCAGATGAGGCGAAGCGTCAGTTTGGTCGGATGTATGCTGCTTTTTTGGAAGGGGATACTGGTAAGTTTTCGTGGGATGATATTGCGCCACTTTCTTCTGATGAAGTGGTGGAAAGGGCTTCTCTTTCGCCAGATGATATTAATCTAGGTGAGTCTTTGATGGGACAGGTTGCTGTTCTGAAGTTGAATGGCGGGTTGGGTACATCAATGGGATGTGAAGGGCCAAAGTCCTTGGTGCCTTTATCTGAGAAGACGACTTTTTTATCTTTAATTTGTGATCAGATACGGTATTTGCGCAAGCGGTGGCAGAAGCCCATTCCGTTTGTATTAATGAATAGTTTTAATACGGATCGAGAGACCCGTGATTTTTTGTCAGATTCTATTGAATTTCTAGCTTTTCAGCAGCACCAATTTCCTAGGATTTTAGCAGTAACAAAAGGCCCTTTTTTACCTAAAGACAGTAAACATGCGTGGAATCCTCCGGGACATGGGGATGTGTATTGGTCTTTACTCACGAGTGGGGTTTTGGATACGTTACTATCTCGCGGGATTAAGTATGTTTTTATTTCTAATTCAGATAATTTAGGGCCTGATTTGGATCCTGGTATTTTGGGGTATATGTATCGTCATGAGTTGGATTTTTTAATGGAGATGACGCCGAAAACACAGATGGATATTAAGGGCGGGACGGTGGTGCGTTATCGCGATCGACTGGCGCTTTTGGAGCGGTCACAATTAGAGGAAGCCCATCTTAAAGATTTTGAAGATGTAGCTCAGTTTCCTTATTTTAATACGAATAATATTTGGGTGCGGCTCGATAGTCTTAAGAAACTATTGCTCTCGGGTGATCTTCAGTTGCCTTTGATTTTAAATCCTAAGATGATTGAAGGCCAGGCGATTATTCAGTTGGAATCTGCCATGGGTGCGGCTATTGGTTGTTTTGAAAAAAGCGCTGTGATGGTGGTGCCACGGGATCGGTTTTTACCTGTGAAGCATACCAGTGATTTGTTGGTGGTTCAGTCAGATCTCATTACGCGACATGAAAATGGGTTTCTCTCGTTTGCAGATGAAGCTGAGGATAAGGCCTATCCTTTGGTTAAATTGGGACCTGATTTTTACTCGGTTAAACAATATCAGGCTCATGTGCTGGAGGCACCTTCTTTAAAGGGTCTAAAATCTTTGGTTATTGAAGGAGATGTGGTGATTGGAGCGGGTGTGTCTTTTTCTGGTGATGTGGTTATTCATGTTCCAGAAGGTGAGACATTAAAACTAGAACATACTTGTGTGGATTCTAATACGGTTTTGGATAAGGCTCACTCCGCAAATTAAGTCAAATATGCGGAGTTAGACTTGGGTTAACCAGTGGCTATAGGCGGGGTCTTGGCCTTTAACAGCTTGGAAAAACTTTGTTTGAATTTTCTCGGTGATCGGGCCACGTTTACCTGAGCCAATAATACGTCCGTCGATTTCCCGTATGGGTGTAATTTCGGCAGCGGTACCTGTGAAGAAAAGTTCGTCAGCTAGGAATAGTTCGTCTCGTATCATACGTTTGTATTGGGTGGGGATGCCGAAATTTTTTGCGATGTCGATGGCCGATTGGCAGGTGATACCTTGGAGGGCATTTTCTTCTGGCGGGACGGAATAGAGGATGCCATTTTTGACTAAGAAAAGATTTTCGCCGGGGCCTTCTGCGACGTAACCGTTTGTGTTGAGGAGAATCGCTTCATCGAATCCGCAGTCAATCGCTTCTGTTTTGGCCAGGGCTGAGTTTGCGTAGTTGGCAGTGGCCTTGGCTAGTGGGGGCATGATGCGAGAGTCTAGGCGTGTCCAAGAGCTCATTTTACAGCGAATGCCGCTTTCGAGTCCTTCTTCACCCAGATAGCTTCCCCATTCCCATGCGGCAATGACGAGTTCGGTTTTGTTTTTTCTAGGATTAAGCCCCATTTCCCCGTATCCATAATAAAGAAGCGGGCGTATATAACAGGATTTTAATTCATTATCTTTAATAAGATCTTGGGTGGCTTGTATCATTTGTTCGACGTTGTATTCATAAGGCATGCAGTAGATTTTGGCCGAATCAAGGAGTCGTTGATAGTGTTCTTGGGCTCTAAAAATAGCAGGGCCTTTTGGTGTTTCGTAAGCACGGACACCTTCGAATACAGCGGTGCCATAATGGAGTGCGTGTGTGAGGACGTGCGTAGTGGCGTCTTTCCATGGGATGAGTTGGCCGTTTTTCCAGATGCTTTTGGTTTCTTTCATAATGGTTTCCTTTTGAGTAATAACTTGAATTCTAGATTGTAGCTAGGTCAATTTTTCCTGACAAGATTGCTTTTCCCACAATGATGCCGGTGATGTTGGAATGGGGCAACGCTTGTATGTCTCTTATATGCTCGATAGTACCAACGCCGCCAGAAGCAATGATATTGTGTTTGGTTAACTTGGCTACATAATCTAGAGCTTCCAGATTGGGGCCTTCGAGCGTGCCGTCTTTGGCGATGTCTGTGTAGATAATAGATTCAAGTGGAATGGCTTCTAGCGTTTTTAATAATTCATGGATCGTAATGGCACTGGATTCTAGCCAGCCATGGATCGCTACTTTTTTGCCGTGTGCGTCGATGCCTGCGATTATTTTGTTGGGATGTGCATGACAAATCGCGTGACTTTCTTCGGGATTTTTAATGAAAAGTGAGCCTAGAATGAGATAGTCGATGCCGATATCAAAGAGTATTTTTACGTTGCTCTGATTGCGAATGCCGCCACCGAGTTCGAGTTGGCAGCTGACATTGTTTCGAATGGCTTCAAATGTTTTTTGGTTGGTGAGGGTGCCGTCTTTGGCGCCGTCTAGGTCGACGAGGTGTATGCGCGTGGCGCCCTGGTCTTGGAATTTTTTGGCGAAGTCTACAGGCGAATCTGTGTAATGTTCGACTTGGTTGTAATCACCTTTTGTGAGTCGAACGACTTTTCCGTCTAGAATATCTATGGCGGGGATGACTTTGGCGAGACTCATTTTAATCCCAATTCATCTTTCTGCGCTCTCGTTATTTCTGAAGGTGCATGGGTGAGGGGGCATGACATATTTTGTGTTTTGGGAAATGCAATAACTTCTCTAATAGACTGGCTGTCTGTGAGTAACATGACAAGTCTGTCTAATCCTAGCGCGAGGCCACCGTGGGGAGGGGTGCCGTATTTTAGGGCTTCTACAAAAAAGCCGAATTTTCCTGTGATTTGTTCGGGAGTGAGTTTGAGAGATTTGAAGATGGTTTCTTGTAAGTTGGCATCGTGAATTCTGATACTGCCGCCGCCGATTTCGGTGCCGTTTAGGACGATGTCGTAGGCGCAAGCGCGTACGTTTTCTGGTTGGGTTTCGAGGAGAGAAATGTCTTCTGGGTTAGGTGAGGTGAAGGGGTGGTGACAGGCTGAGAGCTCTCCTGTTTCGGTGTCTTTTTCGAAGAGTGGGAAATCTGTGACCCAAAGAAAGTTGTAGGTGTTTTCTGGGATCAAATTAAGTTTTTTTGCGAGATGAAGGCGAAGTGTGCCGAGCGCTGGGAGTGCTGTAGTGGGGTGCGCGATGATGAGTAGCGTACTGCCTACGGGTATATGTTTTTTGAGCGCTTCTTTTTCGTTATCTGATAAAAATTTGGCGATGGGGGAGTGAAGGTCTTCTGGTTGATGGTGGACCCATGCGACGCCTTTGATGTCGTGGTGCGCGACGATTTGGGGAAGTTCGTCCAGTACTTTTCTGGTTAGAAATTGGGTGCCGTTTGGGACGAGTATGGCGTGTACAGGAAGATTTTTGAAAATGTTGCAGGTGGTGTCTTTGAAAATAGGGGAGATGTCTTGAATTTTTAGGTCGAATCGCAGGTCGGGTTTATCGCTTCCGTAGAGGGTCATGGCGTCTTTATAAGTTAAGAGGGGAACTGTTTCTGGAAAAGGAAGAGATAGTGAGGTGAGTACGGTTTGGAGTAGCCCGTTTACGAGCGTAATAATATCTTCTTGTGTAATGAAAGAGGCTTCGATGTCAACTTGTGTGAACTCGGGTTGACGGTCTGCTCGAAGATCTTCGTCTCTGAAGCATTTTGCGATTTGGTAGTATTTTTCGAAGCCCGATACCATGAGGAGTTGTTTGAAAAGTTGGGGAGATTGAGGCAGTGCAAAAAACGAGTCTTTTTGGACGCGTGAGGGGACGAGGAAATCGCGGGCGCCTTCGGGCGTGCTTTTGGTGAGAATGGGGGTTTCGACGTCCCAAAATCCATGTGCGTCTAGATAGTTTCGAATGGTGGTGGTGACACGATGCCGTTTTTGGAATTTGGCCTGTATTTCTGGGTTTCTTAGTTCGATGTAGCGGTGTTTCAATCGGATAAGTTCGTCCACTTCTTGGGACGCAAGTGGTGTGAAGGGTGGTGTTTCGGCGGTGCTTAAGACAGTTAATTTTGTGATAGCAACTTCGATGTTTCCGGTTGGAATGTTGCGATTTTTCTGTTCTCTTTCTCGGATGATGCCGGTGACTTGTATAACCGATTCGGGTTTGACTTTGTCGATAGCGTCTTCGGTACTGACAAGTTGTAACAGTCCGCTTCTGTCGCGCAGATCGATAAATAAGAGGCCGCCTAAATTGCGTACTTTTTGTGCCCAGCCGGTAAGGGTGATTTCTGTTCCGATGGGTAACGCGATGGTTTCTGAGATGATGTGGGTTCTATACATACTATGTCTGGGCTTGAAGATATTTGACCATGGTCTTGGACGGGATTTCTGTTTGAATTCCCGTTTTCATGTTTTTGACGATAATTGTATTTTTTAAAGCTTCTTCTTCGCCAAGTATAATGACGAAGGTTGCTTTGAGTTTGTTGGCTGTTTTGAGTTGCGATTTGAGGTCGTTTTTTTGTGAGTAGTCCATTTCTGATTTAAATCCGGCGCGTCTGAGTGTGTCTAACATTTGCATGCCTTGGCTGTAATAGGTGTATCCAAACGGGGCTATGAAAATGAGAGATTGGGTGGTTTCGATGACTTTTTTTTGTGCCTGTAGAGCGAGTATGATGCGTTCGATTCCGAATGCAAAGCCTATGGCTGGTGTGGATTTTCCACCCATTTTTTTAATGAGATTGTCATAACGGCCACCACCACAAATTGCATTTTGAGCACCCAGATTATCAGAGATTATTTCAAATGTGGTGCGTGTGTAGTAGTCGAGTCCTCGCACCAAAAAGGGATTCACTTTAAACGGAATCTTAAGGCGTTTGAGGCCATCGATTACGGAGTGGAAGTGGTCTTTGCAGGCGGCGCTTTGTAGCGTTTTGATGTCTGGCATACCGGATAAATACTGGTTGCAGATTTCGTTTTTGCAATCCAGGATACGTAAGGGGTTTTGATTGAATCGGGGAACACATCGTGGGCAGAGTTCTTTTTCGAGCCATTTGGTATTGCCGAGAAATTGTCGAATGGCTTCGTTAATAACGGGTCTACTTATTTCATCGCCAATGCTGTTTACATTAACAGTCAATTTTTCCAGCCCAAGTGCTTCAAAAAAGCGGTAGGCCATTGAGATGATTTCAATGTCGGCCTCGGGATTACTTTCGCCAATGTATTCGACGCCCACTTGGTGGAATTGTCGATATCGTCCAGACTGGGGACGTTCGTAACGAAACATAGGTCCGCAATAATACAGCTTGGCGTTTTGGTGGTGGATCAATTCTGGATGTTGGATGACGGCTCTCACAATAGGTGCTGTGCCTTCGGGGCGTAGCGTAAGCCTGCGATCCCCTTTATCGGTGAAGGTGTACATTTCTTTTTCAACGATGTCAGTGCCTTGACCAATGCCTTGTTCAAAAAGTTCGGCATGTTCGAAAATCGGTGTTCTGATTTCTTGGTAGTTATAGAGATCAAATAGGTTGCGTGCAGTGGATTCTATTAAATGCCAATAGGGAATTTCACTGGGCAAGATGTCTTTGGTTCCACGAGGGACGCTATGTGTTGTCATTTTTGCATTTTAGTATGAGGAGGGTCGGAGAGTAAATAGGCCTTGCTTGTAACTTTTTGTTTGCTCACCCGAATTTTTTCTTGTGGCATACTTTATTACCAGTGAATAGGAGATCGTGTATGCGTAAAATTATTTCTGTGACTCGAATATCGTTTGCAGAAGATGTAGAAGGTTTAAAAAAAAAGCTGATGTGTTGAGTAAAAGATTGGGAGAGAATGCCCCTTTATCCTTAAAGTTAATGTCTACAAATTTAAAGTCTATTTTGAAGACTCCTAAACACGTGGAGGATGGGACACCTTTAGAAATAAAAGAGATTAAAGGGAATTTAGGTGTGGTTCTGGAGCCTGTTCCTGAGGTTCCTTCTGAAAAATCAAGTATTTCACAACAATTTCCTGAAATTTATAAAGCCTGTTCCTATTCCATTTCCATTAAGTATTCCACTTCAAATGCTAACCATATTGATGATTTGATTGATTGGTCAAAGCGGAAGGTGGGTCTTTATACTGAGGAAACTATCGCAAAACACATAAAATCAGCTCAAGTAGCAATAGAAAAGATATTGAATTCCAAATTGTTCAAACATGTACCTCAAGACGAAAAAGCTCGATTTTGGGGCCTTATTGAAGCGGCTATTAATCCAGCAGATGTAGACGTTTAGTCTGGCAAGATTTTTTGGTGATGTGATAGAGTTTATGTTATGAAATTTTCCCAATTACTTTGTCCTACTTTAAAAGAAACGCCTCGTGAGGCAGAAGTGGTGAGTCATCAGCTTTTGCTTCGGGGGGGGTATATTCGTAAAGTGGCGTCTGGTTTGTATTCTTTTTTGCCTTTGGGGTATCGGGTTTTGAAGAAGGTGGAGCAGATTGTTCGCGAAGAAATGAATGCGACGGGGGCCCAAGAAGTGGTGTTGCCTTGTGTGACGCCTGCGGAATTTTGGCAGCAGAGTGGACGTTGGGATAAGTATGGTAAAGAACTTTTACGATTTAAAGATAGGCATGACAACGAATTTTGTTTTGGCCCGACGTGTGAAGAATCGATAACAGATTTGGTTGTTCAGTCGGTGAAGTCTTATAAGCAGTTGCCGATTACGTTGTATCAGATTCATACGAAATTTCGGGATGAAATTAGACCTCGTTTTGGCTTGATGCGGGCGCGTGAATTTGTGATGAAAGATGCGTATAGTTTTCATATTACTAACGAGAGTTTGGATAAGACCTATAGTGTGATGCAAGCGGCCTATGAGCGTATTTTGACGCGTTGTGGGTTGGCGTTTCAGTTGGTGTCTGCAGATAGTGGGCAGATGGGTGGGGATGAATCTGCTGAATTTATGGTATTGGCTGAGACCGGTGAAGACGCTGTTTTGGTGGCCAAAGATGGGTCACATGCGATGAATACCGAAGTGGCGGATACGAAGCCTGATTTGGATCGCAACTTATATGACGAAGTGCGCGGTATTGAAGTGGGGCATATTTTTAAATTGGGGCCTAAATATTGTGAGGCGTTTAAGGCCGTTGTTTTGGATGAAAACGGCAAAAATGTGACGATGACAATGGGCTGTTATGGCATTGGGGTGAGTCGGATTATGGCGGCGGCGATTGAGCAGCATCATGATCAGGATGGCATTATTTGGCCGATGGCGTTGGCACCATTTCAGGTAGTGATTTTAGTGTCTTCTATGAGAGACGATGCGTTGGTTGCTGAGGCTGAAGCTTTATATGCGTCTCTTGTGGCTGTTGGTATTGAGGTTTTACTGGATGATAGATCTGAATCTGTTGGCGTGAAATTTAAAGATGCCTCTCTTTTGGGGATTCCTGTGCAGGTGGTTGTGGGACGTGATTGGAAAGAGTCTGGCAATTATGAGGTACGGTTTAGGCAGACTGGAGAAGTGGTTTCTTTGGCTGCTTTGGACGCTGTTTCTTATTTGAAAAATCGGGTTGTATGTCCTTAGGTATTTTGCCCGTAGTGGCTTTGGTGGCAGTGATAGTTTTTTCGGGAGCCTCAGGGTCTCATACCAAAAACTATAAAGACATGCCCCGATTTGCGGCTGATGGCAGTTTGTTGGGTGCGGATTCCAAGCTTATTTCTCCCGTTATTTTAGAGGCTCCCGCGGATTATCCTGTGCAATTAAATGTCGAAGTAGAGACACCATCTCCGAATCAGGAGCAGGATTTTAATGCGATTCGTCGGTATATTTCTTCTATTTATAAAACGATTGGCACAGAAGAAGCAGATTCGATTGCGCATTACTTGGTAGATTATGGCCAGCGTCATGAGATTGACCCTAAACTTGCGGCTGCGTTGATTGCTAGAGAGTCTGGATTTAATCGTAATGCGATCAGTAAGACCGGTGCCAAGGGGTTGGGACAATTAAAAGACTTTAATTTTCCTTCTTTGAATATTAATAATCCGTTTGATGTGAAAGAAAATGTGAGTGGCACGACAGCGTATTTGAAAAATATGATGCGGGTTTGGAAAGACAAGACGCAGAAAGTTTCTTTGGCTATTGGATCCTATTACAAAGGTCATAATGCGATAAAACGGGACAATGGACAGGTGGATAGCAAGACGAATGCGTATGTTCGGGATATTTTAAAGCATTATCAAAATATTTCTGCGCTTCGGCAATCGGTAGGGTTGGTTACTGATGGGGTGCCGCTAGAAAAATAGCCGTACGTCAAGTAGTTTTGATCACGTGGCTGTACATTTGATAAGTGCTCCTGTAATATGGGGCATTCTGTTTTTTTCTTGACATTTTCAATATTTACTTGATCGTCTATTTTACTGTGACTTATAAGGAGTTTAACGATGTCTGAGGGTACTAAATTAGGTGAATTTAAGGATCACCAAGCGTTTAATACAGCTGTAGCTAGAGAAGAAGATTTTCAAAATCAAGATTCTTCTGCAACAAAAATGGGTGAGTTATCTGAGTTTGAAAAAAGTCTTTATGGTGATGATTCTCCAGCTAAATCGACTAAATCTGTTACACCATCTTCTAATACTGAATCTGCTAATACTGAATCTTCTTCTGCCGCTGAGGCCGCTTTTGCTTCTGAGCAATCTGATTATTTTGAAAACGAACTTGACCGCTTGATTGTTGATTATCAAGAAGGTGACATTATTAAAGGGATTGTGCGTCGCGTAGAAAAATCTGGCGTGATGGTTGATATTAGCTTTAAGTCCGATGGATTTATTGTGAATGCAGAATTTAGTAATGATCCAGATGAAGTACCAAGTGACTTCTTAAAGCCAGGTGATGAAATCAGTGTTTTTATCGTCAACTTAGAGAGCAAAGAAGGCTACACCGTTCTTTCTAAAAAACGTGCTGATTATGAATTGGCATGGGGCAAAGTAAATCACCTTGCCAAAACAAGAGATACGATTCAGGTGAAAGTTAATTCTAAAGTACAAGGCGGCGTGGTTGCTGATTACTTTGGAATCAAAGGCTTTATTCCTGCATCTCAACTATTAACTGATAGCGAATCTGATTTGCAAATTTTTGTGAATCAAACGTTGGAAGTCTGTGTGCTTCAAGCAGATCGTCGTCGTCGTAAAGTTATTTTTTCTCATAAACAAGCGCAATCAAAATCTCAGCGTAATGATTATGAGCAATTGATTAATGATTTGGAAGTGGGCGAAGTACGTCCTGGTAAAGTAACCAGCATCAAAGACTTTGGTGTTTTTGTTGACTTGGGTGGTGTTGAAGGGCTGGTTCATATTTCTGAACTTTCTTGGTCTCGTGTGAATCATCCGTCTGAAATCGTGAAATTGGGTCAAGCTGTTAACGTCTTTATTTTGGGTGTTGATCGCGAAAGCCGTAAAGTTTCATTGGGTATGAAACAGTTGGAGCCAGATCCTTGGGTAGCGGTTGCTGAGAAGTATAAAGTCGGGCAAGTGATTGAAGGAACGATTACGCGTTTGGCAGCTTTTGGTGCCTTTATTCGTATCGATGATCATTTGGAAGGTCTTATTCACATTTCAGAATTGTCTATGGAACATGTTAATGCGGTTTCTGATGTGGTGTCTCCTGGACAAGTGGTTAACGCTAAAATTATCAAATTGATTCCAAGTGAACAAAAAATTGGATTAAGTTTAAAAGCAATTCAAAGAGATGCTGCCGCTGCCGCTAGTGCAGCAGAAGAGTCTTCTTCAGTGGAAGCGTAAACTCTTTGTCTATGCCGGATATGTTGGGGCATTTTGGGGTGTTTGGTGGACGTTATGTCCCCGACACCCTGTTTCCGGCTCTAGAGACTTTGGTTGAGACCTACGCTAAAGCCGGTCAAGATCCAAGTTTTAAAAAAGAATTAAAATATTGGTTGTCGGCCTATGTGGGTCGTCCAACACCGTTGTATTTTGCGGAGCGATTGTCCTCAGAATTGGGCCTACGTGTTTATCTGAAACGCGAAGATCTTAATCATACCGGTGCGCATAAAATCAACAATACGTTGGGCCAAATTTTGTTGGCAAAGCGTATGGGCAAGACGCGTATTATTGCAGAAACAGGTGCGGGTCAACATGGTGTGGCTACGGCTACGGTTTGTGCGTTGATGGGATTGCCTTGTTTTATTTATATGGGTGAAGAAGATATGCGTCGCCAGGCGCTCAATGTTGCTCGAATGAAATTGATGGGGGCTGAAGTTGTCCCAGTTACGTCGGGATCGCGTACTCTAAAAGATGCGACAACAGAGGCGATTCGAGATTGGTTGGGCAGTGTTGAAAATACCTATTATATTATTGGTTCCGTCGTTGGGCCGCATCCGTATCCGATGATGGTACGAGATTTCCAGTCTGTTATTGGTAAGGAATCCAGAAAACAAATTTTGAAGCAGGAAGGACGTTTGCCTGATTTTGTTATGGCTTGTGTGGGTGGCGGTTCTAATGCCATGGGGATTTTTCATCCGTTTGTAAACGACGAATCTGTGTCTTTGGTTGCAGTAGAAGCAGCGGGTCATGGACTAGAATCTGGTCAACATTCTGCGAGTTTGTCGAAAGGGGCACCGGGTATTTTGCACGGGGCGTTGTCGTATTTGTTGCAGGATGATCAGGGGCAAGTACAGTTGGCACATTCTATTTCTGCCGGTTTGGATTATCCCGGTGTTGGGCCAGAGCTGAGTTATTTGAAAAAGTCTGGACGTTTGTTAATTGATTCAGCGACAGATAGTGAAGCCTTAGATGCCTGTCGATGGGTGTCGTCTCGAGAAGGGATTATTCCTGCACTTGAAACATCACATGCATTTGCGGCACTTCGTAAAAAGAAATATGGAAAACAGGGAGATGTCATTATCGTTTGCGTTTCTGGACGAGGTGATAAAGATATGGAGACCATAGCGGAACATGTTTTTTAAGAAGTCTTTAATTGTGTATGTGACGTATGCGGATCCAACGCCGGATATTTCGGAACGCGTGATTGAAACGTGTTTTGATTCGGGTGCCGATGTTGTTGAGATTGGGTTGCCGTTTTCGGATCCGATTGCGGATGGTCCTGTGATTCAGGCCTCTCACCAACGTGCGTTGGTTCATAGCCCTACGATTGATCAGGTATTTCAATTGGTGAGTCGGGTCAAAAAAAAATATGCGAAGCCTTTGGTTTTGATGGGTGCTGTGAATTTGATTTACCATTATGGAATTGCTAAGTTTTTTTCTGAAGCGCAGGCCCATGGGGTAGATGGTGTGATTATGCCAGATTTACCGGTGGAAGATGCTGATGACTATGTTACGGCATCGAAGAAATTTCAGGTGCCTATTATTTTCTTGGTGTCGCCTTTGTGCCGACCTGTACGCTTAGAGGCGCTTGTGAAGGCGTCTGAGGGGTTTGTCTATTTGGTTTCTTCTACTGGGACAACCGGAGAACGTGAGACGCTTTCTCGGCCATTATCGGCATTGGTTGCTCAGATTAAAGCGGTCAAAGATATTCCAGTGGCTATTGGATTTGGTATTGGTACTGGAGAGCAGGTTCGTAAGGTGCATGAGATTGCGGAGGGTGCGATTGTTGGTAGTGCGCTGGCACGTGTGATCGGTGGGTATGATGGGGATGTAGATGGGCTTTTGGAGAATGTTAGGGTTTGTGTGGGTGGGTTAAAAACAACTTAGGTAGACTGGAAAAGAGAATGGGCTGGCAAGAGGGCTGCTAATTTTTTGTCTAGTGTCCATACCTGTGCATTGGAATAGAGGGCTGAACACACAATGGCCGCATCTATAAGACCTACTCCTTTGGATGTCCACTTGTTTTGACCAGATAAAATGCCTGCCTTGATAAAGAGTCCAGATTGATCTTCAGAGCGGATGCATTTCCAGTAGTCCAGGAGTATTTTTTGTTCTTTTTTATCTTTTGCTCCCTGAAGAAGTTCTCCAAAAATGCACGAGAGACCCAGTACTTTTTTTTCTTCAAGCAACAGAATTATTTCTGAAGTGTAATCTGGATTTCCTCTAAAAAACTCTATCCAAATAGATGTGTCGATGAGGATCATCGGTTACGATTTGCTAGTCTTACGGTTTCTGCTGAAAAACCTTTTTTGAATTTTAAGGGGTTCTTTTGTATTTTTTGATTTAAAAGAGCTAATTTTTTAGAAGTTCCCCATTCATCTAAGGCTTTAATTATTGCCGCTGTAATGGTTTTTTGTTTTGTAAGATGCTGTGTGGATTTGATTAATTCATCTGGAATGATAGCGGTTACTTTCATACGATGAACTATACGATTCTTTTTAGTTTGTATCAAGCTTAATCAATATCGATATAGCCGTCTTCTTTGTAGAGTTCGGATTCTGGGCGTTCGATTTCTTCTCGTAGAATTAGAAATAGATCGTTGAGGTCTTCTGAGATACGGGGATGCTGGCTGCGCAATTTGATGTGGGCGGTGTTGAGGGAGACGAGGTGTCGGGGCTTTATTTTTTTACGAATGGACATGTCTGTGATAGTTTAACATTGAGATGAAAAAAATAGGATTGTTGATTACAGCAGCAGGGAGAGGGGTTCGATTTGGTGGGCCTGAGTCTAAGTCTTTTGGGGTAACTATTTCAGGTCGTCCTATGGTGGTGCATACACTTTGTCAGTTTTCTGGTGTGGCTCGTATCACAGAAGCTATTGTGACAGTTTTGCCTGAAGACGGTGCTCGTTTAAAAGCACTATTGGCAAATGAAACGCTTTCTTTTGATTATGATGTTGTTGTCGGTGGAGAGACGCGTGCAGCTTCTGTTTATAATGGCCTAAAACTATTTCAGGATGTGGATGTGGTGTTGATCCATGATGCGGCTCGGCCTTATGTGAGTCGGGACTTAATTTTACGTGTGCTGAAGCATGTGGGTGAATGTGCTGTTGTGCCAGGTATTGCGGTGGTGGATACGATTAAGCGGGTAGAGAAGGGTATGGTTGTGGAGACGTTGCCGAGAGAAGCTTTGGTTTCGGTTCAGACGCCTCAACTATTTTCTTATTCAGACTTGATGGCGGCTTATGATCAGATTTCGGTATCTGATCCGCGTCTTACGGATGAGGCGATGCTCATGGAATTGGCTGGGTTTCCGGTGCGTGTTGTTGCCGGTGAGAAGGAAAACTTTAAGATTACGTTTGCTTCAGATCTTGCGCTGAAAGCTTGAGCCAATCCCGCTTTTGAGTCTGTATTTGGTGACGGTTCGCCTGGCTATGGGAATGTTTTGTTCTTGTAGATAGGTTGCTAGGGTTTGATCGCTCGCGTTAGGGTGTTGTGATATAAGCGCTTGCACAATGTGTTTGAGTTGTTCGGATGTTTTTCCAAAATGGTTTCTGGGGCAGAGTTGCTTGAAGGTGAAGAGTCCGTGGGGGGTTTGTATATATTTTGCTGAGACGATTCTGGAGACGGTGGCTTGAGAGATGTGAAGGTGTTCGGCAACTTGTTTTTGTAAGAGGGGAGTGAGATGGATGGGGCCTTGTTTTAAAAATTGGTACTGTTTTTCGGTAATAAATCTGGCTAGCTTTTCCATATTTTCACGACGTTTTTGAATGTTTTCTACGAGTTCGGTGGCTTTTCGTAATTTCTCGTTTAAGAAATTGCGTGTGTCTGTATCGAGTTTGGGATCTTTCAGAATGGCGTCATAATTTTTGGAGAGCGTGATATTTATGCCGAGTGTTTCTTCGTAGTTGGTGAGTTGGATGTGTTGATTTTCTAGGTGCACTTCAAATGAAGGCGTGACGTGATGATTAAGGGTTTCTTGGGTGAAACTTGCGCCCGGATTGGGGTTTAAATTCTCTTTTATAAAGGCCTGTGCAGCTTGTACGCCGTCTTCGTCTAGGCCTAGGGCTTTGGCTATTTTGGTGTAGTTTCCTTTGGCTAAATCATCTAGGTGATGCGTAATTATTTTTCGTAACATTTCAGTGAGTTTTTCTTGTTCAAAATCATGTTCTTCGAGCTGGATGAGGAGGCATTCTTTGAGGGTTCTGGCTCCCACGCCTTCGGGTTCTAGTGATTGAACAATATAGAGAATGTCCATGAGTTTGCGTTCTTTGATGGCATATTTTTGGGTGAGTTCTTGTTTGAGGGTGTCAAAGTTTTTGATGTAGCCTCTGTCGTCCAAGTTATCGATGAGTTCAAGTGCGATAGCATGTATTTTTTGGGGAAGATTTTCATAAGTTAATTGTGTTTTGACGAAGTCGATTAGAGACCCTTTCGGGTTATTTTTTTGAGAGAAATCTCCTATTTCTTTGTCTGAAGGGGTGAGACTTTGTGATGATTTTTGATAGCTTAGTTGGTCTTCTCTAATAATTTCTAGAAAGACGTTTTCTTGGGATTCTTCAACGATTTGGGTGACGAGCTCTGAGTAGCTGTGATGGAACATACGTAACATTTGAATGAGTTTAGGATGGAGCATTTGTTTGAGGGTTTGGACTTGTTTGGGTGCGAGGGTTTGTTTGAGTTGCATGGGGTTATCCTTTGTGAGTGAAGTGTGCTGCGGCTCCTATCATGGCGGCGTTGTCTGTGCAGAGTGAGATCGGGGGAACATGAAATGCGATTTGTTGTTTGTCACAGGCGTTTTTAAACGCTTCTGTGAGCGTTTGATTGGCTGTGACGCCTCCAGCAATACACAGCGTTTTGCAGTTATATTGGGTGCAGGCGGCAAGGCTTTTGTATAAAAGTACGTCGATAACCGCTGCTTGAAAGCTGGCGCAAATATCTTCAATACTAAACGCACTTTTATCTAATTGGATGACCGCAGTTTTGAGTCCAGAAAAGCTAAATTCTAAGCCTTGATGGAGCATGGGTCTTGTAAAGTGTATGGCTTTGGGATTGCCAGTTTTGGCTTTGGCTTCTACGAGGGGGCCTCCTGGATAATTGAGCCCAAGATGTCGCGCGATTTTATCGAATGCTTCGCCGGCGGCATCGTCTCTGGTTTGTCCAATAATGGTGAGATCATGATGATTCTTTGCGTGATAGAGTTGGGTGTGTCCGCCGGATGCGATGAGGCAAATCAAAGGAAATTCTGGCGGTGTTTCTGACAGAAAATGGGCGTAAAGATGTCCGTGTAAATGGTTGATGGGAATAAAGGGGATGTTGAGTAATTTTGAGAGGGTTTTTGCTGTTGTGAGTCCGATTAAAAGAGAGCCTTCTAGACCGGGTGTTTCTGTGGCGGCAATAACTGTGAGGTCTTGAAACGTGATGTTGGCTTCGAGTAGTGCAGATGCGATGAGGTTGTGTATGCTTTCTGTGTGCATTCTTGAGGCCAATTCTGGGACGACGCCACCATATTTTTTGTGACTTTTTATTTGGGATGCTACTTTGTTGGATAGTACTTTTAGGCCATCTAGAATGGCGATTGCCGTTTCGTCACATGAGGTTTCTATGGCGAGTATCATGGTAGTTTGTAATTCCTTAGGTGATCAGGCACGCGATCAAGTCGGCCTTTGTCTATTTCTGAATAGGCGTTTTGAATGGCGTTATAACTGTCTCGATTTTTGGGTGCGTTGGCAAGAAACAAAACAGCTTGTGATAAATTTATTCTGATTTCGGGCATGCCAATAAAGTGGACAGCTTGTAGAAGTGATGTTGTGAGGACTAGTGCGTGGGGATCTGCGTTTCCTATGTCTTCGGAGGCAAAAACGATAAGACGTCTGGCAATAAACGCAGGATCTTCGCCCCCTTTTAAGAGACGTGCTAGCCAGTAGATTGCGGTGTCTGGCTGTGAGGCGCGCATGGTTTTGATGAGAGCAGAAATAATGTCGTAATGGCTGTCTTTATTATGGGGAATGCCTTTGGTTTGGGTGAGGGAGTTGATGTCGTCTAGGGTTATGGGTGAATGAGTGTACAGAGTGACGATACTTTCAACACGATTGAGGAGTTTTCTGGCGTCTCCTTGGGCATGATGGAGAAGTTGGGCTTTGGCTTCTGGCGTAAAAGTGAGGGGGCAGGTTTTGGTGAGTAGGGTGGTGAGGGCGTCGTCGGATAGGGCGTGAAGTTCGAAGATTTGGGATCTGGAAATCAGCGCGGGAATGACGGAGAAAAACGGATTTTCTGTGGTTGCACCGATGAGGGTTAAGAGACCACTTTCTACTTCGGGCAAGAGAGCGTCTTGTTGTATTTTGTTAAAACGGTGAATTTCGTCAATAAAGAGGACGGTTTTTTGTTGCCGAAAACGTGCTTTTTTTGCCGCTTCGATACTATCTTTGATATCCGAAATTTTTGCGGTTACCGCGTTTAATGAGAGGTAGAGTGATTTTGTTTTTTGAGAAATAAGTCGCGAGAGGGCCGTTTTGCCACATCCTGGAGGGCCCCATAAAATAATGGAGCCAAGTTTATCGGCTTCGATGAGTTTTCGGAGCGGTTTGTCGGGGCCTAAGATGCGATCTTGTCCTAGATAATCGTCAAAGTTTTTGGGCGCCATTCTGTAGGCAAGCGGGGCTTGGGGTTGGGGTTTGGGTTGTTCTAAATTTGCAAATAACAGGGTGTCGGACATTCGTTAGAACAGTAATTGATAGACCACTTTTTGGATGAGAC
Organism: bacterium UBP8_UBA817; assembly: GCA_945898045.1. Classification (GTDB taxonomy): domain Bacteria; phylum Margulisbacteria; class Marinamargulisbacteria; order SXXA01; family SICP01; genus SICP01. The sequence continues at coordinate 43,326 of CAMDGG010000007.1, forward strand.
CGATGAGAATATAGGCTATGATCGGAGTGATATCCAAGGTGCCTCCGATGGGAGGAATCATTTCGCGTAATTTACCTAAGACAGGTTCGGTTAATTTGTAGATCCACTGCACGATAACGTGATTCGGTGTGTGTGGTATCCAGGAGAGTAGGGTACGCGCAATTAAAAGAATATAGAGTGCTTGGAATAGTACTTCGACTAGGTTAAATAGCATGTGAGTCTCCTTTTGATAGGTCTATAGCGCGATTGTATGCGGCGTTTATTGTATCTTTTAGAATATTTTCTATGGGACTGTTTGCCATAACAGAGAGTCCTGCGACGGTTGTTCCGTTGGGGGAGGATACGTCGTTTATAAGTGTCTGTGGTGTTTTATTTGCTTCTAGGAGCATGTGTCCTGCACCGATCATGGTTTGTGCGGTAAGCACTATGGCTGTTTCGTAATCTAGATTATGTTCTTTGCCAGATTGGGCGATGGCGTCGGCAATTTTGTAGAAAAAAGCAGGCCCGCTTCCGCTGATTGCAGTAATAATATTCATGAGGTTTTCGGGTACTTCTTGTGTATGGCCACATTGGTTTAAGAGAGATAAAAGAGTGGTTTTTTGTGCGGGTGTGACGTGCTTATTGTGGGTGAAGGCTGACATGCTTTGCCCCACGAGTGCGGGGGTATTTGGCATGACGCGTGTGATGGCAATTTTTCCAAAGGCCGTTTCAAGTTGCGCGAGTGTTGTGCCAGCAAGAATGGAGACAATGTGTTTGCCTTCTAATGAAATTGGGGGCCACTGATTTTTTAATTCACTTAACGATTGTGGTTTGATGCAGAGTAGAATGAGATCGGAAGTTTCTATAAGTTCTGAAAGTGAACGTTGCGGGATAGTCGCTTCTGGTAAATGTGGGTCGTAGTAGCTGCAGGTGAAAAGGGTTTTGTCTGCACGGCTGTAGAGTGCTTGTGCCATTTTGCCAAATCCGATAAAGCCTAATTGGGTCATGGCTTAGTTGAAAAGGGGTTTTGGCGAGAACTGTAGTTTACGTGTCATCCAGGCGTAGCGTTTTTTTGCTGAAGTTTGGTTGAATAGTCGTGCTGATTCGTTATATTCGTCGATGTCTAATTTCGCTTTTTTTAGGAATGACTGGCTGATAGCAGCTGTTTCAGGGGTGTTTTTTTCTTCTAATAATTTGGGAAATTCTTTTTGTAGTTTACTGGCATATACAATTTTTTCTTGTATGGTGTTGGCCGTTTGAAATTGTTTTTTGAGGTGTGTGTAGCTGGGGTTAAGTTGGCTGGCTATTCCAAATTCATTTAAGAGATCTGTTTCGAGGTGAGCCCATGCTGTGTCGCTGGCGTCGGAGAGGGTGATGAGCTCGTTTCTTGTGGATTGTATGCTTGCGAAAATGCAAATAATAATGACGGCTAGGAGCTGTAAAAGGTTGTTTTTAATAGACGCTTTTGTCGAGTTTTTCATAGGATGTTGAGTTTAACATAGGCTACGTGCTTGCAACAATCTTTCGTGTGAAATCTCTGGCTTTTCTATTAAATAGCTTCGTCTTCAAAATCATTAAGATTGCGAAATTCGAGTAAGGGAGTATCAATTTTTGCGGGTGCAAATTTGGGTCGGTTAATGCCCTTATAGCGTAGGCGATCAATGATTGGATCGGCGGTGGGTTTTTGGGACGGTGTGATCGGTGTTTGGTAGGGCTTATTGTAAAAATAGTGGATTTCGTGCGCTCTCATTAAAAGGACATCTTGGTTGTACCACCAGGTGTCGTATTCGACGCCTTTTGTGTATTGTGTCGGCGTTCCTTTGAGGGCGATAACTTGGTCTTCGGTTGAGTGTTCGGTCAGGACTTTGGGTCTTGGGGGAAGTTTTCGATGGGTAAAATCAAATTTCAGTGCGTCGCCGTCACTGTATTCGACGATGTGATTTTTTAAGAATTTAATGAAATTATTTTTGTACCACCATACTTCATAGAGTCTGCCCGGTGTAATTTTTCGTGGTGTTCCTAAAACGGTTATGACGTCATCGGGTGTAGAGAGTGGGGTGAGCCATTGTGCTTTGGATTTTTTTTTAGGGAGGAGTTGAATATTCAGGTCTTCGTTGTTGCTATACCCTTTTAATTTGGAGTCATAGAGGATGAGGTAGTTGTTGTCGTTGTAATACCAGAGGTCAAATATGGGGCCAAGTTTGACGCTGTCTGGTGTGCCCATGAGTTGGACGATGCGTTTTTTTGGGGTATCGAGTGAGAGAGTGATTGCGAAAGTGTGAATAGGTATTAGTAGGATTAATAGAAATAGAGAGGCTTTTTTCATGTTTTCTATTTAAGAACTTGGGGTGAACGATGGGACTCGAACCCACGACAACCGGAACCACAATCCGGGGCTCTACCGACTGAGCTACGCTCACCACAGGGGTGGAACACGGTAAGTTGATTTTAGATGATTTGTTGAAAAGTTTGAAGGGTATTGTTTTATGTATAAGGACACTCCCTTTTTTTCTATACTAAAGAACCCTTCGAATGGACTATCGGTTTTTTTAGTCTAGTCTTCTTCGTGACCGGCCGCAGCTAGATTAGGAAGACTTTGGCTGAGATTGCGTGGGTTTTCTCCTCTTAAGATAGCTAATGTCATTTCTATCGCAGGAGCAAATCCTTGGTGGTGCCTACTCGCTTTGAGTGGGGCTACCATTGGCTGGAGAAGATGGCATGCGTGGTTTATATTTTCCTGTAGAGTCCTTGTTAAGGCTTCTTGTTTTGCAAGGCTGTCCATCGCGTTGCCTGCGATACTATGTTCTACTCCTACTTCCTCCTGCGATCTTTGGCGTAAGGTAGTTAGCCGACGTCCTTGACTTGTTAATAGTGTAACTTCATTTTTTAGAAGAGCGTTTTCGCGTTCTGATGCTTGGTGTGCCGTTTTTACGGCACGAAGCATTTCGGGTTTTCCCTCAAGTAACAGGATCTGTATTTCGGTCTGCAGCAATTCGACTTCGGCTCTTAATCTTTGAATTTCTCGTTGGGCTTGTTTCACGTCTAGAGGAAGAGGTGTTGCGAGGATCTTGTGTGTCATAAGGGCTCCTTAGGTGTGTGAGTTTTTGTGCGCTGCGTTAAGGGTCTTGTTCGACGTGAGTATTTTATGTGATTTTTTTGGAATGTAATGCCGATTTTTTGTGTTTAATACTGACTGGGTGAGCGTGTTTGTGCCATTTACGAGTAATTATCAATGCAATTTGAGAGGATTTTTTTCGATAATTTCTGTGAAATGAAAAAAATAATTGCATGTATGAACTCTGACGTTAAGGCTTCATCTGTTGATTTGCCAGAAGCAGGTAGTACGCGTATTAAAGTTTCCTTGTTGATTGAGGACGATCAAGATGATGGGTATAAATTTTCATTTGGTGTTTCCCCTATTCGTGATTATGATGGGAGAGAAATTTTTGCTTATTTAAGTATGTGCCCAACGGCAAAAGAAGATTGGGCAGGGAATTCACTAATTGGATTGGATCTTGATTGTATGATGAAAGTATTGGCTTCAAATTTAAAAGATCAAGAGTTAGCAGTTGCTGTTGCTCGAATGTCTTTCATAGCTAAGGAGCGGGCTAAACCAGATCCTGAGGTGCTTCCGAGTTTTGCTCAAAAGTTGCGTGGGTTTTTAGGCGCGAGAAATGGAAATGAAGTATTGTTGCTTAATGTGGCTGTAGAGCTTGACCAGTTGTCATCAGACGATAGAGCTCTTGTCTCAGAGGCGTCACTCTCATCACCTTTAGTTAGATCGATAGGCCAATTGATGGAAATGTATGCCTCGGGGGGATCGCAAGAGTGTCCTCGCGTTATTCCGCAGACGCTTGCAATCTTTGTTAGAGAGTACGGAGTGGGTTCTCGTCTCTCGGTTATTGACGAATAATTAAGTATTCATTCGCTTTTTACTAGTTTTCTTTTTTCGCTTCACTTACAATGTCTTTATATGATTCTTTATCTATTGTTAGGTGTCTTGGCGTTAGGCGGTTTTGTTGCGGTGCTTTTTCTTTTTCGTCGTTTTGATGAGCTTGAAAAAGCGTTGGAGCGTGCAGATCGTGGGGCGAAGGACGATATGTTTCGGTCTTTGCGATCGATTACGTCTTTGACGGAAAGCAATGAGCGTCGTTTGGATGGGCTTCGAGATACGTTGGAAAAACGTCTGATGTTGTTGCAGGAAGATAATAATAGAAAACTAGAACAAATGCGGGCGACGGTAGATGAAAAGCTGCATGCATCATTGGAAAAAAGATTGGGTGAGTCGTTTAAGTTGGTAGGAGAGCGGCTTGAGCAGGTTCATAAAGGCTTGGGTGAAATGCAAAGTCTGGCGGCTGGCGTGGGTGATTTAAAGAAAGTGTTAAGTAATGTAAAAACACGTGGGACTTGGGGCGAAATTCAGTTAGGCAATTTGTTGGAGCAGGTGCTTACCGCGGAGCAATATTCTGCCAATGTAAAGACGAAACGCAATAGCTTGGATCATGTCGAGTTTGCGATTAGGCTTCCAGGCCGAACAGAAGAGCCGGATGGGGTCGTGTGGCTGCCGATTGATGCCAAGTGTCCGCAAGATTTATACCAACGGTTGGTGGAGGCCCAAGAGCTTGCTGATCCGGTACTTGTGGAAGCGGAAGCGAAGCAGTTGGAAATGATGATTAAGCGTGAGGCCAAGGGGATTCGGGATAAGTATTTGGATCCTCCGTTTACGACGGATTTTGGTGTGTTGTTTTTGCCGATTGAAGGGATGTATGCGGAAGTGTTGCGTAGACCCGGGCTTGCCGACGTGATTCAACGGGAGTTTCGGGTATTGATTGCGGGCCCCACGACTTTGTCGGCTTTACTTAATAGTTTGCAAATGGGATTTCGAACGTTGGTAATTGAAAAACGGTCTAGTGAAGTGTGGGAAATTTTAGGGAAAGTGAAGACAGAGTTTGGCCAGTTTGGCATGCTCTTAGATAAGACAAAGAAGAAGCTGCAAGAGGCGACCAATACAATTGATAGCGTGGGTGTGCGGAGTCGTGCGATTGAGAAACAATTGCGTCATGTGGAGTCGTTGCCCGTCTTAGATGTTGTGACAGAGGCACTTCCATTAATTAGTGAAGAGGAGTTTCAAGATGAGTTTTGAGTTTGGTCGTTTAATGACGGCGATGGTGACCCCGTTTAATGCTTCAGGTGATGTTGATTATCACGAAGCGATTCGGTTGGGTGAGTATTTGGTGGAGACGGGAACAGAAACGATTGTTTTGGCGGGTACGACGGGCGAGTGTCCGACGTTGACGCATAACGAAGAATTTCAGCTGTTCGATCATTTTGTGAAGCACTTTTCTGGGAAAGTAAAAATTATTGCGGGAACGGGATCCAATTGTACAGCTACGGCAATTCGTTCGACACAAATGGCAGAATCGATAGGTGTTGATGGGGTTTTGCAGGTCGTTCCTTATTACAACAAGCCATCACAAGAAGGCATGTATCAACATTTTAAAGCAGTGAGTGGGAGTACGTCTTTACCTATTTTACTTTACAATATTCCGGGTCGTACGGGTGTGAATATGTTACCCGAGACGGTGGCGCGTTTGGCAGAAATCCCGACGATTTTTGGAATAAAAGAATCGGCAAATGTGGAGCAGGTTCGAACGCTTCGTTCTATAGTTCCTGCAGAATTTTTAATTTATTCTGGGGACGATGCGTCGACACTCGACTATATGGAAGTGGGTGGGTGTGGGGTTGTTTCTGTGGCCGCGCATTTGGTGGGTCGTGAGATGCAGGGCATGATGGCGGCGTTTTTGGGCGGTGATCAGGAGAAGGCTCGTGAGATTGAAGCTAGATTGAAGCCGTTATTTGAGGTCTTGTTTATGACATCGAATCCGGTGCCTGTAAAAGCGGCGATGGAAATGCGTGGATTTCGTGTCGGGGGGCCTCGGTTGCCTTTGGTGGGATTGACCTCTTCTGAGTCAGATCGCCTTCGCATTGCCATTGAGGGGCTGTAAAAACGTCTAGAAAATGTTAAAGTCTAGCTATTATTGGACTGAGGCATTCTGAAAATGACAAAAAAAGTAATAAATGGGGCGCAGGCTCTGATTAAGTGTTTAGAAAACAAAGGTGTTGAGTATATCTTTGGTTATCCGGGTGGCGCGGCTATCCCAATCTTTGACGCATTGGTAGATACTAAGATTAAATTTATTCTCGTGAGGCACGAACAAGGTGCGACGCATATGGCTGATGGCTATGCGCGTGCGACAGGTAAGCCGGGTGTTGTACTGGTTACAAGTGGGCCGGGTGCGACGAATACTATTACAGGTATTTTAACTGCGATGATGGACTCTGTTCCGATGATTGTTTTGACGGGTCAAACGATTACTCCTGCCTTGGGCAAAGATGCGTTTCAAGAAGCAGATGTGTTTGGTATTACAGCGCCGATTGTGAAACATAGCTATTTGGTGAAAGATCCCAATGATATTCCTAGAGTTGTAGAAGAATCTTTTTATATAGCGTCTACCGGTCGTCCAGGCCCTGTGGTTATTGATTTGCCTAAAGATGTAACGAGTGGTGACTGTGAAGCTGATATCAATGCGACCGAAATGGACTTGCCTGGTTATACGTTTGCGACGTATGGCGATCCTAAAAAAATTAAAGCCATGGCTGAAATTATTATGGGATCCAAGAAGCCGTTATTGTTGGTTGGGCATGGGGCTATGATTGCGGGTGCGAGTGCCGCTGTTATCAAATTGGCCGAGACGTTGGGCGCGCCGGTTACGACGACGATTTTGGGTATGGGTATTTTCCCTGAAACTCACGCGAATGCACTTGGATTTTTAGGAATGCACGGAACAGCTTATGCGAATATGGCGGTGTCGAATTGCGACTTAATTATGTCGATTGGATCGCGTTGGGATGATCGGATTACGCCGGCTAAAATTGAACGGTTTTGCCCGGGCGCTAAAAAATTGCATATTGATATTGATCCTGCTGAAATTAATAAAATTTTGACGCCTGATGTCAGTGTTGTGGGTGATGCCAAATTGGTATTGGAAGAATTGTTGAAGCATGTTGGAAAATTGGATACGAAAGCATGGCTTGCGGAAGTGGCTGGGTTCAAGAAGAAGTATCCACTAACGTACAAGCTACATGGTGGGTTGAAAGCTCAGCATGTCATTGATGAGATGTATAATTTGACTAAAGGTAAAGCGATTGTGACTACGGATGTCGGTCAGCATCAAATGTGGGCTGCCCAGTTTTACAAATTTGATAAGCCAGATCGTTGGCTCTCTTCCGGTGGTGCTGGGACGATGGGGTTTGGGTTTCCTGCGGCGATTGGCGCTCAATTTGGTAAGCCGAAAGAGTTGGTTGTTGCGATTGTGGGTGATGGTGGATTTCAGATGACGGCGTTTGAACTATCGACCGCAGCGATTCATAAGTTACCGATTAAGATTTTAATTTTAGATAACAAATATTTGGGTATGGTACGTCAGTGGCAAGAGTTGTTTTATGATGAGCGCTTGTCGGGTGTTGATATGGTGGGGAATCCCGATTTTGTAAAATTGGGTGAGGCTTATGGCGTAAAGGGCTTTCGGATTAAGCGTCCTGCTGATGTTAAAAAAGTATTGGCTAGGGCTTTGGCTTACAAAGAAGGTCCGTGCATTATTCATGCGGAAGTTGTGAAAGAAGATAATGTATTTCCGATGATTCCTGCGGGTGGCGCGTCGACAGATATGATTATTTCGCCGCCTAAAACTAAATTGGCCAAGCCGGTAGGGAGTACGTAATATGCCAGATCCATTATTAGAAAATAAAGATCGTCAGGATATTCATACCGTTAGTTTGCTAGTCGCAAATAAGCCTGGGGTGTTGTTGCGGATTGCGTTGGTGTTTTCACGTCGTGGGTTTAATGTCGAGTCTTTGGTCGTGTCTCCAACATTGGATGGACGATTTTCTCGCATGACGATTACGGCTCAGGGCGATCCTACAATGCTAGAGCAAATTGTGAAGCAAGTGGGTAAATTGGTGGATGTTATTCATGCCTGTGAGCATCAAGATTCGCATGCGGTTGAAGTGGAATTGTCGTTGATTAAAATTGCGGTAGATCAAGAGAAACGTCAGGATTTATTGATGGTGGTACGCCATTTTAAATCACAAACGGTGGATATTACCCATGATTCTGTGATTATTCAGGTGACGGGTGGGACTGAAAAATTAGATGCGATGGTGGAAATGTTGTCTGAGTTTAAGATTCTGGAGATTGTTAGGACAGGAAAAATTGTAATGGCTCGGGGGCGGGAGACGACTTAGTCCTTTCTAATCGGGTCTTGTATAAATGAATTTTATGCTGCGATATTTTTTGCGAATGAGATGTAGCCTGTTAGTGTAGTTACCTCGGGGTTTGTTTGGATGTGGGTTAGCCCATGTTCTAACTGTCTAGGTGTGATTAGCAGGGGTTGTTCAGCTAATCTCGCTTGTCTTGGATGGTGTCGATGGACATTCCTATTTTGATTTAGCGTATCAAGCGCTAGACGAAAAAAAAGGATTTGGCTTGTTATTTCCTGATTTTCTTTAAGGCAATCTTCTACGCATTCATTTTCATTAGGGAGAAGGAGGTTTTCTAGATGAAACATACAGGTGTCGAAGTCTCTTTTATTCATTTTTTGATTAATCTTGTTTTTGTAGAGATAGTTGACGTAGGTGTGTAGTGTTAATTCTTTCAGATTTTCTTCGGGTATATGGGCATGAATATCTTGTTGGACAGAGTAATTGGCGTCGTCTCCCAATAGGGTGCCAGAATGTGTGTCTAGAATCCATTGGAGGGACGTGTTTTGTAATTCTTTAATAGCCCATTGATAAATGACTGTGCTCTGAAGTTTTTCATGGGATATCCATCCTTCTGTTAGTTCAAATCCTTGTTTTTCGTACCAACTGTTTCCGTCTTTAATACAATTTAGAAGCTGGTAGGAGTACTCTTCGTTTTCATCTTCAGGATTTACCTTAATGAAGCTTCTATCTGTGAGAGTAATTTTAGGACATTTGAAAGCATCTAAGAGTTTGCACAGAGTTGAGACAACTTCATGTCCTTTTATATTTTGGCCACTATATATATTTGCTATGTGGGCCGAAATAATTTGTCCAGATTGGGAATCAACAATAAATTGAACAGTTCCAAGGCAGTATTTGTTGTCGTCAGACCGGTATTTTCTCTTCCCAGTTTCATCTGGTTGATCGCGATATTCTGCCATTTTTAGGGTATGTGTAAAATGGGAGTCAAAGGGTCTCGTGCGCTTGAGAATTTCTATGCTGATTTCAGGAAGAGATCCCCCAGAAATGCTGTGTTCTGTGTTGGTTTCAAAAGGTCGTTCAATGTCGAGTTGGGATAGTATCGTTTGACAAATATGATCGCTTATAGAGAAGGGATCTACTAATATTGAAGCTATTATTTTATATGTCACGGTATTTTATTATCGAATAAAGAGGTCTGAAAATTTCACTTCGTTTATTTTTTAGGGCTTAGATGTTATTTTTAAAAGAGTTTATTTTTAGTTTTGGAGACTTCTTTTGCCCGGAAATTCTTTTGGTACATTATTTAAGCTCATGACGTTTGGCGAAAGCCACGGCCCTGCTATTGGTGTTGTTTTGGATGGGGTGCCGCCTCTTTTAGACTTAGATGTTTTGGATATTCAAAAAGAATTAGATCGGCGTAAGCCTGGTCAGAGTGCCGTGACGACACCCCGTAAAGAAGGCGATATTGTTGAGATTTTGTCTGGTGTTTTTGAGGGGAAAACAACCGGTGCGCCGCTTGCGATGATGATTCGAAACGAAGATCAACGGTCTAAAGATTATGGCGATATTAAAGATAAATTTCGTCCGGGACATGCGGACTATACGTATCAGGAAAAATTTGGTATCCGAGATTATCGGGGTGGGGGACGGTCTTCGGGACGTGAGACGGCGTGTCGTGTTGCTGCCGGAGCAGTCGCTAAAAAATATTTAGAAACGTTGGGTATTCGTATTGTGGCGTATACCAAGTCAGTAGGGACTATTGTTGCTGAGACGATTGATTATGAGGCGATTGAGTCGAATATTGTGCGGTGTCCTGATGCTAAGAAAGCGGTGGAAATGGAAGCCCTTATTAAAGACTTGCGCGGCCAAGGGGATTCTATTGGAGGGGTTGTTGAAGCAGTCGTGATGGGATGTCCTGTGGGATTGGGAGACCCTTGTTTTGACAAATTGCATGCGATGTTGGGACATGCCTTGTTGTCTATCGGAACGGTTAAAGGCATAGAGTTTGGGGATGGATTTGCAGCGACTCAGTTGCGGGGTTCTGAAAACAATGATGCATTTTATCAAGAAGGGGATCGGGTTCGGACTAAGACCAATCATGCGGGTGGTTCTTTAGGAGGTATTTCCACTGGGGAAGATATTGTGTTGCGGTTGGCTCTCAAGCCGCCGTCCTCTATTACTGTTGCCCAAAAAACAGTAGATCGTTTTGGAGCTGAACAAGATATTCAGGTGCATGGTCGTCATGATCCTTGTATTTGCCCGCGTGCGATTCCGGTGGTTGAGGCCATGATTGCGATAACGATTTTAGATTTATTTCTGATTCAAAAAGCTTTTCAAAAAAGCTAGGAGTGTAGATGAATAAAGCACAGTTATTTGCAAAACGAACAAAAATTATTGCAACATTGGGACCCGCTTCTAATACGCCCACAACAGTAAAAGCTTTAATACAGGCAGGTGTGGATATTTTTAGAATTAATGCGTCGCACTGCGTTAGTCCTGAGCCTATTCGGGATATGGTGAAGTTGGTGCGAGATGTGGCGGATAAAATGGATAGACCCGTTGGTATTTTTTTGGATTTACAAGGTCCTAAAATTCGTATCGGCGAATTTAAAGAAGAGCAAGTTAAAGTAAAAACGGGCCAGATGTTTACGATTACCGCTGAGAAAATTCTGGGAGATGCGACGTGTGTGTCTGCAAGTTATCCTGGGTTTGTACATGATGTACAAGTGGGCGATCCACTTTATATTAATGACGGTAAAATTCGGATGCGCGTGGATGCAAAAGATAAGAGGACAGTGACCTGTAAGGTGTTGCAGGGCGGTGTTTTGTCTAATCGAAAAGGTGTTAATTTACCGATCACCCAAATCAGTCTCTCTCCGGTTACAGAAAAAGATTATGCCGATGCCAAAGTAGCGGTTGAAGCCGGTGTGGATTATATTGCACTTTCGTTTGTTTCTAATCCTGAAGACATTGATTTGTTACGCAATTATTTGGATTCTTTAGGTGGACAAGCTATTAAAATCATTTCAAAAATCGAGCGTCAATTGGCCGTTGACCACGTGATACCGATTATTGAAAAATCCGATGCAGTGATGGTGGCGCGGGGTGATTTGGGTGTTGAAATTGGCGTGCAAAATGTCCCACGTATTCAAAAATTAATTATTAGGGAATCCAATCGTTTGATTAAGCCGGTTATTGTGGCGACACAGATGTTGGAAAGTATGATTACGTCGTCTTCAGCGACGCGTGCGGAAGTATCTGATGTGGCCAACGCCATTTATGATCGATGCGATGCGGTGATGTTGTCTGGCGAAACGGCAGTTGGTATTAATCCTGTAGAAGTTGTTCGTACGATGCGCGAAATTTGTATGGCTGCGGATAGTGATATGATTCACCAAAAACAAGAAGAAGGCGTCAAGATTTCGTTTGCCCATCCGTCACAAGCAACATCTATTTGTAAAGCTGCGGATCAAATTGCAGAAGAGAATCACGCTACGGCTATCATGGCGTTCACCAGTTCTGGTAATACGCCTTTAATTGCTTCGAAACTCAATTCCAGTTTCCCCATTATTTCGCCTACTGATGATGCCTTAGTCTGTAAGCGGATGTCGCTTTATCGGGGTGTTATTCCGTTAATGTTGCCGAGAAAATTTAATGATATTCATCGTTGGACGGAGATGATTCAGGTGGCTCTTGAACAAGCAAAAGTGACGGGCCTTGTGAAAGCAAAAGATGTATTGGTGGTGACGGCGGGTATTCCGATTGGTATTTCCAATGGAATTAATTCTATTCGTGTGGTGACTGTTGAGTAAGGAGGTTCCTATGTCTAAAAAAATGAGTTCAAAAGTTTTAGCTAAAAAACAACTTCTGGCTTATTGGCAACATTTACCGTTAATGGCTCAGCAGGAAGCTCTCGATTTTATGGGGTATTTATTCGTAAGATCCGAAACAGATGAACAGGCCACGGAAGAAATTCTGAGAGATCCTTCTATGATGTTGGGTATTAAGCGAGGTTTGGCTCAGATTAAGCGTGGAGAGGTTAGTCGCGTTGAATTTTGAGTGGGAAATTGATTGGACCAATGATGTTAAAAAATACTATGCGAAATCACCTCATAAAGAGAGACTTCAGCGGATTATTTTAAGTTTAAAGCAAAACCCTTATCAGGGCGCCAATATTAAACGATTAACTGGCGACTTATCAGGTTTTTTTCGATATAGATTTTCAAATTTGAGACTTATTTATAAGATAGATGATAAAGCTCAGATTATTACATTGGTATATTTGGGTACGCGAGGCGATATTTATTAATAGGAGAAAAGTTAAATGTTAAAAGGACGTTGCCATAATTTTAATGCTGGGCCGGCGGTTTTGCCGGAGTCTGTTTTGTTGGAAGCGCAAGCGGAGTTTATGAATTTTCGTAACTCTGGTATGTCAATTTTAGAGATGAGCCATCGCTCCAAATTGTTCGAAGATTTATTGGCAGAAACAGAAGCTAATTTGCGTCAGTTGTTGGGTATTTCAGACGATTACAGTGTTTTGTTTTTGCAAGGCGGCGCTAGTTTGCAGTTTTCTATGGTGCCTCAAAATTTGGCTTTAAAAGATCGACCTATGGATGTGGTGTTAACCGGAAATTGGACACAAAAAGCTGTGAAAGAAATGAAACGTTTTGGTGAAGTTCGCGTGGTTGCCACTAGTGAAGCGGGACAGTTTCGGTATATTCCGTCCGTGTGTGAAAGTGATTTTGATCGCAACGCGTCATTTGCGTATCTCACCTCTAACAATACGATTTATGGTAGTCAGTTTCATGAATTTCCAGACACTGGTTTGGTGCCTCTTGTCGCTGATATGTCGTCTGATATTTTGTCGCGTCCTTTGGATGTTTCTAAATTCGGGTTGATTTTTGCAGGTGCACAAAAAAATGCGGGACCTTCTGGCGTGACGCTTGTGATTATTCGCAAAGATTTATTGGAGAGATGTGACACGTCTGTTCCAACCATGTTGCAGTATCGTACTCATGCAGAAAATCATTCGCTTTATAATACGATTCCGACATTTGGTGTTTACATGGTTGGTTTGGTATTGAAATGGATTCGTTCACAAGGGGGTCTTGCTGCAATGGCCGTGGCTAATCAGGCAAAAGCTAAATTGTTATACGATGCGATTGATCAAAGTTCTTTTTTCTATTGTCCTGTTAGAGAAGATGCACGTTCTCTCATGAATATTGTTTTTCGTATTCAAGGTGATGATGAAGCGTTGGAATCTAAGTTTGTTTCTGAAGCTCAAAAAGTAGGGATTGTGGGGATTAAAGGTCACCGGCTTATTGGCGGTTTACGTGCTTCCACGTATAATGCCTTGCCAACTGAAAGCGTCAAAGCCTTGATAGATTTCATGCGCGAATTTGAAAAAGCGAATACATAACATACAAACATAGGAGATACACATGGCTCAAATTATTTTGAATGACGATACAATTGAAATTCCTAACGGTGACAAAATTGTTAACTATATCGAAGAAGCAGGCGTTCCTATTGGATGTAGCAATGGTGTTTGTGGAACCTGTGAAGTAGAAGTGTTAGAAGGCATGGAAAATCTTTCTGTACGTAATCAAGAAGAAGAAGATTTAGGCATGGAAGGTAACCGTCGTTTGGGTTGTCAGTGTATGATTTTGGGTGGTTCCGTTAAGCTGACCTATTAATTATGGGGATGTCGTTTGGTCCGATGTGTGCAGTGATGCAAGCACAGGTGGAGCATGCGCAAAACGCAATTTGTAACGCGTTAGAAGGTGAAGATACGACAACGTTCATTTCCGATCCTTGGGTACGTCCTGAGGGTGGAGGTGGGCTGAGTTGTGTTTTGGAAAATGGGTCTGTTTTTGAAAAAGCAGGGGTCAATACATCGGCCGTATTTGGTGGCATTTCAGGGTCAGCTATTGGTATGTTTCAGCAGCTTTTGCTGGGACAGGGTCTATCGAGTGACGGTATAGAACAAGCGAAATTTTTTGCTACCGGAGTGAGTTTGGTTATTCATCCGCGTAATCCGATGGTGCCCACAACCCATGCCAATTATCGGTACTTTGAATTGGTGTTCCCAGATCGATCTTTTTGGTGGTTCGGGGGAGGGGCTGATTTAACGCCTTATTATTTGTTTGAAGAAGATGCGGTTCATTTTCATGCCTGTCATAAAGCGGCGTGTGATGAAACCGATATGGCTTTTTATCCTCAGTTTAAATCTCACTGTGATACTTATTTTTATTTGCCGCACCGACAAGAAACACGAGGGGTAGGAGGCATTTTTTTTGATTATTTAAGAGATCGGGATTCTGACGTACTCCAGACGTTTTCGAAACGGTGTTCCGAGGCGTTTATTGAGGCGTATATTCCGATTGTCCAACGTCGCAAAGATCTGGCGTATTCCGAAAGAGCCCGCGAGTGGCAACTGTATCGCCGTGGGAGATATGTCGAATTTAATTTGCTTTATGATAGAGGAACAAAATTTGGGCTTCAGACGCAGGGGCGAGTGGAAAGTATTTTTATGTCGTTACCGTCTGTTGTGCAGTGGCCGTATGGTGGGCTAGTGCCTGTAGAAACGCGTGAAAAAACGTTGATGGATGTCTTAAATTCACCACGAGAGTGGGTATAGGGGGAAGATAATGTCATTTTTTAAAGAGATTAAAAAGAGCGTTAATATTTTGGTGGTGGTTGCGGCACTGGGATATTTTGTAGATATTTATGATTTGGTTTTATTTGGTATGCTCCGGGTAAAAAGCTTGGTTGGATTAGGGTTGTCAGGCCCAGCACTTTTAGACAGTGGGGTTTATTTGCTGAACATGCAAATGTTGGGGATGTTGTTGGGGGGGATTTTGTGGGGTGTTTTGGGTGATAAAAAGGGACGCGTCTCCGTGTTGTTTGGGTCGATTTGTTTATACTCGCTGGCCAATTTAGCCAATGGGTTTGTGACGACGGTTCCGCTATATGCCGCGTGTCGCTTTTTTGCCGGTATTGGTTTGGCGGGTGAGTTGGGTGCTGGGGTGACGCTTGTGGCCGAAACGCTTTCAAAGAAGCATCGAGGTTATGGTGTGATGATTGTGGCAACGGTGGGTGTATTGGGCGCTGTTGGTGCGGCATTTATGGCCAATCGGGTGAGCTGGCAGATGAATTATTTTGTGGGTGGGGCATTGGGCCTTGCGCTATTGGTGATGCGGGTGGGTGCGTATGAGTCGGGTATTTTTGATAAGATGCGTAAAAATACTTCGGTGAAGCGCGGTAATTTCTTGCTGTTATTTCGATATAAAGATTTATTTTATCGGTATGTGTTGTGTATTTTGGTAGGTGTTCCGTTGTGGTACATGGTGGGGATTATTGTGATGTTTGCCCCCGAGTTTGCAGCTGTGTTGCATGTGAATGGTGAGGTGTCTGCAGTCAATGCGATTTTATATTGTTATTTGGGCTTGGCTTTAGGCGATTTTTTAAGCGGATCTTTGAGTCAGTGGTTTCAGAATCGGCGTAAGGTGATGCTTGGCTTTATGGTGATGATGTTTGCCAGTATTTGTGTGTTGCTAAAATCTTTTGGTGTGAGCGCAGAGCAGTTTTATGGGATGTGTTTTGTGATGGGTACTTTTGCAGGATATTGGGCGCTCTTTATCACCGTAGCGGCTGAGCAATTTGGGACCAATTTTCGAGCCACTGTGGCAACGACGGTGCCTAATTTTGTAAGAGGTTCAGTGGTTCTATTGACGTTTGTGATGACGTTTTTTAAATCGTATATGAGTTTGCTGCAAGCGACATTTTGGTTGGGTGTAGTTGTTTTTATTTTGTCTTCAGTTTCGGTACTTATGTTGTCAGAGACGTTTCATCGGGATTTGGATTTTGTTGAAGAATTGCCGTGATCGCTTGGTCATAAGTCGCATCATCTGGAAATAATTTTTCGAATAGATGTATAAATTTTTCAATGGGTACGCGCAAATCGGCATCGGCCATGAGTCCTAGAAATAAGTATAGTTTGAGGGCGTCTTTGTCCTCGGGTATTCGTTTGCTATTTTCAGGCTCTATGAGTGTTCTTAATGGCGCGAGTTCTAGTAAATGATCACATTGGTTGGATAGAATTGCGTCGAGGGGATTGTGTCCAAATAGTGCGTGAGTTTTTGCCTTGAAATGGTTTTCGTAGTGGTCTCTGTAGTCTCCGATTTTGATCATGTACAAAGGAAATCCCATGGGTTGTTTGTCGGGAAGGCAGGATACGGGGAGGCCTCCAAAGAGTTCTGGGCAGACGACTTTGAAAACTTCATGGGAGATAACACTTGCAGCTGAAAATCGGTCGTAATCGTGTATTACGGGTTGGTCTGAGTGTAATAAGTGATCAGGGTGTCCATATCCAGGTGTGCCGCCTGGTTTCAATCCTTCTTTTGTTCGGGTAGATTCATCAAATATTTTGTGTACCGAGGCTCCGAAATCGTAACCATACACGATACCGTCTTCAGAAAATACGATATTGTTAGCCGTGATATCAAGGTGTGCGATATGGGCTTCTTTGAGTCTTGCCAACATGGTGAGTGTGCCTAAGATGTGTTTTCTTGTGGGGAGCACGGATACTTTTGGAAGTGGTAAATAGGTTTGGTAAATTGATATGTCACAGGCTTCTTGAGAAAAGTGATGGCCTAGGTGTAATGGAAACGTGAAGGTGTCTTCGGGTTTAGCAATTTGAGATAGTGCTTGTAGGCATTCAACTTCGTATACGGCTGTTTTGAGTGTGGCTTGGAAATTTCTTGCTGAGCAAAAATACTTTTTACAAACAATAGAGGTAGGCTGTTGATCGCCATTGAGGTAGGTTATTTTTGAAACAGAAGCTTGTCCCCCTGCGTTTATCTCTCTGATTTTAACAATAGTGCCTTGTGAGATGTCCCCAAAAAATAATTGCCATTCTGTGCCTTTACTTATTTTTCGGATAGTGACGATGGGGTCTGTTGCGTGAAACAAATCATCGGTCGATTTCTTGGCAGATGTTCGCCAGTTTGCAACAAGGCAGGGGACTTCAACGCTTTCTGCGTCAGGTTCTTGGCTTAGAGATCTTTCAGCCTGATCGTGATCGGGTTTTGACCCCGTATCTTCGCTTAGAACAGATGCGCTGAAGTGTCTTTCTATCAGCGTACGGGAGATAATTTTTTTCATTATTGGCTTTGTATGAGTGTATATGATTGATACTTTTTTACGAGGGTCAGATTACTCAGGTACTTATGAGCGGACCCCTATTTGCCCTAAGAATAAGTTTGCTTCTTCTGTTATTCCTTTGTGTATATCCAATATTAATAAGCCCTCTAAGGCATCTAGGGTTCTCCGTGCATCATTCCCATTAGAGATTCTAGGTTTGTCTTTGCCGGGTTGTATATGTTTTTTAAATTCAGCAATCAGTTTTGTCATCTCTGTATTAAATTCTTGCGTATCCATATTTTTTCTAGCGGTCATAATTTTTTGGAAGAAGGCTTTTCTTGTATATACATTTAGTGCGGCATCTATTGTGTCGCCTTTTGCTAGGTTTTTAAAAAGTTTGACGCTGTGAAGTAGTTTACTTTTTTCTTGGTTAGATTGTACTACTTTTAGTAATTTATCTTTTATCTCTTGTGGGAGATGCTTTGTCAGTCTGTCTGTTATTTCATGTCCTAATTCTTTGAATTCACTGGTATTCTTTTCGTTTTTTTTGACTACTAGTAACTGAATTAGTTCGTTTAGAGACGTTTTCTTTGG
>CAMDGG010000008.1 GCA_945898045.1 bacterium UBP8_UBA817
AATGTCTGGTTCGCATTGACCGGCGTCGCAGAGTTAGGAGCCTGTATAGCCACCATTTTAAATGTGTCTACAGAAAAAGCAGCATAGGACGATTGTCCCAATAATAAAAAAGAACCTAAAACTAAACTCGCTAGCCAATTCTTTCTTAAGAGAAAACCCATATAATCCTGTCTCCCCTTAAACATCACTAAAATAAGTCGAGCTCTGAGGCGCAAAAAAACAACCCTAAAAACCCTCAATAGAGTTATCAAGAGTTATCGGTTTTCCCACCCCCAAGTTGCAACCAATTTTTCTGTTGTTTACAAAAGCCATAACAGTGGCACCATCATCCTGGGGGGAGGGACTAATGCGTCAAAACTACAAACTAATTTTGCTTGTGCTCGTAATTTCCTTAACAGGAAGCATACAAGCATCATTCAAATCACTTTCAGCAGTTTCGGCGATTTCCAAAGGATATGCCATCACGGCAGATCACATCGGACTAGAAGCCCTATACAAAAACCCAGCAGGATTAGACAGTCTTACACAAACGACAATCTCAACTACGCATGGTAGTTTTTTTGACAACTTTTTGCAAGCCACTAGTTTCGGAATAGGCCTGCCACTTTTTGACAACTATACATTAGGAATCCTGATTCCTATCTATAAAGTAAGTAATATTCCAAAAACAATAGAAATAAGCGGACGCGGCGTCCAAACAGATACGTTCGAAGACCTGCAAGGCGCGGCTATCGTAGGGATTTCTGGCACATTTTTAAATCCGGCCATTCACCTGGGTTTTAGTGGAAGCTACTATACCCACCAACTCGATACCCACCACGCCACTGGATTTGGACTAGATGCGGGTATTATTATAGATACCAGCTTTGGAACGATTGGTGCCTCTGTACAAGACATTGGCGGAACCAAACTAAACTGGGACACACAAACAACCGAAATTATTCCACAAATCACACATATAGGACTGACAGTAGACCTCCCTATTCTAGACAAACTCCTAACAGATGCCAGCTTTGAAAAAGACAAAAAAACAACCTATAGCCTAGGCATAGAAAAACAACTCGCTCCAGAATTTAGCCTACTAGCCGGTATCAACCACTTGGAAGAAAAGGCAGAATTTACCCTAGGGGCTCAGCTCACAATAGATCACATTCAAGTAAATTATGCCTATTCAGGACACGAAGAATTAGGTACTTGCCATAAAATTGGATTACAATTTCAACTCTAGGGAGCACTCATGACCATTACAACAAAACAACTCATCATCTCAATACTTTTCTTTGGCATAGCCACTCTAAATGCCGAAGATCTTGGCTACGTACCAGGAAGAGTCCTGATAAAAACAAAAAAGACAGCCTTAATATCGACAGCAATGACTAACAAAAACCTTACCCCTCTATATCTAAACGATCGTATGCTCACTGCAAAATCACAAGAAGGCACAACCTATTTATTGACATTGTCATCCGAACAAGACGCCAAAGAAGTCGCGAAATCTTACGCCCAAAAATCTGACATAGAATACGCAGAACCCCTCTACTACGTCCAAACCAATGCCACCCCCAATGACCCCAATTTTGACAAACAAACAGGCATTAGCAGAACCTCACTAAACTCGCTTTTATCTCTCACACCCAGCCAAAATACACTTGTGGCCGTTCTCGACACAGGCGTTGATATCACACACCCCGACCTCCAAGGTCAACTCTACATAAACCCATCTGAAATCTCAAATAATGGTATCGATGATGACCATAATGGATATATCGATGACATCTCAGGATATAATTTTTTTAATGAAGGTATTGGCAATGGAAGCAAGAACGCTGAGGATCAAAATGGCCATGGCACACACCTTGCAGGTATTATCGCAGCAAAACCCAATAACAACATTGGTATCACAGGGCTTAATCCCAGAGCCAAAATACTTAATTGCAAATTCTTGGATGCCAATGGCCGTGGAACCCAATTGGACGCAGCCATCGCCCTCTACTATGCTGTAAATCAAGGCGCCAAAATTATTAACTGTAGCTGGGGATATACCAATTACAATACGGTACTCCAAAACGCCATTGCATACGCAATAGCACACGATGTTATTGTTGTGGCTGCAGCAGGAAATAGTGGCATAAAGCAACTTGGATACCCCGCCGCGTTTCCAAAAGTAATTGCGGTCGGTTCCATAGATCTCAACCAACACCCCTCCTATTTTTCAAGCCAAGGAACCTTTGTCAGCTATTCGACATACGGGGAAAGTATTTATAGCCTCGCGCCTCGTTCTGGATATGCCTATAAGACAGGAACATCTCAAAGTACGGCTGCCCTCTCTGGCATTATTAGCCTTATTTATTCTATGAAACCCGAACTAACAAGCGCCCAAATTCAAAATTTATTAAGCCAGTCTCTCGATGACATAAGCCCCACTGGAAAAGACATTTACACAGGATACGGCGCTATCAACGGAATTAAGCTAGCTGCAAGTCTAGGAACTTCAGTTCCTATTGAGGACCCGAGCGTCACCTCATTACCAAATCCCAGCAAACCAGTCTTAACAGATGTAATGAATTTCCCAAATCCTGCAACAGGATCACAAACAAAGTTTGGATTCACAACTACTCTTGCAGGAGAAGCGCTTATCAAAGTTTACGCGCTCGACGGACGCCTTGTACGAACACTAACGGAACAGGCCAGTGAAAACGAAAATGCATTCAGCTTCGACCTAAAAGACGAAACAGGCGCCTCACTACAAAATGGCACCTATTTCTACACCATAACACTTACAACATCCGACAATCAAAAAACCAGAGAAAAGGGCAAATTGTCGGTTATAAAATAACACCTATTTGTTTAAAGTCTTCGGTTTCTGGCAATGCCGCTGAAGCAATCACCACAAGGCCAATTCCCATATTAAAGACCCGATCCATTTCTTCTTGGGAAACAGAACCCGCCTCTTGAATAATTCGAAAAATATCGGGCACCGGCAAAGACGATCTATCTAAATCCAACGAACAGGTTTCTGGCAAAATACGAGACACATTTTCTTGAAGTCCACCGCCCGTAATATGTGCAACCCCAGTCACGCATCCGTGCTGCATAAGCTCACGTAACGCGGACACGTAAATTCGCGTAGGCTTTAATAAATCCCGAGGATCAATGCTATATTTCTGACATACTTCAGGCGTCATCACTTTACGAACCAACGAAAACCCATTGCTATGAATGCCAGAAGAAGCCATTCCATAAACGCGTTGTCCCGAACGAATTTGTGATCCATCCAACATCTCAGATTTTTCAACAACACCTACCGAAAACCCGGCTAAATCAAATTCGCCTGGGCGATAAAGATCATTCATCTCTGCCATCTCACCACCGATCAAAGAAGCCCCAGATTGCAAGCACCCTTCCACCATGCCATCAATAATTAATTTCATCTGATCAGGATCCAATTTGTGGCAGGCAATATAGTCTAAAAAGTATAGTGGTGTTGCACCGCAACAAATCAAATCATTAACGCACATTGCTACCAAATCAATACCCACTGTATCAAAAATACCATAGTCAATTGCAAGCTTTAGCTTGGTACCTACCCCATCTGTACAGGACACCAGAACAGGCTTTTTGTATCCTTCTGGAATTTCGTAACAAGCTGCAAAACCACCCAAACCACCTAGAACTTGTGGAGAAAAAGTTTTCTTTACAGACGCCTTAATTAAATCAACTGCTTTATTTCCCGCATCAATATCTACACCCGACGACCGATAATCCATCTATAAACTCCCTTTTTGATCCAAGTACCCTTGCAAAACAAATGCCGCTGATTGACTATCTATAACATGTTTTCGTTTTTCGCGGGAGACACCAGCTTCGATCAAATGCCGTGTCACAGCAGTGGTTGAAAACCGTTCATCCCGAAAAACAACTTCAAGCCCGACAACCTCTTTTAGCGTTTCAACAAAGGCCCGAACTTCAGTAGTCTTAGCCGTATCATGGCCTTTTAAAGCCAGTGGTAATCCGACGATTAAACGTTTAACATTGTATTTGGCTATAACGGCTTTCAACGCATCAAAAAAGACTGGATTATTCGGCAAAAATGGCAAGGCTTGGGCCGTCATCCCCAACGGATCTGAGATCGCAAGACCAATACGTTTTTCGCCATGGTCTAACGCCAAAACACGGTCCATCACGAAATCAGATCTCTAATATGTCCTTTTGCTGATTCAAATGCATCCGTAATTCTTTCGCAAGAAGCGCCACCCGCCTGCGCCATATCTGGTCGACCGCCCCCACGCCCACCTGCCACATCAACAAGCTTAGAAATAACTTTATTTGCATCCACAATAGAAACAGCATTTTTACCAACTTTCACAACAAAGTTTGCCTGACTCTCGACACATCCAGCAAGCAATGCAACCAAGTTTGGTCGAGAATTCACAAGCTGATCTGCGAGCAATCGAAGTCCAGTAATATCTGATGATAAAGATAGGCTAAGAATAGAAACAGAATCAGATAAAACTTCTATTGATTTCAGATAATTCTCAAGCCCAAGCGTCATTTCTTGCGCTTGTTTTTTAGCAGATTCTTTTTGCAGCCGCTTTGCCTCTTCACGTTGTTTGTCTGCCTTCAACTGCGCATCCAATTTTTGTTTTTCAGATTCTAAAAAAGACGCAACAAGTGCCGCACCCGCTACCGCTTCTATACGACGGGTTCCCGCAGCGACAGCCGACTCAGAAACAATTTTAAACGCCTCAATCATTCCTGTTTGAATCACATGCGTTCCGCCACAAAGTTCTGTTGAAAACGCATTAATTTTAACAACCCGGACATCATGTTGATCATATTTTTCACCAAAAAGCGCCATTGCGCCAGAAGCCTTTGCTTCTTCCAAAGACATGCTCAAAATTTGAACGGGCTCATCCACCCTAATTTGCTCCAATACAAGTCGCTCAATCTCAGCAAGCTGCTCTGAACTCACCGCTTGAAAATGGGTAAAGTCAAAACGTAATCGATCGGTATCCACCAAGCTCCCGGCCTGATGTACATGCGTACCCAGCACCTGCCGCAAAGCAGCCTGCAAAAGATGCGTCACAGTATGATGACGCGCCATCGCCAACTTATCTTCAGCCACCATAACGACACGTGCTTCCCCACCTCTCGCAACACCCTGATAAGGCGAATGATGCAAAGTTGTTGAAAGGTCTGCATTCGATACAGTTTGAATTTGATCCGAATCTGCAACATACACTTCTTTTTTCGCTGCGTTCCGAGATCGATTTTTCTGTTCTTCCAAGGCCACTTCGAAACCAGCTAAGTCGACAGACAGCCCGCGTTCACGCGCCAGTAACTGCGTCAAATCAATCGGAAATCCAAATGTATCATAGAGCTTAAACGCATCTGCCCCCGAAATTTCTTGAGCCGATTTAGAGACATCTTCAAAACGACGAATACCCGCATCCAGCGTCCGTAAAAAGGACTCTTCTTCTGCGCGAATAACCTGAGTCACAAACGATTCTCTTTCTACCAAATGGGGATAAAAATCTCCCATAACACCCACAAGTGTAGGAACCAATTTATACAAAACCGGCTCTTTAAACCCTAACTGCGTCGCATACCGAAGCGCTCTGCGTAAAAGACGTCGAATCACATAGCCTCTGCCATCGCTAGCAGGCATCACGTTATCTGAAATAGAAAATACAACTGTCCTAATATGATCCGCCATAACGCGATGGGAAACACCTTTAGAACCTGGATCATAAGTAACGCCTGACAAGGCTTCGATTTCTGAAATTAATGGCCTTAACAAATCTGTTTCATAAGCCGATGTTTTGCCTTGCAAATAAGACGCCAACCGCTCAAGCCCCATACCCGTATCCACATGCTTTTCAGGCAAATCTTCAAGCGTACCATCTGCCAGTCGGTTGTATTGAATAAACACCAAATTCCAAAATTCGATAAAGCGTTGATTTTCACCGTTTACGCCCAATATCGGATCTTTAGAAATAGGTGTTCCATCATCCGACCCCGTATCAACATGAATTTCTGAACACGGACCACAAGGCCCCACTTCGCCCATCTCCCAAAAATTATCTTTTTTCCCACATTTCAAAATATGATCATGACGAATATCTGTCACAGTTTGCCATAAGGCCAAACTCTCATCGTCGGTTTCATAGACGGTGGCATACAACTTGTCTTTAGGAAGACCAAATACTTCAGTCAATAATTCCCAAGCCCACACTATCGCTTCTTTTTTGTAATAGTCCCCAAACGACCAGTTCCCCAACATTTCGAATAAGGTCAAATGGGTACCATCATACCCAACATCTTCTAAATCATTATGTTTACCAGAAACGCGAATACAGGGCTGAGAATTGGCCACGCGCTTCCAAGAATGTGAGCCTTTTCCCAAAAAATAATCTTTAAACTGATTCATCCCAGCGTTAGTAAATAAAATCGTGGGATCGTTCATAGGCACCACAGGGCTGGCGGGCACAAACAAGTGCCCGTTTTTCTCAACAAAAAAATCTATAAACGTCTGACGAATATCTTGACTACGCACTCTACGCCCTAACGCTTACACTTTGACTTACAAAATGAAAACCATTTTAGTCCACGAAGACCGGCCCACCATTTCGAAACATCTGTCAATGTATCCATTCTGTCTATAATTTTTCGAGATGTTTTCAAGATCATCGCTAGCTCAAACAAGACGTAACACAACAACAGAAGCGCTACGCATTTCAAAACAGGAATAGCCATCATCAGAATAGACAATACGCACATAACTACGACTTCCCGCCCCGTGCTTCAGTAGAAATATTGCGTTCATCTACAATTTTCCCTAATTTCTCAAATCCGTTATCAATTGCATCCAATGTTTTTGCAATCATCGTTTCAGTCTTCTCTTTTGCACACCCTAAATATTCTTCACCATTTTCTTTAAAATCAATGAGTTTATCTTTTATTTTATCCCGAGATTCTTTGCCAGAAGTCGGCGCCAACAAAACCCCAGCAACAGCACCTGCAATCGCACCAAAAATAATCCCGCCCAAAAAACTCGCACTCTTTGACATAAACATCTCCTTTAAAATAGGGTAAACCGAAGTGCGATTATACCGTATACTAATCCCATGACACAATCGGCTTTATCTATATATGCCCTCAATCTTTTGATCAAAGAACGGCTGCTATTTTCTCCCGAACTCAACAACATCTGGATCTCAGGGGAAATCACCAGTTTTAAAACCTATCCCTACGGAGGCCAATCTTATCTAACACTATCCGACAAACAAGCCCAAATTAATTGCGTCGTTTATGACAATACGCTGCAAAATATCAAATTCAAACCCGCAGTCGGCCAAATTATTTTTGCGCTCGGAAAAGTCATCCTATTCCCAAAAAAAGGGAGCCTCATCTTTCAAATTCACTTTATGTCCACACAGGGTACCGGACAACTTTCGCAAGAATTTGAAGTACTTAAAGCCAAACTTCAAAAAGAAGGCTGTTTTGACGAAGACCGCAAAAAACCGATCCCAAAATATCCCAACCACATCGGCCTCATCACAGCCAATAACTCCGCGGCGATGTGGGATTTTGTCACGATTTTTTCACACTTAGCTCCTCAAGTTCCGATCACCGTCATTCCCGCTGTAATGCAAGGAGCCAGCAGTATTTTGACAATTTTGAACGCGCTAGATTTGGCCGAAAAACACCCTAAGATTGATACCGTTATCTTACTTAGAGGCGGTGGATCGAAAGAAGATCTAAGTATTTTTAATAGCGAAGAATTAGTCCGTGCAATCGCTCAATTCCCAAAACCCATTTTGACAGCCATCGGGCACGAAATTGACACGAGCCTTTCTGATCTTGCCAGTGATCTACGTTGCCCAACCCCAACTGCCGCCGCACATTATTTAGGCCAGCCTTTTCACCACATTACACAAAAACTCATCCAATTTTTGACACAAACCGGCCCCCGACTCAAAAATGATCTGGACGATTATAAAGAATCTGTCCTAAGCAACATCAAATTTGGGCAAAAATTATTGACTCACAAAACAGTATTATTTACCCAAAAACAAAACCAACTTTTAACCCGACTTAAACAGGCCAATCCCTTGCACAAACTACAGCAAGGATATAGTATGATCCGGCTCAAAAAAAGCAATAAAATCATAAAATCCGTACATCAGTTACAGAGCCAAGAGATCATAGAAATTGAGCTTAGTGACGGGAAACTTGAGGCAATCGTAAAATGACACTGCAAAATGAAATTCATGAACTCGAATCCATGATCGATGCGCTAGAGAATCCAGACTTAGATCTCAATGATGCAGTCGATCTTTATGCCCAAGCCATTAAATCAGCAAATACTGTTTTAAAAACATTCAAAAAAACAGAACAAAAACTAGAAATACTCCAAACAGAAGCAACCGCACTTTTAAATCAAACCGAACAACCCAATGTCTAATAGACCTAATCTAGACCGTTATATCGTAAACACCCTGCCAAAAATAGAAGCGTCTCTCGTTAGTTTTTTACCTCAAAAACCTAACGATATCAGAAGCTCACTTCACGATGCCATGCACTATAGCGTCACAGCAAAAGCCAAACGCATCCGTCCCCTTCTAACACTTTTAAGCCATCAATTATTCAACGATAATCCACAAAAAATCATGCCCTTAGCCTGTGCTATCGAACTGATTCACACGTATTCACTCATACATGATGATCTGCCTGCGATGGACAACGATGACTATAGACGTGGACAATTAACCTGTCACAAAAAATATGGGGAAGCCATCGCGATTCTTGCAGGAGATACACTCAATACATTTGGATTTGAACTCCTAGCAGAAGAACTTCCCAAACATTTTCATCCAAAGGCCTGTTTAAAAGTGATCACAAAATTAGGACATGCGTTAGGGATCAACGGAATGTCGGGAGGGCAAACACTCGATTTATTCGGCACAAAAACCCAACAAGATCTAAATTATTTAGAATCAACCCATCTCAAAAAAACGGGTGCCATGATTCAGGCCTGTCTGTATTTACCAGCCCTCCTTGAAGAAAAAGAAGAAGAGGTGCAAATCCATCTCTACCAATTTGGCACACATCTTGGCTTACTCTTTCAAATAACGGATGATATCCTAGATGTAGTTGGTACCAGTAAAGACCTTGGAAAAACAAGTGGAAAAGACCACCAACAAGAGAAATTAACCTATGTAAGTTTGTCAGGAATAGAAGGTGCTAGAAAATTGGCAGATAATGAAGCCCAAAAAGCACAAGAAATACTGACACAAATAAACTATCCAACACACCTACTCAGCGACATGGTTACCCGAATAGAAATGAGGACTCATTAATGCAAGCGATTATTCATCATTACTATCCACTTCTTGCAGCATTCAGCAGTATGCTAACCGCACAAGTGATCAAACATTTGCTTTTTTTAATCACAGGCAATCTTAAAATTAATACAAAAAATTTACTCACAGCAGGTGGAATGCCCTCTACCCATTCGGCATTGGTCTCCGGACTCACGCTTTCGGTAGCCCTTTCCCAAGGTCTCTCCTCTACTCCATTTGCTATCTGCTTAGTGTTTTCCTGCATCGTACTTTATGACGCAACAGGCATTCGGCAAGCAGTCGCCAAACAAGCCGCCATTCTCAATAGACTGACTCCTGGTGAAGAAAAAAAACTAAGTGAATTTATAGGCCACACCCCTCAAGAAGCTGGGGCAGGCGTTTGTGTCGGACTTATTATTGCAACCCTTCTTTATTTCGTATGACCGCATTACTCAGAAAATTAAATCTGCCTCAAGATCTGAAAAAACTTTCGCAAAAAGACTTAGAATCTCTCGCGGCAGAAATCAGAGAAGAACTACTAGAAATTGGCAACGCCTGTGGCGGTCATCTAGCATCTAATTTAGGCGTTGTGGAACTCACATTATGTATGCACGCCATTCTAGAAAGTCCCAAAGACAAGATTCTATTTGATACCTCACACCAAACCTATGTCCACAAAATACTCACTGGACGACTCGATCAAATGCGAACCATCCGGCAAGAACATGGCCTATCTGGATTTGCCAATATTTTTGAAAGCGACCATGATATTTTTGGTGCAGGACACGCTTCAACAGCCCTTTCTGCCGCTCTCGGCATCGCTCATGCACGCAACTTGCGCAAAGAAAAATACAGCGTTTTCGCCGTTATTGGCGACGCTTCATTATCCGGAGGCATGTCGTTTGAAGCCCTCAATAACATCGGAAAACTCAAAGGGAATTTCGTCTGTATTTTAAACGACAACAATATGTCGATTTCAAAGCCTGTCGGCAATATGTCTGCTTACATTACCCAGCTTCGAACCTCTCATAGCTATAATTTAGCAAAATCAAAGTTTGAACGCATCTTTCATAAAATTCCTAAAATAGGCGTACCTCTTTGTCGAAAAATTGAAAAAACGATCGAAAGAATGCGCAATATTGTATTGGATTTCAAAGTAGGCGTCATTTTTGAAGAATTTGGATTTCGCTACCTAGGCCCAATCGACGGACACAACATCCCCTTACTGATGGGTGCCATTAAATATGCCAAATCATACGACGGACCCATCATGATTCACATCATTACAACCAAAGGAAAAGGCCATATACCCGCAGAAGAAGATCCCATCAAATACCACGGTGTCGCCCCAAAAAAAATAGGACTCACCATCGCACCTCCCACCAAAGAAACATTCACCGAAGTATTCGGGCAAACATGTATAGCATTAGCAAAAAAACGAGAAGATTTGGTTGTGATTACACCCGCAATGGCAGGCGGAAGCGGCTTAACAAACTATGCAGAAACATTCCCTGATCGATTTTTCGATGTCGGCATCGCAGAAGAACATGCCGTGACTTTCTGTGCAGGACTCGTCCGCGCAGGCATCAAACCTATTCTTGCGATTTATTCGACGTTTCTCCAACGCGGTTACGATCAAGTGATTCATGATGTTTGCATACAAAATCTTCCTGTAGTTTTTGCGTTAGACAGAGCAGGAATTGCCGGAGAAGATGGCCCTACACACCACGGGGTTTTTGATTATGCGTACCTCCTCAGTATTCCCAACATGATGATATTAGCCCCCAAAGATGGCCAAGAATTACGCGACATGATGACATTTGCCATCGAACAAAATCAGCCTGTTTCCATTCGATATCCCAAAGGCCCCGTACCCAATCAAGACGGTCAAATCCAGACCCCCCTTACAACGCCTACCGAAATACTCCTCCCCTTTTCTACAACACTTACTGGCAAAAAAATCCTCTGCATCGGCGTAGGTTCCATGGCATGGACAGCCTGTGAAGCAGCCCAACAACTACACGCTCAAAACATCAATTGTGCAGCACTCAACCTACGCTTCGTTAAACCCCTCGACCTCAAAACATTAACACAACTTGTAAGCGAATCCGACCACATTATTGTCATCGAAGAAGGCTGCAAAATTGGCGGTATCTTTAGCCATCTTCTCACCGAAATACCAACAGATAAAAAACGCTCCCAATGGCATAGCCTGGCTATCGAAGATCATTTTATCGACCACGGAAAAATGGATTCTCTCCGAAAAAAAGAAGGGCTAACAACCGGACACATCGTTGAATTGGCCATAAACCTCACCCAAAGCGCGTGATTTTTGTAACAGACGACGGCTCCCATTCGCTACACGTTTCTGAACTCAACGAACACTATCATTCCACACATGGTGCCATACAAGAATCCCAACATATTTACATACAAAACGGCCTGAACTACCTCCAGAAACAGACCCTAAATATCTTGGAAATAGGCTTTGGAACAGGGCTTAATGTGTTATTAACAGCTCTCCATGCAGGCACTAAAACCATTCACTACACCACCCTAGAACCCTATCCCCTACACCATGACATCTGGTCTAAACTCAACTACCCAGACATACTCAACGCAAGCGATTGCTTTACACAAATTCACACCTGTCCCTGGGAAATGGCAACCCCAATACAACCAAACTTTTACCTCAAAAAACATCAGATTTCACTTCAAAATTATCAAAATACAGACCCTGCAGACCTCATCTATTTTGACGCATTTGGTCCTGCCGCCACCCCCGATCTCTGGACACAAGACCAATTTCAAAAACTCTACGACTCCCTAAACCCAGGAGGCATTCTCATCACATTCAGCGCCAAAGGCACCGTCAGGCAAGCACTCTCAAACGTTGGTTTTACCGTCACAAAACTCCCCGGGCCTCCCGGAAAAACCCATATTACACGTGCGAAAAAGTAAAGATTTCATAAAGAAATCATGCTAATATAATTTCAAAATGAAAAATTTAGTTGTTATCCTGATAATGCTCATCTTGGGGGGAACCTATCACATGCTACAAAGTGAAACCAAAAAACCCATATACGAAGTCGCCACATTTGCAGGCGGCTGCTTTTGGTGCATGCAACCTCCCTACGACAAACTTCCCGGTGTCATCTCAACAACCGTTGGGTATTCCGGCGGACATGTTGCAAATCCCAGCTATGCCCAAGTGAGTTCAGGAGAAACGGGACATTTAGAAGCAGTCCAAATTATTTTTGATCCCAAGAAAACATCTTATGAAGAGTTACTAACGATCTTCTGGAAAAACATTGACCCTACCGCAACAAATCAACAATTTGCAGATATTGGCACACACTATCAAACCGCCATTTTTTACGGTTCTCCCAAACAAAAACAAAAAGCAGAAGCATCTAAAATAACTATAGAAAAATCCAAAAAATTCGACAAACCCATTAGCGTCAAATTACTCCCTGCCACGACATTCTATCCAGCAGAAGAAGATCACCAAAAATATTATAAAAAAAATTCAGTCCACTACAACATGTATAAAGAAGGCTCCGGAAGAGCCGCCTATTTGAGAAAAAAATGGTCCTAAAATACAGTGCTAGAACATTACTGCTCGTTTGGATTAGCCTCTGCTTTTCTCCACTTACATACGGAGCAGAAGTACCTATTTACAGCCAAGCGGACATCGTCCACCCCGTCAAAGCGTCTCGCGGCATGCTTTCTATTGCCAACCGATATGCAGCAGAGGCTGGACTAGAAGTCTTAAAAGAAGGTGGAAATGCTATCGATGCCGCAGTCACCGTCGCATTTGTTCTCTCCGTTACCGCGCCACAAGCCGGAAATCTTGGCGGCGGAGGATTCATGCTTGTGAGACTAGCAAAAGAAAACAAAGTCATCGCCATAGACTATAGAGAAAAAGCCCCCTTACTCGCCCACAGAGACCTCTTCCTAGACACTAACGGTGCTTTAGATACAGATAAGACACGCTACAGCTTTCTCTCTTGCGGCGTGCCCGGAACAGTTGCTGGAATGGCCTATGCACTCGAAAAATACGGCACCATTTCTCTCAAGAGAGCACTGCAACCCGCTATCAAATTGGCCCAAAATGGCTTTCTCGTAGACGAACAACTCTATACCGATTTGGTTTCCGCAAAAAACCAAATGGCCAAGTTTACAGAAAGCTATAAAATATTCTATAAACCAGACGGTTCACCCTACAAAATAGGCGAACGCATTATCCAAAAAGATCTCGCATGGAGTCTTACCCAACTGTATCTTGAAGGACCTTCCGCTTTTTACGAAGGGGCTATTGCAGATAAAATTGTAGAAAGCATGCGTCAATATGGCGGCATTATCACCAAAAAAGACCTTAAAATGTACAGCGCCATACAACGTGAACCCGTCGAAGGAACTTACCGCGGCTACACCGTCTACTCTATGCCACCTCCCAGTTCCGGAGGCATTCATGTCATCCAACTTCTTAATCTTGTTGAAGGCTATCCCCTTAGCACCTGGGGCCAAAATTCAGCAAACACGATTCACATCATGGCAGAAAGCATGAAACACGCGTTCGCTGATCGTTCCAAACATCTGGGAGATAGTGACTTTGTTAAAGTACCCATCACAGCTCTCACGTCAAAATCGTATGCCGAACAACTACGAAAAAGCATTGATCTTACCATAGCCACCCCAAGCAAAAAGATTTTCCCGTATGACCCCAAAAACAAATATGAAAGCCCCCAAACCAATCACTTTTCTATCGTAGACAAAGACGGCAATGCCGTTGCTAATACCTATACGCTTAACTTTAGTTTTGGTTCTAAATTGGTCGTACCAGGAGCAGGATTTTTACTTAACAATCAAATGGACGACTTTGCTTCAAAATCAGGCGAGCCCAACGCATACGGCTTGATTGGCGACTCTGCCAACGCCATTGCACCAGGAAAACGCATGCTCAGTTCCATGAGCCCCACCATCATCATGAAAAACAACAAACCCTTTTTAATCACAGGCAGCCCAGGTGGAAGCAATATCATTTCTACAGTGTTTCAAATTATTACAAACGTAATCGATTTCGACATGAACATCGCAGAAGCCACCTATGCACCTCGCATTCATCATCAATGGTATCCCGAAGAATTACGTATCGAAAAAGGCATCAACGCCGACACCAAACTACTTCTAGAGCAACGTGGCCATAAAGTGATATACACCAATACTATGGGGGCCGCACAAAGCATTTTAATTGATAACAATGGTGTTCGTTACGGCGTAGCGGACCCACGTATTCCAGATGGCATTGTTGTCGGATATTAAAATTTAAGAAAAAGACTTTTCAGCTTCAGCAGCTCTCTTAGCATCCCATTCCGCCTTTTTTCTTGCTTGCTCTTCAGCTTTCTTTTGTTGTTGCGCTAATTTTGCGAATTGGCGTTTTCCCTCTAACTGTAGTTCTTCTACTGTTTTTTCCTTTATTGGTTTTTCAACTTTTACTTCTACGACTTTACCTTCTCGAGCTCGTGAGAAATCATGCTTACTCGTTTCTGAATCAAAATGAACTTCAATTCCCCACGCCTTCTTACCTGCTATTAAAGTCACAATTTCACGTTGAACGCCCTCAACATAAGCTTGAGTATCTACAGAAACTGCCGCATTTCGGATTCCAGGATTGTTAGATATGAAACTTGTATCCTCACGAAAGTTGTTATGAATATGAAATACAACTTTGTAGGCAGGGCCATCATATCTCTGTAAACTTTTGATAAAATTGTACGGATTAATTGCGAGGCTGGAGAGTCCAATTTTTGACGAATCAAATTGTGTGCTACCTGCTTTCAAAATTTCTCCTGGAGCAGCCTCAAAGGTAGCCGGAGAAAAATAGGCATGAATTGTATTCGTGAGCTCATCAAAGCGTAATAAGGTCCTAAATTCATTGCTTAATGAAACTCCAACATCATGGGTAATGGGGTTAGGTCTAAATTGTGCCGAATGGGAGCAACTTGAGGTCAAAGGTTTCCATGCCACTGTAAAAAAAGGGATTTCACCGGATTTTACTTTATCCAATAAAGGTTGAATAGAATCTATGAAACTAGGACTAGCTAGCTCTGCATCGCTAATTCCCCAGCTCTTGAGAGTTGCAATGACAGCCGAGACGTTCTCTTGAGTGATATCTAACTGACGTGGTCTCGCGATCTCCTTTTGTCCAGGAATAGTAATAGTATGGAGTAATTGCAGAGCTCTAGCTTTTTCACTTTCACCTAATTGTTCTAATAAAGATGGATCAATTTTGTAATGATTTTCAAACCCAGGAATGGGTTGATAAGGCTGCAACCCACCTTCAATCTGTTGAAGAATTTCATTAAGTCTTTCCTGTGTTTTTATAAGTTCAGTGAAATATTGTTTATTTGGATTTTTTTGAGCGTAGTAAAGAGCAACCACAGCAGCTTTCCCATCATTTAATTCAAAATTATGGATAGCACCATTTGCAGAATCACTAACAATAGAATGAAGATCCCTATCTCTACTGGTTCTGAGAATCACTTGATTTGGATTACTTGGATCAATATCAAAAACACCTTCTTTGACCGTACCTGTTGCCGCAAATGTAATAGCTTGCAGATGATTCGCCGGTACGTCTTCATGGACATGAGGCACAACAACCTGAGGACTTTCAGTTGCGTTGAAAAAATAGACTTTAATTTGAAAGGTATGCCCGTCGATATCTACACCTTTATATACTTCAACCGTTGAAGCACCTGGAGGAAGATTTTCCCATGTTCTACCAGCCTTTTCTGACAGACCTGCCACACCAGATTGCGTTAATATTTGCTGAATCTCTCTCAACGCCTCTTCCGGATTACGGTTTGATAGTGTTTGTAAAATTTCAGCAACACTTGTTGTTGCTGGGGTAAGATCTGCAGGTAGAGATGATACTGAAAGACTAATAATTTTTTTTGGCATAATGGAACTCCCTGTATACTTTTCTACTAAATTCAAGCCACTTCTATTAAGAGTTTCGGAGATTCTACCCATAACACTCTAGTAAGTCAATAGGATATTGAAATATAGCGAAAAGGTCAGTATACTACCCAAAAAAATCGGAGTGCTTTATGAAATTATGGATGAAAATATTTATTGGACTCATTGCCGGAACTGCAATTGGTAGCTTTTTAGGAGAAAAAGCTCTTGTTTTAAAACCCATTGGAGATCTGTTTTTAAACGCCATAAAAATGATGATTATCCCACTCGTTTTTTCATCACTAATCTCAGCCATCTCTGGATTTCAAGACACCAAAAAACTCAGTCGTATTGGAATCAAATCATTTGCATGGTTTTTAATTACTACCCTCATCGCCATCTCTATAGGTCTTGGCACAGCCCTTTTAATTCAACCAGGAACAGGCAGCCATTGGATTTCAACAACCCCCAACCCCAAGCCACAAACCATCTCAATCGGCGAAACCCTCATGACCATCATCCCCAAAAACCCAATCGCTGCAATGGCCTCTGGAAACATCTTACAAATCATCGTTTTTTCCCTACTATTTGGGACCGCCATTGTACTCGTAGGTGAAAAAGCAAAACCCATCACTGTATTTTTCAGTGCCGTTCAAGCCGTCATGACAAAACTCACTTCTCTAGTCATGCAAACCGCACCCTATGGTGTTTTTGCACTGATGGCAGTCGTAAGCGGAACCAATGGCCTTTCCGTACTGCTACATTTAATGAAATTAATTTTATCGGTAGGAATCGCTTGTGCAACGCATAGCCTTTTAATATACGGAGGCTTACTTCTACTAGTCGTACGTATTAATCCGATTCAATTCTTCAAAAATATCGCAGGGGTTGCGCTCGTCGCCTTTACGACAACAAGTGCAGCTGCAACACTCCCCATCACCATTGAATGCGCCCAAAAAAAGCTGGGCATCTCTAATAGTCTCGCTAATTTTGTCCTACCAATTGGCGCCACCGTTTGCATGAATGGCACCGCAATCTACCAATCCATCACGGCGATATTTGTGGCACAATTTTTTGGCATCCATCTCGCCTTGGGACAATACCTTGCCATCATCGTTTCTACGACACTAGCCTCGCTTGCTACGGGGGGAATTTCTGGAGGCGGATTTGTGATGCTAGGATTTATTCTTGCATCCGCAGGTTTGCCTATAGAAGGCATTGCATTGGTCGCCGGAATTGATCGCATTTTAGACATGATTCGTACGCCAACAAACGTCGCTGGACATTGCGTCATCGCACAACTCATTTCTAAAAGCGAAGAAAATTATGGAAAACTTTAAGAAAGTTTCCGAACAATATCCTCAGCACGTTGTGTCAAAGCACGTGCCGCATCACGAGCAGCAGAAGGCTCTGCAATTTTTTCTACCTTTATTTCTTTCCCAAAGTAAACCGTAACAGAACCCGGCCGAATACGAAATCCGCGCTTGGGCAAAATAGCCCCTGTACCGGATAAGAAACAGGGCACCAAAGACGCCCCCGTATTGACCGCCAATTGAAAAGGCCCTCGCTTAAACGCCTGAAGATTACCATCAGGAGACCGCGTTCCTTCAGGGAAAAATAGAAGCGGATGATTAGCCTCTAATTCTCGCGCCAGACCCTCCAATACTTCAGCAGAGGCTCTTGGATTACTCCGATCTACAGGCACATGCCCCTGAGACCGAATATCCCATCCTACAATAGGAATCTGCAATAATTCTTTCTTAGCAATAAAGGAAAATCGTCTCGGCATCACCATCATCATGATCACGATATCTAGCAAACTTTGATGGTTGGCAATCAAGATAAAGACATGATCTTTCGGAATATTCTCTAAACCAAAAACACGATAACGAATACGACACAAAGCCATACCGCATCGCAAGAATTGTGCTGCCAATCGATAATTATGCTCTGTCGCATTCGGGAAAAATCTGACTACAAAAAAACAAAGTAAATAATGCGAAAAAAATGTAAAAAAACAAATCACCCAAACATAAAACGTATATAAAATACCCAACATACAAATCTCCTAAAAAGTCTCGATTTAAGCCCAAGTCTCATGATATACTCCCTCCCGTGAATACGCCACTTATAGATTCTATTTCAGGAACCCGAGGCATCATTGGTGACAACTGGGATCCCCGTATCGCCACCGAAATCGGCATGGCCTTCGGAAGCTATTTAGGCAAAGGCCCCCTCATCGTAGGCGGCGACACCCGAACTTCTCATGACATGTTAAAAAACGCCGTAATTGCAGGCCTATTGGCAGTGGGCACAGACGTCATCGAAATTGGCCGCGTACTAACCCCCACCGTTCAACAAATGATACGAAAATTTAATGCCAAAGGCGGCATCGTCATCACAGCCTCCCACAACCCCATCATCTGGAACGGCATCAAACTCATGAACCAAACCGGATCTTTTTTAAGTGAATCCGAATTTCAGCTCTACCAAGACATCAGAAAACATAAAGACTTAACACTTAAAACTTGGCAAACCGTAGGTAAACTTACTCACTACGACTGCGCCATACAAGATCATATCGATCACATTTTATCCGTTATTGATACCAGCACCATACAAAATGCCAATCTCAATGTTTTAATCGACCCCAATAATGGCGCAGGATGTCTCGCAAACGGACTCCTTTTGGATCGCTTAAATGTACGATACGACATGATCAACGCCGAACCCAACGGCATCTTTGGCCACAACCCAGAACCACTCAAAGAAAACCTCACAGAAATCATGGAAATTATGGAAAATGATAGGTCTTATGACATCGGCTTCATTCAAGATGCAGATGCAGACCGCCTGGTTATCCTAGACGAAACCGGACACTTTATCGGCGAAGATTATTCTCTCGCTTTTTGCGTGGATCAAATCCTAGGGGATTGCAAAGACACCGATAAAAAAGTTGTGGTAAACCTCTCAACCTCCAGCGTCGTCGAATACATAGCAAAAAAACATCACGCCAGCATCACCTACACCAAAATCGGCGAAACACACGTCACCCAAGAACTCAAAAAACAACACGCGCAAGTAG
Source organism: bacterium UBP8_UBA817 (assembly GCA_945898045.1). Classification (GTDB taxonomy): domain Bacteria; phylum Margulisbacteria; class Marinamargulisbacteria; order SXXA01; family SICP01; genus SICP01. Next base: position 19,393 of record CAMDGG010000008.1, read on the forward strand.
GCGGAGAAGGTAACGGCGGCGTGATTTACCCCGCAGTTGGATGGGGCCGCGACAGTCTCGTCGGCATCGTCATCGCGCTCAAGCACCTCGCCGAAAAAAAACAAACCGTCTCCCAAATTATCGCCACCTACCCCACCTACGTGATGCTCCGCGAAAAAGTAACCCTCAAAACCAGAGACGACGTTTTTCCGTTCCTAGAAAAAGTAAAAGCCACGTTTCCAGAAGCGCAATTTAATTTAGAAGACGGAGTGAAAGCGATTTTAAAAGATAGCTGGGTACAAGTAAGGCCATCGAATACAGAACCCATTGCGAGAATTTTTATTGAAGCGCCCAGCATTGAAGTAGCTAACAAATTATTTCTTCAACTAACAGATGCGGAATAAAGTAATCTCCATACCCCAACCCAAAAAAGTAATATATGACATGGAAACCAAGGACCCAGATGATCTATTAACCCTGCTTTGGTTAATTGGAAATCCTTCGGTAGAACTTAGAGCCGTAACGATAACACCAGGCACACCAGATCAGGTGCGTTTCGTAAAACACGTCCTATCAGAATTTGGGCTCACTATTCCAGTAGGATCCTTCAACTACGATCACCCAAAACCTGGTCTAGCTGATTGGTACAAAGCACAGTTCCCTGAATACACAAAAACGACAAAAGAAAGGCCAGAAACAGGTGATGTCTTAATAGCTCGTATATCAGATGAGAATACAATCATAATAACAGGAGGCCCATTAAATAATTTAGCCAAGACATTACAGGAGCACCCAGAATTCAAAGCGGAAAAGCTCGTCATTCAAGGTGGTTTTGCGGGTGAAGGTGTTATTCCAAGAGAAATGCAATTAGAAAAATTTGCAGGAAAAACAACGTGCGAAAGTTTCAATCTAAATAGCGACCCCGCCGCAGCTTTGACTGTTATATCATCAGAGAAAATCCCGAAATTTTTTGTATCAAAAAACGTATGCCATGACGTGAAATATACGCCAGCATTTCATGAAAAACTCAAGGATGGGCAAGAACACCCGTCTGCATTAAAAAAATTATTCAGTATCATGGAAAATTATCTAAGTAAAAAGCCCGCAGGCAAACTACTCCACGATCCCCTTACAGCCTCTTGTGCAATAGAGCCTGAAATTGGCAGCTGGGAAAAAATAATCCTATATCAATCCGGTAACGAATGGGGCTCTACTAAAACTGACTCAGGAAACACCTGGATTATCACAAGCTACAAGCCTGAAATATTTTTAGGCACCTTCAATTACACATCCGCCTAAATAACAACACAAATTTTCACTGAAATTTCTCGAATTTTCTTTCGATAACTACTCAACCAAACTAAACATAGATTCTAAAGTGCTATACGCCCACCTTAAAACGTCAATTTTGATGCAAAGGAGTGAATCATGAATTTCAAAGTCATTGCAATTTCAACTTACCCAACTTTAAAAAAATCTCAATCATTCGAACAAAGATTAAAACAAATAATATGTGATTTAAAGAAACTTAGTGATCCAGATAAAAAAATTAGACAAACCGGAATCGATGGCATACGTGGTACAGATAGCAAACATACAATAGGCCAAGGCCCTATTTTCACCAATTTTATACAACCTGCACGAGAATGTATGCAAGCACTTGCCACCCAATCCTTCAATGAAAAATGCGATGCATTTTTGAGTCTTGAAAGAGGAGGATCTTTTCTAGCCGACAACATTATGGCGGCAAGAAATACATTGGGTCACCCAGAAATCCCAAACATTAAAATACCCAAAACAATAGGCACAGAAGAAGCCTCCCGAGAAATTCATTTTCAAAGACTAGCCGATCATTTATTACAAAAATTCCAAGGAATTCCAGGGCCAATAACGCTAGGTGTTTGCGAAACCTATGTAAGCGGTAGTGCAGTAGAAAAATTAACTCAATATCTAAAGAGACTTTGCAACATACCAGAATTCAAAAAATTTAATTTCATCGTACTCGCAGAGAGACAAACAATACATACGGACGAAACTATACCCCCTGGTCTCAAGACACAAACACTTTCTGATCAAATCAAATATTATGAATATCCCGTGCCTTATATCCTAGGAGAAGACGTAGGCTACCAATTAGCCTACCCAGAGAATCCCAATTCAAAACACCCCGTACATATTTGCCAAGAAACATCGACAGGAGAACTTAAATATCTCGCTATCACTCCCGACATCTCTGCACGCCAGACACTAATTGATATCGTATCTGGACGCCATGATAAACAAATTGAGGATTTATCAACCCAACAAACAAAAGTAACCCAAGCAAAGAAAAAACCTACGTTTTCAACATTAGAACGTTCCCCGTCTCTGGATTCAGGAATATCAGGTAGCCCTTCTCAAAGTCCTGCAGAAAATGATGAAGCTCTAAATTTCGACATTTTTAATAGTTAAGCTATTTTACCCAGCCAGCCACAACATCCACCCACGCATCTCCGTCATTTAAGCACGGCACATACACCAATTCTTCCCCACCCGCTTCCTTAAAGATTTCGGCGCCACGCATTTCAATTTCTTCCAATGTCTCCAAGCAATCCGCAACAAACGCCGGACAACTCACATGCAATTTTTTAATTCCACGTTTTGCCAAATCCACCAAAACCTCATCTGTGAAGGGTTGAATCCAAGGGGTGCGTCCTAAACGTGACTGAAACGACACCGTGTACTGATCCGCAGTTAACCCCAATCGCTCAATCACCAAGGCCGTTGTACGATAAACCTGATGGCGATAACACGTCTCATGCGCAACAGAAGGAACATTACAGCACTCACGCGATGCCAAACAATGACTTCCCGTTGGATCAGATTTTTTCAGATGTCTCTCAGGCAAGCCATGATAACTGAATAGAAGATGCTCAAAATTATGTTTAACATGAGGCAAAAGGGAATCAGACAAAACCCGAATATACTCAGGGTCTTGATAAAAAGGAGGAAGAACTGTCATCCGGCCTTTAAAATTAGCTTTTACATCCTCAACAGCTGTCTCAAAAGACGACATCGCATAATGGGGATACATGGGCACAACAAACAGCTCATCACTATCCGAAACAACAGACGCCACAGACGGATTGCCATATCGCATGGCAAGTTTCACGGGGAGATCTACTTTCTGTTGAAGCTTGTCACAAAACCGTTTGCTATTCACTAACAAAGGAGAGCCTTCTGCCATCCAAACAGACGCATAGGCCTCTGCACTTTTTTGTGGACGCGTGGGTAATATCAAAAAATAAACCAAAAGAAATCGCCAAAACCAGGTAATATCCAAGACACATTCGTCCATTAAAAATTGTGCCAAATACCGCCGGACATCTCCCACGGAGGGTGAGTCTGGAGAGCCTAAATTCATAATTAAAATTGCTTTTTTTGTCATATTTTAAAACCTATACTTTCGTTTATCATCACCCCAAAACAAATCTTCTGTTAACGCGCTATCTCTAGAAGAATCATAAAAAACATCACTTTTAGACGGCGTTTTATTTTGCAAATATGCAGGGAGTTTCGACACTTTCGGTTGTGCCACTTCTTCTACCAACGACCACCGATCCGCATGGTGCCGCAATAACTCGCCCTCACTCAAGAACCGACTCACCGCACCCAAAGACATACCAGGATAACGATAATACTGAGCAGCATTCATCTCCAAACGCGGTTTCAAAATAAAAAGGTGATCTTTAGCGCGTGTCAAAGCAACATACATCAAACGACGTTCTTCTTCGAGCTGGGTTTGATCTTCCAATGCCTGAAACGAGGGCAAATAGCCATCAACTGCAGACAGTAAAAACACCACCTTCCACTCCAACCCCTTGGCTGAGTGAATGGTAGAAAGCGTCATCGACTGTTCACGCTGTTCTTGGGGTGTGCTGTTCGCCTGTGAAATATCAGGCGGATCCAAACTCATATCCGTTAAAAAAACATCGAGGCTTTCATAACGTTCGATCATCACCTGTAACGATTCCAAATCAGATTTACGTTTCGAAAAGTCATCATATCTCGCTTCGAACAGAGGCTTGTATACTTTCAGAGCCGACGCCAACAACACAGACGGCGCTTGTCGTGATGATTGAAAGACGACGTTGAAAATTTCTTGGACTTCCGCAAAAAACGCCTTCTTACTAAACGCATGCACTGCTGTTTCGGGCAACATACTCGCACTCATCGCTTTCACCAAATCACTGGCTGCTTTTGGCCCTAAGCCGTCGACTAACATCAACACCCGGTTCCAACTAATCGCGTCTCTAGGATTTCCGATTAATCTCATAAACGCCAAAACATCTTTCACGTGTGATGTTTCCATAAACTTAAATCCACCGTATTTCACGAATGCAATACCAGAAGATTTTAAATGCACTTCCAAATCATTGGAATGCCAACCCGATCTAATCAGAACCGCAATCTCAGAAAGCGGAATGCCTTGATCTACATACTCTTGAATTTTTTGAACCACAAAACGAGATTGTGAATGATCGTTTTGCATTTCAACATACATGGGTTTATCGCCACCTTCACGAAACGCACGCAAGGTTTTGGCATATTTTTCTTTGGCATATTCAATAATGCCATTTGTTAAATCCAAAATGGGTTGAACACTGCGATAATTCTCTTCCAGCTTCACGATTTTCGTCCCCGGAAAAATCTCTGGGAACAACATAATATTTTTAAAGTGAGCCCCTCTAAACGAATAAATACTTTGAGAATCATCCCCCACTACCATGATGTTTCTGCGTTCCCCTACTAACGCTTTTAGAATATCCGCCTGAATACAATTGGTATCCTGATATTCATCAACCAAAATATACTGATACCGCTTTTGCAACTGCTCACGAATCTGGGGAAACTGGGTTAAAAGACGACGCAGCTGGACCAATAAATCGTCGTAATCCATCACCTGAATAGCTTGTTTATGCGAATTATAAGTTGAAGATATCGAAATAATGTCTTGAGAAAAATCTTCGAATTGTGGATAGTCTTCTTTAAGGACATCATCAATCGCACGCCCCGTGTTCAAAGCCTTCCCAATCACAGAACCGATCGTTGATTTTTTAGGAAAACTTTTATCCGTTTTTTGACATCCCATATCTTTACGAATCATGCCGATTAAGTCTTCAGAATCTGCCCGATCCAATATCGTAAATTGGTTTTCGTATCCCAAATGGGCACCATATTGGCGCAAAATAATATTGGCAAACGAGTGAAACGTCCCACCCGCAATCTTTCGGCATCGCTCATCCAAAATACTCGCCGCACGCCGCAACATTTCTTCGGACGATTTCCGTGTAAACGTAAGCAGCAAAATAGACTCTGGAGACACGCCTTGCTCCACCAAATGGGCAACACGATACACGAGTGTTTTTGTCTTGCCAGAACCCGCGCCAGCAATAACCAACATCGGGCCATCGCCATGCAAAACAGCTTCTTTTTGCGCAGGGTTTAATTCGGACAAAAAATGCTGCCGATCAGAAATATTCTTTTCTTCCATCGGCTTCAAAATATAATTATTCATAGAACAGACATAAACACTTCTTGAGATATTTGCCCTTGTCTCAAGATACTTCTCAAAGTGCCCTGCGCAAGTTCACGATGCATCGGAACAACACAGCCCACAATAAAGTCATTCAATGACTTTCTCAAAATCAAGTGGCTCCCTTTTTGACGAATACGTACAAAGCCCAGCTTCTCTAAAGCCCGTGCTGTATCCTCTCCAGACAAAGAAGGAAATTTAGGCAATTTTAGCCTCAAAAGTTGCGAGAATTGGATGAGAATGTTTTATTTCAGGAAATTCTTCTAGATACAATTCTGTAGCTTCTCTCAAGTTTTCGATCGCGATCTCAATCGAAGACCCTTGACTCACAGTCCCTACCTCTGGACATTCGGCAACATAAATCTCATCTTCTTTATAAAGCACTGCAGAAAAAAGCATCTTTCACCTCCATATTTCTTCTCAACTAAACATAGTTTGAATTACAACGCTAACATCGTCAACGCTTCAATCTGATCCCGCAACACGGCTGCCAATTCAAACTCCAAATTCTCAGCGGCTGCTTTCATATCTTTTCGTAATTTACTTAACAATTTCGGAAGTCTCTCCGGAGTCACCGAGTCTACTTCAGAAAGCACTTGGGCCAATGCCTTTCGATCCGCATCTCGGATATCCGAAATACGCTTCTTAATAGACTGAGGAATAATACCATGTGCCTCGTTATATGACATCTGAATCTCACGCCTTCGATTGGTCTCATTCACCGCTGATTTAATCGACTGAGTCAATTTATCCGCGTACAAAATCACACGACCTTTGACATGTCTCGCGGCCCTACCCATCGTCTGAATCAACGACCGCTCGTTACGCAAAAACCCTTCTTTATCGGCGTCTAAAATCGCGACCAAAGCCACCTCGGGCAAATCCAATCCTTCACGCAATAAATTGACCCCCACCAACACATCAAACGTCCCAAGTCTTAACGCATGCAAAATATCAATACGATCCAACGCCTTAATATCCGAATGCAAATACCGAACCTTAACCCCTTTTTCATCCAAGAAATCACTCAAATCTTCTGACATTTTTTTCGTAATCGTACTCACCAACACCCGATCACCCTCTGCCACACACACTTTGATTTCTGCCAATAAATCTTCCACCTGATGCGCTGTCGATTTAATCACCACATGGGGATCCAAAAGCCCCGTAGGCCTAATAATCTGTTCCACGACATGCCCTACACTACGCTCTATTTCATAACTGCCTGGCGTCGCAGATACACACAAAACTTGCCCAATTTTTGCCTCGAATTCCGCAAACCGAAGTGGCCGATTATCCATTGCAGACGGCAAACGAAATCCATAATCCACCAATGATTTTTTGCGCGCTTGATCCCCGTTAAACATGCCCCCAATTTGGGGAATCGTCGCATGAGATTCGTCGATAATCGTTAAAAAATCTGGCGGGAAAAAGTCCAGCAAAACCCCAGGCGGCTCACCTGGCAAACGCCCCGACATCAACCGACTATAATTTTCAATGCCTTTGCAATAGCCCATTTCAGCCATCATTTCCATGTCATAATTGGTACGCTGTTCCAAACGATGCGCCTCAAGATCTTTTCCTTCTAAACGTAATTCCGCCAAGCGTGTTTCTAACTCACGCTTGATCAAAATAATCGCCTCATCCAATCCTTCGTTCACCACATAATGCGTCGCAGGAAAAATCTGCACCGTCTCCAATATTTCAATCACTTCCAGACTCACCGAATGCAATCGCTGAATCTGCTCCAACTCATCCCCAAAAAAAGAAAGCCTAATCACGCTCTCCTCCCATGACGGAAACAAATCAATCACTTCACCCTTCACCCGATATCGACCTTGCTGCAATTCCACATCATGCCGCTCGTATCGAATCTTCTGAAAATCGCGTAATAATCCCGCTCGATTATAATTCGTCCCTACTTTTAATGGGATAACACCTTTCATATATTCATCAGGCAACCCCAAGCCATAAATACACGACACGGAAGCCACAATAATCACATCACGACGCATCAACAAAGACCGCGTTGCACTATGCCGAAGCCGCTCAATTTCTTTGTTAATATCCGCCTCTTTTTCAATATAGACATCGCGCGACGCAATATACGCTTCCGGCTGATAATAATCGTAATAAGAAACAAAATATTCCACCGCACTATCCGGAAAAAATTCTCGAAATTCGGAGCACAATTGCGCCGCCAAAGTTTTATTATGTGCCAACACCAACGCCGGACGATCCAACTGCGCAATCACATTGGCCACAGTAAAGGTCTTGCCAGACCCCGTTACACCCAACAACGTTTGACAGGCCTCACCAGATTCAAATCCAGCCACCAATTTTGCAATCGCAGCAGGCTGATCCCCCGTCGGTGAAAATTCAGATTTTAAATAAAAAGCCATGAAAAAAATAGTCTAACAAAAACACCACAAAATATCACTGAAATTAATTTTTAAAAAAATTCGACAATTAGTAAATTTACAAATAAAGTAATGCGGAATTCACCAAAACGTAACGATAGGAATCGAAACAGTCTACAAGTTGAGCAGATATCCCATATCCAACACACAACAGTTTACAGGGAGAATTCATATGCCACCAATCGGACAAGCACCACTAATCAGTCAAACCTCTCATAAAAAACCGCAGCAACAAAATACACCGTCCCAAAAAACACACGTACCAAAATCAGCCACCCTCCCCCGTCAAACATCCACATTTTCGTCATTCACAGGCGCATTCAACCCACTTTTCAGACATGCTACTTGCGAGATAAAAGATGACTCTACTAAAATTGAAGAACACAACCCTGGCGCTAACGGATATATTGATATTGGCCCTTCATCTACGCATTCACCATCCCCTTCCGACACACCCCCATCTCCTTCAAATCCAATGTCAAAATATGGAGTGCTCACCTTTGGAGTGCTTTTGGGCTCCGGTCTTGAGAATGCACTCAGACAACCTGCAGGATACGTTGCAACACAATATGTTATGGAATCAAAATCATTCCCAGACATATTTGCAACAATTAGACAAAACCCAGGGAAACTTTATGGCAGCTTTAGCGCCTTCAAATTCAATACATTTGCAAGATTTTTTCAAAGAGGGGGCTGTTTCGAAATAAATCACAGCCTAAACGGACATCTAAAAGACTTGTCTCCAACTCAAAAAGCATTAATCACAACTGGTATAGTCACAGCATATGAATATCTCGTAAATACACCCGTTGATAGAGCCATGACCTTATATCAGGCGGACAAAGTAAAGCATCCTGGAGAAGCCTTTAAAATGAATAATCTAGGCGAGCTCTGGAGAACACTCAAATCCCCAGCAACCTGGGAAGCCGGAGGCGCCGTCCTTGCTCGAAACCTCACTTTCAACGTCGTAATGGTTGCCGCTATGCAAAATGAACCTGAATCAGTAAAATCCACCCCTATGCACTACGGTTATTTAGCAGCAACATCGTTAACCTGCGCCCTTGCTAGCCAACCATTCGAAGTGCTGAGATTCGAACGCACAAAAGAAGAAAAACCGACTTCGTACTTTAAGAAATTTACCAACTTATTAAGAGAAGGGGGGATCTCTAGACTTTGGAAGGGAAGTATACCCAGAGGAACCTCAGTCGGAGGCGGCCTAATGGTCTCTCTAACGGTTTATAGTGAAGTCAAAAAAGTAATAGCCAACATGGAAAATGGAAACAGCCAAGCATAACTCAAAATAATCAGGAGAACAGAATGGGATCACTACTAGGCAAAGCAGCAACAATAGCATTCAGAGCGTCACCTGCTATAAGTGCAGCACTAAAAATAGGTGCCCGCGTTAGAACCGTAAGTGATACAGTACCAAATAAAAGAGGAAACGTTAGAACACTATTTGATGCACCCCCACCCCATTCATTTATGACATCTCCAAGAAATACTATTCCAGCAGGTACACTTGATCATTGTAAAATACGCTTTGAACTTAATCTAACTCTTCCGAGACTAAAGGATACCCAAAAAAGTGGAGCTCCAAGCATACTGCATCAGTTGAAATCTACAATTAGCCGAGGCTCATCTCTTGGACGATCACAAACTGTTGCACGCCCCAGACTCAATATCGTCTTCGGAGACTCCGGACTAGGAGGACTTATTTTTGCAATACAACAAATCGAAAGCATTAGAGAACCCTTATTAAAATTAATGCAAGATTACGATATTGAGGGAATACTAGCTCAACATATTGGAGATACCCTTAATGCTCCCTATGGCGTCCGCTCAAAAGAAGAGCTCTATTTACTCGCACTTAATGGTACGTTGATGGGAAAAGTTGTAGGTGCCAACTACTACGTCAAAGCCTGTAATACAGCCTCCACAGTGATCCCTGATGTCATCATCAGAACTTTTCAATCAATCATAGGAAATTTAGATCCTATTGTTCAAATTATTGATCATAGTGCAGAAACCCTTTACCAAAAAGGAGAGATCAAAGTCAATCCAAAAACAGGGGAGCAAGAAATACATCTCATGGTTTTAGCAACACCTTTCGTAACAAACCAAAGTAAAGTTTATAATCAGAAATTACACGAAATTCATCGAGCAAAATACCCAAGCGGAACCCCAAAATTAGTACTTCATGAAATTGGCCCAGAAAACTGGGTGCGAAACATTGAAACAGGTGTGGACACCAACGAACAACATAGAGATGTCAAAAATGTCATAGATACCTATATGGCCAGCATCCCAGAAGAACAAAGAGGGATGATTTCAGCGGTAGGCCTATACTGCACCCACTTCCCCTTTTATACCATCCAAATTCGTGATGCACTTTCAAGTCACTCCCCTCACTTCCAAGACATTCCTTATGTAGAACAAGGTGAAATATTTGGGGATAAACTATTAAAAGATATTACGAGTGAAATTACAGCCGGCCATATAAAACAAAGAGAAACCCCTCTCACAAGAGAAGAGGCAACCAAACGATTCGATGGCAAAATACTATCCCTAAGCACATTTGATAATCGAAAACAAACCCAAGCAGCGTTGGTAACCCTGGGGCTTACACATGCAGTGAGCGACTTAAGTTTATATTCTATCTAGTCCTAACAAAAAAAGCCTGAGTAGATACTTACTCAGGCTCCTTTCAAAAAACCAGATTAATGAAGTTATTGAAGCTGCTTAATCTTTGCTGGAGACACAACCAACACATCCAATAATTCCGGCGCTACAATTTTAGCCACACCTTTCACTTCCTCTAAATTATCACCCGTAATGTTTGAATAAATCATCGGATGCTTAATCGTCTTCACATCCAAAACCTCTTTTCTTTTCGCATACTTTCCAGCTTTCAAATCAGACAAAACACCGTCCTTAATCTTAGCCGCAAAAATCTTACCCTGAGATACAAGCGCGACAGAACCAGTTACACCATGCTGAGTCATATACGATTGAATTTGTTTTTTAAAATAAGGGAAGTGCGTACAAAATAGACCAACAGCCGTCACCGACGTTGCACCCGGTTGTGCCAAGAATGCAGACATATCTGATTTTAAATCGGCCTGTTTAATATCATTAGAAACACCATGTTCAATATTATAAACCCACGTTTTAGGCCCATAAAAAAACGTCTTTAACGCCACACCCTCTTTACCAAAACGTTCCGCATGAATCGCTGCTAAAGCCGCTTGATAACGACCACTCTTAACCGTTGCAGGCGTTGCCAACACACCCATCGCAATTTCTTTTTGACCGTCTTTATTAGTTACTACTTTAGCTTTGCGATAAAGAGCCTCTGCACTCTTTTTAATAATGGCTGTTACAGGCGTATTGGGATACAACTTCTTAAAATAAGCATCCATCTCATCATCCACAACGGTTGATGCCGTATTACACGCAATAACCACTTGATTAGACGTGACATCTTTATTCAAAAACCCAACAAAATCACGCGTTAAAACCGCAATGTCTGCAGGCTTCTTTTGGCCATAAGGCGCATTCTTTGTGTCGCCTACATGTTGAAATACAAAATTTACATGATATTTAGATTCAATCTGAAGCAAAAAAGGCAACAAATCACGATACGCATCCATCGCAAAAATAAGACCCCCGACACCCGAATCACCAAACCCCAATACATAAGGCTTATCTATTTTAGACTCTGCCGCGCTCAAAGATCCACCGAAAAACAAAACCCCTACCATCAAACCCAACAGCCATCGCTTCCAATCGTAATGCATATCGATCCTCCTAATGATTAAGTCGCCCAAGAGTAATCCTCTCAGAACCAAAAGTCCAACTTATTTTCTCTGCAATTCTCGAGCAAAAATTTCAGACACTTCATGCACACAAGACGCGCCCTGACCTTTGGTGAAAAACAGTTGCGTTCTGCGTCTCATGAAATCGTCAGGCTGCATCGCGAATTCATATCGAATGGCATACACAACTTCACCTTTCAAATAGGTTGTCCCCGTTAGACACTCGCAATTGTCAGAACGTTCCATCAGCGTCAATAAAACATCCCGATACGCGCTACCATATCGCGAAATCACATCATCATAGATCTCTTTAGAGACCGGATACATCACCGCATCTTCTTCATAATTGGCCTCTATCTGATCTCCCCCAAACAAAGGCATCTCCCGTGTTAAAGATCGAAATACGCGATGCGAAAGTTTGACATGAATCTTCGCCGCAGCAGACTCTGAAACTGCACGATACGTTGTATATTTCCCCCCAATAACCGACAAGAAATTTCGCCGATTCCAACTAAACTTATGCTCACGCGACACAGAGCCAATCAGGCCACTTTTTTTTCGTAATAATGGACGAATCCCTACAAAAGAACTCACCACATCTTCTGAGGTCAACTGACTATCCGGAAATTGCAAAGCCGTTTCCCTGATTAAATAGTCTATATCTTCCTGTTCTACAGAAACAGAATCAATGGGCCCTTTATAGTCCGTATCGGTTGTCCCAATCATCGACTGCTCCCCCCAAGGCAACACAAAAAATACCCGACCATCCGACCGACTCATCACCAAAACAGCATGATCTTTCGTCAATTTTCGAGTGACAATATGAACCCCTTTACTAGGCCTCAACAATTTTTCCGCATTGGGAGTAAGCAAATCCAAGACATCATCAGACCAAGGGCCCGTCGCATTTACAAAATATGTTGCTTTAAGCGTTGCTTCTTCACCAGAAAAAACATCTCGAATCTGTACAGAATTCACCCGACGTTTATCGGCATTAACGGTAATCACAGACGTATAATTCAAAATTATCGCGCCAAATTCCTGCGCCTGCAATGCCGTTTCTAAACAAACACGGGCATCGTCCATCTGTGCATCTTGATAAATAGCCGCACCTAAAAGCCCATCCCGAAGAATCCCCGCTTCCCTTTTAATGGTTTCTTCCACAGATAGCCAGCCCGAATCACCCAAACGATGACGCCCAGACAATCGATCATATAGCCACACACCCACACGCACCATCCACACAGGACGCGAACTCGTTTTATACACCGGCAACAGAAACGCCAGTTTTTTAACCAAATGAGGCGCATTTTTGAGCAGATAATACCGCTCTCGACAGGCCTCCCACACCAATTTAAGATTGCCTTGCTCCAAATACCGAAGACCCCCATGCACCAACTTAGAAGATGCACTACTAGTTCCGCCTCCGATATCCCCCTCCTCCACAAGAAGGACAGAATGTCCACGCAACGCCAACTCACGAGCAATACCAACGCCATTAATCCCACCGCCCACAACAATGACGTCATAGGTCGTGACAGAAATCCGTGATAAAGCAGGGCGCAACATACATAAACTCTACCATAATCCATAACAACCTCCCAAAGGACTAGTTATCTCGTGCAACAAACACATCCTCAAACCGGTACCGATGTTGTAGCGCCTCCAAAATTCTGCGCGCCATCGTCTTGGACATCGTATACAACGGATTGTCCGATTGAATCCGAGACAAATAGCTCTGACTCGTCCCAACCTCCCGAGCAATTGCCGACAACGTATACAATTCTTTATCCAAAACTGCCTGAAACTTTTGTCGATTGATTTTAATTTTCATACACACCCCCATTAATTAGATAATTCTAAATTTATCATTTTAAAACAATCATTTCAATATTTGATTTTCAGAAATTACTCTATAATGCATGACAAATGCATGAAGAAAAAAATTTAGGCGCGTTTCTACGCAAAAAAAGAGCCGAAAAAAACTGGGCCGTCTATAAACTTCACAGACAATCAGGCGTCTCCACCACCTACATCAACCAAATCGAAGCGAACACACGGCAAAAACCATCCGTCCCCATCATCAAAAAACTAGCCACCGCACTCGACGTCCCATACGAAACCTTCATGGTTCTAGCCGGCTACATCACCCCAAACCATGTCGCAGAACAACAACCAACCTACACCGCAGAACCCAATACCATCCCCATTCTCACCATCACCTCAACCAAACGAACGCTACCCTACCCCAAAAGCAAAACCCACCTCACCATTCCCGGCCCCTCTCACCCCAGCCACTACGCCATACGCTACACCGGCAAAGTCCCAGAACAGTACAAAAGCCCCACCTACATCGTCATCAACCCCGACCTCTCCCACAAAAAAGACGACCTCGTCGTCATCGTCAAAAACGAAAAAGCACTGATAACCGTCAGTAAAACCGTCAAAAACGAAGTCGTTTTAGGGAAAATCGTTTGGATGTTGTGCGAGTTTTAAGAACCTAACTCCGAAACCAACTCATTAGCCCGTTGCAAAGACGAAAATGTCCCAGCATCCGTCCACCAACCTGGTAACACGTCAAACTGACACGTCCCTGCTTGTACGTACGCATTATTCACATCTGTGACTTCTAACTCACCCCGACCAGAAGGCACACAATTCTCCACAAACTCAAAAGCAGCCGCATCATAAAAATAAATGCCCGTCACAGCAAACGAAGACTTAGGGGCTTTCGGTTTTTCTTCAATACTTACAATACGATCCCCCGCAATCTCAGCAACCCCAAATCGTTGTGGATCAAATACTTCAGTTAGTAATAACCGACATCCAGACGTCTGTGATTCAAACGCATTGACATAAGAAACCAGTGAATCCTGAAAAATATTATCGCCTAAAATCACCACAAATTTTTCCTGCCCACAAAACGATTTTGCGAGACCCAACGCTTGCGCAATACCACCCGCTTCATCCTGTACGCGATATGTAAAAGAACAGCCGAATTCTTTACCGGATCCCAACGACCGCACAATGTCGCCCATATGCTCTACGCCTGTCACAATCAAAATATCCGTGATACCTGCCTCAACCAATTTTTCTACTGAGTGAAACAACATCGGTTTGTGGCCAATAGGCAATAAGTGCTTATTTGTGACTTTTGTTAATGGATACAAACGAGAACCTGTCCCGCCTGCAAGAATTAATCCTTTCATGTTGTCATCCTTTTTAGGTACCAAGCGATTGTAAGATCCAGACCTGATTCAAAATCTACTTCTGGTTCCCACCCCAATTCACTCTGAATTTTATCAATGCCCATTGCATACCGAAAATCATGTCCCAGGCGATCTTCTACAAATGTAATAAGTGATTCTGGTTTTCCCAGTCGTTTTAAAATCTGTTTTACAATATGCAAATTAGCAAGTTCACATCGACCACCAATATTATAAACCTCACCCACACGACCTTTCAGACGTACCGCGTCAACCCCACGACAATGATCCTCTACATAGATCCAATCTCGAATATTTTCGCCCGTGCCATAAACCGGCAACGGCTTGCCATTAAAAGCCTGATGAATCATGAGAGGAATAAGTTTTTCAGGAAATTGCCGAGGCCCATAATTATTAGAACACCGGGTCGTTACACACGGCAATCCATGCGTATGCACATAAGAACGAACCAACAGATCAGACCCCGCTTTTGATGCAGAATACGGACTGTTTGGCGCAAGCGGCGTCTCTTCTGTAAACACACCTTCAGCACCCAAAGATCCATACACTTCATCAGTCGATACGTGCACAAATTTAGACACAGAAAATTGACGTGCACACTCTAATAAAGATTGCGTCCCTAAAACATTAGAAATCACAAAAGAACGTCCGTCCAAAATACTGCGATCTACATGCGACTCCGCCGCAAAATGAACCACTTCATCTATCTTATATAAAGAAAAAACTTTTTTAAGGGCATCATACTCTTCTAAACGAATATGATGAAAATGATACCGACTGTCGTTTTCAAAAACATTCAAATGTGAAAGATCTGCCGCATACGTCAACGCGTCTACATTCACAACATGAACATCGTCATAGGATTTAAAAAGATGATGAATATAAGTCGCCCCGATAAATCCAGCGCCACCTGTTACTAAAATAGTTTTCATACCACGCATACTAACAAAAACACACCCATTTTGAAACCTAATTGACACGCAACTCGACGACTGTTACGATTCTTCAAATTACTTTTTTTTCACAGGAGACCCACATGAATTCCGACACAACAAGACGATTCAAACGAGCATATGGCTTGGATGAAATTGCCCTTGTCCCGTCAGATCGCACACTCGATCTTGATATGGTTGACATCAGCACAACCATCGCGGGCATCACAATGAAAGCCCCCATTTTCGGATCAGCAATGGACTCAGTTATCAGCCCCAAAACAGCAGGCCTCATCGGAAAACACGGTGCAGTAGGCATCCTTAATCTTGAAGGTGTTCAAACAAGATACGAAAATCCAGATGAAGTTCTCAAAAAAATTGCATCTATCGGTAAAGCCAACTACGTACAACTCATGCAATCCATCTATCAAGAAAACGACATTCAAGACGAACTCGTTATTAAACGTATCAAAGAAATCAAAGAACAAGGCGTTCCCGTCGTTGTTTCCTCTACTCCACAACGCGCTGCACACCTAGGCCCACTTGCTGCAAAAGCAGGTGCAGATGCTTTTCTTGTTCAATCCACAGTCGTCTCCATTAATTTCGAATCTAAAACCAATAAAAACATTTTGAATCTTGCTGACTTTTGCAAATCAATGCCTATTCCCGTCATGGTCGGAAATTCCACCACAACATCAGTCACACTCGATTTAATGCGCACTGGGGTACACGCAGTCTTCATCGGTATCGGCCCAGGTGCAGCATGCACAACACGTGGCGTACTAGGCATCGGCGTCCCCATGGCAACCGCCATTTTGGATGCAGCAGAAGCCAGAGATCACTATAAAAAAGAAAGCGGAAAATATATCCCCATCGTTGCAGACGGTGGCATCGTGACTTCTGGAGATATCTGCAAATCACTCGCGTGTGGTGCAGACGCAGTCATGATCGGCTCACCTTTTGCAAAAGCAAAAGAAGCTCCCGGCCAAGGATTCCACTGGGGCATGGCAACACCAAACGCATTGCTACCTAGAGGCGCAAGAATTGAAGTAGGCCAAATCGCTTCTATCAAAGAGATTCTAACCGGTCCCTCAAATACAGATGACGGTTCTCAAAATCTCATCGGCGCGATCCAAACAGCACTCGCAACAGTCGGTGCTCAAACCATACAAGAAATGCATCATATTCAAGTCGTCGTAGCACCTTCACTCTTAACAGAAGGCAAGATTTACCAGAAAGCCCAGCAGTTGGGAATGTACAAGAAATGATTGCAATCTTAGATTTCGGATCTCAGTACAGTGAATTGATTGCAAGAAGAATACGCGAAGCCAACGTCTACTCAGAAGTATTACCTCACAACACAACCCTAGAAGAATTACTAAAACGTCCGCATATTAGCGGTGTCATTCTTTCCGGAGGACCAGCCTCTGTATTCAATGTAGACGCGCCTCAATGTGACCCAGCAATTTTTGCATCAGATCTTCCTATACTAGGTATTTGTTATGGCATGCAACTCATGGCCAATAGCCTTGGCGGCGAAGTTGTTCGTGGAGACAAACACGAATACGGCAAAGCCAATCTCTATATCGATACTAACGAAAACCTATTTGAAGGTCTCTGGATGGAAATGCTCATTTGGATGAGCCACGGCGACTCCGTTATCAAAATGCCCCCTGGATTTCAACGCCTAGGCCACACCGAAAACTGCCCCATTGCAGCCATGGGAAATATAGAAAAAAAACGCTATGGCATCCAATTTCATCCAGAAGTTTCACACACCGTAAGAGGCTCCGAAATTATACAAAATTTCATCTTCAACGTCTGTGGTTGCAAAGCAGTCTGGACACCAAAATCTTTTATTAAAACTGCCATCGAAGAAATCAAAGCAGAAGTAAAAGATCAAAGAGTTCTATGCGCCCTATCTGGCGGCGTAGATTCCAGTGTTGTTGCCGCACTTCTTAAAGAAGCTATTGGAGAAAAACTGACCTGCGTTTACATCGATCAAGGCTTCATGAGAAAAGGTGAATCTGAACGTATACAAAAACTATTTGCAGGCGAATTCAAAATTGATCTGATTCATATTGACGCATCAGAACGTTTTTACAAAAAAGTAGCCGGCGTCACCGATCCAGAAACCAAACGAAAACTCATCGGCGAAGAATTTATTCGCGTCTTCGAAGAAACAGCGGATGGACTTAAAGATGATTATCCTTATTTAGCACAAGGCACTCTCTATCCCGACATAATCGAATCGGCCACAGTAGGCGTGTCAAAAACAGCCGTCAAAATTAAAACGCACCACAATGTTGGTGGGCTTCCTGAAAATATGAATTTCAAAATCATAGAACCGCTCAAAAAATTATTTAAAGATGAAGCCAGAAAAGTAGGCCTAGAACTTAATCTTCCAGAAGAGATCGTTTATCGGCAACCCTTCCCAGGACCAGGCCTCGCCATACGCATCATCGGCGACCCATCCAAAGAGCACGTACGCATTTTGCAAGACGCAGACGTTATCGTTATGGACGAAATAAAAGCCTCTGGATATTACAGAAAACTTTGGCAAGCCTTTGCGGTACTTCTACCCACCATCAAAACGGTAGGCGTACAAGGGGACAATAGAACGTACCAGCACACCCTCGCATTGCGCGCCGTAACATCCGATGACGCCATGACCGCTCACTGGGCACACCTACCCTACGAACTACTAGAAAAAATCTCTTCCCGCATTATTAACGAAGTACCAGAGATCAACCGAGTGGTCTACGACATCTCGTCAAAACCGCCCGCTACGATTGAGTGGGAATAACCTAACCCCGCCCGGCCTCCCCTTCGTAAGGGGAGGAGACCAGATTTATAGATACGTAGGATATTTCTTAAGCAAGCAAAGTATAGAAACAAAAAAACCCAGCCTTTCGACTGGGTCTCTTTTGTAACAATACGTTTCTAATAAATTAGAAGCTGAATGTAGCGCCTACAACTGGATAGATGTTTGAAAGAATATTTACATGCTTACCATATGTCATTTCTTTTGAATCTACACCAATAGTAATAAGATCTACTGAAAGACCAATTTTAACATCTTTTGTTATGTTATACGCTGCGTTCTTAGTCAATTTCAAAGGTCCAATAACTGTGTCTGAACCATCAACTGTTGTCTTAGAAAGACTTGTTGTAACTTCAGCGCGACCAACCCATGGAAGGTTCAAATCCAAACCACCCATAACGCTGTAACCCATTTCTTTATTATCTTGATCAACAGGATTCATGATTGAAAGACCTGTTACCAAACGCATATCTTGTGAAACTGGAAAATAGAAACGTCCAGATGGGTTTCCTTGACCATTGAAATTTACCAACGCATCCACATCTGCCGCTTTAACTACAGATGGAAGTGCAACCATCATAGCTCCTGCCAATAATAAACCGATTTGCTTCTTCATATTTTGTTGCTCCTTTTACTAATTTTTTTATAAATAGCCCCACAGACATATAGCATAAAGTATCAAAAAAAAATGTCAACCCAAAAAGCAAAATTGACAGGCTCAAATAAGGCCTTTACTCTTAATAAATAAATGAGAAATAAAAAAATAACGGGCATTATCCTTCACAGCAAACCCTTTTTTGAAAACGACAAACTCATCGAACTCTTTTCCCCCACAGAAGGCCGCATCAAACTACTCGCAAAATATGCCCAGAAACGTCATCAAATCTTTGGTGGCCGACTAGAACCACTAAACCACGTCGAACTCGTCCTCTATAAAGGATCAAGTTTTCAACTCATTACCCAATGCGATTTACTTACGACATTTCCTACCATCAGAAATAGATTCAACACCCTCAGCATGGCCTTCTACATCTGCAATATTGTCCGAAAAGCCACCCTGTTTGATCAACACAATCACGCGCTCTTTTCACTCTTATTTGAAACACTTCAGCAACTCAATCAACAAACCGAAACCTCTCTATCTATACTCCAAGAAACGTTTGAAAAAAAATTCCTAGAAACAGAAGGCCTATTAGACGAATCGTCTCACAAAATACCCCTCACATTTCGAAGCCAATTCGAAGCCTACGTCGGAGAAAAACTATGCCAACCCCTACAATTGACCACCCCTCCTCCCATTGCTAAAGTAACCTTATGATCCTAATTCCCTTAGCGTGTGCAGGCCTCACCTTACTCATCGGCGCAGGCATCTTGTGGAACCTCCATCGACTTCCTGTCGAAAAAAACAAAACCACCGAACTAGAAGCGTTTATTTCTGAAGGGCTCGGCAGCTTTGGCAAACGCATGCTAAGTGCCATCATCCAATCTCTTATCTATGTCACGATCGTTTTATTACTCGCCGCGCTAGCGTTTCACAAAACATTTTCTTGGATACAAATTGGTGCATTTCTTGCAGGCGGTTTAGTCACAACCAGCAGCGCCTATTTCAGTCTTAAATTCTCGCCAAAAATGGCACCCCTCATTATTAAACATTCTAAAAATTACGTACACGAAGGCCTCCTTACACTCTTTCAAGCCAGCACTGCTATCGGACTATTTATCGTCGGCCTAGTTTTTATAGGACTCATCTCCACGTTTATCCTGCTAGGAAGCAGAGCCGTTATTGGATACGGACTAGGTATGTCATTGGCCGCCTTTTTTCTGCGTATTGGGGGCGGACTCTTTAAAACCAGCACCGATATTGGCTCTGACAACATCCACGCGCTAGAAAAAAATGTCCCCAATTTTGACACCCGAAATCCTGCCAGCATTCTAGATCTTACAGGTGATTATATTGGACATATCATTGGCTTTTCATCCGATCTTTTAAGCTCGTTTGCATTTGTCATCATTGCCTGCATCCTTTTCGCAGATACACTACTAGCTCGTCACACTATCCAAGCAGACACCGCATTAAAACTACAGCAACTCCCTCTTCAAATTTTAGCCATCGGTCTTATTGCATCACTCATCGGAATTTACATCTCAACAGTACGAATTAAACTTAAATTTATTCATAATATTCTTTTAGAAAGTCTCTATATCACTATCTTATTATGTGGCATGGGAACCCTCTTTATTTTGCGCCATTTTGACCTTGATAGCAGTGCCCTTTTCCCTTCCTATCTATTGGGATTATTTGGCGCAATTTTAATTGGCTTTTCTTCTGAAGTACTAACATCAAGCAAATTTAGTCCTACCAAAAAAATTGCGGCACAAGCAGAATATGGCCCCGTCATTTCTCTCTTTAATGGCCTGTCATTGGGATTAAGAAGTAACGGATTATTTACCTGTTATATCTTACTCATGGCAGCGGGCGCTTTCTACTTCTCAGGGGTGTACGGCATCGCCATGGCAGCCATGGGCATGTTAAGCGCCACGCCCATTATCCTGAGCATTAACATCTTCACCCCACTAGCAGCCAATACACAAAAGATGCAGCAACTCACACTCGACCACCACACCACCAGTAAAAATACCAAAAAAATCAATGAAATCGGACACACCACAGCGGCCATAGGAAATGGATTTGCAGCCGGAGCGGCAATCTTAGCAAGCACCAGTTTACTCTTTACAATACCCATCTTAAATCCTGCCGAAAATAGTCCTCAACTCATGATTAATCTCAGTCTACTCACAGGCTTATTCTTAGGCGGTTCCCTTCCGTTTATTTTTTCAGGTTATTTGCTAAAAGGCCTTACGGGAAATATCTTAGGCATGCTGAGAGAAGTCAGTCGACAATTCAAAGAGATTCCCTATCTCTACGAAAACAAAGGGCGCCCAGACATCCTAAAGGCCGCCGACGATCAAGCCAGAATGACCATGGACGCACTGATCATCCCCGGTCTTTTAATGGTATTGCCTCCCATATTAATTGGGTATATTTTTGGCGCACAAATGCTGATCGGACTTGGACTAGGAACTGCGCTTGCCTGCTTTAGCCAAAGTTTTTTTTGGGCCAATATGGGCGATGCGTTACACAACGCAAAACACGACATCGAAAACGGACATTTTGGCGGCAAAAACTCCCCCACCTACAACCATATTGCCATCGCCAACAATATCGGAGACGGGTTTAAAGATCTTCTAAGTCCAGCACTCAACACCTGGCTAAAATCGGTCACCATTATTATTGTTTTAGTTCTAAGTCTACTCGCACTATAACCCAAAAGGAGAACCAAAATGCGCACCCGTATGATCGCCGGAAACTGGAAAATGAACACCACACTATCCGAAGCAAAAAATCTAGCACAATCTCTTACCACTATCTCATCACTCCAAACCGAAGTCGTCATTTTCCCGCCATTTATTAGTCTCGAAACCGTACGCACCTCCATCCAAAATTCTCAGATAAAATTAGGCGCACAAACCCTCCATCATGAAGAGAAGGGAGCCTACACAGGCGAAATTTCAGGGCCCATGCTCAAAAGCGTTGGTTGTGAGTACGTCCTCATCGGACACTCTGAACGCAGACAATATTTTAACGAAGATAACGCGCTTCTCAACAAAAAAATACGGGCCGCCATTTCCCATCAAATCATTCCGATTCTATGCGTCGGCGAAAGCTTGGCAGAACGTGAAAATAATACCACTCTAGATGTCATTAAAACCCAATTATTAGAAACCCTAACAGATATACCCTACACAAACATGATTATCGCCTACGAACCGGTCTGGGCTATCGGCACAGGGAAAGTAGCCACCCCAGAACAAGCACAAGAGGTGCACGCTTTTATTCGCGGAACACTCTCTGAGCATTACGACCAAATTAGTGCAGAAAAAATACGTATTTTATACGGAGGATCTGTAACCCCTCAAAACAGCCCATCACTCTTCGAAAAACCAGACATTGATGGCGCACTTGTAGGCGGTGCTAGTTTAAGTACAGAAAGTTTTATTAACATCATACAAACACACTAATAAAGGGAATTTATCTATGAAAAAACACCTGCTCTGTCTATTACTTCTGGCGACGCTAACCACACCTATCTGGGCCAAAAATCCCATCGTCAATTTACAAACCACTCAGGGGGATATCATTATTGAATTGTATGTAGATAAAGCCCCTATTTCATGCAAAAATTTCCTCGCTTATGTTCAAGAAGGATTTTATGACGGCACTATATTTCACAGAGTCATTAAGAATTTTATGATTCAAGGCGGCGGATTTAACTCTGGTCTCAAAGAAAAAGAAACATTGGCCCCCATCATGAATGAAGCCACCAACGGACTAAAAAATGATATCGGCACCATAGCCATGGCCAGAACAGGTGAAGTAAACAGTGCAACAGCACAATTTTTCATCAACACCAATAACAATGCCTTCCTAAATCACAGAGGCACCAATCCACCCGATTATGGCTATGCCGTTTTCGGAAAAGTGATTCAAGGCCTCGATATCGTTAAAAAAATCGAAGCCAAGAAAACCACGAAAATGGGATACTATTCTGATGTACCAGTAGAAGAAATTGTGATTAAAAAAGCAAGTTTACTAAGGAAAGAAGAAAAAAAATAACCATACAAAAAACACACGCAGGCAGGAACTCACATGCAGAAAAAACTCGTAGCAACAGCAGCAAAAGAAACAGCGCGCGTATTTGAGGGTCTAGGTATTAAGTCAGATCCCGAAAAGGGAAATTGCGGTATCGGCGGGATTATAGCGCCAAAACCATCTCACCAAGTTATTCAACTCGCGCTAGAGGCACTCACAAAATTAGAACACAGAGGGGCAAATAGCACCGATGGAACAAGTGACGGAATAGGGCTGCTTATTCGATCACCCAAAATTCTCTACGAAGCTGAAAACCCGAGCCTCAAAGATAAACACTATGCAACCGGACACATTTTTTTGGATCCTAAAAAAAAGTTTTCCGCCTTTACCAGGCTTCGCGCCTTGGGCATATTTATGTTCCAATGCGGCTTTATGTAAAAATTCATTGGTAACCCCAAATAAGGCAGATCCCATTTGCGCCATAGCATGAGGGTAATTTACAACGGGCGATTCCCCACCTTCACCCGTCTTACTAATCATGCCTAGAGAATTAAAAATTTCCGCAACCAATTCATGCGCTTGGGGACTTAGTGATCCAAGAGACATACTCGCCCCTTGAATAAAGGGTGCCACATCCACCATAAGCTCGATATAGGGCTTAATATCCTGATAATAGGGCTTATCTTTTAATAAAGTATGATACTGAACTATTAAAGCGGCTTTATCAAAAGATCCTTTAGCCTCGCTATACCCCACTTTAGCAGGTTTAGAGGGTGCCACCCGAGCCTGATTAAATACACCCGCTCTCTTAAACGCCAACTCTCCAAATCCACCACGATTATCCACTGCTACCGACATAAAGAAAACCCCTACTCTATACTGTGATTTTCCTGTTCTACGCTACTTAGTATTTTAGTCTTAAAACAATTCCCTATACTACTCTGACACCTCGTTTACCATACCCTGTCTCCTTTTAAAGGAAAGTACCGTATTGGACAACAACATCGCAATCGTCATCGGCCCCACCCCGCCAGGAACAGGCGTGATTGCAGACGCCAATGGCGCAACAGCATCATAATCCACATCCCCAACCAAGCGATAGCCCCGAGAAGCTTCGGCATCCACAACGCGATTAATCCCAACATCCACCACGACAGCATCCGGCCGCACCATATCCGCGGTCACAAAACCAGGCTGCCCAATGGCTGCAATTAAAATATCTGCTTGCTTAGTAATTTCTGATAAATTTTGTGATTTAGAATGACACACAGTCACTGTCGCATTGGCCCAAGAAGCCTTCTGCAAAAACAGTCCCGCCAACGGCTTTCCAACAATATGACTTCTACCCACAATCACAACATGGCGCCCCTCAACAGGAATTTGATAGTACTTCAACAACTCAATAACACCATACGGCGTACAGGGCCAAAACGTGGGTAAGCCCAAAAATAATTTACCAACATTACTCGGATGAAATCCATCCACATCTTTATCTGGATCGATGATCTGCAACAACTTATCTTCATCATACCCCTGACCCAACGGCAAAGGCAGCTGCAATAAAATGCCATCAATATCTTCACGATTATTTAAATTTTCAATAAGAGAGATCAGTTTATCTTCGCCATAATCAGCTTCTACTCGAAACTCAAAAGACGCCACACCAACTCGCTCGCACGCTTTTTTCTTCATACCCACATAGGCCTGAGAAGCAGGGTTTTCTCCCACCAAAATAACGGCTAATCCTGGCGCCCGACCCGCACGCGCAGTCAACTCTACAATTTCAGATTGCAATCGAGTCTGAATCGATTGCGAAACAACTTGCCCGTCTAAAATCATGTTATTGCTCAAATCCTAATACGAACTGTTTATTATCCTCTATGCCATTTTTATATTTGTCATAAGTTCCTTCTTTGTAACCTTGTTCCTGGCGGTCGTGATTCAACTTATTTTTCTTCGCATACAATTCAAAAACATCTTGCGCATTCATGCCTGCAATAGTACACATAGACACCCAAAAATGCAGCATATCTACCAATTCAACTTTAATATTGCCCCAATCTTCTTCGTCTTTTTTCCACCACTTCCAGTTCAAACTATCTACCGCTTCTGCGGATTCTTGACGAAGGGCCAATTCAAAATTCAAAAACCATTTACGACGTACTTCCGGATCCGAAATTTCTTCATATAAAGCAGGATTAATACGGCGATTCAATTCTATTTGTTTCTCAAAAATATCCTGCAAATTCATAAAAATATCCTCCGGAAAATCAATAATATTCATAATAACGCGAAAGTGTGGTTGCGTCAGCAATAAAAAATAATGAGCATAGCTACGTAATTTTACACAAATTTTAATAATAATTGACGGAATTGTAGAAATGGCCAATAATAATTAAATGTTATCCAAACTCAAAAGCGCCGCACTCATCGGCATCGATGCCATAGAAATCAGCGTCGAAGTAGATGCCACCAGAGGCCTCCCAAAAGAACTTTTTTCCGGACTTCCAGACACCGTCATCAGAGAAAGCAAAGACCGTATCCGTACAGCCATCAAAAATACACACTACTACTATCCGCCCAACGTCTACACCATACACTTAGCCCCCGCAGACCTCCCTAAAGAAGGCCCCTTTTTCGACCTCCCCATCGCGCTTGGCATCTTAGAATCAACCGGCCAACTCAAACTTCCCGACCCCAACGCCCTCTACATCGGAGAACTCTCTTTAGGTGGTGACATAAGGCCCATTCGAGGCATACTTTCCATCTGCCAAATGGCCATCAACAACGGGATCACACGCATCTATCTACCCTTCGACAACGCCAAAGAAGCCAGCATGATTCCAGACATTGACATCATGCCCGTCAAAAGTTTACGAGATTTCAAAAACCCCATCTTACCCGAACCCCATACCCTCCCAATCCAACAAATTCTCTCAGAATATCCACAGGATTTTCACGACATCAAAGGCCAACTAGCCGCCAAACGAGCCATCGAAATAGCAGCCTCAGGTAAACATAATATTCTGCTGATCGGTTCGCCTGGATCCGGGAAAACCATGCTCATCAAACGGCTCCCCAACATCCTCCCGCCTCTCACCCACCTCGAAGCTATCGAAACCCACAAAATCCAAAGCGTAAACCGAAAAGAACACACCTCCCAAAGCTTCAACTGGGAACGACCGTTTAGATCCCCACACCACTCCATCTCACACATCGGCCTCGTCGGTGGAGGCAGAATACCCCAACCCGGCGAAATAAGTCTCGCTCACAACGGCGTGCTTTTTCTAGACGAATTTCCAGAGTTCGATAGAAACGCACTCGAAGTCCTCCGGCAACCGCTAGAAGAACACAGCATTCAAATCACACGCGCCAATTTCAACATCACCTACCCCGCCAACTTTCTCTTCGCCGCAGCCATGAATCCCTGCCCCTGTGGCTACTACCAAGATAAAACAAAAAAATGCCAATGCAATCCGCTACAAATTCAAAAATATTGGAAAAAGATTTCTGGCCCCATTCTTGATCGAATCGACATCATCGTCGACGTCCCCAGGCTCAACAAAGAAGACTATACAGAAATAACTTCAGACAAAAATCCATTCACCACAGAAAAGATTAAAACCAGAGTCGCCGAAACACGAATACAACAAACCCAACGATTCCAAACTTCAAAATGCAACGGAGACATGAGCCCCAAAGAATTAGAAACCTACTGCACATTAGATAAAGAAAGCAAAAAACTTTTGGGAGACAGCATGGACAAAGGACTACTCACCGGACGATCCCGAGACAAAGTATTAAAAGTAGCACGTACCATCGCAGACATCTCAAAAAGCGAAGACATTCAATTAGCCCACCTTTGCGAAGCTTTGCAATATAGGCCGAAGAAATGGTAAACATACAATGAACGAAACAATACCTTCAGAAATTATTGAAACAAAAATACACATCCTAAGAGGACAAAAAATAATACTCGATAAAGATTTGGCTATTCTGTACAACGTCTCAACACGAGACCTAAACAAAGCTGTCAAACGCAACGAAAAACGTTTCCCGGATGATTTCATCATCAAAATAACACAAAAAGAATTCAACTTGATGTTCCACACTGGAACATCAAGTTGGGGTGGAACAAGAAAATTACCCACTGGTTTCACAGAAAATGGCATAGCGATGTTATCAGGAATCCTAAATAGCGATCGAGCCATCCAGGTCAACATTCAAATCATGAGAACATTCACAAAACTTCGAAAACTCATGATTGAAAACAAAGACATCCACGAAAAAATATCAAAACTAGAAAAAGAATATAAGTTAAAATTCAATAAACTAAGCAATCACGTCCAAATAATTTTTGACACACTAAATCAAATACTAAGCCCGCCAACAAACCACAACCCAATAGGCTTCATAAAACCAGAGCACCCAAAAAACCAAAAACTTTCATGAATTCGAAAATCCTCTGCCTCATACTCTTAAACCTCTCCACAACCCTCTACGCACAAACCACGCTATCCCAATACAGCCTTTCAGTCACCGCTAATCCCACAACAAAAACACTACAAGGCCACGAAACCATTCTCTTTCAAAACCCGTTTCAATACCCCATCAAAAAATGCTACATCCGCCTATCCAATCAGGCACAAAAACCCAATCCATTTTTACCAGATTTTGCACAAGATATTGGCTACAAAAATGGATTCGAAGAAAGCGGCATTTCGATTACGAATATCGAATCAGAACAAAAAAAGCTGACTTATAGATTCATCCAAGATCCAAGAAAAATAAAAAAATTCTCAATCGATCAAACCCTCTGTGAAATCGAACTATCCACAACACTCAACATCGGAGAATCACTACCCATAACACTTGATTTCATCACTAAAATCCCCGAAGTCTACTCTATAGATTCAGGAGAAGAAAAATGGGCCCTAAACGATACTTACATACTCCGATCAAACTGGTACCCCATCGAAGCCACTCACACAAAAGAACAGTGGGACTTTGAATCCTCCACACCTCAAACGCACCAACTCAAAACCTGCACCTTCACCGTCCCAAGAGGCTACACAATTGCACTTTCGGGAGATACAACAACCACCACACAAAATGCGCTATTCACTACAACAACCAGCTCTTTTAAAACACCTATAGATACGATGTCCGTTGCCTTCAGCAAACACTTCACAGAAACATCCTTACAACATAATCAAACGCAGCTCTTAATCTACTCACCTCTCCCCTCTTACGCATCCGAAATTCAGCTGATAAAACAAGCCTGCCTAGACGCACTAGATACCTATACTCAAAAATTTGGCCCCCTCCAAAACCAAAGAATTCTTATTATCAATTCCCCCATCCGAGGATTATGGGGCATGGCCGCCAACGGATTTATCATCCTAGGAGACACATCATTTGGATCTGCAAATATGCTTGTTCCACGAACACTTGATCGCATTATCGAATATCTCGTCGCGCATGAACTGGGTCATCAGTGGGCAGGCATAGGAACCGTCATCGACTTTGGATCAGAAAATGTCCTAAGCGAAGGACTAACAGACTATTTAGCCATCACACATTTCGAAGAAAAATATGGACGCGAAAGCAATCTAAATGATGCCCATAAACCGTCCTTTTCAAAAAACATACTGGCATTCATCTCCTCCGAAACTAGACTAAAATCCTTTACACTCTCAGACACAAGTCACATCAACTACATACAAAATGTTAGAGATGGATTCGACGAACCCGTCATCCAAAAAGCAGAAAACAGCATTATCAACAGCAGACAAACACGCGATTACAACAAAGGCTATCTTCTGTTCACTACACTAGAAAACTACATAGGAAAAGAAGCCCTAGAAAAAGGTCTCCACCGTTATTTTAATGAAAATAAATATCAACCCGTCACCACTGAAACTCTAAAACAAGCGCTGCAAAAAGAAACCGCCCTCCCACTCGACATCTTTTTTCAAAAATGGTTTTACGAATCCTCACAAATCGATTTTTCGATCAAAAACATAACAGCAACCAACATAACGATTAAAAAAACCGGAACAGCCCCCAGCGGACTCGACGTCGATGCACTCTACGAAAACAACATCACACACCACTATCACATCAACGAAACCACCTCCGACATGAATCTCCCCATCACATCAAATCAACACCTAAAAGGCATCATCTTAGATCCCAATAGCCGCATCCTAGAAACCAACAAACAAAACAACAAAACCGTCAACAATCTAGACCTCTATGCCCTATACAATGTCAACGAACGATACAAAAGACATCCTCAGGAAAATTACTTAATCAATTTAGGAGTGTTCTCCACGCCCTTTTTCACCGGCATCGGCCTCTCAGGAACAGACGACACAACCCACCAATGGACCCTCTCACCCGAATCAACTGGAACCGCCATTTCACCAAAAGCAACCTGGACATGGCTACTGCCCAGAAACCAATACGCGACCCTTTCCGCCATCCCAAATGGCACTACATGGGACATTGGTTTTGACTACATACTCCCTCTGTTTTCAACTGTCGAAACAGGATATTACGGCCACTACCTATACCCCACATCACAGATCTCATTCACAACCATACGAAAAGAATTCACAACTCGTTTCCAATACATAGACATTCAAAACGGCTGGATAGGAACAACCTCGCTAAAATTAGAAAGTAAAAACACAAACGCTTTCCAAGTCTCAGTTACAAAAGCATTGCGACTACTACCCAATATCATTCTTGCGCCACGTCTTGGCTACAGCAATAACTCAAAAACCAACATCCGGGGATACGAACCAACTTCTAAAGAAGACGGAAATCAATTTGCAACCGCATCTTTAGACATGCTATTCCCCATCGTGAATGACCTTTCTATCAATGTTGCTTCACTATTTAAAATCAGATCTTTATCTGGAAGTATTTTCAGGGACATAGAAATCGAGTGGCCAACAAATAAAGACGTCTCAAAACAAACCCATCACACAATTGGTGCAGAACTAGGGATTCTTTTGACCACCATTGCCGATATACCCATCCCGCTTGTTATCGGATACGCTCACCTCCTAGACTCCAAGCCAGCTCTAGCAGAAGACACCTACTACATCTCACTACAAACCCCACTCTCCCTTTACGCATTGGTTTTCGGCCACTAACATAAACTCATGCACCGCATTTTTATCAAAGACGACCAATGGCACAACACACAACTCCTCTTAAGCGATGAGCAAACACACCATTTAAACACCGTCGTTAGAATAAAAAAAAATGACCCTCTCGAAGTCACCACTACTAAGAAAACATATCAAGTTAGTGTCAGCTCAATCCAAAAAAACAAACTAGAATTTACAATTAATCAAGAAACAACACACCCCAAAAAAGACCATCACATCACACTCATTCAAGCGCTTCCCAAACAAGATAAATTTGCGGAAATAATTAAAAAATGTACCGAACTTGGCATCGACGAAATCATTCCCGTCATCACAGAAAGATGCCTCGTCAAAGCACACAATATAAAACAAGAAAATAAATTGGAAAGATGGAACAAGATCGCACTCGCAGCAAGCGAGCAAAGCAAGCGAACAACATTGCCAGAGATTCATCCCATTTACGCTTTAAGAGAACTCAAAGAGAAACTAGACCTTCAAAAGTACGATATAAAATTAGTATGTTGGGAAGAAGAAAAGAAACAAACATTGAAATCACTAATAAATGAAAATAAAAATCCGAGGAATATCTTGATTTTTATCGGCCCGGAAGGCGGCATCAGCCAAGAAGAAATAACATTCCTAACCCAGCTAGATTTTCAAAGCGTTAGTATTTCCGAAACCATCTTACGCGTTGAAAACGCCGCATTCCTTGCCATCGCAAATATCTTATACGCGTATCAAATTTAATTGATAACGGTATAATCTATTTCTTTTTTACTACTTTTTTTGCGGCGGCTTTTTTAGGAGCTGCAACTTTTTTTGCAATTGCTTTTTTAGGCGTTGCTGTTACTTTTTTTGCCATTGTTTTTTTAGCAACGGTTTTCTTAGCAACCGTTTTTTTTGCTACTGTCTTTTTAGCAACTGTTTTCTTAGCAACAGTCTTTTTTGCTACTGTTTTTTTAGCAACTGTTTTTTTAGCTACAACCTTTTTCGCAACTGCTTTTTTAGCTGGCGCCGCTTTTGCTGCTGGCTTTTTTGCTACCGCTTTTTTTGGTGCTGCTTTTTTCACTGTAGTGGCCATTGTTAAATGCCCCCTATAATTAGGATGATATAACTAAAGAAAATATACCCCAACATATCGATAAAACAAAATTTATGACATACAAAAAAATACTGGTGGGCATATAAGCCGGGTTCTGTCCTTTTAACTTCCGAAAAAATCAAAATGTGCAGCCATCTATCTAGGATTTTTTTCACAAAAAACCTCAAGCGACCAACCCGGAAATTCAAATGAGACGGGCCGCCTCTCTCTCCCTATTTGGTCTTGCACTGGATGGGGTTTACAATGCGGCCTCTGTTACCAAAGTCCCGGTGCGCTCTTACCGCACCTTTTCACCCTTACCTATTCTGCCAAAGCAAAAAAGGCGGTTCATTTTCTGTTGCACTTGCCGTCGGTTTCACCCGCCCTCCCGTTAGGAGGCATCCTGCCCTATAGTGCCCGGACTTTCCTCGAATGATAAATCACCCGCGGCTGCCCTGCCCACCAAGAACCGAGTATATCAACTAAAAACCAACACATCCATGTTACAATTTTCTCTCCATGAACCCCTGGCATATCTATATCGTAGAATGCGCCGACAAAACACTCTACACAGGCATCACAAACAATCTTTCTCGTCGATTAGACGAACATAACAACACAACTCTTGGCGCAAAATATACAAGAGGACGTCGCCCTGTAACACTAACATACAGTTGTGCCATGCCAGACAAATCCACTGCATTAAAAGAAGAAATTCGAATTAAAAAATTATCTAAAAAATCAAAAATAGCATTGGCCCAAAGACCTGCCAGCTAATCAATTAGATTCAGTGGGTTGTGTCATCTCCCTGATAAGGTAAAATAAAAAGATATGTCTCATAATTCTAGGCTGGGTTTAGTGTTGTCAGGAGGTGGTGCGCGTAGTGCGTATCAAGTCGGTGCCGTAAAAGCCTTAGTAGAAATTGCTGCGGGCATGGGCGTAAACCATCCGTTCCCCGTATTAACAGGAACTAGTGCGGGAGCACTCAACGCAACATACTTAGCCGCACACAGCCAAGAAATACCATTAGGCGTTGCTGCTCTCGAAAAATTATGGGGTGATTTATCAACTGGGAAAATATATAACGTTGGTATTTTCTCAATTATCAAATCTTCTCTTCGGCTTATAATGGAATTGGCAACCGCAAATCTTTCTCCCGAAAAAACCATGCGATCTCTCTTGGACACAGCGCCATTACGAAAATTAATTAAGAGTGAATTTCAAGCCGATGCCATCGAGCAAAATATTAAATTAGGACACCTGCATAGCCTAGCTGTTAAAGCTTTAAGTTATTCCACTGGCATCAGCAACACGTTTTTTCAAAGTGCCGAAGAAATTAAGTCTTGGGAATACGAGTTACGCCAAGGACAAAAAACACAAATCACAGTAGACCATATTTTAGCCTCTTGCGCGATCCCCATTTTGTTTCCTCCCGTTAAAATCGGAAATGAATATTACGGAGACGGCAGTTTACGCAATTACACACCCCTAGGGCCTGCAATTAAGATGGGCGCCGAACGTTTGGTCGTTGTCAGCGTACGGCGACTAGGCGCCTTAACAGCACCCTTTGGTCCCAATGTTTCACCCAGTCCTGCACGTATTCTAGGCATTTTACTCAACACCATTTTGCTAGACAGTATCGAATTAGATTATGAACGCTTGGTCAGTGTCAACGATATTCTAAAAGAACTTCCAGCCGACGCACAAACACCTTTGCGTCCTGTCGAAGTATGTATGTTGGCTCCCTCCAAAGATTTGGGAGAAATGGCTGTAAAAGAAGCCCACCGACTACCACGTACCATTCGATACTTAATACACGGTTTAGGACGCACCTCTGAAGCAGCAGATTTAATTAGTTACTTGCTATTTGAACCCACCTACATTCGTCAACTTATTGACCTAGGCTACACCGATACAATGGACAAAAAAGAATCTGTCAAAAAAGTTTTTCTGCCCACTGAATGATCTTTTTCTTGAGCATCGATTGTCAAGCTGATAGAATCGACACGTTAGTTTTTTCCCATATGGAGAGATACCCAAGTGGCTGAAGGGGGCGGTTTGCTAAACCGTTAGTGGTAGAAATGCCAGCGAGGGTTCGAATCCCTCTCTCTCCGCCAGTCCACCCCTTATTCTCGAACACGAAAATACACTAACCCTTCACCAAAATAAAATAACCCTAAAGACTTCAAAACATAGTGCCCGTTACGCCGAACCCCTTTACTTTAAATTTGTACTTTTCTTATTAAAGTAGAATGATTACACTGATACAAACGTATCATAAGGAGTTCAATGATGGCTGATGTGTCAATTGTAATGGGATCTAAATCGGATTGGGAGACCATGAAGCATGCCTCGGATATATTATCTGAATTGGGTGTTTCTCATGAATGCCGCGTAGTTTCAGCCCATCGCACGCCGGATTTAATGGCTGATTTTGCGAAATCTGCAAGGTCAAATGGCACGAAGGTCATTATAGCTGGGGCAGGAGGAGCGGCTCATTTACCAGGGATGATTGCAGCCTATACATCAGTGCCCGTAATTGGGGTTCCGGTTCAGTCTAAAGCGCTAAATGGATTAGACTCCTTGTTATCGATCGTACAAATGCCAGCAGGAGTTCCGGTGGCGACTGTGGCGATTGGTGCTTCTGGGGCTAAGAATGCAGGTTTACTTGCCGCAAACATATTGGCAATATCAAATGAGCAAATTCGACGCTCGGTTGACGTATTTCGTGAAAATCAAACGAATACTGTGCTCAACAACTCAGACCCAACCGTTCAATGATTTTAGGGATCATAGGCGCAGGACAGCTGTCCTTAATGTTAATCGAAGCCAGCAAGTCTTATGTCAAATCCTGTGTTGTTTGGGATTCGAAGTCTGATGCGTGTGCTGGGCGTGTTGCCAATCTGATTTGTGGTTCGTTTTTGGATGAATTAGCACTGGAATCATTTTTGGC
This sequence comes from bacterium UBP8_UBA817, assembly GCA_945898045.1. Lineage (GTDB taxonomy): Bacteria > Margulisbacteria > Marinamargulisbacteria > SXXA01 > SICP01 > SICP01. The sequence continues at coordinate 54,013 of CAMDGG010000008.1, forward strand.
AAAGTCGGATGTGGTGACATGGGAATTTGAAAATATCCCCGTTTCGACGTTGACGACACTTCAGGCATCTAACGTACCCGTTTACCCCTCCGTGGCGGCCTTGTTAATCTCCCAAGATAGATTGAAAGAAAAAGAGCATTTTCAGGGGTTAGGAATACCCACTGCGCCGTTTATTACGGTAAACCATTATAACGACTTGTTACATGCGGCAGACGTTTTGGGTTTTCCATTTATTTTAAAGTCGCGTAGGAATGGATACGACGGTAAGTCACAGATTCGTTTTAAATCGGCGGCTGATTTGGAATCGTTCGATGCGACAGGTCTGGTTGACTCGATTGCCGAAGGATTTGTGTCATTTGATTATGAGGTCTCTGTGATTGCAGCGAGAGATCAATTTGGCACTATTATGACTTACGATTTAGTGGAGAACCAGCACAAAGACGGTATATTAATCCAAAGCACAGTGCTACGAGCGCATCCATTGCAAGAAGCGGCAGCTGCGATTGTGAAACGAGTACTGGAGGATTTTAATTATGTAGGCGTTTTAACTATAGAATTTTTTGTATGTGGGAATGCGTTGATTGTGAATGAAATAGCACCCCGTGTACATAATAGCGGGCATTGGAGTATTGAGGGAGCCGAAACAAGCCAATTTGAAAATCATATTCGCTGTGTAGCGGGACATCCCTGTGGCCGCACCACAACCATAGGACAGCCCGTCATGCGAAATATCATTGGTGAACCGATTCCAGATTGGGCCAAAAATGACCCAGCCAATTTTTTACATTGGTACGGAAAGGACATACTTCCAGGCCGAAAATGTGGGCACATCACACGCTTGACCTCTTTTAAATAGCCCAAAAACAGTTCGTACAAAAGACTCTAATGGTGGACCAAAGCCCATCCGTATCGAACCAACTATAGATAGTATAGAATCCTCACGGTCACATCGCAACAAGGCTATATAGTAAGTAATAACCACACAGCCAATACACACCATCCATCACTCATCCCTTACTCAAACCCACCCTC
>CAMDGG010000009.1 GCA_945898045.1 bacterium UBP8_UBA817
AATAATGTGCTTCTTAAAACAAACTCACACTCATGTCGCAAATGCACGGTATCAAGCACAACGTCTTTTAGGGAATCTGGGCCAAACAATAAAACACGCGTACGTTTCATATCCAGAAATTCCATCGGAAACACATCCAAAGACGCCATCATTTCGTCTAGGCTAAACAACGTGTACTGCACCCCAAAAGAAAGTTTCGGGGGTGTAAATTTCTTGGGCTTCAATACCAACGGATGAATATGCTTTAAAATAATTAATAATCGTAAACTTGCTTGGTCTGTAGAAGATCCATAGTGATAGACTGATATTAAATTCTCTTTATAAAATTCCTGAAGGGCAGAGATCAATTTGGTAGACATAGGAACTCCTTAGTTTAAGGCAGCCTTAAGACTGCTTTTGGTTAAAATCTGAGGTAAAATAACGGGCTCTTTCCCAGGGGCATAATACACGTAAAGCGGAACTCCTTCTCGATTTAAAGACTGTAAATATTGCGTAATTTCTTTATCTTGATTCGTCCAATCCGCAACAAGATAAGTAATGCCTTTCTCTTTTAAAAGTTGCTGAATGTCGGGCGTTTTCAAAACCAGTCGCTCATTGACTTGGCAAGTAAGACACCACGCCGCTGTAACATCTACAAGTACAGGTTGATGCGCCGCACGTAAAGTGGCAAGCGTATTAGGTGAAAAAGGTTTAGCCGTAGGAACAGAAACGTTAAGTTGCATCACCAAAACCCATATCAACCATACTGAGCTCAAATACATTGGAACAGCCAATATTTTCTTAAAAGTCACCATCCACATGCCAGGCTTTGGAATCCATTTTAAAGTAGCAGGGATAAAGCTCAGCGCAAGATAGGGGGCCGCAATACCCAACCCCAAACTCATGAAAATAACCAATGCCGTAAAGGTGGACTGCGCCAAAGCGACACCAATAGCCGTTGCCATAAAAGGAGCCGTACAAGGCGTCGCAACCAACGTCGCTACTAAGCCCGTCATAAAACTACCTGCAAGACTTTCATATTGAAGCCATGGCTTGGTTGATTTTGATGACGTCTTAACCAGCCAATTGCTACCGGGCATTTGTATGACATCCGAAAACATGAGGCCAATCAAAAGCATCAGCACAGCCATACAGCCCACAAAAATAGGGGACTGCATTTGAAATCCCCAACCAATATATTGACCACTTTTTTTCAGAAAAATAAGCGTGCCAGAAAGCGCTAACATGCTGGCAAGAATCCCAAGCGTATAAGCAATCCCATGTAAGCGAACAATCAAAGGGCGTTCATTTTTTTGTTTTGCTAGCGATAACGCTTTAAGGGATAAAACAGGCAGTACACACGGCATTAAGTTAAGAAAAATACCTCCCAAAAATGCAAAGGCTATTGTAAGTGCAATTTTGCGCGCATGTTGAAAACTAGCGCCAGGTATAGCAATCGCCTGGGTTGTGGGCGTAACCGCAATCCAAAATGTCGAAATATCACCATTGCGATATGTCAGTTTTAAAAGTCCGTGAAAGGGGAGTCTATTGGACGGCTGAGATCCCGCACTCCACAATACAAGTTTATCCAATTTTGTATGCCAATGCCACGCTTCTGTTACCGGTATGGATACACCCGATTCCGGAAAGAAATCAGCCTCTCTTAGTTTATCAACATCCAGTTTTTCAACATGAAAAGACAACATAATATAGTGCCCATCTTCATAAATATTGCCAGTGGACTTCAACGCTTTGGGAAGCTGTTTTTGTGTTTTATCGAGAGAAGCTAATTCTATACGTTTCTCTTTACCAGGAAGCACCAATTGTATCTGGCTCTTAAGATCGGCAGACTGTGGAATACAACTTTCCTGACAAATTAACCACTTGGCTTGCGCGCCAATAGTCAACGAATCACCCACCGTAAGCGTCGGGCTTAAACGAATCCGTGCCATCGCAATCACTTCGTCTGTATAGCCGTAATTTAAAAACGTCCCGGTTCTAAACGCAGCTGGCGCGGGCCACATCACGGCATCCACCGTAACACCCTTTGGTAAAGTCCAATTTATTTTTACGGGAAGCCCATTGTCCCCTGGATTTTGCCAGTATGTATGCCAGCCCTTTTCCAAGCTAAATTTAACACCCACCCAAGCAATTTGCCCCGGAGACATTTGAGAAAACTCTGTCACAATTTCAGCTGTGCTTTTTTGCGTACTGGGAAGATCAGCATAACTAAACGAAAAAAAGAAAAACGAAAGAAGCAGTGCGCCTAAAATACATTTATTTCGCATAGAAAAATAGTCTAGCATAGCCAAAAAATACTGGCCACTCAACCACTGTTACGGCATAATTATTCGATGCACATTATCTCCGGTCTCTACAAAGGCCTGTCTTTATCTTATCCGACCAACCAGAAGTTTAGACCCACGCAAAATCGGGTTCGAGAAGCCCTCATGAGTATACTGAGGCCGTTTCTTCAAGAGGCAGTCGTTTTAGATCTTTGTTGTGGAACAGGAGGGCTTGGTTTGGAAGCACTTTCACAAGGTGCCGCAAAGGTCATATTCGTAGACCAAGACATTCAATACGCCAAAGAAAACACACAAAAAATCATCTCAAAATACCCAGATGTAAAAGACTCTATTACCCTCATTAAAGCGAGCCTATCTGTTTTTTTCGAACGCCATAAAACCCCCGCAGATATCATCCTTCTAGACCCCCCTTGGCAGATGACAGGTCTTTACCACCTTGCGTTGAAGCACATAGAGCAATTTGATATACTCTCACCCAATGGCGTCCTGGTGTGTGAACACCATAAATCGACGCCAATTACAGCCACAACACGACTAGATATTTTGTCTGTTCACACCTATGGCGACACCGCACTGACCATCTTAAAAAGAAACGAGACCCCATGAAAAAAGCCATTTATCCCGGAAGTTTTGACCCCATTACCAATGGCCATATCGACGTTTTGAGACGCGCGGGTCGGGTGTTTGATGAAGTTCATATTGCTGTCATTCAAAACCCAGAAAAAAATTCTTTTTTTACAATAGAGGAGCGTATTGAGCATCTAAAAAATCTCTTTCGAGATGAACCTAAAATACAAATAGAAGGCTTCAAAGGCCTTTTGGTAGATTATGCAAAAAAGAAAGATATCTATACCATTATCAGAGGACTTCGCGCCGTTTCGGATTTTGATTTCGAATTCCAAATGGCACTCACAAACCGCAACCTAGAATCTAAAATAGACACTGTTTTTCTCATGACAGACGAAAAATATTCCTATCTCAGTTCTAGCCTAGTGCGGCAATTGGCAAAATTGCACGGCCCCATCGCCCAATTTGTACCTGATTTAATCGAACAAGCCCTACGCGAAAAGTGTAAGGCCTATAAAGGAAACTAATATGGACGAAATCTTTGGCCTTATCGACTCATTAGAAGCAACGATCTTAGAAGGAAAAAAACTTCCATTCTCAGACAAAGTCATTCTAGAAGAACATAAAATTTTACAGTTGGTAGATAAAATCAGACTGATTATTAAAAGCAATGGCACCATCGTCAAACGATCCGTAGACCTCACCAAACGCTCCGAACCCGATACCATTCCCCAAGAAGTTATTCCGCCTAAAGTAGTAATTCCCCAAACGCCTACAGCACGCGCGCAATCAGATAAATACCTCCAAGACGCCAAAGAAGAATCCGAAAAAATAAAAGCGGGTGCCCATGAATATGCAGACTACGTCATGGCCAATCTCCAACTCCTAGTCACCAAGATGCAAACCAATCTCGTCAAAGCAGAAAAAACAATTACAGACAGCAGAGCACTACTCGAAAGAAATCCAAAATCACATAACGAAGGCCCACAATCATGAGAAACGACGGTAGAACCTACATCCAAAAACGCCCCCTAGACATTATCCAAGGCTTCACCAAAAATGCACTTTCATCGGTATTGATTTCAACAGGCGACACCAAAGTCCTCTGTACCGTGTCATTCGAAAACAAAGTCCCCCATTTTCTCAAAGGCACTGGCAACGGCTGGGTCACCGCAGAGTATTCATTGTTACCAGGCTCCACCAATCCCCGAGCCAATCGCGAAGTCTCTAAAGGCAAAGCTAGCGGTAGAACCAGTGAAATCCAACGCCTCATCGGACGCTCCCTACGTGCCATTATTGACATGGATATCTTAGGCGAACGTACTCTCCAAATAGATGCAGATGTCCTACAAGCTGATGGAGGCACCCGCACCGCAGCCATCACCGGCAGCATGCTTGCGCTTTCCGACGCTGTTAAAAAACTCATGGAGCAAGGCATCCTAAAACGAAATCCCATCAAAGAATATTTGGCTGCAGTCAGCGTAGGCATTGTCAACAATCAAGCCATGACCGATCTCTGTTACGAAGAAGATTCCAAAGCAGAAGTAGACATGAATATCGTTATGACAGAATCAGGCAGATTCGTAGAAATACAAGGCACTGCCGAAAACACACCCTTCACACAAACCCACATGCTAGAAATGCTAGACCTCGCTAACGTTTCAATCTCAGAACTCATTCAGGAGATCAAAGCGCGTTGAGTACCGTTTTTCAAATCACCAAACGTCACTACGATATCATCACCAAACAAGCGGCGGATAATTTCCCCACAGAAGCAGGTGGCTTTCTAGGCGGCAAAGACTTCGTCATCAAAGCCATCCTGCCCATCTTCAATCAGCACCTAGCCAATAAAACCGACACCTTCGCTTTTACCGCCGAAGACGTCGAACGCGCCCACCAATTTTTTGCCAAACATAATCTCGATTATTACGGCCTCTACCACACCCATCCCAGCGGTATCCCCGAACCCTCACAAACAGACATCGACACGGGCCACAAATACCATTTCATCATCGGCATCCCCGGGAAAGATCCCTCCAAAGCCGTCCTACGCGCCTTCGAAGTCCAAAGGAAGACCGTCATCCCCCTCGCCATGAATATCCTTCTCCAAGACGTTAAATCCGTCGACCTCCAATCAACTTCAAGCAAAAGTTCCCCAATGCTTCCCCAAAATACACTCCTATCCGAAGCCCAAGCCCTAGGCGAACTCCTAGAAAATATCAAAAACGAAAAACCTCAGTACAAAAAAGACGCACCGATCAACACCTATAAATCAGATTTTAGTGCGCTGGCTTAAAAATTCCCTGAAATTTTTCAAATAATTTTTCGATAACTCTATTGAAGACTATCGCCCATAGAGTTTAGGAGCAATAAAAAAATGAAAAAAAATACAACTCAGTACAAGCTGGTCGCTTTAAATACTGCAATCCCAATACCTGCTGAGACAGAAAATTCACATATCGCTAAAGCAAAGGCAATAGCTATAGGTATGCAAGTGGGGTTATTGGTAAATACCCTTTATGATCAATTATTTGTTAAAGAGGTGAAAGATAGAGATCCGATGGCGATTGTATCTGCGGGCACGGCTTTATGTGCACTGGCAGCCACTCATATTTCAGCTGCAATGAAAAGTGAAACCGCACAAGAAACAAGTACAAGGCTTACACAGGCCTCTAAACTATTTCGTCTAGGAATGTATGCGACAAATACAGCCCAAGTTGGTTTAAAAATTGCAGGGAATATTGCTAATACACCGTTGGTCGTTTTGGGTGCTTTACTCTCACAAACTGCTAAGCTCTTCGGTGTTTCGGAATGGATAGGAAAAAAAGCGGCCAGTTTCGTAGACAATTATTTACCAACATCGGTTAGTCGTGTCGTAAAACCGTATGTTGAGCATCTTCTTCCTTTCGCGGCCTATTCGTTATTACCAGGAGTCTCTGTCGCAAGTGATAATTCCTTGGTCGTAAGTACACCATTGGGGCCTATAACCTACCAACCAATTCCCGTGCAACTCGCACAAACCCTTTTCCCAGATAACCTTGATATTGCCTCTATGTCTGAGGGAGAGGTTTACGTTCACGTTAATCCAGATAATGGCAAAATGACACAGCCGTTAACACTAAACGAATTAAAGACTATGGTGCCAACACTACATGATTCATTGACCCTAGGAAACGCATATTCTTTGGATAGAGATGCCCACGCTGCCCAAGATGAAGCTCATGGTTATATTGATGTCTCAGCTGAACCTGAAGACATATTCTACGATGCCCTCGACTATGAACCAGTCCATACTCTCTCTCGCCGAGAGGCCGAAGCGGATCAAGGCCAAAACGTGACCCTAACAGGGGTCCAAGGTACGGGCTTTGGCTCCCGAATACAATTTTTAGATGAGAATCAAGTTGTTATTAGTGCGCCTCAAGGCAACGGCGCAGTTTATATCCTTTCTTCAAATACGACTGTAAATCTCGCTGACGGTTTACCCGTTGGTGCCACCAATATTTCAAGTGCTACAGGAATGAAGATGGGTGCTGTTATTACTGTGTATGATATCAATGGAGATAAACGTCCTGATGTTATTATGCAGGGTCCTGACGGCATGCGCTATCTCTTAGGTATAGAGGGTGAATTTTCCCCTAATGTAAATTTCGATGACTTGCCAAGAATCAATGGAACCAGAGCAGGGGACGGTAATGTTCAGGCTGTAGTGACGATACATGATGGAAAAATATTAATGGCAAGCAGGTCCGATGGTACGGTCGTCTTAATGCGAAAGGGGGAAGGGGTATTCAATAGTGTACCTGCAGAGAGTTCGATAGTAGTAAGTAGTCTTGGTAGTCATGATGATCAATTAGTCGTTGGGACAAGATTAACTAATGTCGGCAATAATACTGCAGTCGGACGTGTTCGATTGTATTCAATAAATCCAACAGGACAAAACATAACCCTCAATATGACTTATGAGGGAGATGGGCCAGGAGCCAGACTTGGAGCCGCCGCACTGAGCTTTTTGGGAGCAGACGGTAAACCTATCTTAGTCCTAGGGGCTACTGGAGAGGGAAACTTCACCGGTGCACTACATGTTATGTTTCAAAACGGTAGTTCGCAAGTTCTTCGGGGAGAAATTCCAGGGGGTCTTTTTGGATCAAACTTAATGGTTTCTAGAAATACATTGTTTGTAACAGCTCAAAATGCAGGCATAGTTTATAAGTTTGATATTGGGAATGGATTTCCTGCTAATCTAAGTGCGGCCATAAAATATTCTGGTCCCCCCCAAAGTTTTGGTACCGCGTTAGCAACAAACAATCGTAATTATGTTATTGGAGATCCTACCTCACATAGAGTTCTCATATTCTTTGCACCATCTTCTCCAGTGACACCAACTATTTCTCCAACATCAGAAAGTAGTGGTGGGGCGAATATAGCCGTAATTGCGGGGGCTGTAGTAGGGGGAGTAGTAGTAGTTGTAGTTGGAGGTGTCGTAGTTTATAAGGAAGTTATTAAACCGAGGAGACAAGTTGCAGTAGGCCAGATGCCTATGGCATTAGATCCGGGAAATGGTCCATTTAATATAGTAAATCTAGCATTTGTTCCAAATTATGAGGAGCCGAGGGTAGGAGGAAATCCTGAGTATGGTGTTCTTGGGGAGACTGTCGTAGATGCTCCGCCTCACGACTATGCTACTCCATATGAGGTAGGGTATGAGGTACCGGTTCTCTATAACCATACCCCTGGATCTGTCGGAGAGGATGGACATTATGAAGCTGCACATCAACCGGTTATTTCAGCCCTTAATTGGGGTCCGTATATGGAAGCGTTACGGCAGCCAACTCTGCCTCAACACGTCTATGCTGGTCTAGATGGGACTCAGTTTGTATACGGTTCTGCTGCTAGAGGTGCCGACTCGCCACCTTCAGCAGTCTATGAAGTGCCTATGCCTCGTGGAGATTATCAAGCAACACTAAGGCGCGATGCACCCAGCCCTGTTCCTTCTGACTATGAGGTGCCAGATGATGAAGCTTAAGTAGACCTGTTTTAGCGCAATGACATAAGGTACACTTTATAATAAACGTGCATTCATCATGAATAAAGGAAATCAAAATATGAAATTAAAATGGCAAGCACCTGTAATTAAAGTGATCTCTTTAGAAGATACAAATGCGAATGGTAACGGAGGCGCTGACATTACTGGACAAAGCTAGGTGGGAAAAATAAGGAAAATAAGTGCCTGGACACTAAAAATAAGTCCCTAGACACTAAGCGACAGAAGGGGACAGGTTAGGGGCTAGCCTGTAAAATTGGGATTTACCTAACCAATCCCTCTCCCTGCATCACATACTTATAACTCGTTAATTCCGCCAATCCCATAGGCCCCCGCGCATGTAATTTCTGCGTCGAAATCCCAATCTCTGCTCCGATTTTGTAAGCCCCTCTTTAGAATAGAGAGGGGTTGGGGTGAGTATTGGGGGGGTATTAATAGCCAAAATAGTAACCAGTTAGTGACAAAAAAAGAAAGTGTAGCTAGTATGTGATCTATGTTATTTAAAACACCTATCGAACTCATGCAAGACATCGCGCAGCGAACGCGTACCAGACGGCTTTCCCTCAATCTTTCTCAGTCCGGCCTTGCAGCACAATCCGGCGTGAGCTTGGGGAGTCTCAAACGATTTGAAAATACAGGACAAATAGCACTCAAATCTCTCCTTAAAATTGCACTCGTACTAGACTGCCTCTCTGAATTTGAAAACCTTATCCAACCTCTCCCTAATCCTACTTCCATTAAAGATCTACTCGCCCAAACAAAACACAGAAAAAAGGGCACTCGACATGCCATATAATCCCATAAATTCACACCAGTACAAGCTAGTCGCGTTAAATTCTATGGTCCTGATCCCACCCGATATATCCAAGACAGTAAATTCACATCATGATAATGCCGCCAAACTAGCCTTTACCGTACAGGTAGGGCTTCTGGCACACAACATCGTGACAGAATGGAATAAGCCAGCAGACGAACAAGATTTACTGAAGCTAGTGACTTCAAGTATGGCTCTACAGGGGATGTTACTACAAGATCAACACTTACAAGGCGCAACAGCCTTCTTCAGAACAGGTATGTATGCAGTGGATACCTTACAAGTGGTGGCAAGAGTCCTTGCCAATATTGCGAGCACCCCATTCTTCGTCCTAGCGGCACTTACTTCACAAACAGCCAAGCTTTGCGGGTTTTCTGAATGGATAGGAAAACAAGCCGCCGAACTTGCAAGAGGTTATTTGTCTGAGAATGTCATACCCTACCTCAAAGAGCTTTTGCCTCTTCTTGTCTACACAGTTTTACCTGGGGTTACGACAGCGGGCGAGAACGGGGTGAGTGTTCACACATTATTGGGTTCTGAACGCCATACCTATTCTGATACGGATGTATTTTATGATCCAGTAGGCGATCTAGCCCGAAGAGATGCCGTTGGTCAAGGCCCAAACGTGACAATAACAGGGGTCCAAGGTACGGGCTTTGGCTCCCGAATACAATTTTTAGGTGATAATCAACTAGTCATTAGTGCTCCTCAAGGCAACGGCGCAGTTTATATCCTTTCTTCAAATACGACTGTAAATCTCGCTGACGGTTTACCCGTTGGTGCCACCAATATTTCAAGTGCTACAGGAATGAAGTTGGGTACTGTTATTTCTGTATTTGATATCAATGGAGACGCCCAGCCAGATGTTATTATGCAAGGACTTGGCGGTCTGCATTACCTCCTAGGTACAGGAAGTGGGTTTCCCGCTCATGTAGATTTCGATCAATTGCCAAGAATCAATGGAACCAGAGCAGGGGACGGTAATATTCAGGCTGTAGGGACCGTTGATGGCAGCGCAGTATTTATGGCAAGTAGGGCCAATGGTACGGTCGCCTTAATATCAGGCCTCAGAGGTGTTGAAAATAGTTTGCCAGCAGACCCCACTTCGACAGTTGTAAGTTGTCTTTTTACCTACGACGATAAATTAGGGGTTGGAACTAGATTAAGTCATGCTGCAAACGGAGAGGTTCGATTGTTTTCGGTAGGGCAAAATATTACACTTAATACCACTTATGATGGCGAAACAGGAGCCAGACTTGGAGCCGCCGCACTGAGCTTTTTGGGAGCAGACGGTAAACCTATCTTAGTCCTAGGGGCTACTGGAGAGGAAAGCTTCACAGGTGCACTACATGTTATGTTTCAAAACGGTAGTTCGCAAGTTCTTCGGGGAGAAATTCCAGGGGGTCTTTTTGGATCAAACTTAATGGTTTCTAGAAATACATTGTTTGTAACAGCTCAAAATGCAGGCATAGTTTATCAGTTTGATATTGGGAATGGATTTCCTGCTAATCTAAGTGCGGCCATAAAATATTCTGGTACCCCCCAAAGTTTTGGTGCCGCGTTAGCAACAAACAATGGTAATTATGTTATTGGAGATCCTACCTCAAAGAGCGTTTACATAATCCGTGGTGCTCCTCCAGAAACACCAATGCCCTCAAGTAGTAGTGGGGCAAATATTGTTGCGATTGCGGCTGCCGTCGGAGCTAGTGTTGGTGTGGCAGCTGGCATTCTAATTTATATGAAATATCAACAAACCCCACCGGTTGTACAGCTAGCGCCTGTAGTATCGGCTACTGAGGATCTGTATGAGCGTCCGGAGGACAATCTTAACGATATCTCAGGAGTTTGCAACGCGGATGAAACTTATGGAGTTGGACCTTCAGAAAGTAGTATCTATGCCGAGACTAGCTTGGATGCTAGTTATTATAAACAACCTAACCGCATTGATCTGCTATCTGAGTATGATGCTGACCAAGGTCCTGGCGGTTTCTATCCCTTAGGTGCTGTATCAATGGACCCTCCTCATGCAAAGTCTAGCTCCTTTGACCCAGCAGCCCCTATCCCCTTTTATTCAGTAGTTCGCAAAGGTAAAACAGGTGGCATCGCTGACCCAGCATTATATGTAAAGGATGTTAGCGGATTCTATACCTATCCAAGTATGGACCACCCTGAGTATGTATCTCTTGATATGCAGTCTATTGATAATCAGGTTCTATACAGTGTTAATTCTTAAGAAAATAAGAAAAATAAGTACCTGGACACTAAAGGACAGAAGGGGACAGGTTAAAAAACTGTCAGAATTGGCATTTATGGATTAAAAAATGAGTGGCTGTTGTTCATCCTATTCATCCGTTAATCCGATAAATCCTAATTCAAATCTTTTGTTTATAATCCACAAGAAAAAAACGTTACCGAACCAACCCATCCCCCGCATCACAAAAATAAGTCCCTAGACACTAAACGACAGAAGGGGACAGGTTAGGGGTTAGCCTGTAAAATTGGGATTTACCTAACCAATCCCTCTCCCTGCATCACATACTTATAACTCGTCAATTCCGCCAATCCCATAGGCCCTCGCGCATGTAATTTTTGCGTCGAAATTCCAATCTCCGCCCCAAATCCAAATTCTCCACCATCCGTAAACCGGCTAGAGACGTTTACGCCTACAACAGCAGAATCCACTGTTTTCACAAACGCATCAATAGCCACTTTATCTTGCGACAAAATCACATCCGTATGATGCGATCCATACGTCTGAATCCACCCAATCGCTTCCTCTACAGACCCAACAATATGAACCCCCAAAACCAAATCCAAAAATTCCTCATACCACTCTTCTTCCGTTGATAATTCAATGTCCGAATACCAATCACAGACGTGTTTATCACCCTTAAACCGAACATCCAATTCCCGTAATTTTGGTAACAGGGCATCCAGAAATTTGCGAGCAATAGTTGCGTGTACCAAAATCTTTTCACAGGAGTTACAAACAGAGGGCCGCTGTGTTTTGGCATTAATAACGATCTCAATCGCACGATCTAAATCAGCCGACGCATCCACAAAAATATGACAATTGCCAGCACCCGTCTCAATCGTAGGGACCGTCGCCAAACTCACAACATGTTTAATCATCGCTGCGCTGCCTCTAGGAATCACAAGATCTAAAGACTCTCTGCATCTCACAAAAGTCTCTACACCTTCACGAGAAGTATCTTCTAATAACTGAATACTGCCGAAATTAATTTTATTGTTTTCCAAGACTGACCGCAGAACTGAGGCAATCGCAAGATTAGATCTATATGCAGAAGAGCTACCCCTCAAAACAACCGCATTCCCCGTCTTAAACGTAAGTGCAATCGCATCAGCAGTCACATTAGGGCGTGCCTCATAAATCATTCCAATGACACCCAACGGCACCCGCACTTTTTGAATTTCAAGACCATTTGGTTGTGTCCATTTATCCATCTCTTGTCCAATAGGATCGGGTAGGGTAGCAATCTGACGAATACTAGCCGCAATCCCCTCAAGCCGATCAGGTGTAAGCGTTAGCCTATCGATCAGCGATTCGGTTAATCCCTCTGTGACACCAGCCTCTCGATCTTTCTGATTCTCTGCCAAAATCTGAGACTGATTCACAAGAATAGCATCCGCCATCTTATTCAAAATACGATTCTTTTCTTCAGTAGAAATTAAATCTTGTATTTGAAACGACCGTTTTGCTTCTGCACATTGAGAAACAATGGTCTTCATAATGCACGACCTGGTATATGTGTCCCGACATCGGATGACAACACATTAGGCGTACGTCCATTTGCTATTCTTACATCAATACCAGATTCTGAAGCTACTTTTGCAACAGTTAATTTTGATTTCATCCCACCTCTACTTCTACCAGAAGTGGCGTCTTCTAGCCCAGATAAAAAGGCATCAGAAATTTCTGACATGTTAGAAATGATTTGCGCCTCAGCATGGGTTTTGGGATTGTGATCGTATACACCATCTACATCAGTAAGTAACACCAAATGGGTCACATCTAAAAGCTTAGCAACCATTAAAGACATCTGGTCATTATCCCCAAACTTCATGTCAATCTCATCGGTTGCTACACAATCGTTTTCGTTAAAAATAGGCAGTATGCCGTGTTCTAATAATGTCATCGTTGTATTACGCACATTGGTTATGCGCTCAGCATCATTAAACACATCACGCGTGAGTAAAATCTGGCCCACTTTTATACCGCGTTCTCCAAAAAAAGTAGCATATTCTTTCATTAAAAGAGATTGCCCCACAGCCGCCGCCGCTTGCTTTTCTGGGATAGAAACTGGTTTTAAATGCAGCGCTTCAGATCCACATGTAATCGCGCCTGATGTGACCAATAAAAACTGTCCCATACCTGTCGATATGCCATCGCAAATCTGGTGGGCAAGAGAACGCATTCTGTTTAAATCTAACGTGCCTTCAGGCGTCGTTAGTAAATTGGTGCCTATCTTAACAAGATACCGGTTCATTTAGTCTACACCCTTTTGAATAAGACTAATTAACTCCCCAATGCCTGCTCCGGTAACAGCCGAAATCGCAATAGCGGGTACACCGCGAGAAATAAAATGGCCCAAAATAGTCGCCATTTCCTCGCCAGTAAGAATGTCTAGTTTATTTAAAACAACAACAGTTGGACGCGTCGCCAAATCTGGATTGTGTTTGCGAAGCTCTTCGGAAATCGTTTCATAATTATCCCAACAAATGTCAGCTGAAAGAGGCTCAACGCTAATCATATGAACAAGCAGTTTAGTACGTTCTACGTGACGTAAAAACTCATGTCCCAAACCAACGCCCTCTGATGCTCCTTCTACAAGTCCAGGAATATCAGCCAATACAATTTCACGATCAATAAATTTCAAGACCCCAAGATTAGGAAATAGTGTCGTAAAAGGGTAGGGGGCTATCTTGGGATTGGCCCGTGTTAATACTTTTAAAAGTGTCGATTTACCCGCATTAGGTAAGCCAATAAGGCCCACTTCAGCCAATAGTCGAAGCTCCAATGTAATCTCACAGACATGACCAGGTAACCCCGGTTGTGAATATCGTGGGGCTTGATTTACAGACGTTGCAAAGTGCTGATTCCCAAGGCCACCTTTGCCACCTTGAGCAACTATATACACTTCGCCTTCCTGACATAAATCAGCAAGAATGTTATGGGATTCATCATAAACTATAGTGCCACAGGGTACAGGTAAGATCAGGTCAGGACCTTTAATGCCAAAGCAACGTTTACCGCCACCATGCATGCCATTTTTGGCCTTGAATACATGTCGAAATTTAAAATCCATTAAGGTTTGAAGTTGATGGGTCGCTTTTAAACTGACCGTACCACCTTCTCCACCATCTCCACCATCAGGCCCCCCGTAAGGGACAAACTTTTCACGCCTAAAACTTACTGCGCCGGGCCCGCCATTGCCAGCCTCGACGCGAATTTTAACGTGATCAACGAACTTAATTTGCGTATACCGAAACCTGCTGTTTGGTCCGAGTTACATATTCAAATTTGACGTGACCAACAACTTTAGCAAATAATGTAAAATCTTTACCCATACCGACATTATTGCCAGGGCGAAATTCTGTTCCGCGTTGACGTACCAAAATGTTTCCAGGTACTACAAGTTCTTCAGAGAAACGCTTAACACCCAATCTCTGGGAATTACTGTCTCTACCGTTTTTAGTACTACCTTTTCCCTTCTTATGTGCCATTGTAGACTCCTATTTACGCAGCTGAAATCTTTTCAACTTTAATCGTAGTCAAATACTGACGGTGACCTTGGGTTTTTTGATACCCTGTCTTACGCTTAAATTTGAAAACCTTGATCTTATCGGCGCGTATCTGATTCAAAATTGTAGCTTCAACCCGAGCACCCTCTATATAGGGTTGACCAAGCTTTATATCACCCGCATTAAAAACAGCAAGAACCCGATCAAAAGAAATGGTCTTCTCTTCTGTTTCTAACTTTTCTATATCTAAAATTGTACCTTCTTCCACAATGTATTGCTTACTACCAGTCTCAATTACCGCACGCATGATAACCCTCCGCGCTGTTTCTTTTACTTAAAGTCAAAGAAATGATGATAAACCGTGGATAAGAAACGTGTCAATACGTTTTGAAAGTTGTGTATTATGACTTGCGACATCCCACCCCATATAATATGCTTAGTTTTAT
Source organism: bacterium UBP8_UBA817 (assembly GCA_945898045.1). Classification (GTDB taxonomy): domain Bacteria; phylum Margulisbacteria; class Marinamargulisbacteria; order SXXA01; family SICP01; genus SICP01. The sequence goes on from CAMDGG010000009.1 coordinate 14,917, forward strand.
CTGAAAATAATAAGAAAAGGAGCTTCGTCTTGCATCATTATTCCTTGACACCTTCACATCCTTGGCATGGGATTTCTCCAGGAGAAAATGCCCCAGAAATGGTATACGCTTTTATTGAAATTGTTCCTTCTGATCCTGTGAAATACGAAATAGATAAGCAAACAGGACACATGAAAGTAGATAGACCTCAAAAGTTTTCGAATTTTTGTCCTAGCCTATATGGGTTTATTCCGCAGACTATTTGCCGTGAGCGCGTTGCAGAATATGCCATGCAGGTTACTGGTAGAACAGGAATTGAAGGGGATAACGATCCTATAGATATCTGTGTGCTAACAGAGCGTCCCATTAATCATGGCTCCGTAATTGTTCATGCACGACCCATCGGTGGATTTAGAATGTTTGATGGGGGAGAGGCCGACGATAAAATTATTGCAACGCTAGAAAGTGATGGTATCTATGGAGCTTATCAAGATATTAGCGAAGTGCCCGTGAGTATTATTAATCGCTTAAAGCATTATTTTTTAACATATAAAGAAATTCCTGATCCTGAAAATAGACAAGAACAAAAATGTGTTATTTCTCATACGTATGGCGCAGAAGAAGCGAAAGAAGTGATAAGGCGTTCCATGTTGGACTATCAAGAACTATTAATAGAAATGCAAAAGGAGAAACAACTATGAAGGGTCCAAGCTTTACAATGAAGATATTTTTAGGAATGGCGCTAGGGGTTGTAGTGGGGCATTTTTGGGGGCAGAGTGCAGCGCAACTTGATATTTTGAGCACCGTTTTTCTTAGACTAATTAAAATGGTCATTTCTCCGCTTGTTTTCGCAGCGATCGTCGTTGGGATTGCAAAATTGGGTGATTTTAAGACTTTAGGTCGTATAGGGTTAAAAACACTCCTCTATTTTCAATCTGCTACATTGGTTGCGCTTATTACAGGGCTCTTGTTAGTAAATTTTGCACAGCCTGGAAAATATATGCGTATCGATTTGCCAAAGCAGGGGGCAGATATAGGTGTCCAAGTTAGCACAGACCATAGTTTGAAATCATTTGTGACGCACCTTATTCCATCGAGTCTTTTTGATGCGCTAGCAAAAAACGAAATCCTTCAAATTGTTATCTTCTCACTTTTCTTCGGCGTGGCACTTGCTTCCTTAGGTGAAAAGGGAGAGGGCTTGCTAAAGGCAATTGAAGCGCTATCTCACCTAATGTTTACAATGACGCGGTATGTGATGTCGTTTGCGCCGTTTGGGGTATTTGGTGCACTTGCAGCAGTTGTGGGCCATCATGGTATTGGGATCTTACAGGGATACGTTTTCTTGATTGCATGTTTTTATGGAGGCCTAATATTTTTTGCTTTTGGTTTGTTAGGATTGCTCTGTGTTACATTACGTATTCCGTTTATCAAGTTAATCACGTATCTGAAAGAACCTATTCTATTGGCATTTAGTACAGCAAGTTCTGAGGTTGCGCTCCCCAAGGCGATTGAGCGGTTGGAGAAATTTGGATGCAGCAAGCGTATTACAGGATTTGTTTTGCCATTGGGATACTCATTTAACTTAGATGGTTCTATTCTTTATATGACATTTGCGACCATGTTTATTGCGCAAGCATATGGAATTGCTTTGTCCTTTCATCAACAAATTCTTATGCTACTTATGATGATGGTGACAAGTAAGGGGATGGCGGGTGTTCCTAGAGCCTCATTGATTGTCATTGCAGGGGCGCTAGCGTCCTTTAATATACCAATAGAAGGTCTTGCAATCGTGATAGGTATTGATCAGATATTGGACATGGGTAGATCCGCCACCAACGTAATTGGCAATGGTGTTGCGACTGCAGTGATATCAAAGTGGGAAGGGGAGCTGCAGCTATCAAATTGAAGCTGTTGACACTCAAAAGTGAAACATGATAAATTCTGATTTCTGCAATTTTTTTATGACAGTGGAATCCACGCATATTTACAATTCTAGGCCCGTAGCTCCAACTGGTAGAGCGTCGGTCTCCAAAACCGAGCGTTGTCGGTTCGAATCCGGCCGGGCCTGCCAGATTGGAAGAAGTAATGGTTAATTCAGGTGGTAAGGAAATGAAGAGTAAGTTGGATAAAAATAAACAAGTCATGCAAAAGCTTATATCAAAAAAAAACAATTCTCCAAAAAATGCAGGGGCTTTTGCAGAAGATCTAAAAATCGAATTTAAACGCATTACATGGCCCGATCGTAAAACAGTTGTGAAATCTACGGTTCTGATTCTTGTCATTGTGGTAACCGCTACATTATTTATAAGTATGCTAGACGCTGCTTTTTCTGAAGCATTACTCTTTTTAAAACATATATAAAGGTGAATTTGAGATGACAGAAATGAAAGCTATAACAGACGATAATGAAGCCTTAACAGAGGTAGACCCTCTAGAAAACGCGCATTGGTTTATTGTGCAGTGTTACACTGGCCAAGAATATAAAGTTCAAGAAAGAATTAATGACATCAGTGAGCTCAAGGGATATCAAGAAAAGATTTTCCGTGTCCTGGTTCCTGAAGAAGAAATTATTGAAATAAAAAATAACAAACGCTTAGAGAAAGTAATTCGTATATTCCCTGGATATATTTTTGTGCAAATGATTATAAGTGATGAAGTTTTTTATGACATAAGAAGCTTAACGGGTGTTGCTAAATTTGTAGGGTCAAAAACATCGCCAACCCCAGTGACCGAAGACGAAATCTTGAAAGTTCTTAGAAAGATTGGCGATAAAACTAAGAAGATTGATATTGATTTTGAAATTGAAGAAGTCATCAAGGTAATAGCGGGTCCATTTAGAGGGTACACAGGTCCTATTTCTGAAATCAATGCAGAGCGCGGCAAATTAAAAGCCCTGATCTCTATTTTTGGAAGAGAAACACCAGTGGAACTAGAATTTGATCAAGTTGAAAAAACAGTAAAGTAAGGGAATAAAAATGGCACCAAAATCAAAAAAGCCAATAACGGCACTCATTAAGCTCCAAATCGCTGCAGGTAAAGCAACTCCAGCTCCTCCTATCGGTCCTGCTCTAGGTCAGCATGGCGTCAATATTATGGATTTCTGCAAAGCCTATAATGACCAAACAAAAGAACAGACAGGTACCGTTATCCCAGTAGAAATTACTGTGTATAGCGATCGTACTTTTTCATTCATACTAAAAACGCCACCGACAACGGTTCTTATTAAAGAAGTATTGGGAATCAAAAGTGGATCGGCAACGCCTAACACTGTATTTGTAGGAACACTAACTTCTGCACAAGTAGAAGAAATTGCAAAGAAAAAAATGGCTGATTTAAATGCAAATGATATGGAAGCAGCCATGCGTATTATCGAAGGAACCGCGAGAAATATGGGTGTTAAGGTGGCTAAATCATGAAACATAGCAAAATATATTTAGAAAATGCATCACTAGTCGAAGCTAATAAAACAGTTTCTCCGGCAGATGCTGTAAAAAAAATCAAACAAATGAAACCTGCGAAATTTGATGAAACGGTGGAGCTCCATTTTCATTTAGGGATTGATCCACGTCACGCAGATCAGCAACTACGTGGAACAATTATGTTGCCTCATGGTACAGGAAAAAAAGTACGGATTGCTGTTATTGCACAAGGCGAAAATATTGAATTAGCTAAAAAAGCCGGCGCTATTGAAGCAGGGTCAGATGATTTGGTTGAGAAAATAACCGAAGGTTGGTTAGATTTCGATCTTCTTATAGCAACCCCTGATATGATGGCTAAGCTTGGGAAGTTGGGTCGACAACTTGGATCCAAAGGATTGATGCCTAATCCTAAGAGCGGCACTGTCACAACAGATGTATTCAAAACTGTGACAGAATTTAAAGGCGGAAAGCTAGAATATAGAAATGATAAAAATGGAAATTTACACTTAGGAATTGGTAAACGTTCTTTTGATGAAAATCAACTGTTGGAGAATTTTGAAGCAATGTATGATGCCATTGTTAAAATGAAACCCAGTAAAGCAAAGGGCGTCTATTTGAAATCGGTAACACTTTGCTCAACAATGGGTCCGGGTGTTTCTGTCGAAACAATGCGTATGAAATGGAAGGATAACTAACATGGCAAGCACTGCAACTAGAGAGAAAAAAGTAAAGGTCGTTGGCACCATAAAAGAAAAGGTTCAAAATGCAAATTTGCTTTTGATTACAGATTTTCGTGGAATGACCGTTGCTGAAATGACGGAAATGAGAAGTCAAATTCGCGACGATGGTGGAAGAATGACCATTTACAAAAACACCATGTCTCGTTTGGCTCTTAAAGAACTCAACATTGTTTTTCCCGAAGCAATGTTGCAAGGTCCTTCAGCATTAATCAATACAACAGGGGATATCTCAAAAATCTCAAAAGTTGTTGTTAAGTTCGCAAAAGAAACTGACAACTTTAAAATTCGAGGAGGAATTCTAGAGAGTAATGTTATAGATACAGATACAATTCAAGCGCTTGCAAGTCTACCAAGTCGTGAAGAGCTTATTGCGAAAGTAATTGGTGGCATTAAAGCACCAATTACATCGTTTGTAGCAGCACTTTCAGGGCCTTGCAGAGGTCTTGTTTATACATTAGAAGCAATTAAAAAACAGAAAGAAACCCACTAGGAGGCTACATTATGTCTACTGCAACTGAAGAAAAAACATTTAACCTATCAAAAGAAGCTCAAGGAGTTCTCGACACAGTTGAAAAACTAACTGTTCTTGAATTGTCCGAATTAGTAAAAGCACTAGAAGATAAATTTGGTGTTGTTGCTGCAGCTCCAATGGCATTCGCGGCAGCTCCTGCAGCTGGCGCAGCTGAAGCAGATAATGGACCTACAACTGTAAGCGTTATTTTGACAGATTGTGGAGCTAACAAAATTCAAGTATTGAAAGCAGTTAGAGAAGTTACTGGATTAGGACTTAAAGAAGCAAAAGACCTAGTTGATTCAGCACCAAAGGCAGTTAAAGAAGGCATTGAAAAAGAAGAAGCTGAAAAAATCAAAAAAACACTAGAAGAACAAGGTGCTAAAGTAGAAATCAAATAACTAAGACAACTACTTCTTTCCACAGAAATTCCATTTAATGTTCATGACCTGGGTGGTATCCTCGCGGATATTAGCTCAGGTCAAGTTTTTATGACGAGGTGAAATAAGTGTTGGCATTAAAAACCAGAGAAAGAGTTCGGCTTCAACCCAAAATTTCCATTGCAGATGTTGAGATCCCCAACCTAATAAGTATTCAGATAGATTCTTTTAAGCGCTTTATTGAACAAGGCCTGAAAGAAGAATTTAAAAACATTTCCCCAATCGTTGCTTATGGCGGAAAGTATGAATTAGAATTTTTAGAAAACTATCGTCTAGAAGAGCCCGAATATACGTTTGAAGAATGTAAGCATAGAGAAATTACCTATTCTGCATCCCTACGTGTACCTGTCCGTTTAATTAGTAAAGAAACCGGCGAAATTACAGAGCAAGAAGTATTTATGAGTGACATTCCTATCATGTCTGACATGGGAACGTTTCTTGTAAATGGTGCAGAGCGTGTAGTTGTTAGCCAATTTGTGCGTTCTCCCGGCGTTTATTTTAGAAGACGTATTGGTTTAGTTCCTGGAAAACAAACCTATTTAGCAACTGTTATTCCAAACCGTGGTTCATGGTTAGAAATTGAAACAGATGCCCATCACATTGTTTATGCAAATATTAATAAAATGAAAAAAGTACCTGTAACAGTTCTCTTAGGATCTTTAGGATTCTCAGAAGAAGATGTTATTAAACGCTGTGTTAATCGTGAGATTATTGCTGCAACTCTTGAAAAAAGCCCTATTCTTTCTCAGAAAGAATCACTATTCGAGCTCCATAAAAAATTAAGACCTGGTGATCCTGTAACATTAGAAGGTGCAAAACAACTTTTACATAGTCTCTTTTTTGATCCTGAAAAATATGACCTAAGTGAAGTGGGCCGTTACCGTATCAATGAACGTCTAGATCTTAAAGTGGATAAGAAAACAGTTGTTTTGACTCCAGATGATATTTTTGGAATCGTTAATTACGTTGTCGGTTTGGTAAATGAAGAAGGGATTACAGATGATATCGATCACCTTGGAAATCGCAGAATTCGTACCGTTGGCGAACAACTTCAAAAACAATTCCGAGTCGGACTCGCTCGCTTAGAGCGGCTCATTCGTGAACAGATGTCGATTAAGGGAACAGAAAAGTTCAACCCTCAGCATCTTATTAACATTCGCCCCCTTGTTGCGGTAATGCGTGAATTCTTCGGAAGTTCACAGTTATCACAGTTTATGGACCAAACAAATCCACTAGCGGAAATTGTACACAAACGTCGTTTGAGTGCCTTGGGACCCGGTGGACTTACAAAAGAACGCGCTGGATTTGAAGTTCGGGATATTCATCCTTCACACTACGGAAGAATCTGTCCTATCGAAACCCCAGAAGGTCCAAACGCCGGATTAATCGGCCCTTTAGCGACATACGCTAGAATCAATGAATATGGATTTATAGAAACGCCATACGTCAAAGTAGAAGTCGGTAAATTGACATCTACAGTGTCCTATTTTGCAGCAGATATAGAAGATAAATACCACATCGCACCATGGGACTCACCTACTAAAGACGGTAAATTCGTTGGTAAATTTGTCGTTGCGCGTTATAATCGCGAATTTATTTTGGTGTCCACTGATAAAGTGCAATACATGGGTGTGTCGCCTGGACAGCTTGTCGGAATTTCTTGCGGATTGATTCCTTTCCTTGAACACGATGATGCTAACCGTGCGCTTATGGGAGCAAACATGCAACGCCAAGCAGTACCTCTGCTCTTTACCGAAGCGCCTTACATCGGCACCGGTATGGAACGGATTGTGGCACGTGACTCGCACAGCTTGATCAAAGCCGCCCGCGCAGGAAAAGTTTCCCGTGTTACAGGCGAAGAAATAGTTGTTGCAGAAGCCAAAGGTAAGGAAACTGTTTATCAGCTTCATAAATATTTACGCTCTAACCAAAACACCTGCAAAAACCAGAAACCTATTGTAAGGGCTGGTGACAAAGTAGAAGTAGGGGACGTACTAGCTGATGGAGCCTCCACTCAAAATGGTGAATTGGCATTGGGACGCAACGTCTGTGTTGCATTACTTCCTTGGGAAGGATACAACTTTGAAGATGCTATCGTTATATCAGAGCGTCTTATTAAAGAAGATGTATTCTCTTCTATCCACATTCATAAATATGAAGTTGATATTAGAACCACAAAATTAGGCCCAGAAGAAATAACGCGTGAAGTTCCAAACGTATCTGAAGAATCACTCAGAAATTTGGATGATCGCGGGATTATCCGAGTGGGTGCAGAAGTGCGTTCTGGCGACATCTTGGTTGGAAAAGTAACGCCAAAAGGCGAAAGCGAACCACCAGCAGAAGAAAAACTACTGCGTGCAATTTTTGGAGACAAAGCGCGTGACATGAGAGACACCTCTCTACGTGTTTCTTCAGGAATCACTGGAAAAGTTATTGGCGTTCGTGTTTTCTCAAGAGAAAGTAACGACAACCTTCCCCCAGGCGTAAACTGTTTGGTCCGTGTATATGTTGCACAGCTACGGAAAATCTCTATCGGAGATAAAATGGCTGGTCGTCACGGAAATAAAGGGGTTATCTCCACTATTTTGCCTGAAGAAGACATGCCTTTCTTACCAAATGGACAAACCGTAGATATCGTTTTGAACCCGCTAGGGGTTCCTTCACGGATGAACGTTGGCCAGCTATTCGAAACCCTTATTGGTATGGCATCGCACATTATAGGTAGCAACTTTGAAGTTCAACTTTTTGACGAAGTATTTGAAGAGCTCGCTTCTGTTAAAAAAGTAGAGGATAAGTTGATAGAAGCTTCCAAAATGGAAGGTTTTGAATGGGTCAATAAAAACGGCAAAGTGAAACTTCGTGATGGTAGAACCGGAGAACCTTTGGAGCGTGAAGTAACCGTAGGCTATATGTACATGCTGAAACTCATTCACTTAGTTGAAGACAAAATCCATGCCCGTTCAACAGGACCATACTCGCTCGTTACCCAACAACCTTTGGGTGGAAAAGCACAATATGGAGGCCAAAGATTCGGAGAAATGGAAGTGTGGGCTTTAGAAGCATATGGCGCAGCACATACACTTCAAGAAATGTTAACCATTAAATCAGATGATTTAACTGGGCGTGCAAAAGCATATGAAGCCATTATTAAGGGTAAATCATTGTCTAATCCAGGTACGCCTGAATCATTCAGAGTACTACTTAGAGAATTACGTTCAATTGCATTAGATGTCAAAGTTCTGTCAGCAGACGGAACAGAAATTGAAACCCGCTAAAGGAGCAAACTGAATATGTTGGTAAATACGCCCAGTGATTTTGATTTTCTTCAAATTGGTTTAGCTTCCCCAGACCGGATTCGTTTTTGGTCATACGGGGAAGTTGAAAAACCAGAAACAATTAACTACAGAACATTCAAACCAGAGCGCAAAGGTCTTTTCTGTGAAAAGATCTTTGGCCCTGTCAAAGATTGGGAATGTTCTTGCGGAAAATACAGACGCGTTCGCTACAGAGGAATTGTTTGCGAAAGATGCGGAGTAGAAGTAACACATTCAAAAGTGCGTCGTGAAAGAATGGGGCACCTTGAGCTTGCCGCACCTGTATCACACATTTGGTTCTTAAAAGGTATTCCTAGTTACATGGGATTACTTCTAGACATGTCTTCCAGACAATTAGAAGAAGTCATCTATTACGATTCTTACATCGTAACAGAAGTGACCAATGCCCTTCATGGTGCGCTTGAGCTTAAACAAGTTCTGTCACAAAACGAATACATCGCCGCTAAAGAAAAATTCGGCGAACAATTCAAAGGCGAAATGGGGGCAAGTGCCATTCGCAAAATATTAACTGACCTAGACCTTAAAAAACTCACTATAGAACTCCGTGAAGAAATGAAAATTTCTAAAGGCCAAAAGAAACTTAAAATCACAAAGCGTTTGCGCATTGTGGAAGCTTTAGATAAATCTGGAAATCAGCCACAATGGATGATCCTAGACGTTATTCCTATCATGCCACCCGACCTTCGCCCCATGGTTCAACTAGAAGGTGGACGTTTCGCAACGTCCGATTTAAACGATCTTTACAGACGCGTCGTCAACCGTAACAACCGTCTTAAACGTTTGATGGATATCGGTGCACCAGATATGATCGTCAGAAACGAAAAACGCATGCTTCAAGAAGCTGTAGATGTTCTCATATCTAACGGAAAACGTGGACGCTCAGTAACTGGCGCAAACGGACGACCTCTTAAATCCCTCGGAAATATTATCGAAGGAAAACAAGGCCGCTTCAGACAAAACTTACTAGGAAAACGTGTAGACTATTCAGCACGTTCCGTAATCGTTGTAGGCCCTCACTTGAAATTCAACCAGTGCGGACTTCCAAAAGAAATGGCCCTAGAACTTTTCAAACCATTTGTGATTAGAAAACTCGTTGAACATGGCGTTGTTTCAAATGTGAAAAGTGCCAAAAAGAAAATTGAAAAACGCGACATCGTTGTTTGGGATATTTTAGAATCGGTTATTAAAGGCCAATTGGTTCTCTTAAATCGCGCCCCAACACTACACCGTCTAGGTATCCAAGCTTTTGAACCTAAACTAGTAGAAGGGTCTGCGATCCAAGTTCACCCACTCGTTTGTACAGCATTTAATGCCGACTTCGACGGTGACCAAATGGCCGTACACGTTCCACTATCACTAGAAGCACAGACAGAATGTCGGCTTTTGATTATGTCGACAAACAATATTTTGTCTCCATCCAGTGGTCGCCCAATTATTACACCGTCACAGGATATGACGTTGGGATGCTACTTCTTAACGGTAGATGATCCAGAGCTAGAATTTGGTCGTGGAAAAATCTTTAGTGACATGGACGAAGCATGGCGTGCATGGGAATCCAAAATTATTGGATACCAATCACAAATCACAGTTCGTATTGAAAAAGAACGCATCGAAACAACCATGGGCCGCATCATTTTTAACCGTGCAATTTGGGACGTTCTAGAAACATTTAATATTCCTAGAGAGCCGTTTATTAATCACATTGTTGGTAAAAAAGGCCTAAGTGATCTGATCTATAAATGGTTCATTAAATACGGAAATGAAGTCACAGCTAGCCTAGCAGACCAACTAAAACGTATTGGATTTAAGTACTCAACACTTTCAGGTATTTCAATTTCTGTAGATGATTTGAAAATCCCTAAAAATAAAACAACCATTGTAGAAAACGCTACAAAAGAAGTTGAGAAATTAGCCCAAGCACAAAACGGTGGACGGATGAACCGCCAAGAAATTCAGTTGCGCAGCAACGACATATGGCGTGAAGCAACACAACAAATCTCTAGCGAACTTGAAAGCGAATTAGGCCGTTTAAACAACCTTTACATCATGGCCAATTCCGGAGCTAGAGGAAACATGGACCAAGTACGTCAGTTAGCTGGAATGCGCGGACTTATGTCCGATGCCCAAGGTCGTACCGTTAATATTCCGATCAAATCAAACTTTAAAGAAGGTTTGTCATTGACCGAATATTTCATCTCTTCTTACGGCGCAAGAAAAGGACTCGTAGATACCGCTCTGCGTACAGCTGACTCTGGATATCTCACACGACGCCTTGTAGATGTTGCTCAAGACGTTATGGTTACCACAGAAGACTGTGGCTCTACCAACGGCATCGAGCTTACAGCGATTGCTGATGGATTCGACACAGTTGTAACTCTAGCCGAAATGCTAGAAGGGCGCTTCAGTCTAGATGCCATCATTAACCCTGCAACCAAGAAAGTGATTGTTGAAGCAGGCGAATTGATTACAGAAGAAACTGCACTAGAAATCGAAGACAGCAGTGGTAAAGAAGGCGTCAACGTTCGCAGCATCTACAAATGCAATGCAGAGCGTGGCATCTGTCAAAAATGTTTTGGTGTTGACCTCTCCTCTGGACGTGTCATTAACATCGGTGAAGCCGTGGGCATTATCGCCGCACAGTCCATCGGTGAACCAGGAACACAGCTTACCATGAGAACATTCCACACAGGTGGAGTGGATTTGCGGAAAGCCTCAAAAGTTGAAATTAGAGCTAAAATCTCTGGTAAAATCGAAGTTCCGGAAGGCCTAGAAATGAGCCGACTAACCAATGAAGATGGTGAAGCAATTTGGGTAACCACCAAAGAAGGCCTCATCACACTCACAGACAAAACCAAAGTAAACACCTATCGCGTGCCACAAGGCAGTACCGTGATTGCGAAATCTGGAAAAGAAATTAGCAAAGGTGACTTAATCGCAGAGTATGACCCTACCTATGAATACGTCGTTTCCGAAAGTGAAGGACTCGTCAAATTTATGGAAGGTGCCTTTAAAGAGCGCAAAGACAGCAAAGGCAAAGTCATCGAAGTATTCGCAGAAAAAGATGGTGAAGTTTTTGTATATGATCCTGCAAATATCATCAAAATTATTGCACCAAAAACTGTTGTCGATCAGTACAAAAAAGGCGATCGTATTCACGTAAGTAGTGACATAGGATCCGCTGCCGGCCTTAAAAAAGGTGGTATTTTAATGGCACTCAAAGCTACCGGTGAAAACGGAAAAGGAAAAGCCTCAAAAGATGCACTCTATGAACTAGAAGTTGCAACTGGAGAAGCCTACCCAATCCTATCCGGCGCACGTCTTTATGTGAAAGACAAAGTACGTAAAGGCGAAGTAATTGCCAGAGAAAGAATCGGCGGTGCAGATGCATCCAAAACCAAAGACATCGTACAAGGTCTGCCTCGTGTAGAAGAGCTCTTCGAAGCCAGACGTCCAAAAGATGCTGCTATTTTGAGTGAAATCGACGGAATCGTAGATATCTCAGACGCCGATGGATACCGCGTCGTCACCGTTATTGGTGAAGGTGGTATTAAGAAAGATAGCAAAGTTGCCTACGGAATTCGTCTGAAAGTCTTTTCAGGCAAAGAAGTTAAAAAAGGTGATCAGCTAACAGATGGTGTTGTAAGTCCCCATGACATTCTACTTACCAAAGACGTTGCTGCTACACAAACGTATTTAAGCGAAGAAGTCCAACGGGTTTACAGATCACAAGGTGTTCAAATTAATAGTAAACACATCGAAGTTATCGTGCGTCAAATGACACGCAAAGTAAACGTAACCTCAATGGGAGATAGCGAATTCTTGCCAGGTGATTTGGTAGACATGAGAACATTCGAAAGAAACAACACAGCCTTGCATGAAGCAGGAAAAGAAATTGCAGAAGGTGAACGCGTTCTGCTTGGAATTACACGTTCTTCACTCAGTACAGAAAGTTTTGTTTCAGCATCATCTTTCCAGCAAACTGCAAGTGTATTAACAAGAGCCGCTATCGAAGGTCAAATCGATCCAATGTACGGCCTAAAAGAAAACGTAATTATCGGAAAACTAATTCCTGCAGGAACAGGCTTCCCGTATTACAGTCGGGTAGGATTAGAAATGTCTACAGAAAGTGATGAGTATAGTTTGACCCCAGAGGACGAAGAAGTCTTAGCAGTAAATTAAATAATAAGTGAGGGTTGTCGTTTTCCAATTCGTTGACAACCCCATTTAAGTTCGTTACGATAAGCCACCATCTTTTTAGGAAGTACAAAGGAGCCATAAATTGCCAACCGTAAATCAGCTAATGCGTAACAAACGCAAACCCAAAAGAGTAAAAGGGAAATCCCCAGCACTTCAGAATTGTCCACAACGTCGTGGTATTTGCACCCGTGTGTATACAACCACTCCAAAAAAACCTAACTCAGCCTTACGTAAAGTTGCCCGTGTTCGTTTGTCTAACGGATTCGAAGTAACCGCTTATATTCCTGGAGAAGGACATAACCTTCAAGAACACTCCGTTATCTATATCCGTGGCGGCAGAGTAAAAGACCTTCCAGGTGTAAGATATCACGCCGAAAGAGGACGGGGAGATTTACAGGGTGTAGCTGGTAGAAAACAATCTAGATCACTTTACGGCGCGAAAAAAGATAAGAAGAAGAAGGAAAGCTAACATGTCTAGAAGAGCAAAAGAATACCGTAAACGCCAATCACCAGATCCAGTTCATGGAAGTCTGGTATTAAGTAAATTCATCAACAAAGTAATGATGAGTGGAAAAAAAAGTATCGCACGTGACATCGTTTATCGTGCCCTAGAAATTTTGAGTCAAAAAGTAAATGCACCTGCTGTAGATGCATTTGAAAAAGCATTACGTAACGCGATTCCTTTGATGGAAGTTCGCTCGCGTCGTGTGGGTGGATCTACATACCAAGTTCCTATGGAAGTACGTGCAGAGCGCGGCGTTTCTTTAGCAATGCGTTGGTTGATCAATAATTCTCGCACACGTTCAGGACACTCTATGATAGAAAAAATGTCCGCTGAACTGATCGACGCTTACAATGGTGTGGGTGCTTCAATTAAGAAAAGAGAAGAAACACATAGAATGGCAGAGTCAAACAAAGCATTTGCTCACTTCAGGTGGTAATCTGACATGGAAAAAAAATATACACTAAGTCAAATAAGAAATATCGGAATTGCCGCCCACATCGATGCTGGTAAAACCACATTAACAGAACGAATTCTTTTCTATACAGGTAAATCTCACAAAATTGGTGAAGTACATGATGGTACTGCAACAATGGACTGGATGGTTCAAGAGCAAGAGCGTGGAATCACAATCACTTCAGCTGCGACGACCTGTTATTGGAAAGAAATCTGCATCAATATTATCGATACACCTGGACACGTTGACTTCACTGTTGAAGTAGAGCGTTCATTGCGTGTATTAGATGGTATGGTTGCCGTTTTTTGCGCCGTTGCCGGGGTTCAGCCACAAAGCGAAACTGTTTGGCGCCAAGCCGTTAAATACAACGTTCCTAGAATCGCATTCATCAATAAAATGGACAGAGTCGGAGCCAATTTTGATCGCGCCATTAAAACAATGCGTGACAACCTAGGTGCACGCACTGTTGTTCCTCAGTATCCTATTGGTAACGAAGCAGACTTTATCGGTGTCATCGACGTTGTAGACGGAGTAGAGCACTATTATGAAGACGAGAAAGGTATTAACGTAACAACCGTTCCGATTAAACCAGAAAACGAAGCCAAATACAGAGAGCTGAGAGAAAAGTTGGTAGAAGCAGTTGCAGAAGCCAATGACAGTTACCTAGAGAAATTTATGGAAACTGGCGACCTTTCTAATGACGAAGTCAAAAAAGCGCTTCGTATTATGACCATTTCTGGTGCCCTTGTCCCTGTATTTTGTGGAACAGCCTTCAAAAATAAAGGCGTACAAACTTTGTTGGATGCTATTGCTGACTATTTGCCAGCCCCAACAGATTTGCCACCAGTAGAAGGCATTAATCCAAAAACAGGCGAAACTGAATCACGCGTTTTGGATACCAATGCAGCCTTTTCAGGACTCGCATTTAAAATACAAACAGATCCTTTTGTAGGACGTTTAACATATTTTAGAATTTATTCTGGTAAGTTATTGCCTGGGAGTTATGCCCTAAATTCAACACGCAACAAACGTGAAAGAATTGGCCGTATTCTTCAAATGCATGCCAATACCAGAACCGAATTAAAAGAAGCTTCTGCCGGAGATATCATCGGACTCATCGGTCTAAAAGATACCAAGACTGGAGATACACTTTGTGCAGATGAAAATCCAATTGTCCTAGAAAATATTGATTTTCCAGATCCAGTTATATTTGTTGCAATTGAACCTAAATCAAAAGCAGATCAAGAAAAAATGTCTTCTGGAATGGAAAAGCTCACTGAAGAAGATCCGACATTTAGCTTTAAGTCAGATCCAGAAACAGGACAGACTATTATTTCAGGTATGGGAGAATTGCACTTAGAAATCATTACTGATCGCCTAATGCGTGAATTTGCAGTACAAGCCAACGTCGGAAAGCCACAAGTTGCCTATAGAGAATCTATTTCTTTGAAAGCGAAAGCCGAAGGGAAATTTGTTCGCCAAACAGGTGGTCGTGGTCAATACGGACACGTTATTTTGGAAATCGAACCACTCGAAAGAGGTAAGGGGTTTGAATTCGAAAGTAAAGTTGTTGGTGGCCGTATTCCTAAAGAATATATCTCTTCAATTGAAAAAGGTGTTAAAGAAGCCTTTACAACCGGTATCGTTGCTGGTTACAACATGATCGATGTGAAAGTAACTGCATTGGATGGATCTTTCCACCCAGTCGACTCTTCGGACATTGCCTTCCAAATTGCAGCATCATACGCCGTAAAAGACGCCGTTAAAAATGCAGGTCCCGTCATATTGGAACCGATTATGGCAGTAGAAGTGGAAGTGCCGGAAGTAAATATGGGTGACGTTATTTCCGATCTTAGTAGTAGAAGAGGGAAAATTGAAAAGATAGAAGTTGGCTTCAATAATATTCAAAAAATTGATGCACAAGTTCCTCTTTCTGAAATGTTCGGATATTCAACGACTTTGAGGTCATTAACCCAGGGTCGAGGGGTTTACACCATGCAGTTTCTTATGTATAGTGAATGCCCTAAACAAGTATTTGAAACCCTTGTAGCAAACAATAAAAATAGCAGATAAGAATAAAGGAGCGATTTTACAATGGCTAAGGAAAAGTTCGAGCGAAAAAAACCTCACGTAAATATTGGTACTATTGGTCACGTTGACCATGGAAAAACTTCATTAACAGCAGCAATCACTAAAGTTTTGGCTTCTAAAGGCTATGCAAAATATATGGCTTATGGCGATATCGATGCTGCTCCAGAAGAAAAAGCGCGTGGAATTACTATTGCAACTGCGCACGTTGAATACGAAACAGATAATCGTCACTATGCTCACGTAGATTGTCCTGGACACGCGGATTATGTTAAGAACATGATCACTGGCGCAGCGCAGATGGACGGTGGTATCTTGGTTGTAAGTGCAGCCGATGGACCTATGCCTCAAACACGTGAACACATTTTGTTGGCTCGCCAAGTAAACGTTCCTTGCCTAGTTGTTTTCTTAAACAAAACAGACCAAGTTGATGATCCTGAACTAATTGAATTAGTTGAAATGGAATTACGTGAACTTCTTTGTAAATATGATTTCCCTGGTGATGATATTCCTTTCATTAAAGGGTCAGCTTTGAAAGTTCTTGAGTCAGACGATACATCAGAAGCAGGTCCTGCAAAATGCATCTGGGAACTTATGGCGGCTGTAGATGCTTACATTCCTATTCCAGAGCGTGCAATTGATAAGCCTTTTTTGATGCCAATTGAAGACGTGTTTAGCATAACAGGTCGTGGTACAGTAGGTACTGGCCGGATTGAGCGTGGAATCGTTAAGGTTGGTGAAGAAGTAGAAATCGTTGGAATGATGGAAGAAACCAAGAAAACAACCGTAACTGGTGTTGAAATGTTTCGTAAGCTTCTTGACGAAGGTCGTGCGGGAGACAATGTTGGTCTTTTGCTTCGCGGTGTTGAAAAAGAAGATTTAAAACGTGGTCAAGTTTTGGCTAAAACAGGATCTATCAAGCCTCACTTTAAATTTGAATCAGAAGTTTATGTTTTGAAGAAAGAAGAAGGCGGACGCCACACACCTTTCTTTAAAGGATATCGCCCTCAGTTTTATATCAGGACTACAGATGTAACTGGGGCTATTAAATTGCCAGATGGCGTTGAAATGGTTATGCCTGGTGACAACGTTACAATGGAAGTCGAACTGATTGTTCCGGTAGCTTGCGAAGAGGGAATGAGATTCGCTATTCGTGAAGGTGGAAGAACAGTGGGTGCGGGTGTTGTAACTAAGATTATTAAATAAGTAGTAGTTGAAGGAAGAGTATAGTGTCTGAAGGTCAGCGTAAATCGCATAGTCAACAAAAAATAAGAATAAGATTGAAAGCGTTTGATCATGCAGTAATTGATCAATCTGCTGAAAAAATTGTTAATACAGCACAGCGGTCAGGGGCTAAGGTTTTAGGACCTATCCCTTTGCCAACCCAACGAAAAGTTTGGTGTGTGCTTAAATCTCCACACGTTAATAAGCGTGGAGGAGAGCACTATGAAATTCGTATTCATAAGCGCTTGATTGATATTGTAGACCCCCCCACTTCAACTGTTGATGCCCTCATGCAATTAGACTTGCCAGCTGGCGTGAATATAGAAATAAAACTGAATTAGGAAATCGTCATGGAAAAGTTTTTGTTAGGTAAGAAATTAGGTATGACACAGGTAATGGATGACGACGGTGTCGTTGTTCCTGTTACTGTTCTTGAAGTTAAGAGTTGTACAGTTCTGAAAGTCTTGACCAAAGAAACACATGGTTACAACGCAATACTTATAGGTTTTGAAGAAGCAAAAGATAAAGCTTTGAATAGTCCTAAAAGAGGATTCTTTGCAAAGCTTGAGTCCAAGCCATTTAGATATCTCAAGGAGTTTCGTGTAGACGATGTGTCCTCATTTTCTCCACAACAAATAATTACTCCTGACGTATTTTCTATTAATGATATGATTTCTGTTCGCTCCAAATCAATTGGTCGCGGTTTTACAGGAACAATCAAACGACATAACTTCTCAAGAGGTCCAATGTCTCATGGTTCAAAGAGCCATCGTATCCCTGGATCAATTGGTGCAGGAACAACGCCTGGTCGCGTTGTAAAAGGTAAAAAAATGCCAGGTCATTATGGAGATAGCACAGTGACCATTCGCAATCTACGTGTTGTAAGAACAAATCTAGAGTCTGGATATATTTTGGTCGAAGGTGCTGTGCCTGGAAAGAAAAATAATTTGGTGGAAATCGTAGGATCATGAAAATTAAAGAATTAACTTTACCTGTCTTTTCATTAGAAAATGGAAAGAAGCTACAAGATGAGACAATGGTATTTGCGAAAGAAAAAGGTGTGGATAACACGCATATTTTTTACTTAACCAAAAAGTACCAGCAGGCTGGCTCTAGAGCTGGTACTGCGTCTACAAAAACTCTCTCAGAAGTTTCTGGTGGAGGTTCAAAGCCATTTAAACAAAAGGGTACTGGTAGGGCAAGACGTGGGTCCAATCGTACAGTATTAAGACCTGGTGGAGGTGTTGTTTTCGGGCCTAGCCCAAGATCTTTTGCACACAAACTTAACAAAAAAATGGTCAAAAATGCTATCCTTGGTGCTTTGATTGAAAATAAAGAAAATATTCACGTGATTAAGTTTGACAATCCAGATTTAAAAACAAAACAAGTTGCTGCTTTTATTGGCGAAAGTACGGCGCCTTTAGTAATTGTGAAATCTTTTGATTCTTCTCTTTTCAGAGCCGCAAGAAACATTTACGGTATGAAGCTTTGCAGTGTTTATTCTATTCCTATTGAAAAATTACTTGCCAGCAATAAAGTGTTGATTGAGCAAGATGCATGGGATGTTTTGAAAGAGGTGAATTCACATGAGTAGTATTTTAAAAAGAGCCATTGTGTCTGAAAAGACATCCATGCATTTAAAGAAAAATAAATATACATTTGAAGTAAGTCCTGATGTTAATAAAATTCAAATCGAAAAGAAAATTGCTGATAAATTTAATGTCAAAGTAGAAGCCGTGAATGTTTTAAACCGTAAAGGAAAAAAGCGTAGAAAAGGCCGTATTGAAGGACGTATGCAAGATCGTAAATTTGCAATAGTTA
Organism: bacterium UBP8_UBA817; assembly: GCA_945898045.1. GTDB lineage: Bacteria > Margulisbacteria > Marinamargulisbacteria > SXXA01 > SICP01 > SICP01. The sequence goes on from CAMDGG010000009.1 coordinate 33,630, forward strand.
CACTTGCTGATGGTCAGACAATTGATGAAATCAAGGGATTATTTTAGGATAAAATTATGGGACTTAAAAAATATAAACCAACATCTGCAGCTATAAGAACGCGTCAAATTCTTGATTATAAAGAAATCACTACGACAACCCCTGAGAAATCTTTATTACGTCCTATGTCTACTCAAGCAGGCCGTAATAACATGGGGCGCGTTACCGTCCGCCATCGTGGTGGTGGAAACAAACGTCAGTTTCGTGTGATTGATTTCAAAAGAAATAAAGAAAATCCAGCTGTAGTTAAATCTATTGAGTATGATCCAAACCGCTCTGCTTTTATTTCCCTACTTCACTATAACGATGGCGTAAAAAGTTACATCGTTGCACCTAATAAACTAGAAGTTGGAGCAACTGTTCAATCTGGTGAAAACGCCGAAATCAAAATTGGCAATACACTTCCTCTTTCTCAAATACCAGTTGGCAGCATCATACATAATATTGAATTAACTATAGGTAAAGGCGCTCAGTTGGCACGTTCAGCTGGTGCACAAGCTACACTTCAAGCAAAGCATGAAGAATATGGGTCCGTTAAATTGCCTTCTGGTGAAGTACGTTTGATTCATTTAAGATGCAGAGCTACGATTGGTGGTGTTGGTAACGTTGATAAACGTAACAAAGTTGTTGGTAAAGCGGGTGCGACTCGTTGGAACAAACGTAGACCACAAGTCCGTGGAGCTGTTATGAATGCCTGTGATCACCCACACGGTGGTGGAGAAGGACGTGCACCAGTTGGACGTTCAGGACCTATGACCCCTTGGGGCAAACCTGCATTAGGATATAAAACGCGTAAAAAGAAAAAAACTTCTTCAACCTTTATTGTAAGAAGACGTAAGTAGGAGGACGACCTTGGCTAGATCATTAAAAAAAGGGCCTTATATTCTTAAATCCCTTTTAGAAAAAATTGAAGAAGCAAATAGTGCTAATGACAAGAAATTGATCAAAACCTGGTCACGTGCATCTTGTATTATCCCAGAAATGATTGGACATACCATTGCAGTTCATAATGGAAAAAAACATGTTCCAGTTTATATTCAAGAAAACATGATTGGCCACAAGTTAGGTGAATTTTCACCAACAAGAACCTTTAAGGGCCATGGCGGAGATAAAGGGAAGAAATAATGCCTGTAGAAAAAGAAGAAGTTAGCTCAGAAGTAGAAACAAAAAAGAAACAAGCTGTTAAAAAATCAGCGAAGTTACCTAAAAAAGATAAGGCACTTGTTCAAAAAACATGTGCAGTAGATGAAGTAAGGGCTGAAGCTAAATTTATTAGAATTTCACCCATCAAAGTTCAAAGAGTTGCCAATGTCGTTCGGGGTCAATCTGTTGAGAAAGCTTTGTTTATGCTCAAGCGTCTCCCTCATAAAGGTGCAAGAATTTTATATAAAGTTCTATTCTCTGCCGCCTCTAATGCCGTTCATAATCATGAGCTAAATGGTCACCCTCTAAAAATTTCAACTTTGTTAATTAATGAAGGCCCTAGACTCAAAAGATTCCAACCGAAAGCACGTGGACGGATTTATGAAATTTTGAAACGGACAAGTCATATCACTGTGGGCTTGAAGTCGGCAAAGGGAGAATAGACAATGGGTCAAAAAGCAAATCCGAAATCACTTAGAGTCGGTATTATAAATGATTGGGATTCTACATGGTTTGGTTTAAAAAATTATGGAACGCTTCTATTTGAAGATTATCAAATTAGAGATCTATTAAAAGATTCTTTTGCAAGAGCAGGGGTTTCACACATTCAAATTGATAGGAAATCCAATTTAACAGAAGTTAAAGTTTATGTGGCACGTTCAGGCGTAGTCGTTGGAAAGAAAGGTCTTGATGTTGGCGTTATGAAAGACGAAATTAAAAAGCGCATTGGTAAAGATGTAAATATCATTATCATCGACGAAAAAGCACCTGACATTAACGCAAAACTATTGGGTGAATGGATTGCTATTCAATTAGAAAAGAGAACCCCATTCAGACGAGCCATGAAAATGGCGGTTCAAAAAGCGTTGAAATCTGGTGCCAAAGGAATCAAAGTTAATTGTTCTGGACGTTTAGGTGGAGCAGAAATTGCAAGAAGTGAATGGTCACGCGAAGGCAAGGTGCCTTTACATACATTTCGAGCTGATATAGACTATGCTTTTTCTGAAGCGCTAACGACCTATGGAAAAATAGGTGTTAAGGTGTGGGTCTATAAAGGTGAAGTTCTACAAAAAAAAAGAAAATCACTTATTGAAGAGTCGACAGAGAACGCGTCGACAACTAAAGGGTAAGGAAGTAGAGTTATTGCCATGTTAATGCCTAAAAAAACGAAATACAGAAAAACACAGCGCGGTCGTAATCGTGGTCTTGCCTACAGAGGCAACAGCATTGCTTTCGGAGATTTTGGTCTTCAATCGCTTACTGCTGGAAATGTTACAGATAGACAAATTGAAGCAGCTAGACGAGCTATGACACGTTATATTAAACGTGGGGGGAAAGTTTGGATTCGCATTTTCCCTGATAAAAGTATTACAAAATTACCTGCTGAAACACGTATGGGTAAAGGAAAGGGTAGCCCTGAGTTTTGGGTTGCTGTTGTTAAACCTGGACACATGTTATTCGAGCTAGGTGGTGTTTCACCAGAAGTGGCAAAAGAAGCCCTTCGTTTGGCTTCTCACAAACTAGGCGTTAAAACCAAGTACATTGTGAAGTCAGAGTTTTAAGAGGAGAGTTAAGTGGATATTAATGAAATTAAAAAATTAACTAAAGAAGAGCTAGTAACAAAGCTCGCTGACTTACGCAAAGAACTAGATGATGCCAAATTCAACATCACTACAGGTGCTTTGAAAAACTCTTCAATCATTGCGAATTTCAGAAAAGACATTGCAAGAGTCTTAACTGTCGTAAATGCTAAAGGAGAATAGGGTGAGTACAGAAAGAAATACAAGAAAACAGATCATTGGTGACGTTATTAAGAAATCTGGAACTAAAACAATTTCAGTTCTAGTAGAAACACTAAAACGCCACGAACTTTACGGTAAAGTTTACAAGGTATCTAAAAAGTATTTGGTACACGACGATGCAGAAATTGCTTCCGTTGGTGACAAAGTAGTCGTAAGTTCATGCCGACCTATTAGCAAGCAAAAAAGATGGCGCTTAGTTTCTAAGATAGCCGCCAGTACTAAGTAAAGAAGGGCGCTGAAATGATACAAGTTGAGTCAAGGTTAGAAGTCGCAGATAACTCAGGTGCAAAAGAATTACTTTGCATAAGAGTCCTGGGTGGTTCAAAACGTAAATACGCTAGAGTTGGCGACAAGATTATATGTGTTGTCAAAAAAGCGATTGCACAAGGTCAAGTTAAAAAAAGTGAAATCGTTACTGCTGTTGTAGCAAGAACTGTAAGAAACATTCAGAGAAAAGATGGAACCGTTGTTCGTTTTGACGACAATGCAGCCGTTATCATTAATAAAGATGGTAACCCTAAGGGCACACGTATTTTTGGACCTATACCTCGCGAGTTAAGAGATAAGAATTTTATGAAAATTATTTCACTTGCTTCGGACGTCGTATAGGAGACTATGATGAATAAATTTAAAAAAGGCGATAATGTTATTGTAATCTCAGGTAAGGACCGTGGTAAATCAGGGATAATTGAAAAAGTTTTTCCAGAAAAAAACGAAATCCTCATTGAAAACATTAATGTGATTAAACGTCACATGAAACCTACCCAAGATTCCAAGGGCGGTATTATTGAAAAAGCATCTCCGCTGCCTTGGTCAAAAGTGAAAGCAATTTGTTCTAAAACACAAAAGCCAACACGTGTTAGATTTGTTCTGAAAAATGATAAGAAAGTTAGAGAAGCCAAAGTTAGTGGAAAGGTATTGGAGTAATAAAATGTCCACACTGAAAAAACGTTATACAGATGTAATTAGAAAGAAAATGATTGACGAAGATCGTTATAAAAACGTGATGCAAGTCCCTAAGCTTGTAAAAATAATCATAAACCGTGGTTTGGGTGAAGCGACAGCTAATTCAAAAGCGGTAGATCTTAGCTTAGAAACTTTATACGCTATTTCTGGTCAAAAGCCAGTTGCAACAAAAGCTAAGAAATCAATTTCAAACTTTAAATTGCGTCAAGGTCAAGTCATTGGCTGTAAAGTGACATTACGTTCGGACAGAATGTATGACTTTTTAACTAAATTTGTCAATATTTGTCTTCCTAGAATTCGTGACTTTAGAGGTGTTCCTGCATCTGGATTTGATGGCCGTGGTAATTACACTCTAGGCATCAAAGAAGACATCATTTTTCCAGAAGCATCACAAGAGAAAATGGACCGTATTCGTGGATTTGACATTTCATTCGTCACCTCTGCAAAAACAGACTACGAGGCCTTTTTATTGCTTAAAGAATTTGGCATGCCTTTTAGAACAGAACTAAAGAAGAAATAGGAAGGAACATAATGGCAAAAACATCAATGATTATTAAGAACAACGAAAAAGAAGGTACAGTACAACACCGTAATCGGTGCCAAGTATGTGGAAGACCTAGAGGTTTTTTGAGATTTTTTAAACTATGCCGAATTTGTTTTAGAACACTCGCCAGTAATGCAAAATTACCCGGTGTAAAAAAGTCATCTTGGTAACCGGAGGAATATAATGGCAATTTCTGATCCTATAGCAGATATGTTTACACGCGTTCGAAACGCCTTAGCCGCTAGGCATGATAAGGTGATTATTCCTTTTTCAAACATGAAACTTGCAATTGCAAAAATATTGAAAGATGAAGGTTTTATCAAATATTACGAAATTGTTAGTGAAGACCTTAGAAAGAAAACCATCAAAATTGGTTTGAAATATGATGACAGTGGTCGTTCGTTAATCTCTACCATAAGACGTATTAGTAAGCCTGGCAGACGTCATTATGTTGCTAAAAAAGAGATCCCTAAAGTATTGAATGGATTTGGTATATCAATCCTCTCTACACCAAAAGGCGTTTTGTCTGGACGTGCAGCCCGACTTGCTAATGTAGGTGGGGAATATATTGGGAAAGTATTCTAAGGAGAATTACAGTGTCACGTTTAGGAAAAAAACCGATCCAACTTCCAGAGTCAGTAAAATTCGAAATAGCAGCTTCTCAAGTAAGCGTTGAAGGACCTAAAGGTACCTTAACGCTTGCTTACGATCCTAAAGTAACGATTCAGCTAGATGACAAGCAAATTATTTTAAGCGTTCCTGAATCTTCTAACAAAACTGTTAAAGCAAAACACGGTCTATTTCGAGTTTTAATTCAAAATATGATCATTGGTGTGACCACTGGATTTTCTAAAGATCTAGAATTGGTTGGGGTAGGGTACAGAACCCAATTAAAAGATAAGTCACTTGAATTTATGCTAGGTTTCTCTCACCCTGTTTTAATCGATCCTCCTGCTGGCATAGAATTCAAAGTAGACGGTAATACAAAAATTTCAATCCTTGGTATCGACAAGCAATTGGTTGGCCATGTTGCTGCAAATATTCGTGCATTGCGTAAACCAGATCCTTACAAAGGAAAAGGCGTTAGGTATGCAGGTGAGTATATTCGTAAGAAACAAGGTAAAACTGTCAAAAAATAGGATTAAATTCTAAGGATATCAAGATGAATCATAAGAAAAGTAAGATTAAAAGTACGGCCGACCGTCTAAGACTTTGTGTATACAGAAGTAACACAAATATTTATGCACAGGTTATTGATGACGTAGACGGGAAAACAATCGTCTCTGCTTCTACTTTGAAAAAAGAAAATGGACAAAACGTTTTGGCAGCAAAAGAAGTCGGAAAAGAAATTGCAAAAGCCGCAAAAGAAAAAAATATTATCAAAGTCGTATTTGATAGAAACAGATACGTTTATAAAGGCCGCGTAAAAGCACTTGCTGAAAGTGCTAGAGAAGCGGGCTTGGAATTCTAAAGGAGAATAAGAGTATATTATGGAAAGAAAATATCCCCAAAAAAGAAAGCAAGCAACACCGGAAGAAGGCCTTGAAAAAGTCATACAAATAGACCGTGTAAACAAAGTAGTAAAAGGTGGAAAGAGAATGTCTTTCCGCGCTTTTGTTATCTCCGGTAACTTGAATGGGGAAGTTGGGTTTGGACTAGGAAAATCAAAAGAAGTCCCAAGCGCAATCAAAAAAGCAGTAGAAGAGTCACACAAAAAGAAATGTAAAATAAACATTGTAAGAGGCACCATTCCACACGAAGTACTAGGTTCTTTCGGCGCATCTAAAGTTATTCTAAAGCCTGCAAAACCTGGAACAGGTGTAATCGCAGGTGGTTCTGTACGTATCGTACTAGAAGCCTTAGGTGTTAAAGACATCGTTGCCAAATCAATCGGTGCAGGTAGCCCTATCAATGCCGCTAAAGCAGCATTAGACGGCTTATTGAAACTCAGAAGCCTCACAGAAGAAGTGGCAAGACGTGGAAAGGCGCTTCCTGTCTATTCTCATCAAGAGAAAGGAGCATAACGTTCAGTCATGATTAAAGAAAATGAATTAAAACCCGCAAAAGGCGCCATTAAAAAAAGAACAAGACGGGGTCGTGGAAACGCATCTGGATTGGGCGGAGAAGCCGGTCGCGGTCATAAAGGACAACAAAGTCGCTCAGGTTATTCATACCGTTCAGGATTTGAAGGCGGCCAAATGCCGCTTTACAGAAGACTCCCTAAAAAACGAGGATCTGGGAACAGGGTTTTCAAATTTGAATATGCAGCCGTCAACCTCACTGTTCTAGACCGCATCTTTTCAGACAACGAAATCGTTGATGTAAAAGCACTCACAGAACGTGGTGTGATGAGTAAATCCGAAAAGTTTAAAGTATTAGGCGTCGGTGAACTCACTAAGAAATTAATTATTAAAGGCCACAAAATTTCTAAAACAGCTTTAGAAAAACTTAAGGCTTCCGCTTCTACATTTGAAGTAGTCAATTAAACATGGAGCTGCTGTCTAGTCTTTTTAGGATTCCCGAATTAAGAAAACGTCTTTTATTTACAGTTGGAATCTTGATTGTTTATAGACTAGGCAGCCATATCCCCATTGCGGGTGTTAATTTAGCTGCCTTGGAACACCTTTTTGATAAAGGTGGTGTATTGGGTTTTTTTAATTTATTCTCTGGTGGCGGTCTAAAGCGCTTTTCTGTTTTTGCTCTAGGAATTCTTCCCTATATTAACGCTTCCATTATCATGCAGCTCTTAACCATCGCATGGCCTAAATTAAAAGAAATTGCAGAAGAAGGGGATTCAGGACGAAAACTCATTTCGCAATACACACGCTATCTCGCCATTGGTATTGCCTTTATTCAAGGCACAATCATGGCTATCGGATTTCGTCCTTTTGTTTTTCCAGAAGTTAACTTTTATCTCTTTTTATTCTACTCAGTAATGAGCCTTGTTGCAGGTGCGGCTCTAGTTATGTGGTTCGGAGAAGTCATTACCGAATTTGGCATAGGAAACGGTGCCTCTATACTCATTTTTGTGGGTATTATTGCCCAAATGCCTTTCTATGTAAAAAATACGTACGTCCTAGTAAAAGCAGGCACCAGTATTATTGGTGTTATCGCCATGCTACTCATTTTCCTAGCAATGATCGTTGCTATAGTCTACGTACAAGAAGGTCAGCGAAAAATAGCCGTTCAGTATGCCAAGCGCATTGTTGGACGAAAAATGATGGGAGCACAAAAAACATTTATCCCTTTGCGACTCATCCAGGGTGGGGTTATGCCAATCATCTTTGCCTCAGCAGTACTACAGTTTCCTCTCATGTTTTCTCAACTTATCAGCGTTCAAGCTGTTCAAACTTTTTTTTCAACTTACTATCGCTACGACGGTTTTTTCTACAATTTTTTCTTCTGTTTCTTAATCTTCTTCTTTACCTATTTCTACACCGCAGTCACATTCAACCCCCAAGAACTTTCCGACAACATCAAAAAGCATGGAGGCTTTATCATGGGTGTCAGACCTGGTATGCCTACCGTTGAATATCTAGATAAAATCATTACCAAACTCACCCTCATTGGTGCTGTTTTTCTATCGCTGGTAGCCTTAGTGCCCATCGTTTCTGCAAACATTACACAAGTAACCAGTTTCATGGGACTTGGCGGAACCGCACTCTTGATTATGGTAGGAGTTGCACTAGATTTGGTAAAACAAATTGAAACGTTCATTATTGCAAGAAAATATGAAGGACTTCTGGGGTGAAAAACGGCTATATATTTTTGGGTGCCCCTGGATCTGGTAAAGGTACACAAGCTAAAAAACTTCTAGACGCTTCCGGGATACCCTCTGTTTCAACAGGTGACTTAATCCGTTCTGAAATTAAGCGCGAAACCCCACTTGGCTTAGAATGCAAACCTTACCTCACTTCAGGTAAACTTGTCCCAGACACCATCATTGTCCGTATGTTTAAACATTGGGTAGAAACTCACGCTGTTTCCACGTTTATTTCGGATGGCTTTCCAAGAACTATCGATCAGGCTAAAGTTTTTGATGATCTTATTGCAAAAGAATTAGGCTACGCCGTTACCATCGTCTTTTTTGAAGTCGGACTTGAAACACTCAAAAAACGTATCTTAGGTCGACTGATGTGTCCCAAATGTGGCAACATACAAAATAAATTTTTTAATCAGCCCATAATCATTGGGCAATGCGATCGCTGTGCCTCTGCCTTTGAAACACGTATTGATGACACCGAAGAGATTATTCAGACCCGATATGATGGATATCTTGAATCTACTATGCCCATCTTAGAACACTACAAATCTCAAGTGATCACCATTGATGCAGAACAAAGCCCAGATGAAATCTTTGCAGCTATCAGAAAGCAGCTCGCCATATGATAAGCATCAAAACGCCTCAAGAAATTGACGCCATGAGAGAGTCAGGCAAAATCCTGATCAAAGTCTTCGACGTCATCGCCGAAAATTTTAGAGTAGGGGTTACGGCCGCCTTCTTAGATTCTCTCGCCAAAAAAACCATCGAAAGCTTTGGTGCAACTCCGTCTTTCCTTGGATTTTCTGGATATGCCTATTCCACCTGCATCTCCAAAAACGAAGAAGTCGTTCATGGCATTCCCTATCCAGATAAAATCATGTTTCCTGGCGATATTTGTAGCGTCGATATCGGCGTGTACTATAATGGCTTTCACGCAGACGCAGCACGCATTTATAAGTTAGATCCTATTGATCCGCTTATCTTGAAGCTAGTCGAAGTTACAGAGGCCTGTTTCCTTAAAGCCTGCGACGTGGCAAAAGCAGGCAACCGCTTAGGCGATATTTCTAATGCCATTCAAGTACATGCCGAAAGCCATGGCTTCTCAGTGGTCAGAGATCTCTATAGTCACGGCATCGGTCGAAATTTACACGAAGAACCGCTTATCCCTAATTTCGGAAAAGCAAATCGTGGATTAGTCTTAAAAGAAGGAATGACATTCGCAATTGAACCAATGATTAATATTGGAACATACGATATCTTAACATTACCAGACAAATGGACTATAATTACCCGCGATCAAAAGTGGTCCGCCCACTATGAAAACACTATTTGTGTTACAAAAGACTATCCTGAAATATTGACAATGGCTAAGTGAGTGAGAAATAATGAGTAAAAAGAGTGAAGTTATAGAGGTGTCTGGAGTTGTTACTGAATCATTGCCCAATGCGCAATTCCGCGTAAAGCTTGAAACAGGACAAATAATTCTAGCCCACATATCTGGAAAAATCAGAAAACACTATATACGTGTTCTGCTGGGAGACACCGTTAAAGTTGAGTTGTCTCCATATGACATGTCTAGAGGCCGTATCACATATCGCGTAAAGTAGGATGAATAGAAAATGAAAGTAAGAGCGTCAGTTAAAAAAATGTGTAAAGATTGCAAAACCATCAAACGTCATGGTCGCGTCATGATTATCTGTATCAATCCAAAACATAAACAAAGACAAGGATAGGAGGACAACCATGGCACGAATTAGCGGCATAGATTTACCAAAGAATAAGCGTATTGAAGTAGGGCTTACCTATGTTTACGGCATCGGACTTACCACATCACAAAAGATTTTGACCGCACTCGCGATTGATTTTAATACACGCGTTAAAGACCTTTCAGAAGACGAGATTGTTAAATTGAGAGACGCTGTAAACGAACATCCTAACGAAGGCGACCTAAGAAGGAAAATCAATCAAGACATTCGTCGTCTTGGTGAAATCAACAGCTTTAGAGGATCTAGACACCGTAAGAAATTACCTTGCAGAGGACAACGCACACATACAAATGCCCGTACTAAAAAGGGTAAACGTATCGCAGTTGCCGGCAAGAAAAAAGTAACGAAGTAGAGTAGGAGGATAGATTTTGGCATTAAAGAAAAAAAAGCGCGTTAAAAAAAATACCCCCGTTGGTATTGCGCATATTAAATCAACATTCAACAACACCATCGTTGCTATTGCAGATGAGCAAGGAAACGTCATCTCTTGGTTTTCATCCGGAATGGTTGGATTTAAAGGCACGAAAAAAGGAACCCCGTTTGCAGCACAGCAAGCAGGTGAAGCCGCGGCAAAAAAAGCAATTGAAGTAGCAGGTATGCAACGCATACATGTATTGGTAAAGGGTCCGGGTGCAGGTCGCGAAACTGCTATTCGGGCAATTCAGGCAGCAGGTCTTGAGGTTGAGTCTATTAAAGATGTCACCCCAATCCCACATAATGGATGCCGACCAAGAAAAAGAAGACGGGTCTAGGAGGTAGACGATGGGAAGATATAGAGGGCCTAGCTGTAAAATCTGCAGGCGTAACGGTACAAAGCTATTTTTAAAAGGCAGTCGTTGTGAAACGGCAAAATGCGCAATTGACAAGCGCAACTATCCACCTGGACACAGAGCAGTTGGATTTGCAAAAAAACTATCTGAATATGGACGTCGTTTGCGTGAAAAACAAAAACTACGTTTCTTCTATGGTGTTTCAGAAAGCTCTATCAGAAGCTACTTTGAAAAAGCAAGTACACAGAAAGGCATTACAGGGCACTTACTCTTAGCCATCTTTGAAAGAAGATTAGACAACGTTGTTTTCCGTGCAGGTCTTGCAACCTCTCGTAAAGAAGCGCGCCAATTGGTACGCCATGGCCACTTCAATCTCAACGGAAAACCAGTCAACATTCCATCCATCATTACAATCCCTGGAAACGTTCTTTCTATCCGTACAGGAAGTGCAACCTTCTTCGAACCGATTATGAAAAAAATTGCTGAGCATAACTTCCCAGCCTGGTTAACAGTAGATACAGGAACTAAAGAATTTAAGTTATCACACACCCCAGCAAGAGAAGAAATAGATACACCTGTTGAAGAACAACTTATTGTTGAGTTTTATTCTAGATAGTTTAAAGGAGGATGTCGTGTCTAAGCCAATACCATGGGTAAAGTTTGAACAAGTTAATGAAAATATGGGCCGTTTCGTTGTTTCTCCATTAGAGAGAGGCATGGGCGTTACATTAGGTAATTCACTTCGTAGAGTATTGTTGTCCTCTCTTTCTGGCCATGCGATTACATCGCTAGTCATCGAAGGATGCCAACATGAGTTTTCTACTATTCCAGGAGTAATTGAAGACGTTTTTGACGTGATCTGCAACATGAAGAGCATCGTTTTTAAATGCCATTCTAACGAGCCTAAGAAATTACGCATCGAACAAAAAGGAAAAGGCCTGGTTTCAGCAAAAGATATCATCTGTGATTCTGATGTTGAAATTATCACACCTGATCAGCACATCGCAGAAGTTGCTGAAAAAGGAAAACTTGTTATTGAAATGACTCTTGAAAAAGGCATTGGATACGAGTCTTCAGAAGCCCATAAAAAGGACGACCAGCAAATCAATACCATCACTATTGACGCTTCATTCTCTCCGGTAAAACGCGTTAATCATCAGGTTGAGAGCATCAGGGTAGGAGAAGAGCTAGACTACGATAGCCTTACTCTAGAAGTATGGTCTAACGGAAGCTTATCAGCAGAGGATGCTGTTCAAGAAGCATCTGCAATTTTGGTTAATAAGTTCCAATTGTTTGAAACGCTTAACGAAAAACCTGCTTCAGCAGAAAGTGTTCGTGCCAATGTTGTTTCAGATAAAGAAGCTGCTTCACCCCTCAACTTAACAATTGATGATCTTGAGCTTTCAGCACGGTCATCAAACTGTTTAAAAAGAGCCGGTATTGAAACAGTTTCCGAATTGATTGACAAAGATTTGTCAGAATTAACACAAATTAAAAACTTTGGTAAAAAAAGCGCAGATGAAATCAATGCGAAGCTAAAACAATTTAGCTTAGTACTAAAGGGATAAAGGAAGTCAACGATGAGACACCAGAACGGAAATCGCAAATTAGGGAAACCCACAGACCAGCGCATTGCGCTTCTCAAATCTTTGGTACTCTCCCTCTTTACACACAATCGTATACAAACAACGGATACACGCGCTAAAGAAGCCAGAAAAATGGCTGACAAATTAATAACGCTTGGAAAAAGTGGCAGTCTTCACGATCGTCGCCAAGCGCTTAAAGTTCTCCCTGATAAAACAATCATTAAACTATTGTTTACAGAGATTGCTCCCCGTTTCGAAAACCGCAACGGTGGATATACACGTGTTATAAAAGCAGGATTTCGCCTAGGCGATGCAGCACCTGTGTCTATACTTGAGCTTGTTGACTAAACACAAGCTAGTTCTTTGTTATAACGGTAAACACTTTTCTGGTTCTCAACTGCAAAAACAGGGAGAACGCACCGTAGCAGAAGAGGTGATAAAGGCCTTAAGTACGCTTTATCAAACTGAAATAGCCATTATGATGGCTGGGAGAACCGATGCTGGTGTGCATGCAGATGGACAAGTATGCAGTTACAAAGCCAAAATCAATATCCCGGAATACGGCATCGTAAAACGGCTAAATCAGTTATTGCCAGATGATATTCAAGTTAAATCAGTAGAGAAAATGCCCTTATCTTTTGATGCCAGGAAATCAGCAACAAGTAGAGAATATAGGTTTATTTTCTCAAAAGGAAACATCCCTTTTTATATGCAAGATTTTATAACAAAAATTTTTTTTTCAGTAGACGAATCCCTACTTTCAGAATTTGCACCCATCCTAGTAGGAACACATGATTTTAAACATTTTCAAAACAGTGGATCCAAGATGAAATCAACAACGCGAAACATTTTACAGTTTTCTTTACATAAAAAAACACTAACCTCTTTATATGACGACCATCACTACGATGTGTTTGAAGCAAAATTTATTGGAAATAGTTTTTTATACCGGATGGTTAGAAACATCATGGGGGCAATTTTTGAAGTCTTAAAAGGGAATCAAACGGTCGAAAACTTTAAAAAGTTTTTAACGGAAGAGTACAAAGTATATAGATACACCACAGCAAAGCCTCAAGGTCTTTGCCTAGTAAATGTGACTTATTAAGTAGGAGAATATAATGAAACAACAAAAATCATTTTACGCAAAACCAACTGACATCAATCCCGGTTGGCACCATTTAGACGCAGATAGCCTAATCCTAGGTCGCCTTGCCACTACTGTTGCAAGTATCCTAAGAGGCAAGCACAAACCCACCTACACACCTTCTGTAGATATGGGTGATTTTGTCGTTGTAACCAACGCAGAAAAAGTAAACTTAACCGGTAAAAAGAAAGAAGTGAAAATGTATCACCGCCACTCAGGTTACCCTGGTGGATTGACTTCAATCGCATTTGAAGACCAAATCAAGAAAGATGCCACACGCGTGATTATGGCTGCAGTTAAAGGCATGCTTCCTCACAATCGTTTAGGTCGTCAAATGCTTACAAAATTAAAAGTTTACAACGGGCCTGCACATCCACATGAAGCACAAAATCCCGTAGCACTTAAGATCTCTTAACACCAAGGAGCAAGAGTAAATGCCAGTAAAAAAAGAAACACCTAAAACTAAAACAGTAAAACCTGCAGCGACTAAATCAGAAGCAGTAGAAGTGAAAACAGTAAAAGCTGTTAAAAGCAGTGATGCTTCTGTAAAACCTAAAAAATCAAAAGCGGCGTTATTAAAAGTAGCCCCTGAGTTTTTTTACGGAACAGGAAAAAGAAAGAATGCCATTGCAAAAGTATGGGTATTCAAAGGTAAAGGAAACATCGTTTTAAACGACCGGGACTATTCAGAAGTTATGAACAAACCTTCCTTAAGCAGTGTTGTATTAAAGCCAATGAAAATTACAGGACTTGAAGGCAAATACGACATTAAAATTTCAACAAATGGTGGCGGAATTGTTGGTCAAGCACATGCTTGCCAATTGGGTATTGCTAGAGCCATCCTAGAAATGAATGAAACTTTCAGAAAAGCCCTCAGAGAAGAAGGTCTTCTAACACGTGATGCAAGAGTTAAAGAGCGGAAGAAATATGGATGCAAAAAAGCAAGGAAAGGCTTCCAGTTCAGAAAACGTTAATCCGATGTATAGAATTAAAGTTTATAATAAAATTGCTAAAGAAGGGCTGGCCATATTTAATCCAGCCCTGTGTACATTTGGGCCTGATCTTGAGGGACCAGACGCTATTTTGTTGCGCAGCCAAAACCTTCACGCCGAACCACTAGATGCACCGCTTCTAGCCATTGGTCGCGCAGGTGCCGGCGTCAATAATATACCCGTCGATAAATGCTCCGAAAAAGGCATCGTCGTATTTAATACACCTGGCGCCAATGCAAACGCAGTAAAAGAACTAGTCCTAGGCGCACTCTTTTTATCTGCACGCCAAATCGTTCCGGCTATTAAATACACTGAATCCTTAAAAGGGCAAGGGGATCAAATACCTGCGCTTGTTGAAAAAAATAAAGCTCTTTTTCAAGGCTGCGAACTTCGTGGTAAACGCCTCGGTGTCGTCGGTCTTGGTGCCATCGGTATGATGGTCGCCAATGACGCCCTAAAATTAGGTCTCAGAGTAGAAGGATACGATCCCTTCATCTCAGTTAGTCGTGCATGGGAACTTTCTAGCGAAGTTAAACGCGCTGAAGACCTCAATAAAATGCTTAGTAACGTCGATTTCGTCAGCATACACATGCCCCTAACCGACAAAACCAAAGCCTTCATCAGCAAAGAAACGATAACTCATTTTAAAAAGGGCTCAGTCCTACTCAACTTCTCGAGAGCCGAAGTCGTCAACGAAGACGACGTCATCGCAGCCCTAGACAGTGGCCGCCTATCACTCTACGTCAACGATTTTCCAACAGAAAAGCTGCTCGCACACCCCAACGCCATTTCCATTCCCCATCTTGGCGCCTCCACAGAAGAAGCAGAAACCAACTGCGCCGTGATGGTTGTTGAACAACTCCAAAATTATCTACAAACCGGCAACATCGTCAACGCCGTCAATTTCCCAGATTGCGTCCTCGAACGCAGCAGCAACAACCGACTCTGCATCATCAATCAAAACATCCCCAACATGGTCGGCCAAATTACTACTATATTAGCCGAACACAAAATAAATATATCAGAAATGGTCAACAAAAGCCGCGGTGATTACGCTTGTACTTTAGTAGACGTCAACGACACCATCTCCGATGACATCATCCAAAACCTCAAAAAAATTCAAGGCATCGTCAGCGTCCGCAACCTACAGTTCGTATAAGCCACGAATTCTAACGTACGATAGTAGAAAAGACGATTTGATTTCGCAAAGTCTGTTAAGGACAAGCCAAAGTTTGTAGCAATTATATAGTTTCAAATTGTTAAAAAGTGGGCACACTTGCGGTATGTTAGAAATTAAAAGGGTTTTTTCTTTTTTTGTTCTATATACATTTTGTATGGCTTTATTTGCTTGCCAAAGGCCTATTAATTCTCTTATTAACGATAAAGACAATAAAGAGCCCGTCCCACAAAGCCAATCCAAATTTTTGTAATAGGCTGACATAGACCTCGTCCGAAAAGAATTTTGGAGAAGACTAGGGAGAATTTTGTAAACAGAGCCTCAGAAAAGCCTAAGATGGGTACATGAGGTGAATATAAGT
>CAMDGG010000010.1 GCA_945898045.1 bacterium UBP8_UBA817
TCTTGGGTTTCTGAACAGGCGATGACTTCTGGTAAAAGATTGTCTACAGCGACATTGACGTGGTCTAAATTGACGTCGACACCGAAGCCTCCACCGACTGCAATTTCAGAAGCTGCACAGGAAATGCCGCCAGCGCCTAAGTCTTTGAATCCGACAGATATTTTTTGGTCGTCTATCGTTTTGAATAATACTTTTAAAGCTTCTACGATAACGCGCTTTAAAAATGGATCGTGAACTTGAACCGCGCCGATATTGGTGGCTTGATCGTTTTTATCTAATGTGGCTGAAGAAAAACTCGCGCCTCCAAATCCGGTGGCGTCTGTAGATTTTCCGATAAGAATAACATCGTAGGGTTCGTGCTCTGCTTCTTTTGGGACGAAGCTGTGAATGATTTTGGCTTCGTCAAGAAGACCCAATGCTGCAACATTGACGAGGCAGTTGTCGTTGTAAGACGGGTGATAGAGCGTTTCGCCGCCGAGGACGGGAACGCCCAGTGGATTGGCATAATCTGATACGCCTAAAACCACGTTTTCTGCGATTTCATCTACCAGAGGAGATTGGTTGTCTTTGTTGATTCCGAAGTGTAAAGAATTTAAGACGCCAATGACATCAGCTCCCATACAATAGACATCACGAACAACGCCCCCTACTCCGGTTGCTGCTCCTTCTACGGGTAGGATTTGTGAGGGATGGTTATGAGATTCGTGTGAAATGGCGATGCAATACTGTTTGCCATTATGTTTAGTAAATCTGATGATGCCAGAATCTTCGCCAATACCTAGAGCCACTTCTGAGCCTTTTGTGGGCAGAAACTCTTTGAGAGTGTCTTTTGTGCTTTTATAAGAGCAATGTTCGGACCACATGGTGTCAAAAATGTAGGTTTCGACGAGGGTGGGTTTCCGATCTAAAAGGGTCTCAATTTGCGATAGTTCTTGGGATGAGAGATTCATATAAAAAGATGATAGCGGATGCGTTGGAATTTTTCAAAAAAAAACGACAAGAATACAAGCTCATGCCTTTTGCCATTCATCTTGTACGTCCAAAAATCCTGATTCAGACATTTAGTTTATCTGTTTCACTCATGTTTCTGCATACTTTGTCTGAATCAGGATTTACTGGATTTTAGGATGAACAGGATTAATAGCTTTATTGGATTTTAGAATGAGCCGGATTAAGGGCTTTACTGGATTTTAGGATAAGTAGGATTGAAGACTTTTTTGAATTGTAAGCGTGTTGCTCCGAAATTGATTAATAAGCCAATGGGGAAATCATAGGCTGCTACATAATTCTTTGCTTGGGCTAAATGGACATCTTGCAAATTAACCGAAGCTTTCAGCTCAACTACAATTCGACTTTCTACGATAAAATCTGCTCTGCGTGTTCCTACTTGTGCCCCTTCATAATATATTATCTGTTCCACTTCACGCCCAAAATTTAACCGGGCTCTTTCCATTTCAATTGCCAAGCACCTCTGATAAATCACTTCCTGAAACCCATTCCCCAAAACATTATGCACCTTCATAGCACACCCATTTATTCTAAACGTAATATCATCCAAGCTCATGCCTTTTCATCCAGTCCATCCATAAATCCTAAAAATCCTGATTCAGACATTGTTTTTGAATTTTTCTTCCGTAAAACTATAAAACCCTTTTGAGCTGAAAATAATATGATCCAACAATGGAATGCCCAATATTTTTCCGGCGTCTATTAATTTTTGTGTGACTGCATGATCTTCTGGGCTTAGCGCGAGTGATCCCGAGGGATGGTTGTGGGCGACTACGATACTAGACGCGCGGTCGGTGAGAGGATCTGCGAAGACTTCTCTTGGGTGGACTTGGGTTTGGTTGACGAGGCCGACGGAAATGACGCGAATGGCGATGACTTCTTGGGCGCCGTTTAGTGAGATAACGATGAAGTGTTCTTGCTTGTGGTTGGCATATGGCATGACGATGCCGTAAATGTCTTTTGGGGTGAGAATTTTGATGCTGGATTCTTGTGTTCGACGTCGTCCAAATTCTATTGCGGAAAGTATGACAGATGCTTTTGCTGGGCCAATACCTGATATTTTGCATAGGGTTTCAAACTTAGGGATGGGGGAGTCGGGCGTGAGTTGGTTTAGGATGGCTTTGGATAGACTGAGAACATCCTGTGTAGCAGAGCCACTGCCAAGTAAGATAGCGAGTAATTCTTCGTCGCAAAGAGCGAGAGCTCCTTTGTCTCTTAGCTTTTCTCTTGGGCGATCGCAATGTTCTATTTCGGTTATCTTGAGTGTCGTCGCCTTGTGATTGTATGTCATTTATTTATAGTATATCAATATTATATGACGTTCAATACTTATTATTGACCACACTTACATACTCAATTAGAGTTCGTTTATAGAAATATTAACTCAAAGTGGAGATCTTCATGTCAGGACAAATTCACTTTTTAACTATAAACTACTTTTCGGATCCCCCAAAATCCTAGTTCTTTATACTAAGTATTCCAGATAAATAGCTATATTCACCTAGAAACCATATGGCGAACTTTTTTTGTATCGAGGCTTCTGGGTTTTTTAACCATTTCGTAAAAAATTTGATGATGATGCCGTCTTCTGAAATATGATTAAAGACAAACACAGAGAGTGGATTGAGGCCGAGAAACCATTTGAGCTCAGGATGTTTTTTGAGGAAGAGTCGGGCTGATTTCCCTTTGTGATAGTTTCGGGCTATTTCTTCGGTTTTATCTAAAACGTGATAGTGATAGTTAATGGCTTCCTTGAGATAGTAGTGTGGAATCTTAGCTTTGAAAAAACGATAACCTAGTTCTAAATCTTCCCAACCATATCCTTTGAAGGCTTCATCAAAGGGGCCCATTTTTTGGAAGAGTGATTTTGGGAATGAGATGTTGCCTGTTAAGAAATAATACCAACCTAACTTGGCGTGATCGTCGTAGTTTTTTTGGATGTAGGGAGAGAGTGTTTCGAGGTTTGGCGGCCAATCGTAATTTTCCATATTGTAGGTGAGACCTTCAAAGCTGGACGGTTCTTTGGCATGTTCTTGTGCGTCTAAATGTGTTTTAAGGAGATTGGGGTGTGCAATCATGTCTGCGTCTGTGACCATGATAATGGGTGAGGTAGCCATTTCAACGCCTCTGTTTCGGGCCGCAGCTTTTCCTTGGTTTTCTTGGATACGATACTGAAAATGATAGGCCGGTTTATAAGTCTTCAAGAAATTTGCAGTACCATCAGAAGAAGTAGAGTCGACAACAATGACTTCGTAGTCATCGGGGGACAGTGACTGCGTTTCGAATGAGACTAAGACTTTTTCTAATTTATCGCACTGATTAAGTGTGCCTAATACGACGGAAATTTTTGACATTTCAATTATCCTTTTTCAAATGCATGACAATAAAGTGAGACGAGTGCCTCGGATGTTTCTAGTGGTTTAGCGTGTGTAACAACAATAGGCGGAACATAAAGTTTTAGCGCGGCAATGTGGCGTACTATTGACCAGAAAATTGAGAGTCTTGAAGACGGGGCATGTATGACGGTGACATCATATTTGAAAATAAGCTTAAAGAGCTTGAATAGGTTCCATTTTGAAATAGCGTACACCGGAATTTTATCCCAGTTTTTTAGTCGTCTATTGGCATCGATGACAATAACCTGTAGATCTATTTCTTTGTAAAATGGAATCAGTGATTTGAAGTATCTGCAATCTTGTTCTGAGGAAATAGAAAATAGCACGCTGTTTGATTTTGCAAAATCGTGTTGCCACATGGTTGTTTCATCTAAAACAGTTTGTGGACTTAGAATGGCATTCACTGCGTGCGTTACGGATTCAATTGTGAGTAGATCCACTCGGCTTTGACGACAACAAATGTGTCTGGTTTTCCATGGTGCCCATTGAAGAGGCTTAATTTTTGGCGATAAAAATAAAGACAGAACAGGCGTTTTGAGAAGTGCGGCTAGGTGCAGAGGGCCTGTGTTGGTGCCAATAATTAATTCTGCTTTTTTTAAAACAGATTTCAAAAGGCCCAGAGTTCCAAATCCAGAGATACGATAACAAGGTCTGCTACAGCCCGTATCAATCATATCCATGATGCGCTCTTCATTCTCCCCTGCCCCAGTGAGTACAATATGGTGAGGATGACGTAAGTGGATTTCTCTGATGAGTGCGACGTAATGTTTCCATGGCCAGGATTGGTCACTGCCGCCTGTGCAGGGTTGAATAACGATCAGAGGTTCGCCCTTCCAGCCTTGCTCTGAAAGGTGCTGGTTCACTAGGGCGTCATCAGCTTCTGATAAACTAACTTTGGGCGCAGATGTAAAATTAACCAGTGCTAAATTTTGTTCTACCACGTGTTTGCAGATATTTCGGTAGTTAAGTTTGATGCTTCTGTTTAGAAAAAGAGACGGGATTACCTGATTTTTATCACCGATTCTTACGGGAATTCTGAGGGACCACACGAGGAGTGCATAGTAAAGGTCTAGGTACGGCAGAATAACGCGATCGAATCTTTCTTTTTTGAGGAGTGCACGTGTTTTTAGGAACGTGTCTAGACTATAGGATTTGTGCTTTGGGGCAGAGATGAGTGCGTCTATTGGGAGATCTAGATCTTTCATGTAGCTTTGGGCTAATAGCGTAATTTCTGAATGTGGATGGAGTTGTCTTAGTGCTGATATAAGTGGCAGGGTGAGAATGACATCCCCGATAGCGTCCGGCCGAATGACGAGTATGTTCATCGCGTTTTTTTCCAGGCGTCGTGATAAAGATCAATTAAATCAGTGTCTTTAAGATACTCATGTAATGGGTACGCAACATGGACCGGTGCGACATATTGCTTAATTGTTCCCATATAAAAACGAATGGCCCATATAATCAAGAATGGGAGTTCTCCATGGATGACCGTGATATTACGGCGCATTACTAAAGTCAGTATACGTTTTAAACTGGCCCATGGATTTTTGGAGTAAAAGACTGGAAACAGAAGAACGTTTTTTTCTTGGAGCGTTTCTATAGTTGACATTGCAGCATCGTATTCTGTGCGTGTACGCACAATATAGGCAATGCGAAAGGTGTGACGTAGGTGTTCGTATTTTCTTTTGCTTGGACTAAAAGATTCCTGGAGTGACACTTGGTTTATTAGTTCGAAATAGGCATTTATTAACTGTTCTGATTCTAACCTCGCACAGAATTTCCTATCACTACAGATCGAAAGACAGGGGGCATGGCACTGTATGTCTTCTCTGAGGATTTTAAAATAGTCGGAGCAGGGAGCCCACCTGGCAGGAAATTGATTTTTTTTGGGGGTGAAAAATAAGACGGGTTTGTTTAAAAATGATGCGATGTGTGTTGGGCCTGTATCTGCGCCAATATAGTAGTCACACTGGTTAATCCAGGAAATGAATTCGGGAAAATCTAGTCGTCTGGTGATGTTAAGTACATGGGGCAAATCGAGACTTGGGAGAGGGCTTTCCATTTTAAGTTCACTGTAATAGAGCACCACTTGTTGGGTATCTGATAACTTCTGGATCAGTCCTAAGATGGCGTTCTCGGGAATAGGATGGCTAGATCCTCCTGTGCCGCAAAAAATGAAGACTGTTTTTTTACTGGGATCTTTAAACCCTACATATTCTTTATAAACAGCTTCTTCCCATGTTGGATCTGGATAAAGTTTTCTTGTAATGGTGTTATTTTCTGGAATTAAGTCTTGTAGGAGTCGTAAATTTTGATCGATTTGATGATGTGTAATATCGTGTCCGTATTGTTTAATTTTATGGGTCAGAAAGAGTAGGCTCGTTGCGTTTCCAATTCGGATTGGTATGTTAGCGCGCCATCCGAGGTAGGCCATGTAGGGATGGTTCCAGAGCGAGAGGTAGGCTGTGTATTTTTCTTGGCGCAATTGTTGAATTAACTCTTTTTTATTTGATACTTTCTGATTGTCTACCCACGAAACTAGAATGACTTTTTCTACAAGAGGATGCATGTCCAAAAGTGGCACATTAATGGCTGAGGCTAGTACATGAATGCGTAAGTCAGGATACTGCTTTTTAAGGGCTTCGATAACGGGGAGTGCGAGCACCATGTCGCCTAAGCGATCTGCACGTTGAATTAAAATTTTGGCGCCGGGTTTTTGCAGGTGTTTGGTGAGGCGCGTATTCATGAAAATTTAATAGGCCTGATAAGATTTTTCTTCGATGATTTGAGATCCTAGATACTGATTGATTTCTCGTTTTACGTCGCAACGTTTGTCATTGGTGTGGTATACGGCGCGGGCAAGCTTTACGAACTGATCATCAAAGTTTTTGTTGCGCTCGCAATCGCGTATATCGTCTTCGATGTCCCAGAGTTCTTCGTTAATCGTTTTAAGTGTTTTTATAAGTGCTGATAAATGTGGAGAGGCGGGAATATCCTGTTTTACAATTTGGTTTAAGAGATCTTGTTCTAGACGAATATTTGCCAGCTTGATTTCATCAGAAATTCGTTCTGACTTAATATCTAGGATGGTTAATTTATCTAGGATTTCACCTGGTGCAGCGGGAACAGATATCGTAGTAATCATGACTGAATAGGATATCCGAATTCCGAAAAATTTTCGACCCAAAAAAATCCACAGGTTTCATAAAGGTGCTCTGCATGGGTATTTCCCTCAGTCACTGCCAATCCAACGATGGGGTATTGCATGTCTTTTAAGGCATCAAGTGTTTTGTGAAAGAGAAATTTCCCTAGACCTTTTCCGTGAAAATCTGGGTGGATACACATGTCAAATATCCAAGCTGCTTTCTCAAAGCCCCAGCAGTTAACTTCTACGACACTGCAAATACCTACGGGCTGATTTTCGTAAGACAGAAGTAATGTTGCGGGTTCTACAAGATGACCATGTTTTCCTTCATATAGAGAGGTCTCTAATTTATAGCGATGTTCAAAAACGGACATATCAAGAGAGAGAACCTGATCACCGCTGATGGCATGGGCTTTATTACTTAATTCAGACGTCATTGCGGCTTCTTCTTTGGTTAAGCGTGTCACCGTTATTTTGTCGTTGCTATCGTTTTTTTCTTGCCATTGATCTAGGTATAGGGCCATTCTCTTGCGCGGAAGAACGTGAAGCCCTTCCTCTTGTAGATACTGAGAATAATTATTTTCTTTATGAAATGTAATGAGCTCCAGGAGTCGTGTGTCACTTGCCCCACTCGCTAGATATGCTTTCACTAAATCCTGTTCATAATTTTTATCCAAAACATGGAGCAACATGCTGCCGTAATGTTCGCCAGTTGGTTCCATCCAGGCCATACCTTTAGGAATATTATTGTCTATTAAAAAGATACCAGCTTGCGTTCCATCTTGAAGATCTTTTGTTTTCTTCAGTAGAATTTCTTCTATGCCTGGACCCCCATTGTTTTCATACCAGATTCGTTTTAAATCTGTAAAAAAAGGTTCTAGATAGGTTTCTACATTTGATTGTATGGGAATTGATTGACTGCTCATATTATTAATTTAAACATGGAAATTTAATTTGATCGACCTATTTTTTCATGTTACTCTTTTTGAAAAGAGTTTATTTTTAAGCTCAAATTACAAAAAACCAAAGGAGTTATTATTATGAATAAGAAAGCACTATTAACAGCAGCAGTAGCAGGTCTATTTGTTGCAAACCTAGCTGTAGGAACATTCGCTGAAGAAGTTAAAGCAGACGCACCAGCAACTACAACTACTACAAAAAAAGCAGTAAAAAAACATGCTAAAAAAGCTAAAAAAGCAGCAGCAGTTTCAACTGCAAACGCAGCAGCAAAAGAAGCTTCTTGCAAAGGTAAATCTGGATGCAAATCTAAAGCTACTTGCAAATCTTCAGAAAAAAAAGCTCACTAAATTAACTTTTTAGTCGCTTATTAAATAGAATGGTGGAATTTCGGTTCCACCATTTTTTTTGGACATAAATAACATGACATCAAAATTTGCATCCCTCCCCTATTTAGGTTTTGGCCTTGGACTTCGCACAGTTCATTTCGAAGACTTTATTACGTCTTCGCCAGAAGTAGACTGGCTAGAAATTATTTCTGAAAATTTCCTTTTAGAGTCTGCTCGCCCCATATATTACCTAGACCAAATCATGGAAAAATATCGTGTACTTCCGCATGGTGTTTCACTTTCTATTGGAAGTTCTGATTCCCTTGATATGGCGTATTTAAAACGACTTAAAAAGTTGGTTCACAAACTAGATGCCCCATGGTTTTCAGATCACCTTTGTTGGGGATCTTCTGGCGGAACCAATCTTCATAATTTAATGCCGCTTCCTTACACATCCGATGTCGCAAAGTATGTTGGTGATCGCGTACGTATTGTGCAAGATTATATTGAGAAACCCTTTATTTTAGAAAATGTTTCTAGTTACTTGGAGTTTGAAACTTCAGTCATGACCGAATGGGATTTTTTGACAGAGATTGTTGAAACTGCAGATTGCGGTATTTTATTAGATGTAAACAATGTCTTTGTTTCTTCACAAAATCACCATTTTGATCCTATGGATTATATGCGTGCTATGCCTAAAGATCGTGTGGTTCAGTATCATATTGCAGGCCATGATGTTAAAGATAAGTATATTTTGGATACGCATGATCATGAGATTCAACAGGATGTTTGGGACTTGTATCGAAAGACCATTCCGCTTTTTGATAAGGTGTCACTCATGTTAGAGCGGGATGAGCATATTCCTCCGCTACCCGATCTACTTTCGGAACTTGCTTATGCAAAATCTATTTATGATGATGTAATGAAAACACATGTCATCTAGCCCTACACCACCAACCTTTCTGGCTCAAATCCAGGCAGAGATAACGGCGTCTATTATCCACAAAAATTTAGATGCAGCTGTTCATATCAAACCATCGAAGATGCTGACACCGGCTGAACGCTTGGACATTTATGCTGATGATTATTGGGCAAGAATTTTAGACGCTTTGATCGAAGATTTTCCAATTCTACAAGCTTATTTAGGTGAAGACGTTTTATATGAATTAGCTGAGCAATACCTGCAGACCTATCGCTCAAAACATTTTAGTTTGTTTTATGTGGGCGATCGTTTTTCGGATTATTTGAGAAATACATATCAGAAAAAAAACAGAAAAATTGTTTTGGAGACTGCTGATTATGAGTGGGCCAGAGCGTGGTGTTTTTTTGCGCCTCAATTCCCATTGTTGGATCCGTCTCTTTTTTCTGAAGATGATTTAATGAAAACCGTCCTACAATTTCAACATCATGTACAACTAGTAACTTATAAAAAACAATTTCGCATGATCTATCGACATGATGCAAAAGTAAACGAAAAAATGATACCTAGAGTTTTCAAAGATTTGTTAGAAAAAATTCAAAATGGGACGTCGTTAGATATTGCGTTTGATCACGTTACAACGGCATTGCATACGAAAGAGATTGAAGCGTTGTTTGCTTTCTGTATACAATACGGATTATTGTGTCAAAAACCCGAAGGAGAGATATTGTGAGTGTCATGATCAAAAAAATAATCGGTTTATTAAATAAAGGTACAGATAGTTGGGTATTTTTATTGCGTTTGACATTGGCTGTTATATTTATCCAGACAGGCTGGGCTAAACTACATCATTTACCAGATGTAACGATGTTTTTTGAATCTCTAGGAATACCGTTTCCTCACTACAACGCACTATTTATTTCTTCTCTAGAATTTGTTGGTGGTATTGCGCTAATTCTAGGTTTAGGTACACGTTTGTTTGCTGCGTTACTCGCTTCAACGATGGTTGTAGCTATTATCACTGCGCAGTTGGTTGAGGTGCAGCGCATATGGGATATTTTTGGCTTACAAGAGTGGAATTACTTGGTTATGTTTGGAATTTTGGTTTTTTATGGTGCTGGGAAATTGAGCGTAGACGCGATTTTAAATCGCTAAATTAGCCAACGTAAGTCTGCAGATAGAAATTAATTTTCCGTCTGCTCCATTTACTTTTATTTGCCAAACTTGTGTCATTTTCCCGATATGAAATGGACTCGCTTTGGCAAATACAAAGCCTTCTTTAATCGAGTGCAAATGATTAGCGTTCATGTCTAAGCCAACACATGTTGTTTCGTTGTCTACGGACATAATGCCTGCAACACTTCCAACGGTTTCTGCTAAAGCTAGAGTTGCGCCACCACTTAAAATACCAGCAGGCTGGATGGTACGTTGGTCCACGGGCATACTCGCGATGAGGAAGTTAGGCCCGATCTCTGTAAAAACAATTCCTAAGTGCTCGGCGACTGTATTTTTACAGGTCTCATTGAGTTCGGCTAAACTATTTTCTTTTTTCCAAATCGACATTCTTCACCAACTTGTTATTTATTTTAGGAATTTGATAAGGGTCTAATACCAACTGGGTTGCTAGGCCAACCAATGTTGCGCCGTTCTTTAGAAGCAGATTAACGTTGTCTACTGAAGAGACCCCGCCAGTTGCAATCAGCGGTACGCCAATAGGGCTTAGTAACTGTGTCATTTCAAGTGTGCGTTCAAATAGCGCAGGGCCACTGAGGCCGCCGCCACCGATAGAGAGTTCAGTTGTTTTTCTGAATGTTGTATTGCCAATATTGATATAGGTTCTTGGAATTTGTTTGATGATCGTTGCAAATTCGATTAGATCTTCGTTGTTTTGATCTGGCGAGAGTTTGATACCTAAGATAGTTGTACTTGTACGGCGAAAATCTTCTAAAAGTGTTTCTAATAGGTCGGGATGTTTAATCATGTCTTGGCCATCTGGGGTGTTGGGACAGCTAACATTAATTTCTAAATAAAAAGGGATATTTTTCTTGGCAAGAAAGGCATCTAGTCTGTTTAGATTCTGCAAATAATCAGTGACGCTATTGCCTCCCACGCTAAAACCGATGGGTTTTTTAATCGTGGTAAGATCTTGTTTTTGGAGATAGTCAATGAGACCTGAAACGCCTTTTCCTGGAAGCCCCATGGCATTGATTAAACATTTTTTACCGTCTACTTCTGTTTCGATGATTCTTGGTTTTGGGTTTCCGTTTCTGGGATGGGTCATGATGGTCTTGAACGTTCCTCCGCCCATGCCCATGTCGAGCCAGATGCGAAATACGGTCCAGTCATCTTTGAACGATGCAATGGTGAGTGGGGATGAAAAGGTGAGGTCGTAGAGTTTGGTTTCTAGGGATTTTGGAATTTTAAATTGGAAGGCAATGGATTTGAAAACAGGGTATAAGCGCTGTAGCCACTTATCCCCTATTTCAATTGCTTGTTCTAAATCTTTCGTTTGAGTAATAACAAGGTGACGAATACGACGATAAAGAAACGAGAGGCAGGAGGTTCGCAATTAATTCCTTACCCCACGCTTACGGTCGTTTTCTTTAAGATTCACTTTCCGTAAGCGAATGGCTTTCGGTGTGAGTTCTACTAATTCTTGATCTGTAATAAACGCCATACATTGCTCGAGACTCAGTTGCGTTGCTGGGATGAGCATAACAGCATCATCAGATCCAGAAGCGCGCATATTGGTGAGTTTTTTGCTTTTTGCTGGGTTAACAGTCATGTCATCTTCGCGGCTGCATTCTCCGATAATTTGCCCTTCATAAACAGTAACGCCTGCGCCCATGAAGAGCTTGCCGCGTTCCTGAAGGTTATCTAGTGCATAGGCCACTGTGGTGCAATTTTCGCAGGAGATCAGAACACCATTTTTACGTGTTTTAATTTCGCCTGAGAAGGGTGCATATTCCAAGAAAACAGAGTTCATAACGCCCAAGCCTTTTGACTGGGTCATAAATTCTGATAAATATCCCAAAATACCACGTGTTGGGATTTTATACTTAAGACGTGCCAGTCCATTTTCTTGAGACATTTCAAGAAGTTGTCCTTTTCTTGTTCCTAAACTTTCGATGATGGTTCCCATGGATTCTTCACCCACATCAATAGTTAATTCTTCAAAAGGTTCTAATTTTTTACCATCTACTTCTTTGAAAATAACGTTGGGACGTGACACTTGAAACTCGTATCCTTCACGACGCATTTTTTCAATTAAAATAGATAAGTGAAGTTCTCCACGCCCTGAGACTTTGTATCCAGAAGACGTAACAAGTTCTTCAACGTTCAAAGCAACATCGGAAAGAATTTCGCGTTGTAGACGTTCTTTTAAGTGGCGTGAAGTAACGAACTCGCCTTCTTTTCCTGCAAATGGAGAATCGTTCGGAAGAAAGTTCATTGAAATAGTAGGTGGATCTACTGGGATAAATGGAAGTGGATTTGGATTGGCGATATCTGTAATGGTTTCACCCACACGAATATCTTCGATTCCGGCAATGGCAATGATTTCGCCCACTTCTGCTTCTGTTGCCTCTTCTTGTTTGTTTGCTTTGTATTTGTAGATTTTAGTAATACGGCCTTGTCTTGGGGCGGTGTCTTCTACCCCTTTTGCGATGGCGACGTTTTGGTTGATTTTGATTTTACCTGAAGTTAATTTTCCGATAGCTAGACGACCTAAAAAGGCGGAGTAGCTTAGGGTACTTACAAGTAATTGAAGTGGTTCGTCAGGGCTTCCCTTTGGATGCGGAACGCGTTCGATAATAGTATCAAAAAGAGGGCTCATGTCGATATCTGGATCTTCCAATTTATGTTTGGCAAAACCTTGTTTTGCTGATGCATAAAGTACTGGGAAATCCAAAATATGATCTGGAGCGTTAAGTGTTACGAGAAGGTCGAAGACTTGGTCGATTGCCCAATCACATCTGGCCGCTGGCTTATCAATTTTATTTACAACTACGATAACAGGAATGTTTCTTGCAACTGCTTTTTTGAGTACAAAGTAAGATTGTGGCATAGGTCCTTCAGCTGCATCTACTAAGAAGACGGCGCCGTCTGCCATGTTAAGTACGCGTTCTACTTCGCCACCGAAATCGGCGTGTCCAGGAGTATCAACAATATTGACAAGATAATCTTTATAAATACATGAACCGTTTTTGGCCATGATGGTGATGCCGCGTTCTTTTTCTAAATCCATGGAATCCATGAGGCGCTCTTCAACATGTTGATTTTCGCGAAATGTACCGGTTTGTTTGAATAGCATATCTACCATTGTGGTTTTTCCGTGGTCAACGTGGGCGATAATGGCGACATTTCTAATTTTCTTGAGTTTCATACGACGTCCTTAGTTAAAGAGAGTTTCTATATAGGTAAAGTGCAAAGTGTTGGATTATACTTAGAATATGACTAGATGGCAAGTTGGCCTTATTTGTCCCTGTAACTCCAAAAAAATATTTGCAGAGTGTTGTGGAACTTTTATCTCCGGTGATTGTTTGCCGGAGACGGCTGAAGCGCTGATGCGATCTCGGTATAGTGCGTTTGCAACAGGAGCAATTGATTATTTAATTCGAACGACGCATCCTAATTATTTAAAAGCTGGTGATGGCGCACAGATTGCTGCCTGGATGTTAGAGGTAAGGTCTTGGGATAAGTTGGAAATTCTGGATGCGAGAGAAAATACGGTTGAATTTGTTGCGCACTATCAAGATTTTGATGGGCATAAACTGCTTCATGAACGGTCTCGATTTAGTCGATTTAATGGCGCGTGGGTCTATGAGACGGGTCACTAATTTTGTGATAAGGTTTAGAAGTGAATATGGGTTCTGAGGTGAATTGTTTGGGCACTACGTTGGTTTCCTGTTGTATGGATCCTGTGACGGGGTTTTATCGTACGGGATCGTGTCAGGTGGGGCCGGATGATTTGGGTGTGCATGCGGTGTGTATTGAAGCGACGGAAGATTTCTTAGTGTTTTCGAAAGCTGCGGGAAATGATTTGTCGACGCCGAATATGATGTTTGGATTTCCGGGGTTGAAGCCTGGGGATCGCTGGTGTTTGTGTGCGTCTCG
This sequence comes from bacterium UBP8_UBA817, assembly GCA_945898045.1. GTDB lineage: Bacteria > Margulisbacteria > Marinamargulisbacteria > SXXA01 > SICP01 > SICP01. The sequence goes on from CAMDGG010000010.1 coordinate 13,870, forward strand.
CTGGCATGAAGCTTTTTTAGCGGGATGTGCCCCGCTTGTCATTTTGGCATCCACGCATGAACGGGCTTTAGATTATTGCTCTTTAGCCGATTTAAAACGTCATGCGTTAGATGCGGATTTGAATGCGCTTATGGAAGATTTGTTATTGAATAAGGGCTCTGGAACTTCTTAAAACGAATGAGTAACTCCTACAAGAATTTCTCTACCTGGTACTTGGTAGTTATTTAATGGCGAATACTTATTATCTTGGAGATTATAAATAGTCATATTGGCGCGCAGACTTGAGGAGATTTCGTAGGTTATATTCGAGTCGATAACTGTGTATTCTTTTGCTCTTTTAGTGGTCGTATCTTGAATTTCGCCTCTGTATCTAAGCGTAACTCCGGCTGTTAATTTTCCTATTGGAATGACGCCTGAGAGAGAGATCTCGTCTTTTGGAATTCTGAGCGATGGTGTTCCGTTTGGATTTTTTGAATTGGTGTGTGTGTATCCTAGTTGTAAATAGGATAGATACGGCAGTTGAGATGCTTTGATATGATAGGTCGTTCCTCTAGATTTTGTTTTGCCAGAAATATTTTGATAGCTACTTGTAAAGAGGTCTGGATCAATGGTGACATACGTGATTTTGTCAAAGACGTCTTGTTCGAAGAATGAAACACCGTATTCTAAATTACTCAGTCTATGAGAGAGTGAATATTGTCTGCTATAGGAATTTTCTGCTGTTAGATTGGGGTTGTTAATGGTGTATGCGTCTTGGGCATAGGTTTCGTATAAAGAAGGTTCACGATGTCCCGAACTTGCATTGTATTTGGCGATGAGGCCGGAGACGATTTCTTTAGAAAAGCTTAGGTCGTAGGTGCTGACATGTTTGCTGCCGAAAGATTCATAACGGCCTCCTATCACAGCACTCACAATTGAATTGCGCCATTCCCATTGTGAATAGGTAATTAGCATGTCTAGATTTTTATTTGAGAGGGTATCTGTAAATCCATTGTAATTGCTACTAAAAGATCCATTTTCATGTGAATGCTCTAGGCCAAGTAAGAGGGTGTGATCGTTTTCTAATTTGAAAATATTTTGAAAGTCGATGCTTCGGGTATGCCCTGTATGGATGTCATCTGAAAAATTGGATGCTCCAGGGTCTGCTAAATTAATGGCATGTCTTGAAATATAGGACGCGGTAAAGATGAGGTTGGTGGTATTGCCTTGCCATGGGAGCGACCATTTGGCGAATGTTGTATTTTGTTGTGTGATGGAGGTGTTATTCGGATCGTCGTAAACGGGACTGAATCCGTCATTATAATCGAGGCCTTCTTCTACACGGTGTTGTCTGAAGGTAAGATCTAGGGTTCCTAGCGGCAACTCTTTGTTGAGTCCTACTTGTAAGGACTGTGCTTTTACTTCGTCTTTTTCAGTAAATCCTTGTATAGCAGAACGCGAACGATCTCTGTCAATCATGGCAGATGTAGTGAACAGGTATCCGGCAATATCTTGCCCATAATGAAATCCGGATCTATCGTGTGGTCCACGAATGGCAGTTTGTAAAATGATACTTTTTTCTGAATTTTTTTTGGTAATAATGTTGATGACGCCAGCCATTGCGCCGGAACCATATAACGTACTTTGACCACCGGATACGATTTCGATTCTATCGATAAAATCAATGCCGATGTGATTAATTAAAGGCGTGCCTTGTGGTGTTGTGGGATCTTTTAGCGTGACCCCATCTAATAAAATTTTAATCTGATTAGAACCAAGACCTTGCATAAAGACACTTTGTGCCCCAGAGGCATTTGCGACGTGAATATTTGAAAATAATGAGAGGGCTTGCTGGACTGATATAATACCTAATGCCCGAAGGGTTTCTCCCGTGACGGATTCAACGACTTTGGTATTATCAGTCGCACTTTGTTCATATTTTGCGGCGGTAACATAGACGGTGGGGAGTGTAACTTGTGCCTCTGCATAGGGTGAGATCGCTCCTAGTAATAGGAATGCGAGTATGGTGCTTTTTTTGTTCATTTTTTTCTCCGATGTCTTTTCGCGAGACATTTTTGGGTTTGATTCTTTTGGTTAGGCATTCCGACTTTTAAACGGTTGCGCGACAGCTGGGCGTAACCCAATTTCCCTAAACAAAGATGCGAGTAGTGTAGATTTTTTTAACAAGAATAGGTATAACGGGCTGGTTGTTTCCCTAAACGCGTTACGTGCGAATACCAACACCCTTTTTAAGCAACAAATGTGACCAGATAGCTAGCGCGATGACCAGCAAAGTTAAGCCTGTAAGCGTTTCGTAAACTGGGACGTCTGCAATACCTAGAAATCCATATCGAAAAATACTGACGAGATGCAAAATGGGATTTAAGAGAGAGATTTTTTGCCAAATGGGAGGGAGCATTTTGATGGAATAAAAAACGCCGCCTAAATAGGTGAGCGGTGTGAGAACAAAATTGAGAACGATGGTGGTGTCGTCAAAACTTTTAGCAAAAATCGCATTGATTAATCCGGCTAGAGCAAAAAGTGTGGATGTTAAAATCATGGTGTAAATAGTGACGCCTAAGCTAAAAATAGTCAGTTTGGAAAAGAAAAGCGAGATCAAGGTGACGATTACGCCGATCATCATGCCGCGTGCTACCCCACCGGTGATATAGCCTAAGAGCATGACGGCACTGCTCATGGGAGAGACTTGCATTTCTTCGATATTTTTTTGAAAACGAACACCATAAAATGAGGCGACCACATTGCCGAAGGAGTTGGTGATGACGGCCATCATGATTAGGCCTGGCACGATGAAATTGATATAGGGAACACCGTGGAATTGTCCGATGCGTTGTCCGATGAAATTGCCGAAGATGAGGAAGTACAGAGAGATGGTGATGGCAGGAGGTAAAAGCGTTTGTTTCCAGATTCGAAAGATGCGATGGAGCTCTCTATAAACAACGGTTTTGTAAGCAATCCATTGGATGTTGTTATTGGACATGGGATTCCTCCACAAGACGGACGAACATTTCTTCGAGACGATTGGCTTTGTTTTTCATGCGGTGAACTGGAATATTTTGGTGACTTAGATGGGCCATAACGGCATCGATAGATTGTTGATTTAAAAGATCTACTTCCAGTGTTTGCGCATCAATTTTTCGCAAACTAAAACCTGGAAGCTCTGGAATTTTTTCAGGAAATTCTCCGTACAGAATAATCGTTTCAGAGTGTAATTTTTGTAAAAGTTCTTGGGTGGGGCTGTCTGCAATGATGCGGCCTTGATCGATGATGGCGAGGCGATTACAGAGTGCTTCGGCTTCTTCTAAATAGTGCGTAGTGAGAATAACAGTCAGGCCTTTCTTATTAAGGTTAGAAATAAATTGCCACATGGAACGTCTGAGTGCAATATCTACACCGGCTGTGGGTTCATCCAAAATAAGAATTTCTGGTTCATGTATAAGTGCGCGTGCGATCATGAGACGACGTTTGAGTCCTCCCGATAATTTTCCGGCGGCTACGTGGGTTTTGTCGGTCAGGCCCAATTCTTCAAATAAAATTTTGGCTCTGGCTTTTGCGATATCTCTTGACACACCATAATAACCGGCTTGATTTAGGACGATATGCTCGCAGGGTTCAAAGATATTAAAATTAAATTCTTGTGGAACTACGCCTAATTTTCGTTTGGCTTCTGTAGGATTTTTCTCGATGTCATATCCGGCAATTTTGACTTCGCCAGATGTTTTGTTAACGAGTGAACAGATGATGCCAATGGTGGTAGATTTCCCCGCGCCATTTGGGCCAAGCAATCCGAAAAACTCACCTTTTTCTACGCTTAGATTAATGCCCTTTAATGCTTCGAAGCCACCGGAATAGCTTTTTTTGAGATTTTGAATTTCGATTGCTGTAGTCATAGGTTTTCGAGTGTAACAGATTGGGTGGAGTCTCTCCAATATCCTATCTTTTCCAACGCAATTTTCAGGGCTTTGTTCATTGGATATCTGTCCGTCGAAAGGCCAGGATCAATATCTAACAGTGCTAACCATGCTTCTGAAAAAACAGGGACATCCAGGCCATCGTCGATTAATTTTTGGGCAACTTTGATAGATTCGGGTTGATCTATACTAATTTTTTTACAGGTTGCTAATTCTTTTTTTCCATATTTATTAAGACGCGCTGCATACCCAAAGGTGCGGCATAGCAGGGGTCTAAGTTCGTACTGGGTGCAACGGCCATTTCCGGACATGTTTTGATCTGCTTTATATAGAATGCAAAACTGCCCCTCTGGTATTGAATAGAGTTGCGTAAGAATATCTTCTGCTTGATTTTCTTGCCACAATTTTAGGCTTAGGGGTAATAGTTCTAAGACGGTGCATTCGACATGGGGGTTTTCGCAACAGGCTCCGCATCCGGGCAAACAGTTCAAAGAGGCCTTGCAAGAAAGAGAATGGGTTTGATGATCCACTTTTTGAAAGAGTTTTTGAAGTTGGTCTGTTTTTTCTTTTAATTCCAAGATAAGATTGTATCCTATGTTCGAAAAATTTACTTCAGCAGTTAAGAATACGATTATTGGAAAAGCTAAAAATCCTTTAGACCGTTCCGTATTTCACAACCTTTCTCTCATTGCTTTTTTTGCATGGGTTGGGTTAGGTGCGGATGGGTTGTCTTCATGTGTATATGGTCCTTCTGAAGCGTTTATTGCGTTGAGTCAGCACCCCTATCTCTCTATATTCGTCGCCCTTGCCTCGGCCATAACAATCTTTGTAATTAGCGCTAGTTACTCACAGATTATCGAACTGTTTCCTTCTGGTGGGGGCGGTTATTTGGTGGCGAGTAAATTATTATCACCTACTCTCGGCATGATTTCAGGCTGCGCACTTATCATTGATTATATACTTACGATAACCATTTCGATTGCCAGTGGTGCAGATGCCATTTTCAGTTTTTTACCTCCAGATTTAATAAGCTACAAATTAATTGTGGGCATTCTAGCCATTATCGTTCTCACAATTTTGAATTTGCGAGGTGCCAAAGAATCCGTCATGGCGCTGGTGCCTATTTTTTTACTCTTTATTTTCACGCATGCATTTGTCATTGTTTATACATTTATTACACACCTATCCATTGTTCCTGATTTAATTCAAAATACAGTAGTTGATATATCAAGATCGCGTTCAGAGCTGGGTATGTTTGGTATGTTTATTGTGATTTTAAAAGCCTATAGCATGGGTGCAGGAACCTATACTGGTATTGAAGCCGTTAGTAACGGGGTCTCCATTTTAAGAGAACCCAGAGTGCAAACTGGAAAACGGACGATGCACTACATGGCCATTTCACTTGCATTTATGGTGGTTGGCTTAATGGTTGCGTATCTCTTATTTGGGGTTCATGCAGAACCTGGTAAAACACTCAATGCGACGCTTCTTGCCACCATGACCGCTTCTTGGCCTAAAAATATAGGCTATATCTTTGTACTGGTTACGCTTATATCGGAAGCGGTTATATTGTTTGTTGCGGCACAAACAGGGTTTATGGGTGGTCCTCGCGTACTAGCGAATATGGCCATTGATCGCTGGTTTCCTACAAAATTTGCTATGCTAAGTGACCGTTTAATAACACAGAATAGTGTTTTGTTTATGGGTATCGGGGCTATAGGTATGATGGTATTAACCAAGGGCTCCGTTGCCTTTTTGGTCGTTTTGTATAGTATCAATGTCTTTATTACGTTTGTGTTGTCGCTAGGTGGGATGACACGTCATTGGTTTACATCACGCAAAAAATTGGATCATTGGAAACGTAAAATAATTGTTAGCGGGGCTGGACTTTCTCTCTGCTTTTTTATTTTAGTTTCAATGGTCATTTTAAAATTTCATGATGGTGGCTGGATTACGCTTATTATTACTGGAATTGTTATTGGTATTTCGGTGATTATTAAGCGTCACTATATTGAAACGGCTAAAACTTTAAAACGATTTGATAAAATGATTTTAGCCGCTAATTCTCCTAATTTTATACCGCGTGCGTGTCCTGCATCTGAACAAACGGTTTTGGATTTGGATGCAAGAACAGCTGTTATGTTTGTCAATGGATTAACAGGAATCGGCCTTTATACATTAAACAATGTGATTGATCTATTTGGTAGCACTTTTAAGAATTTTATTTTTATTCAAGTTGGTTTGATTGATGCGGGTGTTTTTAAAGGGGCTGACGAGGTTGACAAGCTACAAGAGAGGTCTCATAAGGATGTGAATAAGTATGTTGCGCTTATGGAGTCCTATGGCTATTACGCTGAGGGACACAGTGTTGTTGGGGTGGATGCTGTAGCAGAAATGCTGAAGATGGCAGATGTAATTTCTAATCGATTTAGTCATGCCGTTTTCTTTGGAGGTAAGCTCGTTTTTCACGAAGATACGTTCTTTACACGCCTGCTTCACAACTCAATGGTACTTGCTGTGCAACGCAAATTATATCTTAAGGGCATTTCGTTTGTGATTCTTCCTGTGAAAGTTGATTAGATTTTGGCTTTGCCAAACTCAAAATCTATGCTAAATTCTAGCCTCTAGTGGGGACATTTCTAAAAATCAAAGGAGATTTATAATGAGTGCATCAGTTGAATTCTATAATGTTAAAAAGAAAGCCAAGGTAAAGATTGCTCCAGCTAAAGTTGAAAAAGTAACTTACGACAGAACATTGAAAGACGGTAAAGTACAACGCCGCTTTGCTTTTAAAGCAGTTGATGATGATGGCACAAAACTAACAAAGTTTTGCAGCGAAAAAGATTGGAACGCACTATAAATTTTTTAACTTAAATTTTTCAAAAAACAGGGAATTAGACTCAGATCTGGTTCCCTGTTTTTGTTTGGAGTCTTATGCACTTTTTTGGTTTGTTTTTTCATGAATTCTCTCATTTAGCTAAAGAGATTCTCCCCTTTTTTACGATTAGTATTTTGGTGGGGGCTTTTTTGGATTCTCGCTTGGATTCTTCTAGACTAATTACTTATTTTCAGAATAAGTCTCAATCTGTTTTAGCAGCTTGTTTTTTGGGTATGTTGTTACCCCTGTGTTCTTGTACGTCTATGCCCATCGCTCAGGCGCTTAAAGCCAAGGGTGCGCGTATCGGGGTGATTGTCGCACTTCTCATGATCACACCCTTTTCATGGCTGTATTCGTTAATGCTGACCTATAGCTTGTTAGGATTGTCTTTTGTAGTTGGGCATTTATTGTTCGCACTCTGTTCTGCACTCATTTTGGGTTATTTATTTAATTTTTTACAAGATATGGGTGTACGTGGTTTTTCGATATCCCCTCCCCCTTTGGCTGAGCAAACATGTCATAACCCTGCACACGCGCATTATCATCACCATGGCGAGGTCTCTGATACTCACGAAGAACGTCCTTCGTTTGGTGCAAGTGTGATTCGTATCACAAGGACCCTAGGGCCTTACTTGTTTCTTGCGCTTGTAGCGGCCAGTTTGGTTATGAGTATTTTGCCCGAAACGTTGTTGCAGTCTTATGTGAGCCAGTCCCTCTGGTTGTCCTATGGTATCGCCTTATTATGCGGACTTCCTTTTCATGCCTGTGCGGGTGAAGAAGTGCCTATTATTTTTTCACTTCTAAAATTGGGAATGCCGACAGGACCTGTTTTTTCTTTTATGGTCACTTCTGTTGGAACGGGCATTCCGACTATTATTTTGGCTAAGAAAGTTTTGGGTATGCGGCCTACTGTTTTATATATTACGACACATATTTTACTTGCGTTATGCGCAGGGATTTTGTTTCAGTTGGTTGTGCCTGTCTTTACGCGATAAGAAATTTTACCATTTCTATCTGGAATAGGATTCCCGTGTGGATCTTCTTTAGGGAATCCTAATTTTTCTTCTATTTTATTTATGATTTCATCGGAGCACGCATGTTCAAGGCGCTCCGCTTCTTCATGTACCTTGTCCCAGGAGAGTCCCAATTCGGTAAATAAAAATGATTCCCAAATTCGGTGATGACGGATCATATTGCAGCCAATTTTCCAGCCTTTTTCGGTGAGGGTTATGCCTCTATAGGGCAGGTTTGTAACAAACTGTTCCGCCTCAAGCTTTTTAACCATGTCGTTAACGGCTGCAGGAGAAATCTCAAGTTTTTTGGAAATCTCATTGACTTTGATGGTGCGGAAGGGTTCTGGCCCACAGAGAGAAACCATGGCTTTGAGGTAGTTTTGTGTGCTTTGTTTCATCGGCAGGCAGTATACGCGGTAAAACATGTTCGATACAATACTGAGGTGGAATTCCTTCGAAAATTCAACTTAGATACCGTCTTGGGTGCGATGGGTAGTGGCTTTTTAGCAACGCAACTTGTTGGTGGATCTATGCCTTGGAGCTGGTGGATTTGTTTGGGGTTGAGTGTTTTTGGGATTTATACGCTCGATCGCGTATGGGATGCTAGACACGATAGTCATTCAAAAAGGCACCGTTTTCATTATGTTAATCGACATTTCCTCTCTTTCATCGCGTGCATTTCTTGTGCGCTTGCGCTGATTGTGGCGGGTCTTTTTTTACCCATGACTCTGGTGAAATGGGGAGCTGGTTTAGGCCTATTGGTCTTATTGCATTTGTCTATGGCGAGGGCTCGCAGGTATGGGCTCATCAAAGAAATCATGATTGCGTTTTTGTATACATCGGGTATTTTTTTGGGGCCTTTGTTATCTATGCAAAGACGGTCTATTCCCTATGAGGCTATCCTTTATTTTTTTGCTATCGTTTTGCTGAGTTTGTGGTGTTATACGTATTTGGATGACGATCAAGACAGGCTAGATTCTCTCCCCTCTTTATCTTTTTGGATTGGGGCACGGCATGTTCGTCTTTTGGGTTTCTTACTTTGGTTTATTTTAATTGTTGTCGGTATTTTAAGCGATTATAAGGTGCTTCTTTTAATGGCTGTGTGCACAGGAGGTATGTTATGCTTTCCGGCATGGTTTCGTATTTCTGATCGATACCGCATTTACGGAGAATTTATCTTTATTATTCCGGTAGTGATAGCGCTTATTCATAGGAGTGTTTTATGAAAAGATATTTAATAATTATGTCGGTCTTAGGACTTTTTTTTGTTCAGTTATATGCGGATGCAATTGCGGTTATTCAGCCAACAGTCGGTAATAGTGCATCGGGCGTTATTCGATTTTCTCAAGAAGGTGACAAAGTGCGCGTGCGTGCGGTCTTGCGTGGCTTGACGCAGGGCAAACATGGGTTTCATATTCATGAATTTGGAGATATCACCAGTGCGGATGGTACAAGTGCAGGGGGGCATTATAATCCTGCTCATCACAAACATGGCTTACCTCCTGTGCATGCGCGTCATGCAGGCTCTTTTGGTAATATTAAGGCCGATGTTTCCGGTAATGCGACCTTTGAACTTTTGGATGATACGATTTCTGTGACTGGTAATTTCCATCCGATTATTGGTCGTTCAATTGTCGTTCATGCCAAGGAAGATGATGGATCCGGGCCAGTTGGAAATGCGGGATCGCGTGTAGGCGTCGGTGTTATTGGTCTAGGTAAATAGGCATCTGTTATACTGGCAGCAATCTATCTAATTAGAAATTTGGAGGAAGATTATATGAAATGCAATTACACATCAACACTGCTAGGCGCGGTGGTTTTATTTGTTTGGGGAATGGCCTCTTGGATGATTCTTCCTTGGCATAATCAAACGTTTACAAAATTTACGAATGAACCCGCTGTTGTAACCGCCATGATGCAAGGTGGTACTGAAAGAGGTATGTATATGATTCCTGGTGAAATGTCACAAGATGCTTCTCAGTGCACTCCCAAAGCACCTCGTGCATTTATCGCTTTTTGTCCTCAAGGAATGCTGCAGTCAATGCCTAAAATGATGGGCATTGCAGCTTTGATGCAATTGCTTCTTGCCGGGTTTGCGGGATGTTTGCTGTCTAGAACATCAGGACTTTCTTATTGGAAAAAAGTTTGTTTTGTTTCTGAGATTGGTCTTATGATCGGTATCGCAGCCTATGTGCCAATGTATACCTGGTTTGGATTTACGTGCGCTTATACAGTGGTAGGGATTATAGATACTGTGATTGGATTTACACTTGCAGGACTTGTAATCGCCAAGTTTTCAAAGGCGTAACCGATGTCGCTTCCTAAACCTCTTTTTAGCGTTGTCTCTCTAGGCTGCGCGCGTACGCTTGTAGACACAGAGAAAATGGTAGATCAGTTACAACAGGGGGGCTTTCAGCTTACGGCTGAAGGTTCGGGGGAGCGCATTACTATTTTAAATACATGTTCGTTTATTCAGGCGGCCATTGATGAAACGGAAGCCAATATTCGCCAATTAAGCGAACGAAAATTAGCAGGCCATATCAAATATTTAGTTGTGGCAGGCTGTTATCCTAGCCGCTTTAAGGAGCCCGATCTTCAGGCCAAATTTCCGGATGTTGATCTCTGGATTACGACTAAAGATGAAATGCAAGTCCAGCAAAAATTGTCAGCCCTTGTTTTTGAAAAAAAATTCAGACCGGCTTCGCCCAGTGTTCCGTATACCAAGCTGACACCGTCTCATTTTGCGTATCTTAAAATTTCTGAAGGCTGTAATAATTGGTGCTCGTTTTGTACGATTCCTAAGATTCGTGGAGAGCATACCAGTAAGACGTCTGAAGCGGTTATAAAAGAAGCCAATTTACAGCTGTCGTTTGGTGCCAAAGAACTCATTGTCATTGCAGAGGATACGACTGCTTGGGGTGAAGATATTTACGGGAAACCGTCCTTTCCGATGCTTTTAAAAGAGTTGGCTAAAGTGGATGTTCCGTGGATTAGAGCCATGTATATTTTCCCATCGCGTGTGGATGCAGAGTTAATTGCAGTGTTACGTGATGAACCTAAATTGTGTCGCTATATGGATATGCCCATTCAACATGTGAACTCGATGTTGCTCGAAAAAATGAATCGAAAACATGATAAAGCTTTTTTAACTTCGATCTTGGATCAACTTTTTGCTGAGATCCCAGACTTTACCTGGCGCACGACATTTATCGTTGGGTTTCCTGGTGAAACAGAAGAACATGTCCAAGAATTAATGGACTTTATGACCCAGTATCCGATAACGCAGCTGGGTTGTTTTCCGTATTCTGAAGAACGTGAAACCCGTTCCGCTCGTATGGCTGACAAAGTGGATCCTGCTATCATACAAAAACGTATTAGGCGCATTATGAAGCATCAGTACGAATTGGTAACAAAACGTCATCAGGCCCTTATCGGAAAGACGTTTGATATGATTTACGAAGGTAATGGGGAAGGCAGAACGTATCGTGAAGCACCGGATGTAGATGGTCGGATTTTAGTTTCAGACTCTGAGTCTTTGGTTTCTGGCAATTTCTATCCTGTTAAGATCACGGCCGTTAAAGGATATGATCTTATCGCGCAACTTGTATAATTAGATGTTATTTCAAACAAGCGAGACTTCAGACAAACTACTTTACGCTTTAATGTCACAAACGATTATTCCTCGCCCTATTGCCTGGGTCTTGTCTGATAATGGAGACGCGTCTTACAACATTGCGCCCTTTTCATATTTTAATGCAGTCTCTACTTCGCCACCGGTTTTGTATATTTCGGCTGGCAAAAAACCTGGCGGCTTTAAAAAAGATACCTGGAAAAATATAGAAGAGCGGTCGCATTTTGTGGTGCATATTCCGTCTGTTTCAGACGTAACTGCAGTTACTGAAACATCGGCTTCTTTGCCATTTGGCGAATCAGAAGCCGCACAATTTGGCATTGCGTTAAATGCAGAATCTGACTGGCCGCTGCCACGTATTGCAAATGTGCCTGCAGCGTTTTTGTGTAAGCGTTTTGATATTATTGAGATTGGTAATCAGGCGATGATTTTGGGGAAAGTTGTATCGACATATGTGTCGGATACGATTGCTACGTTATCTGAAGGGAGGCTTTTGGTAGATCCAATCGGGCTAGACCCGCTAGCCCGATTGGGAAATTCTTATGCCTCACTAGGTGAGTTATTAAACGGTTAGAATACGTACGAAACAAATCCAAGAATACTGCTTGAAGTTGGATTGAACTTATTATCTGGGCTTTCAGGTAACGCTATTTTCCCAGAATTATCATATACATATTTAACACCTATTTTCATGTGTTCAAATCTTGCGACAACGCCACTTTCCCCATAAAAACCAAAAGCGTTTTCATCTGATGAAATAGATACTGCATCTATCTTTAGAGTCGCTTTTAACATAGTATAATTCAGTCCCGCCCCTATAAAAAACCAATCTGTAAAATGGGTTCTTAGTCCTAATTTTGCATAGGATGTATCTAGAGTTGCTTTGAAGTCTATTCCTGAATCAGTAAAACTTTTTGATTTAGATGCAAGATTTATGCCTATAACAAGATCTGTAAGAGAATTTGAATCTCCCAGGACACCTTCCACTCCGTACATATTTTGCTGGTGTAGATCTAACTCATCTGAAGCTTTATACTGATCTTCTGCCTTGGTGCTAAATGTAGTTTGCCCCCCTAAAATTCCAATTTCTTTTACTTTGAATTCTGCTATTGAAGGGGTTCCGATTGCTAACAATGCTATTGCTAGTACAACTATTTTTTTTGCTTCCATGCCTATTGCTCCTTTGGTATATTGTTACGTAATAAGACATAAAACTATGAACTGCGCGCACTGTCAATTCAATAGAATAAGAAGCGTTTATTTTGTTAGCACGGTATACTGAGACTTCAGTATTTTTAAGGAGATCTATTATGAGAAGTATTACAACTGATCAAGCACCACTCCCTCTAGGTCATTATTCCCAGGCAATTGTGCATAACGGACTTGTTTTTGTCTCTGGTCAACTACCTATTAATCTTGAAAATCCAGATGCACCTGTAGGGAGTATTGCGGATCAAACGTGTTTGACATTGAAACATTTGGAAACAGTGTTGAAAGCGGCAGGAAGTGATTTGAATCATGTTTTAAAGACAACTATTTTTATTTCGGATATTGGACTTTGGGCTGAAGCCAATCGTGTGTATGGTGAAGTTTTTGGGGATCATAAGCCAGCAAGATCAGCGGTCCCAACAAAAGACTTGCCGAAAGGATTTCAGATTGAGATAGAAGCGATTGCGGCTGTAATTTAGGAGGACTCATGAGTCAAAACATTGAAACGTTTCTTGTTGAAAATCGAGAATTCGAACCTTCTGCTGCATTCAAAAGACTAGCTAATATCACCTCCATAAATCCGGACCAAGATCGGCTTGAATTTTGGGATTCTCAAGCTAAAAAGCTTCATTGGTTTAAACACTGGGAAACGGTTTTAGAATGGAATCGTCCCTATGCAAAATGGTTTCAAGAAGGCCAGTTAAATGCCGCTTATAATTGTTTGGATGTCCATTTATCAACTCACAGAAAAGATAAGAAGGCATTGATTTGGGAAGGAGAATTTGGGTCAGTTCGCACGTTTACGTATGAGGAACTTCATGGTGAGGTGTGTCGACTCGCTGCCTACCTTCAAAATGAGTTGGGTGTCAAAAAAGGTGATCGTGTAACGTTGTATATGCCGATGATACCTGAGCTTGTGATGGGTGTGTTGGCTTGTGCGCGTATTGGTGCGATTCATAGTGTTGTTTTTGGTGGGTTTAGTGCGTCATCTTTACGTGATCGGCTGCAAGATTCTGCATCAGAAGTAGTGCTTACGGCCTCGGGTGGAACACGCCGTGGCAAGCCTCTACCTATTAAAGACGTGGTAGATGAAGCGGTGTCTCAAGATAACACAAGCGTCAAACATATTGTCGTTGTGGATACGCTAAACCTTGAAGGTGATTTCTCTTCTCATCAGGCAGAAGCTATGATGAGTGAAGACCCTCTTTTCATTTTGTATACGTCTGGTACAACGGGAAAACCCAAGGGCATTGTTCATACAACCGGTGGTTATTTGACCCATGCCAAATACTCAACGCATGCCGTTTTTGATTTAAAAGACTCAGATGTCTACTGGTGCACTGCGGATGTCGGTTGGATAACAGGGCATACCTATTTAATTTATGGGCCCCTTTCGAATGGTGCGACGTGTATGATGTTTGAAGGGACGCCCGACTATCCCGAACAAGATCGGTTTTGGGAAATTATTGCAAAACATAAAGTGAGTATTTTTTATACAGCACCAACGGCTATTAGATCGTTTATGAAATGGGGTGACGATCTTCCGGCTCGTCATGATTTGTCTTCATTACGGTTGTTGGGGAGTGTGGGAGAGCCGATTAATCCAGAGGCCTGGGTTTGGTATTATGAACATATAGGAAAAAGTCGCTGTCCTATTGTAGACACGTGGTGGCAGACGGAAACAGGTGGCATTATGATTACGACGTTACCTGGTATTCATACAATGAAGCCGGGTCATGCGGGTGTTCCGTTACCGGGAATTTCTGCGGAAGTGCTGATGCCTGATGGCACTTCGGTTACGCATGGGGGTGGGCTTCTTTCTCTGACAGAACCATGGCCTTCTATGTTGCGTGGAATTTGGGGAGATAATCATCGTTATGAAGACGTGTATTGGAAAACTTTTTCTACCTATTTTGCTGGAGATGGGGCCACAATTGATGCCGATGGTTATTATATGATTTTGGGTCGTGTAGATGATGTCCTGAACGTTGCCGGGCACCGTATTGGTACGATGGAAGTAGAAAGTAGTTTGGTCGATTATGAAGGTGTTTGTGAGGCAGCTGTTGTTGGGATGCCTGATGAGATAAAAGGCCAAGCAATCATTGCTTTTGTAACTCTAGAAGAAGGCCTTGTGGGAACACCTCTTTTAGAAAAAGACTTATTACATCATGTTGCCAAAATTATTGGCGCAATTGCTAAGCCAAAACGTATTATTTTTACACCCGATTTACCAAAGACCAGAAGTGGAAAAATTATGCGTCGTCTCTTAAAAGATATTGTAGAAGGAAAACCTATTGGCGACGTCACGACGCTCGGAAACCCCGATATCATGACGCTTATTCAGGAACGTTTTTTAGCGTAACTTTGTAATGGCATTAATCCGGGTTTTAGCAAGTCGGATTATATTTTCGGGTAGAGGGGGGTATGCATTTTCTTCTGAAAGAAGTTGCCCTTCTTGTGTCATCCATTTTAAAAGTTCAAGCATTTTTCTGTCTTGCTTTTTGTTGAGTACAAGCCAAGATAAGCCACAAATGGGATACCCATATTCTGCAGTTGTATTCGTGAGTTTATAAGGGCTTTTTTTTGCTGCTTCTGTTGTCGCTGCGAGTAAGATTGTATCGACAGTTGGTATAACGTAATGACCTTTTTTGTTTCTAAGTGAGGCGTAGGTGATGTTTTGCTTTATCGCCTGGTGGAGGCTTGCATATCCGATTCCACCCACCGTCACAGAAACTTTCTCGCAGATTTCCTCATTACTTTCTACTTGAGTACCGACTAAACTTAGTGCTTTTTTATTTGTAGCATTAGACAAATAGTCAGAGAACAAAGAGGATGTACCGCTATCACTTGCTCGATTAAATACTTGAATAGGCAAATTGATCAATGTGATTTCTGGATTTAGTTTTTGGATTTCTTTGGCGTTCCAATGGGTGATTTTTCCTGAAAAAATATCGGCTAAAATTTCTGGAGTAAGTTTTAGCTCAGGATTTCCTGGTAGATTATAAATGATACTTACGGCTTCTATTGTGATCGGAATGTAGCTTAAAAGAGGGTCTGTGTCTGGCGGTAAATCTATTGAGGCAAATTGCACCGTCTTTTTCTTTAATTCTGCTAACCCACTTCCTGATCCATGGGCTTCATAACTAATTTCCTGGCCTTTTACACGTGTATATTCTTTAAACATTTCTTTAAACAAAGGCTCGGGGAAAGTGGCGCCTGCGCCTTTGATAACATGAGATTCTGCACTAGTAACAATACCGATACTTAAAAGTAAGCCAACTAATATACTTGTCGTTTTTTTCATGAATTAGGTCCTCTTACATGCGTCTAAAATAGTATGTCTTGAAACGTTCTAATGCTTTTTCAAGATCCGCAATTTTACCTTTGAGGTCTTGCATTTCTTTGCGATTATTCATGAGTTCAAGGCGTAATTCATCTAGACGCTCTTGATTGTAATAGGTAGCTGATGATAGAGCCTCTGTTGAAAGAGGTGCGGAGGAAGCATTTGTGGGATGGAGCTTATAATGATGGTAAACAAAGCCTTGTGCATTACACGAGTTCGAAAGAATTAAAACCAAAAAAATACTGAGCCATTTCATATAGTCGTTAGTATATCTATGCCGTTGATGATGGGCAAGTTGATTCAAATCTTGAGATGCGCATATAATGAGTGCCATGAAATGGGTTTTAAGTTCTAAACTTCACCAAGCCACGGTCACAGATGCTAACTTATCCTATGTCGGTAGCATTACGATTGATGTTGCGTTAATGGAACGTGTTGGGTTTTGGCCGGGAGAAAAAGTTCAGGTCGTGAGTAATACCACAGGTGAACGCCTTGAAACGTATGTTATTGAAGGTCCCCGTGATTCTGGAGTAATTTGCATGAATGGGGCCTGTGCACACAAGATAAAAACCGGTGAAGAATTAATTATTATGGGCTATACGCTTTCACCAGAACCTATTGTACCTAAATTAGTTTTAGTTGATGCTCAGAACAAATTTTTGAGGTATCTATAACTTATGGCATACTGAAATCAGCTTAATTAATCTCGGTTAAGAAGGAGTTCGGATATGAATCAAAAATTTCATTTTGTAGCACGTATAGTATTAGGACTGGTTTTTCTTATATTTGGTTTAAATGGTTTTTTTAATTTTTTTCCCATGCCTCCTATGCCAGAACGCGCAGCGGCTTTTGGAATGGCATTGATGCAGTCTGGTTATTTTTTGCCCATGCTCAAATCAGTTGAAGTTCTTTCGGGGGCCTTACTTATCTTGGGACTTTATGCGCCACTAGGTATCGTGATGTTGTTTCCGATTGTGATCAATATTTTTCTTTTTCATTTTTTCTTGGCACCTGAGGGATTACCGATGGCTATTGGGATTTTGGCCGTTGAATTATATTTAATTTATTCCTATCGAGAAGCCTTCAAAGGAATTCTGGAGGCGAAGTCTGATCGTTAATTTTTCACACTTACTGAAAACCCCCATCATTCGCAGATACAGTTTAATGCTTTTGGTGGGGGTTTTTGCATTTTTACTTTATGCCGCAACTTGGCATAACGGGTATGTACTTAACGATGCATCTCGTCTCTTTCAGGGCTCCCAGCTTGTACGATTTACGTTTTTTATAGAACATTATTTTTGGGGCGACGCCCCTTCTGTGAGTCACTGGATTAATGGCCTACTTTTTGGTTACACGGTGACGTTAATTTGGGCATTAATGTTTCATCTTTCTGGCAGTAAATTCTTTGTCTTCCCTACCCTTACAGCCCTTTTGTTTGCGGTGCATCCTTTACATACGGAGGCTGTATGCTATGTCAGTCATCGTGGCATTCTCTTGGCATTTTTATTTATTTTACTGGCAGCTATGAAAGGCGTTGCTTACTTTCATACACGATATTTGCGTTATGCGGTGATGTCGGTATTGGCGCTTCTAGTTGCAGGACTATCTGTTTTTTGGCTGCCGAATGTGTTGTACAACGATGTTTTATTTCCGTTGAGTCATCTGGCGCTTTTGGATCGTATTCCTCCCGTGATTTATATTTTGGGAAAATCACTTTATCTCATGGTGATCCCGCATCCGTTACTTTTTAACTATGGATGGCAACAATTGCCTCTATATACATGGCAGGAGGGAAGTCTAAAAATCTGTCTCTCTGTTGTCGTGTATTCGGGCTTATTTAGTTTAGCATTTTTACTTTGGAGACGTTGCCGTTGGCTGTGCATGGGGCTTTTTCTTTTTCTAATTCCGACGCTTCTGTTAGGGCTTTATTCGTTTATTACAGGATTTGGTCTGTCCGAATCTTTGCTATATTTTTCTTCGTTTGGAGCTTCGTGGACTGTGGCATGGCTAATCATGGCGCTTTGGACAAAATGTCAGACGCTCGATAAACCACTATGGCGTTATGGGCTTGGCTTGTGTTTGATGTGGAGCGTAATCGCTATTTTTCTAACGTATATGTTCTGCTCTGTAAGTCGTACGTATGACTGGAAAAATGAGCAACGTCTTTTAGAATCTAGTGGTCCATTTATGGTACGTAATGCGGTGTATCACTATAGGCTTGGAAACTATTTGGTTGGCCTGGATTCTCTAGATTATGCGGGCCGAGAATTTTTGGAAGCCACCAGACTTTATCCTGCTTATACCGATGCTTATTATCAGTTGGGACTACTCTATGAGCGGCGTAACCATTTGGAATCTGCGCGATGGGCATTCAAAAAATCGCTTTACTATGGGTCTCCGCGTCGCCATGAAATTTTGTTAAAATTAATTGCGATTCAAGATGCGCTTGGGGATGTTAAAGATCGGGAGCGGTATCGGTTGCTTTATAAAAACGACTCTAAGTAATTTTCTAGTGCATTTAAGACAGATTGTTGGATAAAGTGCTCATAGTTATTTTTTGATCCCCCTAACTGGGCTTCTTCTAACGAATTGATATAGGTAATACGATCTGACGGGCCGATCACTGCGGGTGGGTATCCGTGTAACATAAGTATATGATTCATCAGGAGTCTCGCGGTTCTACCATTTCCGTCAATAAAAGGATGGATGGAAACCAAGTGATAATGTGCTTCTGATGCTTGAGTAACGGGATGAAGGGTTGCATTTTGAGTAAGAATCTCTATCAAATTTTTCATAAGATCGGGGATTTTAACGTAGTTTGGCATAATTACTGTTGAACCAGAAATACGTACAGGTACTTGCCTATATCGTCCGGCATTTTCTGTATTTATTCCTGAAAGAATCGTTTGATGAATATTTTTAATAAATATCTCTGTGAGAGGCAGGTTTAATTTGGATTGTTCTAGAATCCATTCAAAAGCTTTGGCATGATTGCGTGCTTCCAGGTGTTCATTGATTGTTTTTCCGGCAATCGTTATGCCTTTATTAATAACCAATTCTGTTTCTTGTCGGGTGAGCGTATTGCCCTCTATGGCGTTACTCGTATAGGTCAATTCTGTACGAATCCACTGGGTTAAATTTTGCTCAAGATCTTTATTAAAAGGGCGAAAGGAATCAAGTGTTTTTTTTCTTTGAGAAATAATTTCTAGAAGCATGGTCAAACCATACGAGAAATTTTTTGTGTTTGCAATAATTACTTCATCTTTGTGAGATACCAACACTGATGCGGTAGACACGTTTTAAAATCTTCTGATGTGTGGGGCGTGGTTTTTTCGGTGATGGTGAGATTTTTCGGGAGTATTTCAGGATCGAGTTTGAAGCCTTTTGCATTGGTGCTAAATAAAAGGAGGCCTGATGGCGCCAAAATCCGTTCACATTGTGAAATCAAATCGGGATAATCTCTTTCTATAGCAAAGGAGCTTTGTTTCATCCGTTTAGAATTACTAAAAGTGGGAGGATCGCAAATAATAATATCGTATTGATGCGTTTCTTTTTCTAAAAACTGTAGGCAATCCTCACTGATTAAGTGGTGAGAAGGGCCTGATTTAAAGTTGTTTAATTCTAAATTTCTTTCTGTCCAATGTAGATAGACGGGACTCATATCTACCGTAGTCGTTTCTTTGGCACCTCCTGCTATTGCGTAACACGTAAACGATCCTGTGTAGGCAAATAAATTTAAAACACGTTTCCCCTGGGATAAATTTCTGATGGCTTGACGATGATGTCGATGGTCAAGAAATAATCCAATGTCCAAATAGTCTGACAGATTTATTTCAAACTTGAGGCCATTTTCTTCAATGGTGATGACTTTCTGTTGTTGGTCTAGGCGTTGGTACTGTTCGGTCCCTTTTTGAATACCGCGTTTTTTTAGGGATAAACGGTCGGGAGAAATTGAAAATGCAGTTATGAGTTGTTGGGTGATATCAGCAATGTAGGCACTCATTTTTTCTTCAGTATCATCGCGTGTTCTTTCATGCCACCATGCCACGACGTTGCCATCCACCCAATCCACAGTAAGTGGATATTCGGGAATTTCTTTGTGATAGACACGAAAAACGCTAATGTGATTACGCTTGGCCCATTTGGCCAGATGTTTGTTCTTTTTAATTAAACGATTCATGAGTATTTGCATAAAGAGTGAAAAAAATTATATACTCTTTACTTATGATTTCATATGCCAATGGCCATTTTGTTGCAACTCAAGACGTTTCGATTCCTGTAGAATCTGACACGTTGGGCTCTATTCGAGGACTGCGTATTTTTACAACTGGACTTGTGATAGATGGCAAAATTACGTTGTTAGATGAGCATGTTAAACGCCTGATAGATTCTGGTAATCGATTGGGATTTTTAGATATGCTTCCTGCTGAAAAACTTGCTGCGCTCATGGAAGAAACGGCACAGAAAAATCATGATTCGGCTCCGGAAAAAATTCGTGTTATCAAAGTGATTTTAAGTGGTGGAAAAGCAGGTTCAAAAACGGCACAAACTGTTAGCCGACCTTTGCTATATATTATGGTTTCTGCATTTGTATCTCCCCCCGGAATTTATTACGAAAAGGGTGTTTCTGTTGCAACGTTTCCTTATCAGAGAGATTTACCAGACGTAAAATTAACGTACTATATTGGCAGTCTTTTGGCACAAGAAAACATGGCGAAACATCATGCAGATTATCCCGTGTTTGTAACACCTGAAGAGCCGACCTGTTTCTTGGAAGGAGACACTTTTAGTGTCTTTTTTGTCAAAGGAAATACAATTTTTACACCTCAAACAAATGGACGTATTTTAAAAGGCATTACGCGCCAATCGGTTATCTCTATTGCCAAAAATCACTATAAAATTTGTGAACAAGATGTCCTACTTTCTTCTATATCTGACTATGATGAAGCGTTTTTAACATCGTCTATTAGACAGGTAATGCCTATTGTCAAAATCGACGGACACGTTATTGGCACGGGAAAACCTGGGCCTATTTCTCAGCATCTTAGAACGTTACTCCAAGACACCCTCTTTGTTCTATAATTTCTGTAAATTTATCTTTCGTTGGTACTGCCCCCTCACTGTAATAGGCGCAGAAAAACTCCCTCTGGGAGCGTTTATAGCCTGTAGCAACCACTCTAGTCACATGGACTCTGCAATTATTGCGATGGCACTTCAGAGGCCATTTTCTGAGTATGGTTTTTTGGCTGCATATGACTATTGGTATGCCAAAAATCGTCGTTTCCATATGCATTCTATTTTTGAATTGATTCCTATTGACAGGCGAAGCGAAGACGAGCGGGAATTATCTTTAGAAGAAACGAATAAGCGTTGCCAAAACTTTGTTGATGCGGATAAAATTTTGGTGGTGTATCCTGAAGGTACACGGTCACGTGATGGACAGCTTTTACCGTTTAAAAAAGGTGCCGCAAGATTAGCGATTGATCTAAAAATTCCGATAGTTCCGATATATATAAAAGGTAGTTTTGAAGCTTGGCCAAAAGGGAGAAAAATAATGAGACCTAGAAAAATAGAAGTACGTATTGGAGACGCTATAAACTCAAAAAATCAAGACACACAAGGCCTTACAGGTTTACTTGAAGGTGCGATAAGAAATTTAATGGTACTGACGTGTTTTTGTTTCATACTCTTGGCAAATACTTCTTGGGCACAAACAAGTAATGGTGTGGTTAAAGAATTTTACCCCAACGGTAAAACAAAATCAGAAA
Organism: bacterium UBP8_UBA817; assembly: GCA_945898045.1. Taxonomy (GTDB): domain Bacteria; phylum Margulisbacteria; class Marinamargulisbacteria; order SXXA01; family SICP01; genus SICP01. Next base: position 35,623 of record CAMDGG010000010.1, read on the forward strand.
TCACCTATAAAAATGATCGTAAAAATGGCCCCATAAGCACCTACTATGAAAATGGGGAAATAAGGACAACGGGTACGTTGAAAGATGATCTTTCAGAAGACTTTTTCTACATGTATTTTCCTAATGGACAAGTTAAGTATGAAGACTTTTTTAAAGCCGGAAAACGTTTTAATCTGTCTAAGGAATATGACGCTGAAGGACAACTTTTAGTCCAATGTCATTACGATAATGAGCAGTTAAATGGACCCTTTAAAAGCTATGCTACGACAGGAATTCCGATAGCAATTGGACACTACAAAAACAATAAGCGCGCCGGTATATGGAAATTCTATGACAAGGGACAGCTGCTATACAAAGATCGGTATAAAGACGGATTGAGAGTGGAGCGTACCTGTTATAGTAAAAAGGGTAAAGTTCTTTGGCATCGCACGTATTAAGAACGGCCACAATCTCTGATCTTGATGTCCTGACTGCACTAGAAAAAAAGGTTTTTTCTTACGATTTAATTTCTCGGAATCAATGGAAATATCTTTTGACAAAGTCAAATGGCATGACACGTCTTGCGCAGAATAATGAGGGGTACGCGTTACTACTTTTCAGAAAAAATAGTCCTAAGGCCCGCCTGTATTCTCTTGCTGTTTCTGATAGTGCTAGAGGCAAAGGTGTGGGATCGGCCTTACTACAAGATGTATATGTCTGTGTGCAAGAAAAAAACTGCACTGAAATAATTGCTGAAACAAAGCAAACAAACACGGCAATGCAGCACTTATTTGAAAAGGCGGGCTGGAAGCGTTTTGGCACGTATCGTGATTACTACGAAGATGGCACGGATGCGATTAGGTATCATAAAAAGGTGGAGAAAGTATGAGTAAACATCTTATCGTTGTTGATAAATTGTCTGATGTTCCGTCAGAAATCAAAGTAGATACACTGAACTATGAGGTGATTACTGCCAGAACATATATTAGAAATCCGAAGCCGTCTGATAATAAAGTGATTAATCTCTGCAGACGCTATAAATATCTCACAACAGGTTATTACTGCTCCCTTTTTGCAGAAGCACGAGAAGATCGTGTTATTCCTGCAGCGAAGACGATCTTAAAACTAAGCCATAAAAGACTCTATAAATCTCAGTTAGAAGGAGTTAATCAATTTCTACCCCAAGAAATTTTCGAAAAAAAACGACTGGTTATTTTCTTCGGCCGTGTAGATGATCCTGAATATAAGGAATTGGCTAGAAAAATTTTCGATCAATTTCGATGTCCCCTTATTTTAGCTGTGATTTCAGATACAGAAATTGAGAGCCTCAAGGCACTGAGCATCGCTAAACTCACACCCGAAGAGCTGTCTTTTTTTGTTATGTCTCTTACCGAGTATACACAAAAAAGATGGTACGAATTACGCTCAAAAATGCCCCCTCGTTTTTATTTGGCTATCTTAGAAAATCCAGAAGACCCCCTACCCCCGTCTAATAAAGCGTCACTCGAAAAGTTTATAAGCATCGGGCGAAAACTAAATATTAGTGTGGAGCTCATTGGCAAACAGGATTATTACCATCTTTCCGAGTATGATGCGCTTTTTATTCGCGAAACAACTTATTTAAACGACCATACGTATCAGTTTTCTCTCAAGGCCGAGTCTGAAGAGATGCCTGTTATTGATGATCCCGTATCGATTTTGAGGTGTACCAATAAGATTTATTTGGCAGAGCTTTTCAAAGAGAACGATATCAGTAGTCCTAAAACACTCATTTTTGGCCGGAAAGATTTGACCGAAGTATTGAATACGTTTACTTTTCCTTTGGTTCTGAAAATTCCCGATGGTAATTTTTCTCGTGGGGTTAAAAAAGTTGATTCGCCTGAAGAATTGGTGCGTGTTTCGGATCAGCTTTTTGAAAATACAGAGCTTTTAATTGCGCAAGAATTTTTATACACCGCTTATGATTGGCGCATCGGCATTATCAATCAAGAGCCCATATTTGCATGTAAATATGAAATGTCAAAAGGCCATTGGCAGACGATTAAGCAAACAAAAGGTGGGGCTTATGTTCAAGGAAGACATGAGACGTTGCCTATCGAAAAAGTACCACAAAATATTATAGACATGGCTTTAAAATCTAGTGGGCTTATTGGCCGAGGTCTTTATGGCGTGGATATTAAAGAAACCAAGGATGGTATCTACGCCATAGAGATTAACGACAATCCCAGCATAGATTCTGGCGTTGAAGATCAAGTGCTTAAAGAGTCGCTTTATGAACGTATTTTATTAGAGTTTCAAAATCGATTGGATCTTATTCGTGGGATAAAAATCTAGTCATAGCACCCTACTTCCTGCAAGATATCCCGTGGTCCATGCATTTTGAAAATTAAAACCGCCTGTAATACCGTCTACGTCTAAAATTTCTCCGGCGAAATGCAGTCCTGGGCATATAGTACTTTCCATTGTCTTGAAATTAACTTCTTTTAAAGAAATGCCTCCCGCTGTAACGAACTCTTCTTTGAAGACGCCTTTTCCTGAGACTTGATAAGAATCATTCTGAAGTGTTTCCTCAAGATTTTTTACTGACTTTACCGAGAGATCACACCACCTGGCTTCGACTGAAATGCCAGATTTCTGAACCAAATAACGCCATAATCTTGAAGGAATTTCTTGGAAGGGGCAGTCTCCAGATACTAATTTTTTGCTGTTGGTACTGAGTGTATTTTCGGCGTTTATCCATGATATTTTAATTTCAAATTGATAGGAGCGTGCCGATAATTCGCGTGCAGCCCATGCAGAAAGCCGAATAATGGCGGGGCCGCTAAGACCCCAATGCGTGATAAGTATGGGCCCTTCTTGTACAAGTTTTGGAATGCCCGTAATCAGTACCTTGGCTTTTTGCACAGATAATCCCGCTAGTTCCCTAAGCAGTAAATCTTGAATAGTAAAAGTGAACAATGAGGGCACGGGAGTCACTATGGTATGCCCCAGTTTTTCTGCTAACGCATAGCCGGGTCGACTGCTTCCTGTTGCTAAAATAATGCGATCAAAACTATGGCTTTTTCCGTCAGCTAAGTATGCAATAAAGTGATCGTCGGTTTTATCAAGTGTGTTGATTCCACAACCTGTCCATATCTGTACGCCAAGACTTTCTGCCGTATTGCACAGGCAGTCGACTATGGACTGTGAAGAATTACTCACCGGAAAGACTCGGCCATCGGGTTCTATTTTTAGAGGGACACCATGGGATTCAAACCAGTCCATGGTATCTCGAGGTTGAAACGTATGAAACGGCCCAATTAACGCTTTACCGCCTCGCGGATAAAACCCTGATAAGTCGCGTGGATCAAAACACGCATGCGTGACATTACATCGTCCCCCACCAGAGATTTTTACTTTCGCTAAAACAGCCGAAGCTTTGTCTGCCAAGATGACTTGTGCATCAGGATTTTCTGTCTTGCACTGAATCGCAGAAAAAAAACCAGCTGCGCCTCCACCAATTATTAGAATGCGTCGCATAAATACCACCTTTAACTATATCAAAATAAACGTTAATAAATATTAAAATATTTCTTTATTGAAATAACTATAATAATAAGATAACCTGAAATTCTATATGAACAAGATAGAGCAAGAAAGAATTCGATCTAAAATATATACCATACGTGGCGTTCGCGTCATGCTCGATCGAGATTTGGCGAAGCTGTATTGCGTAGAAACAAAATATCTAAAACGACAAGCCAAGAGAAACGCCAAACGGTTTCCTAGTGATTTTATGTTTGAGCTTAAGCAAGAAGAGTTTGATGATTGGAGGTGCCAAAATGTCACCTCCAATTCAGACAAAATGGGCCTTCGGCATGCACCCCTTGCCTTTACAGAACACGGTATCGCAATGTTATCTGCAATATTAAATAGTGACTTGGCCATTGAAATCAATATCAAAATTATCAGAGCGTTTATTGAACTTCGAAAAAATATCGTTAAAAAATCTAGATATAAATTGTTAAATGAAAAAATGCGACGAATTGAATCAGAAGTCGATATTCTCAGAACCAACCAGACAATTGAGAGCAGAAGAATTGACGAAAAATTATTACAGGTAAGTAGCCGAACACATAATTTATCACAAGTCTTAGACGAGTTTCAGGATACTTATATAATAATTAAGAGACCGTCTAAAGAAACTTAAAACAATCCAACCCTATCCGCCACCCATGCTACACTGTGCAAATCTTAATCCAGATATTTTAGGAGAAAATACAGATGAATAAACAAACACTGATAGACAATCTTAATCAAGATCTTGCGAGTGAGCTTGCGGCCATTATTCAATATATTACCTACGCGGCCAAAGTAACGGGGCCTTATAGACCTCAACTCGCACAATTCTTTTTGGCCGAAATAGCCGATGAACAATTGCATGCCCAATTTTTGGCAAATAAAATTACATTTTTAGGTGGCGAGCCGACAACACAACCTAGTAAAATAAATTCTCCCCATACCAATAAAGAAATGCTTGAAGAATTATTGGAAGCAGAAAAAAAAGCTGTAGCCGCCTATACCCAAAGAGCAAAAGATGCGGAAGCTTTTGGTGATAAAGGCCTTCAAATACAATTAGAAGACATGATCCTGGATGAATCTGGTCATGCCGAAGAAATAACGCGACTCCTAAGAGAATGGCCTATTTAACTAAATTTTAATCATACTCGCTCTTAGCGTTTATAGAATTATAAGTACCCCTGAGCCTGTATCGAAAATAAATGGGCATAACGGCCGTTTTCTTTTTGCATTAACGCGTCATGAGTTCCTTGTTCTAGAATTTGTCCGCCTTCGATGACGACGATCCAATCGGCCATACGCACTGTTGGGAAACGGTGGGAAATGAGGAGGCTTGTCTTGCCTTTTGTTAGGGTTGAGAAGCGTTCGAATACGGCTTGTTCTGCCTCTGCGTCGAGTGCGGCTGTTGGCTCATCCAGAATTAAAATATCGGCATCTTCTCGCATGAATCCACGTGACAAGGCAATTTTCTGCCACTGTCCACCAGACAATTCCATGCCCGCATTAAACCATCTTCCTAGTTGCGTTTCGATGCCTTGAGGTAATTCTGCGATGACGGGATCGGCACCCCCTCTTTCTATTGAGCTTCGCACGCGTGTGTCATTTGTCATGTCTGGGACGCTGCCAACGCCTACATTTTCTCTCACCGTTAATTGGTACTGATTAAAGTCTTGGAAGACCACGCCCATGCGTTTGTAGAGAAGGTCTGAAGGCCATCGCTTTAGGTCTATGCCATCTAATAAAATGCGGCCTTCTGTGGGTGAGTAGAGACGCAAAATTAATTTGATGAATGTCGATTTTCCAGCGCCGTTGTGACCGACTAAGGCCAGGCTTTGGCCTTTGGGAATAAAGAGTGAGATGCGTCGGAGTGCCCAGTTGGTTTTACCTGGATATTGAAATCCGACATCTTCAAATCTAATTCCGAATTCAAGAAATTCAGTTGATAAAAATTCAGTTTTTTCAATAGGTTCGTTACGAGATGTTGGTATAGATAAAAAATCAAATAAATTAGACATGTACAAGTTGCCTTCATACATATTTCCGATGGCCGTTAACCCAGTCTGAAACGCTTGTTGTCCCTGGCGAAACGCCATGATGTAGAGTGTCAATTGACCCAATGTTATTTTGGCAAGTGCTGCCCATAACGCTAAAAATCCATAACAGGTATAAAACGTGCCTGTTGCTAGAAGCGACAAGAAATAGGACCATTTTGAGCGCTGTATGGATAGCGTTTTATCTTCGTTATAAAACTGTCTTGCAAAGGCTTTATATCGGTCTAAAAATAAATGGGATAGACCCAACACTTTCACTTCTTTCACGTGTTCATCGGTAGCCAATACATATTCCAAATAATTGAGGCGGCGTGTGTCTGGCGATCGTCTATTTCGTAATCGAAAGGCACTATTAGAGAAACGCATTTCAGATACGGTGGCAGGGATGGCAGCCAGAACCAAGCCCAAGACCATCCAAGGGCTGCACGCAAATAGAAGGCCGACATAGCCAAAAAAAGTGAGTGTATTTTGCACCAATTGCAAGGTGTCCGTGACCATGGCAACGGGTCGAACGGAGGCTTGTTGTCTGGCTCTAGTGAGTTGGTCGTAGACTTCGGAATCTTCGAAATGGCTTAGGTTGAGGGTGACGGCTTTTTCTAATATAAGAATATTGACGTCGGCACCTAGTTTAGCGCCCAATAACGACTGAGAGAGAAATAAAAATCGCAACACCCCTGTTTGAATAATAACAACTATGGCTTCTATGCCTACCCAAACCAAACTGACACTCACTGCATTTGCAACAATGGCATCTATAATAATTTTGCCAATATAAGCAATGAGTAACGGCAAAGCAGATGTGATGACTGTTAAAAGCGCAACAGCTAGGCATAATTTTTTGGACGATCTCCACGCTAGCTTTAAACTAGGTAAACTATATTGAAAACTAGCGCGGAGTGATTGGACGAGTTTAGTCGTCAGAAAGAAGCCTGAGAATTTGGTCAAGTTTAGCCTCAATGATTTCTAGCTGTCTTTTGGAGTTGTCTGGTTGTGGCATGTCAGAGTTTCTAAAATCGCGCGTAGGTTTGTTAAAGGAACGTTTTTCTTCAAAGTTTCTTTTCGGTGTGCGTTGCTCCGAAGAATCCCAAGATGGGGTTGAAGCACCGTCTTTATTGAAACAAGCACTACACAAAACAGGTCTCATGCCTGTGGGTTTAAAAGGCACTTCACATGCTGCGCCACAGCTCGTACATGTGGCTGGATGCATAGCGGATGATGATCCTCCACGACTAAATCCACCACCGCCGCCACCGAAGCTTTTTTTAGGACCTCTTGGCGCACCTGATCTATTATCTCTAAATGATTTCATGTAAGTCTCTCCTCGTCCGCTAAGCGGAATCTTAAAAATAAAGTCTATCAAAAATGAATGATTGTGTCGCTTGAGAAAATTACGGCTCCCCCCAAAGAGTGCCTATATGAAATTTTTTTAAAAATAAATACGACAACTAAGTAGCCCCTCTAAAACTAAAAGATAAAGAAAACCTAATGAACAAACTCATCGCAATTTCAACAACTAATGAAGGCCCAGCAATAGGAGGACTATTACCAGAAAGAGACCGAGTAAAACTTCATAAAAGCATGAAAGTAACCTCTAAATTTTTGGTAAACCTAAGCAAGTTAACGATTACTTTTTTTAAAAACCTATCCAATCCCACTATTTTTTTCAGACGCTAGACATGCTCATTTCCCATTGCCTCACAGAACCTAGTGTACCCTTTAAAGCTCATCAAGATTTACTACGTGAAAATAGTTCAAGTTTTCAGTTGGAATCTTTTGCACAAGTCGTTTTATCTAGCTCACTCGCACGACACAATCAGTCCTTCAACGAATTACCTCTCTGGAAAATCCTATTGGCCATAAAAGTTGAATTACAGGGAATCCGACTTTCTCCTCAAACCTTATCGGGCAGCTTAATGGTCACCGCGCCCCACCAAATAGTGACGTCCTCAATTACTTCAATAGCACTACGTGACACCCTGCAAAAAAAAGAAACAGAATCACCGTTAGGCCCAACAGATCAGTCTCAATGGAATAACTGTCTCACGGAACAAGCTGAATTGGATCGACTCTATTTGCAGCTACCTCCCCATCGACAAGCTCAATTTAATGAGAAGCTAAACCTTCTCAACCAAAGTATACAAGCTAATCTTTGTTCCACCGGTAGCCTCGAAGAACTGAAAACCATTAACGACTTAGTCCGTGGATGGATAAATCAAAACTGGGATCAGACGATCACAGGTCATGCCAAAGTCATGGTAAACGTCTATGCTCAGCAAGCGCTTCGACGTATGAATATCTCAGACGCACTTGGTGGGGGCTATAACGTTCATGATCTTAAAGCTGTGATCATGTCGGTCACAGCACATCGAGGACAACCTCTAGCTCTGGATGCCTATGTATCCCCTAACAGGGACAGTATTTTACAAAACGGTCACTCTACACAAGCCCATTTCGATGATGCCCTAACGACAGCTGAACTCATTTATGAGGCGAGTCGATTTAAAGAGAGTCCTGGGGACGTCGTTGCAACCTTGCCCGCTCTTTTAGGGGCTCATATTCTCGAAAACAGCGACTCAACGGCACTAACCCGATACCGAGGACTTTTGGTCGAATGGGCCGTCAGAACCTTTGCAGATCAACCCCATACACTGCTGCAACTCATGGCCACTTTTCAAGCAAGTCAATATGATCTCATGCCCGCAAAAATACTTTTCTTGCGAACTGCGGCTCGCTTGGGACATTACGACGCCTTTAAAGCCATCTTAAACGCTGAAACTATTCCAATGGATGCCATTGAGCACATTCCCGGAGATCCCGATCAACGGCATTGGCTTCATGTTGCGCTACTTGGCGGGTCTCGCCCTATTCTAGAAACCATTTGGAATGGCTTGATGTTTGGTCAGGCTGTCACAGATCTAGACCTCCCGGAGATGCCAGAAAGACGTCGCAATCTGTCTTCTTTAAAACAGCTATTCTGGCAATCCGAACCCCATTCTCTCCTACAACATGCTGCGAATTCTCCAGATGATACTGCACTCAAATTTTTACTTGAAAAACTTCCAGATCATCTCGCCGATGCCAATCATCCAGAGATTTCAAACTGGATTCAACAACCTGCAAACGATGGATATACGCCCTTACTACGCGCTGCATTCTCTGGAAATTCTTCGGGGGTACGCTGTTTGTTAGACGAATATGCCAGACTCAATATTATCAGCGATCCTCTCACGGACACCGGCATTTTTTCT
>CAMDGG010000011.1 GCA_945898045.1 bacterium UBP8_UBA817
TTCAAAACATCGACTTTAAAAAAAGCCATAATTTGTATATAATCGTGCAACTTCGTTTTTTATATTAACATAAATGCCCAAATGTCCATGAGATGTTGCAAGGAGAGACAAATGAATACAGTTACATTGGAAGCAGAAGTTCGGAAGAGTAAAGGGAAAGAAGATTCTAAGAAATTGCGTGCTTCTGGTTTGATCCCTGCAGTTATCTATGGAGATAAATCGGAAGGTTTATCTGTAGCTTTAGATCCCCGTGCATTAAGACGTCTGTATAAAGGGCCTCAAGGTCGTAATACTATTTTTAATTTAGCGATTAAGGATGAAGGTAAAGTTGAAGAAATTGGCGTTATCTCAGTTCAATTTGAGCGCCATCCTATTTCTCAAGATATTACACATGTAGATTTCAAGCGTGTGCATGGTGATGTGCCTGTTGTGATTACAGTCGGTGTGGAGTTATTTGGTGTAGCGCCTGGTGTTAAGATGGGTGGTATGTTGGTCAAGAAGAAAGAGCGTATCAAAATGTCATGCCTCCCTAATAGCATTATGGGTAAAGTGCGCGTTGATGTGTCTGCTTTGGGTATTGGCGACATGATTACAGTTGCAGATTTGGATTTGGGCGAAGGTATTCAAATTCTTTCTCCAGCTAAAGATATTATTGCTCAAGTTGCTGCGCTTCGTGGTAAAACTGACGAAACGGCCACTGTTGGGGCTCCTGCTAAGAAATAAGTATGGCTTTAATTGATTTAATTCGTGATATCAAACGGGTTGCATATTTAGAAGGTCATTTTGTAACCCGATCAGGAAAACCCACCACGTATTATATTGATAAGTATTTATTCCAAACCAATCCAAAAATTTTAGACCCGCTTGCTGATGCTTTAGCGGGTCTTTTTCCGTCTCCTGATACGTATGACCGTATTGGTGCGCCTGAGTTAGGTGCTGTCCCGATTGGGGCGTTACTTTCTGTGAAATTGAATAAGCCTTTTGTAATAGTTAAAAAACAAGCTAAAGACTATGGGACGTCGCGTCAAATTGAGGGGCCTTATTTTCCGGGTGAACGGATTGTTGTTGTTGAAGATATATTGACAACGGGTGGGGCAGTTTTAAATGCGTGTAATGCGTTGGTTTCAGCATCTCTTAATGTTGTTGAAATTATTGGCATTATTAATCGCGAAGAGGGTGCTTTTGAGAATTTGGCAGCGGCTGGATTCCCTCATGTAAAAGCGTTGATGACTAGGACTGATTTGCAGTCGTGCTAACGCACTCGTTTCTTTCTCGGCTTCAAACTCTTTCTATAAAACGGCAATCTTCTTTATGTGTAGGATTAGATCCTGATTTTGATCGTTTGCCTAATACTGTTCCTAAAACCCTTGCGGGGATGACTTCTTTTTTATTGGAGGTTGTTTCTGCAACATCAGATCGTTGTATTGCCTATAAGCCGAATATCGCTTTTTTTGAGGCCATGGGTATAGAAGGTCTTGAGATGTTGTTAAAAGTGCGTCAGGCGATTCCGTCTGGGATTCCTGTTATTGCGGATGGTAAGCGTGGGGATATTGGGAATACGTCTCGTATGCAGGCAAAATTTTTGTATGAGTATTTTGGTTTTGATGCGGTGACGTTACATCCGTATATGGGCTCGGATAGCCTAATCCCTTTCTTTGAATATAAAGATAAATTTAATTTTGTTTTAGCATTGACCTCTAATCCTGGAGCATTGGATTTTGAATGTCTTGAGTTAAAATCTGGGGTGCCCTTATATAAAGAAGTGATTAGGCGTTGTGTGGCTTGGGATGCTGAGTACCACAATGTGGGGTTGGTTGTGGGGGCCACGCAAGATGGCTTGTCTGATGTGAGAGAGTGCGCTGAGAATTTGTTGTTTTTGATGCCGGGGATTGGGCATCAGGGTGGAGATTATCAGCATTCTGTTCAGGTTGGAAAGAATGCTGATGGGTTGGTTCTGGTAAATGTGGGTCGGGATATTATGTATGCGTCCTCTATTGAGGACGCTGTTTCGAAGTTATTTAGATAACGCTTCTAAACGCTTCTAGTTTTCCACGACGTGCTGGATGGCGAAGTTTTCTGAGTGCTTTTTCTTCGATTTGGCGTATTCGTTCACGTGTTACATTGTAAACGCGTCCAACTTCTTCGAGTGTTCTTGGACGGCCGTCATCGAATCCAAATCTTAGTTTAAGGATCATTTGCTCACGTTCTGTGAGGATGTCCATAGACTTGATGAGTTCTTCTCTCAAGATATTTCTCATTGTGATGTGATCGGGAGATTCTAGATTTTTGTCTTCGATAAAATCACCTAATTGTGAAGAATCTTCATCACCGATAGGCATTTCTAGCGATAGAGGAACCTGAGAATATTTTCTGATTGCTACAATGTTTTCCAAAGGAATTTGTGTGCGCTCTGAAATTTCTTCGTTGGTGGGTCTACGGCCTAGTTCTTGCATGAGAATGCGAGAGGTCTTTTTAACTTTATAGATGGTTTCAACCATGTGTACAGGGACACGAATCGTTCTGGATTGGTCAGCAATAGCACGTGTGATGCCTTGTTTGATCCACCAGGTTGCGTATGTTGAAAACTTGAAGCCTTTGGTATAGTCAAATTTCTCTGCTGCACGGATTAGGCCTGTATTGCCTTCTTGGATAAGGTCTAAGAATAGAAGACCTTGGCCGGTGTATTTTTTTGCGATGGATACAACGAGACGTAAGTTTGCATTGATGAGTTGTTGTTTTGCTTGTTCGTCGAATAATTCTACTCGTTTTGCAAGACTGATTTCTTCTTCTTGCGTCAAAAGATCGATAGTGCCAATTTCTCTAAGGTACATTTTGACCGAATCATCAAGGTCTACGATTTTTTCGGTTCCTTCTATTTTTTCGTCTGAATCATCATCATTTTTTTTGTTGAGAGGAGCGTTTTCAACGATTTCAACATCACCATCTAAAATTTCTTCGATTTCAGCGATCATGGTTTCGGGATTACTGCAGGCAGCCATAATTTGGTCTGAGTTTAGGAATTCACTGACGCTTCCCAAGTGTTTTAGCTGATCTAATTTTCCGCTTTTTTCTTCTTCAAAGTGCATAGACATAAATCTATTTCTCCTTAGCCCGCCCAAAATCGCAGCAGCATAATCGCTGTTCTGCGTTTCTAATTTTATCTATGAATTGTTTTGATGGGATTTAGCCGGATTATTATTTTTTCGGCTGGTGTCCATATCTCAATGGATCTTATGGTATAGTCTCTTTGTTAAGAATACCAAAAAAGGGTCTCTTATAATAGCAATATTTTAGATCCAGTCAATTGCATTTTTCTCACTATCTATTTATCGTATACTGCAATATTTAGTTGCATCGAAAAATTTTGTTCTTTAAGGATGACTATGTATCCGTCTTCGTATGATCCAAGCTTGTTAGTATATGTTGATAGAAATGATGCTCGTAATTTATTGACTGTTTCTGGGCAACTCCCTTTTTTTGGAGGGGATTTATGGACTGCCTATGAACTATCTTGGTTAAATCTAAAGGGTAAACCTTGTGTTGCGATTGCTGAATTTCTTTTTTCATACGATACGCCGTATTTAATTGAGTCTAAATCTTTTAAATTGTACTTGAATTCATTGAACGAATGTAAGTTTGCGTCTTCGAATGAATTTTTGGATGTAGTTCAAAGCGATTTGAGTCGTGCTTGTGGGGGGGCTGTTCAGGTTCATCTTTTTTTCCCTGGAGATGAAAGTGTATCTGTTGTTCATCATTTGGATGGAATTTCATTGGATAATTTGGATATTTCAACAGATGTGTATGACCCTAATGTTGATTTTCTATCTATGTCTTTGCCGATTGTTTCTGAAACTTTATATACAGATCTATTTAAGAGTAAGTGTCCTATGACTGGGCAGCCTGACTGGGCTACTGTCCAAGTGCGGTATGTTGGACCTCAAATTGATAGAAAGGGTCTGCTCAAATATTTTATTTCGTATCGTTCTCATGGTGCATTTCATGAAAATTGTGTTGAGCAGATATTTATGGATATTCTGACGCGATGTCGTCCAGAGAAACTTACGGTGTATGCTCGATTTACGCGTCGAGGTGGGTTGGATATTAATCCCTTTCGTTCTAATTTTGAGCCTTCACTTAAGAGTGTGTGGTTGGTGCGTCAGTAGGCTTTTCTTGTAATTGTTTGGTTAGTTTGAAGTGGAGTTTGACGACGTAGGGTAGGGTGGCTATTCCGTGCTCTTTAACAAATCGTTTTGCTGCCGCCATCACAATATCTCCGCTGCCTTTTGGAATATGTGTTTTAAATCTATCACTTATTTCCTGAATATAAGTTACAAATTTATTTCTTGCTAAAATGCTTGCTGCCGCAACCGCTATGTTTTCTTCCGCTCTTGGTCTTGAAAAGAGTATGACTTGGAGCCCTTTAGCGTAGAGTTTTGCGCGTATTAGGTTGGGGTCTCCAAATTGGTCTGATAGAGCGTAGGGGCAGTCGACTTGGGCGAGCACGTTTTCTAGTACACGTGCATGGCCCCATGCGAGTATGTTGTTAAGGTTGGGTATTTTTTCATAAATTTCGTTGTAACTTTTGTTGGCTAAAATGACCATGGAATGAGGACAATTTTCTTCGATATATTTTGCGAGTTCGGCTATTTTGGTGTCGTTTAGTTTTTTACTGTCTTGGACGCCTCTTTTTTTGAGTTCTTCTGCAATAGTTGGATTGACGTAGACGGCGGCTACTACTAAGGGGCCGAAGTAGTCGCCTTTGCCAGATTCGTCGATGCCGATGAGTTCGTCGGGGTCTTTTTTTGGGGTGCCTTCGAATTGCACGGGGCCGTTTTTTTCTTTCACAATGCTACTGGTAAATTTTAAGCGTTTTCCACGCTCTAGTTCGATAGGGGCTAGTAGATTGTGCGTGTGGGATTTCATGTTCTCATCTTTAATTTGTGAGAGATCTAGCGTGAGTCCTTTTTTGCTATTAAATATTCTAATGATGCCGGACTCTGAGCCCATAAAAATAATAAATTGAATGCCATGCTGTACGGGACGAAAAGGGTTTGTTGTATAACCGTTCTCATTGAGTAGGCTTTTGATACGTTGGTAGTACTCTTCTAAGGTTATTGGGTAGCTCATAATTCTAATTGTACATTATCTATGAGACGTGTGTTACCTAGATATCCTGCGAATAGCATCCTGTCGTTTTTTTCTGCAGATTTTGTGCGCGAAAGAGTAGGGTGAACAATGTCTAGATACTCGATGTGAATATCGGGTGTATTTTGTAGTGTTTGCATCATGTGTTCAATAAGTTTTTTGGGTGATTGGATGCCATTTTTAAATTGTGTTTGGCCGTTTTTAAGGGCACTATAAATGTTGCTTGCGATTTCTTTTTCTTGTTCTGTGAGATATTGGTTCCGAGAACTCATGGCAAGTCCATTGGATTCTCGGATGATGGGGCACCCAACAACTTCTATGGGCATGAATAAATCGTGCGTCATTTTTTGGATAAGTTGGAGTTGCTGAAAATCTTTTTCTCCGAAGTAGGCTTTTTGTGCATGAACTATATTAAATAATCGGTTAACGACCATGAGTATGCCTCTGAAAAAGTGGCGTCTTGTTTGTCCACAAAATTGTTTGGATAGTTTTGGGATGTAGAGTTGGGTGGCATTTTTGAGGCCGTTGGGATAGATGTCTTTTTGGCTGGGTGTGAATAGGATATTGACGTTGTTTTTTTTGAGTAGCTCGATATCTTTTTCAAGGGGTCTTGGATACTTATCTAGATCTTCTGTCGGAGAAAATTGTGTGGGATTTACGAATATGCTGACGATGGTGATGTCATTTTCTAGTTGAGATTGATGAATGAGCGAGAGATGTCCGGCGTGTAGTGCGCCCATGGTGGGTACAAATCCAATGTGTTTATTTGAAAGTGTTTGAATGTGGGCCTGTATTTGTTGTGGTGTAGAAAAAATATGCATTTACAGTTTATAGTGGAGTGTAAACCAGAGAAGGGCAGTTAAGAGTGCGGCAATGAGTTTGATGAAGCGATTTTTGTAAATTAAAGGGCGTACGTATTTGAGCATCGTTATGCCTCGGCTACTTCTTCTTCATGTTGGCATTTTGGACAGACGTACGTGGGGCTGGTTTGTCCTTTTTTAGTTTTGATCGTCATGATGGGTGATTGGCAG
Organism: bacterium UBP8_UBA817; assembly: GCA_945898045.1. GTDB lineage: Bacteria > Margulisbacteria > Marinamargulisbacteria > SXXA01 > SICP01 > SICP01. The sequence goes on from CAMDGG010000011.1 coordinate 6,177, forward strand.
GCCGTACATGTTTTAGTGATGGGTTTGTCCCATGCTGCAAATTTGCATGTTGGGTAGTTGCCGCAGCCGTAAAATATCTTGCCTTTCCGGGTGCGTTTTTCTACGATGTCGCTTCCGCAATCTGGGCAGGCTGTTCCGGATTTAACGACAATGGATTTTGTGGTTTTGCAAGCGGGGAAATCTGAACAAGCTAAGAAATCGCCGAAACGCCCGGCTTTGATGACCATGGGTTTTTCACAAGTGGGACAGATTTCGTCGCTAGGTTTGTCTTGTTTTATTTTTTCCATGTCGGTGTCGGCAATTTTAAGGAGTGCTTCGAAGGGTGTGTAGTATTCGCTAACTACTTCTTGCCAAGAATGTTCGCCTTCACTGATTTGATCTAGCTTGGTTTCCATGACGGCTGTGAAATCGACATCAATAATAGGATCGAAGAATTTTACGAGTTGGTCATTTACGATCATGCCTAATTCTGTTGGAAATAGGGTTCTCTTTTCTTTGTCTACGTAGCCTCTGTCTTGGATTGTAGAAATTGTGGGCGCATATGTAGATGGACGCCCGATGCCCTTTTCTTCCATTTCTTTGACGAGGGTTGCTTCTGTGTAGCGATGAGGTGGCTGCGTAAATTTTTGTTTGCCTTCAATATTTTTAAGATCTAGAGCTTCTTTTTCAGTGAGCTTAGGTAGTTTTGTGTCGTCATCCGCATCGTCTTCGTGATCTTTGCTTTCATTATAGATTTTAGTAAATCCGTCAAATATGATCACGTTGCCACTGGTTTTTAAGATATAGGTTTTGTTAGGCATAGTTCCTGCAACTGCGACAGAAGTTGTTTCTAATTCACAGGCTTTCATTTGTGAAGAAACAAGTCGGTTCCAGATGAGTTTATAGAGTTTGTATTGATCACTAGTGAGTACGCCTTCAAGTGTGTCTGGGGCTTTGTCTACGTAGGAAGGGCGTATGGCTTCGTGTGCGTCTTGCATACCTTTTTTGGCTTTTGCTATGCGGACTTTTTCTGGTAAGTACTCTTTTCCGTAGGTTTTTGAAATGTAGTCTTTTGCGTTTTCGGTGGCTTCGTCAGATAGACGTGTAGAATCTGTACGCATGTAGGTGATGAGTCCTGTGCTTTCTCCTCCGATGTCTACGCCTTCATATAATTGTTGCGCCACCATCATGGTTTTCTTGGCACTCCAATTTAGTTTTCTGGAGGCTTCTTGTTGTAAGGTAGATGTGATGAACGGTGGGTAAGGAAATCTAAAATTACGTTTACTTTGAATGGTGTCGATTTGGTATTGGGCAGATTTAAGTTCGGATAGTATGGCGTCTGCGTCGGTTTTGTTGGTGATGAGAAGTTTTTTCTCGCCTTTTATTTCACTTAATTTTGCAATAAATTTGTTGTTTTTTTGAGTTTGTAGTTCCGCTTCAATAGTCCAGTATTCTTCGGATACGAATGCGAGAATAGCTTTTTCTCTATCGCATATGAGGCGAACAGCAACGGATTGAACGCGTCCTGCACTAAGGCCACGACGAATCTTTTTGGAGAGAATAGGACTGAGTTTGTAACCGATGAGTCTGTCTAGGATACGTCTGGCTTGTTGTGCGTCGACGAGGTTGTCATTAATTTTACGGCCGTTTTCGATGGCGTGCTTGACTGCTTTTTCTGTGATTTCGTTAAAGACGATACGTTCTACTTTTGCTGTTTTTTTGAGTGCCATGGCTTCTTTTACGTGCCAAGAAATGGCTTCCCCTTCTCTATCAGGGTCAGTCGCGAGGTAGATGATGTCTGCAGTTTTAGCAAGAGTTTTAAGCTCTTTTAAGATTTTAGCTTTATCTTTTAAAGGTTCGTAGGTTGGTAAAAAGTTGTCTTTGATATCAACGCCCAATTTCTTTTGGGGAAGATCTCTGACGTGTCCAAAGGATGCTTTGATGACGTAATCATCTCCCAAGTACTTGGAAATGGTTTTGCATTTTGCGGGTGACTCTACGATTACAAGATGTTTAGGCATATCGTTTCATTATGGGGAGGACGCTAGCACGTGTCAATGGTTATTAGCTTCTAAGAAAGAGTTTTTCTAGGTCGTTTTTTTTGAGTCGTATAAAAAGGGGGCGTCCGTGGGGGCAGGTGTAGTTTGCGGGGGCCTGCTGTAGATCTTTTAAGAGGTGTTGGATTTCGATGTCACTCATGCGTTTTCCGGCTTTGATGGCGGCTTTGCAGGCTTTCATCTGGAGTGTTTCTTTTTGATCCAGGGTGAGATCGCGTCTGCTTCCAGGAATTTCTTTGGCTTGATAGAGATAATTTTCTAGCCAGACTTGGAGGGGGGTATTTGAGAATACGCTGGGTATTTCTCGTATGACGATTCGATTTTGGCCAAAGTCTTCTATGTCAAATCCAAGTTCTAATAGAAGCGGTAGTTCGGATTGGCAGATGTCGTATAAATCAGGGGGTAAGGTGATGATTTCTGAGAGGAGTAAGGGTTGTCGTTCGATATGGGTTTCGAAGCTAGTTTTTATTTTTTCATAGAGTATTCGTTCGTGTACGGCGTGTTGGTCTAGAAGCCACAAACTGTCTCGGGCTTTGAGTACGATATAGGTGTCTAAGACTTGGAAGTAATCGGTGGTGACGGCATAGTCTTTAGGTGTAAATAGTTCGGGGGAATAGAGCGCTTGGGTAGATTTTACGAGGTCTGGTGATGATTGTGTGTGGGCATAAGCAAAGGTGGATGTTGGTGTATAGGGGCTTTCTTGTGTAAAAGATTCTGGCATGGGTATCATGGTAAGTTTGGTGTGGAGATTGGCTTGAATAATTTTGGGTAGGGTGTCGAATAGAATGCCGGGATTGTGAAATTTTACGTCTTGTTTTTGGGGATGAATATTGATGTCCACCGTGTCTTTTAAAATAGCTAGATTGAGCACAACTAGAGGGAATCTACGGTGCGGAATAATGTCTCTAAAGCTTTGGTAGATAGCTTGTTGAATAACGGGGCTTTTGACTATTCTGCCGTTAATAGAAACAAGTTGTTTGGCACGATTGGGATAGGTAAGCGTGGGGTTTCCGATGTATCCGGTGACGCTGAGGGGCGACATGTCCGTATTAATTTCTACTAATTGTGAGCCAATATTTTTCCCGAAGGCTTGTAAGATGCGTGTTTTTTGATCACTGATTCCGGTGGTGTTGTAGCGTTCTTTGCCGTCTGAAATTAGGACAAAAGAAACGGTGGGATTGAGTAATGCCATATGTAAAATGATGTCGTAGATTTGAGCCGATTCACTAGCACTACTTTTGAGGAATTTTTTTCTGACGGGTAGTTCGAAGAAGAGATCTTGGACATCGATTGTGGTGCCTTGTCCATGTGCTATTGGTATTGGCGTTGAGATGTGATCTTGGTATGCGTGGAGTTGGTATCCGATTTCTTGGTGTTTATGACGTGACGTGAGGGTGACGCGTGCAACGTGACAGATACTTGCAAGGGCTTCGCCACGGAATCCGAAGCTGTCTAGGGTGTAGATGTCATGAATGGAGGTGAGCTTAGAGGTGGCATGTCGTGCGGGTGCGAGGGGCATGTCATCTGGTAGGATGCCGGAGCCGTTGTCGGTGATTAAGATTTGTTTTTTGCCACCGGATTCGATGCTTACTGTGATTTTTGTGGCACCTGCGTCGAGGCTGTTTTCGATAAGTTCTTTTACTATAGAAGAGGGCCGATCTATGACTTCACCGGCTGCGATTTTTGTGACGGTGACTGGGTCGAGGATTTTGATTGTGGGCATGGGGGTATTGTCTAATGGTGAAGAAGTTCTGTAAATATGGGTTGTTGGTTATTTTTTGTAATGTATAATTCATACATCATATAATTAAATGAGGTGAAGAGTATGGTGAGGACTCAAATTTATTTGAGAGAGGATGAGCATCAAGTTTTGCGTGGGGTTTCCTCTGAGACTGGGGAGAGTGTTAGTGCGATTATTCGTCATGCGGTGGATGTTTTTATCCAGAATCGTACTGTAAAGCAAAAGTCTCAGCTTGCGCAATTGAAGAGAATTTGTGGTGTATGGAGTGAGAAAGAAGCTCAGGTTTCTCGGAAGGTTCGTAAAGAATTTGATCGGTTTCCTGTCTAGTGGCTACTACGTATTTGGTGGATACCGATATTTTGATTGATTATTTACGTGGAGATCTAAAAGCGGTTCAGTTTTTAGAAGATCATTTATCCGCTTGTAGTATTTCTGTTTTAACTGTTACAGAACTCTTTTCTGGGGCCAAACTTGCTAAACAGATTCGTCATGTTGAAGTTTTGGTTCAGGTTTTTAAACTTTTTTCTTTAGATTTAGATATTTCAAGACAAGCCGGTTTATTTCGGGCTAAATATGGTGCTAGCCATGGAACGGGTGTTGTGGATGCGATTCTTGCCGCGACTGCCGAGAAGCATGGGTTATGTTTAGTGTCACGAAATAAGAAGCATTTTCCGATGGTTACAGATTTATTGGTTCCGTATTGAAAACAGAAGACAATACTAAGATTTTAATCTCAGCCGGTGAAGTTTCTGGTGATTTGCACTCGTCTAAACTAGTAGAAGCGTTATTAGCTCGTGATCCTTCATTGAAGTTTTTAGGTATGGGTGGCGAGAAGCTTCGGGCTTTGGGTGTTGATGTGCAGGTGGATGTGACGTCGGTGAGTACGATTGGTTTTTTGGAGCCGATTTTGTTTTTGCCGCGTTTGGCGTGGGCATTTTTTAAGATGAAGAAATTATTGAAGACAGCTCGTCCGGATTTGGTGATTGCTGTGGATTATCAGGGATTTAATTTGGCGCTCTTGAAAGAGGCTAAGAGGTTGGGGATTCCGACGGTGTATTTTGTGTCGCCTCAGGAGTGGCAGTGGGGGACGGATGCGGGTGGCCGTGGGGTTCTTGAAGTGACTGATTTTATTTTAGCGATTTTTAGGGACGAGGCTTTATTTTATGAACGGCTTGGGGGAGCGGTAAATTTTGTGGGGCACCCTTTGTTGGATTATACGTCTGGAGCGATGTCTCGGGCAGAGTTTGGTCGTGTGCATCAGGTGAGCGAATCGGAGCGGATTGTTGCGCTTTTTGCGGGGTCTCGGCCTCAAGAGCTTAAGTTGGTTTATCCCATTTTGTTAGAAGCGGCGTTGCGGTGTCAGCGTGAGTTGGGGAATGTTGTGATTTTTGTCTCTGTGTCGGCGGCTTCGTTTCGTGATGCGATTGTGGCCGGGTTGCCAACACCTTTGCCGGATTGGATTCGGTTGTATGCGGGATCTTCTTATGATCTGATGTCAGCTGCGGATTTATCGTTTGCGCCGTCGGGGACGATTACGTTGGAACATGCGATTATGGGGAAACCTTCGGTGATTGGGTATCGGTTTAATAAGGCTTCTTTTTTTCTAGCGAAACTTTTATTAGGTAAGAGATTGAAGCGAATTAAGTATTTGAGTTTGCCGAATATTTTGTTGGATCGGCGCGTGATGCCAGAATTTTTTCAGGAAGAATTTACTGTAGATAACGTGACGTCGTGTGCCCTGGCGCTTTTGACAGATTCTAAGTTATATCAAAAAACGAGTGATGAAATTAAATCTGTACGGGCTCTTTTGGGTGAAGAGGGTGTTTTGTCCCGAGCCTCGGAAGCTGTGCTTGCCTTTATGAAGACGAAACGAAATAATAGTGTCCATGGTTGAATCACTTCTTATTAAAGCTGTAAAAATTATGACGCCTTCAGGTATTCGTGAAGGGGATGTTTTTGTTAAAAATGGAAAAATTTCCGCGTTAGATTGGCATCTGGATGTGCCGGCTCAGCAGGTCATTAATGAGCCTGGGTTGATGTTGATGCCCGGTGTTTTGGATCCGCATGTACATTTTCGTGAGCCTGGGGCTGAGTGGAAAGAGACGTTGTATTCGGGTAGTAAGGCGGCTGTTTCTGGCGGCGTGACAGGTTTTTTTGATATGCCCAACACAAAACCTTCTGCAACGACTTATGAGAGTATTGCTGAGAAAAAACGGATTGCGTCTGAGACGTCGCTTGCGAACTATAATTTTTATGTTGGCGCGACGACTGAAAATTTGGACGTTTGTAATTCGATAGAAAATGTTGCGGGCATTAAATTGTTTGTGGGGTCTTCTACTGGCGAATTATTGATGCAAGATGAGCGTGATATTGAACGTTTATTTGCAAATGGAAAACGTTTGATTGCAGTGCATTCGGAATTGGAACAGATTATTCGTGAGAAAAAACTGTTGTATTCTGGTTCGGAAGAAATACGCGATCATATTAAAATGCGTCCTCCTGAAGCGGCTCTACTTTCTACTCAAATGCTTGTGAGATTGGCTAAAAAATATCGTCGTCGTTTACATATTTGTCATTTAACAACACAAGAAGAAGCCGAATTCTTGGCAACAGAAAAAGATCCTGAATTTATTAGTACAGAAGTGTCTCCACAGCATGCGATTTTGGCAGCACCTGGTGTTTATACTTTGTTTGGAAATTATGCCAAAATTAATCCGCCAATTCGAGAGTCTCGTCATCGTAATGCGTTGTGGTTGGCTTTGAAATCTGGTGTGATTGATTGTGTTGGAACGGATCATGCGCCACATACTATTGAAGAAAAAGAGCAGCCGTTTTCGAAGGCGCCTGCTGGTATGCCTGGGGTGGAAACGTCGTTGCCTTTGTTTTTGAATTTAATGAATCAAGGGAAATGTACTTTAGAAGAAGTGGTGATGTGGTTGTGTGAACGTCCTGCTAAATTATTTGGCGTTCAGGGTAAAGGACGTATACAGATTGGGTATGATGGCGATTTGGTTCTCGTCGATTTGAAGGCTAAGCGTACGATTGATAATAAGATGTTGAATAGCAAGGCTGGCTGGAGTGTGTTTAATGGGAAAATGATTGAAGGCTGGCCCGTGGCTACATTTGTGAATGGTCAACTCGTGTGGCGTGAGGGTGATTTTTTTGAAGGGGTTAAGGGACAGGAAATTAAAGTGAAGCCTTCATGGGAACGTGGTGTTACCTGATTCTTTAGATGTGATTGCATCTTATGACCAAAAGGGTCAGAAGTTATTGTCATTAGGTAGTGAAGCTCGGTTGCGTAATGATTATGGGGAAGCCCGATCTTATTATGAAGGGGCTATTCGCTGTTTTAAACAAGCCCTAGACACACGTCCTCATGACCGTGTTGCTAGAGAAGGCATTTCGCGTGCTTGGGATTTGATGTGTCGTCTTTATCCTGATCCCTATCGTGTGGAGTCTATTCCCGAGTCTCATGTGATGGATAATACAGAGGGTTCTTTTTCTCCTACTTTTTTTCAGAAAATACGCTGTTTTTTGCTGGACAATATTATTGAAGGTGATTGGCGTAAACAGTGTAATGGCCAGTATGGTGGGGATAAACCTCTAGGCAAAAGCTGGAAGCAATTTTATGAAGATAATGAGCTTATTCTAGAAAGTTTGTCTCATGATGCGTCAATTGTTTGGGCCATTCAATTTGGTCATCATGCGTTGTTGAGTCGATTGTTTGAAGTGCAACATGTGTCTTTTTTAGATCCTATAGATGGAATTTCTTGGGCCAGTTTACTGTTATTGGCTATTCAGAAAAATTATACGGAAGTTTCTATTTCTTTGATTGAGAAAGGGGTCAAAATTAATGTCGTGTGTGAGTCCAATTGGTCGGTTTTACATTGGTCTGTCTATCGCCTAAATTTTTCAATTACCAAGTCATTATTAGAGCATGGGGCCAAGGCTTCTGCTAAAGATTCTTCAGGCTTAACGCCGTTGCATTGGGCTGCTTTTAAGGGCAGTATTCCGATTGTGAATTTGTTGGTGGAACATAAAGCGGCGGTGAATGCATTTAGTACTGAAGGGGTTTCTCCATTACATTGGGCTATTTTTTCTGGCTATCAAAACATGGTTTCTCTTTTGTTAGATTTAGGCGCAAGAGTGGATGTGCAAGATTTATATGGCCGGACGTTATTGCATTGGGCTGCAACCAATGGTCGTGTGCAGATGGTGTTATTGCTTTTAGAAAAAGGTGCAAAGGTGAATATGAAAGATGATTTTCAGAGAATGCCTTTGCATTGGGCTGCCCAAAAGGGATTTTATGATATTGTGAAATTGTTATTAGATCATCATGCTAATCCCAATGAGCGCGATAAATTTGGAGATCGTCCGTTGTTGTTAGCTGCGATGGATAGACATAGTAACTTGGTGAGCTTGTTGTTTGAGCATGGGGCGAGATAAATAACTTAGGCTAACATTCCCATAATTTTGTTGCCAATAATGCGGTTGATGGCGGTTGTGATGGTGATGTCGGTTTCGTAGGTTTCTTCGATAATGTGTCCGTATTGGTGAAGAAGATTTACGATGTCCATGCGGCTATAGGGAATGTGAAAGGTGATGGTTTCTCGATAGCTATCTAATAGCTGTATGAGTGCGAGGCGCAAGTCGGTGAGGTTTTCTTTTTTTGTGGCGGATATGAAGACGCAATGGGGGAACCGTTCGGTGAGCCTGATTTTGTCTAGGGTAATGTCTTTGCATCGGTCTATTTTATTGAAGACCATGAGGATGGGAACGTCTTTTATTTCTAATTCTTTAAGTGTTTTTTCTGCGGTGTCGAGCATGCCTGCGTAATTGGGATGGGACATGTCGACGATGTGTAAAATAAAATTGGCTTGTGTGATTTCTTCCATCGTTGCGCGAAAAGAATTGACGAGTTGGTGCGGGAGTTTTTGGATAAATCCTACGGTATCGCTTAAGAGAACGGTTTCGTGATTGGGGAGTTGTAGTTTTCGGGTGGTTGGATCGAGTGTTGCGAATAGCTTATCTTCTACAAAGACTTCGGCTTCTGTGAGTTGATTAAGAAGGGTTGATTTTCCGGCGTTGGTATAGCCGATGAGTGCACCTGTTAGGATGGGGAGTATGGTTCGGTTTTTTCTTAGGATATCGCGCTGGGTTTTTATTTTTTCTATTTTTGTTTTGATTAAAATAATGCGTTGATCTACTTGGCGTTTATCAGTTTCGAGTTGTGTTTCCCCAGGACCTCGGGTTCCGATCCCACCGCCCAATCGTGAGAGGTGTTGCCACATGCGGGTGAGTCTGGGGCGAATATAGGTGAGCTGTGCGAGTTCTACTTGGAGTTGGGCTTCACGGGTTTGTGCGCGTCTTGCAAAGATGTCTAGGATGAGACCTGTACGGTCTGTGACTTTGATGCCGAGGTATTCTTCGAGATTTTTTTGTTGGCCTGGCGTGAGTTCATCATCTGTTACGACGAGGGTTGCTTTATGTGTTTCGACGAGGGCTTTGAGTTCTTCAATTTTTCCGGTACCAATATAGTATCTTGAGTGTGCTTTTTCTCGTTTTTGTATGAGGCTATCCACAGTTTGAAGGTTTGCAGTTTTAGCGAGTTCTTTTAATTCTTCTAGTGATTCGAGACAAGACCAGGCGCTATGTTTACTTGTGTCTATGCCAACTAGGATTGTTATGGGATGAATGATGTCGTTGGATATCACTGGGTCTTAGGTGCTTTTGAAAACATTTCTTGATAGAGCGTCATGAAGCGTTTGGCTTTTTCTTGTTGGTTTGTTTTGAGAAGTGCTTGTATGTAGGATGCTTGATAGGTGGGCATTTCTTTGGGGAATCGTTTGAAGAGCGTTTCATAGACTGGGATGGCTTTTTCTGGTTGGTTAAAGCGTTGGTAGAGCGCGACGAGATTTTGCAGAAGCTGAAGTTTGTCCGGATATTGTTTGTAGGCTTCTTCCATATAGTGCAAGGCGTTGAGATAGTCTTGTTTGAGTAGGTAGATGTTAATCATGCCAAATAGCACTTCGCCGTAACTAGGATTTTGCTTATAGATGGTTTCATATTCGTTGAGTGCCAACTCATATTGTTTTCGTTGGATGTAGATTTCTGCCAGATTGAAGTGTGCAGCTGCTAGTCCATTGTCCATGGCGATGCTTTTTTTGTAGTAGAGTTCAGCTTCTGCAGTTTTGCCTAGACGATTTAAAAAATAGCCCAGATTGAGTTGGAATAGGGGGTTTTGGGCATCTGTTTCTGCGGCTAGTCTGTGATAGCTTTCAGCTTTTTTGATGTAGGTGGCTTGGTGTGCAGGATCTAATTCTGCTAGTGTTGTATAGACTGTGGCTATACGGTTTTTAAACCACGGGTTTAGGGTGTCTAATTTTTCTGTTGCAAAGGCCGTTTCTTTAGATTTGTTTAGGTAATAAAGTTTGTCTTCGAGGGTTGTTTTTTCTAGGGCATAGGTTTCATATGCTTTTGAGAGTTCCATAAGATATTGGGTTTCTATTGGGGCATTTTCTACTGTTTTTTCAAGTTCGCTGACACCGATATCATTCTGTTTCATAGCGAGTGCGTTGAATCCATCTCTGTAATGCCGCTCTGCTAGTAGGGGGAGCAGACTTTGCCATGTTCCGATTAAGACGCCTAACGCAAGGAAACTGAGGATTATCCATTGTGCGGGTGTTATGAGTGAAAAGTTTATGCTTGGGCTTTTTTCTTTTTTTGCCATCTTATTCAAAGGCCTTTTCTTGAGTGAGTGCGAGCGCCATTCCCATGAGAGCGATGAATAAAAAGACGGTAGCTACTACGCCAAAGTTGAAAACAGTTTGTGCGAGATAAATGATCACCCCTGAGGCGGTTCCCGAAATGAGATATCTATAAGGGTTTTTTTGTTTTTCAAATAGGCCACTTAAGATCAGAAATAACCATCCACCTATGAACGCACCATAGTAGGCTAAAAACCCTAAAATTCCGGATGTTGCCAATGTATTGAGGTAGGCGTTGTGGAGCCTATCTGGCGTAAAATTGTGTCCGCCTTCTAGAATGCCGTAATCGGATCTCCGGTATTTGGGGTACATATATTTGATCGTATCGAGTCCACTGCCTATGAGCCAATAGTCTTTGATCCAAGGAATAGAACTTTTCCACATAGATGTGCGCGCAGTGCCTTTCAATGCGTCTTTTTCGTAGCTATTTAAACGACCAATAACGTTTGTTGTTGAGCGTAATTTATCTACATTTCCATCAAAAATTTTATTTATGTAAACGGGAATGACAGGAATTAATATTACGGCACCAAATAAAATTAGGTGTGATAAAAGCCATTTTTTTTTCTCATGTATCATCTCGGGCTCATGTTTGAAAATGAGTTCGTAGAAACTCCAAATTAAGAGTGCGTAAAGTCCGGTGGAGAGAAGCGAGATGGAAATGTATTGGAGTTTTACAAAAATAACGATAATGACAACGCGTGTTAAGAAATGTCTTTGTGCCCCTAAAGTATGTTTGCATGCGTAGATAAAATATCCACTAAGTAGGATATGAATAGGAAGATAGCCCCAGATAGGAAGGCCCGTAAAGTCCATGAAAAAATTTGCAGTAATGACAACTAGATTGATGGCGATGAGGGCATAATTTTTTAGTGATAATTTTTTGGGATTGTTTTCTTGGTATTTTGCGACACAGAGTGCGTGGATGGTGTAGGCAATGATAACGGCAAAAATAAAGACGGCATGAATGGGGCTTTTGAGATGGAATTTGAAAAATGCAGTGAGATAGAGTGCTCCCAGTCCGACGGAGGTGAATATGAAATCCAAAAAGAATGTTTTTTTTGTACGCATGTCAAAATAATTGATGGCCAAGAGATAGAAAAGTGTCATAGCGGCAACAAATCCAAGCCAGGAAGCGCGTGAGAAAGAGAGGAATTGTGCATAATAGATAATGCTGGTTCCTGCAAAAATAGCCCATTTTAAATAGGTGATTTTAGTGCTATTTGTGTCTTTGTATTTCTCAGTTAGAAAGAGGGTGAGCCCTAAACTCACAGGGACCGTCATGGCGACATAGGCGCAAAAGTGCACTGGATTATTGATACAGGCGAACACACGTGCGGTAGGATCTACGCTCCAATTCATGAAGTCGAGACCGAAGCTTTGAAAGACGCCATATATAGATGACATGACGGTAGGGATTAATAAGCTGGCTAGTATCCATTTGAGTTGAGATTCTTTTTTAATGAGTTTGGCGAACATGAGGAATAGTAGGGTGTAATTGGTGACGGTGATGATACCTTCCCAGCGATCGTAGGCGCCAATGATGCTGATCCAGATATTTTGAGAAAACACAGTTGAGATGATGGTGAGAATTGTCCAGATTAAAATCGGCCATTCAAGGCCAGTTTTGCGCCATTTGAGTGTGAGGACAGTGAAGTAGCCGTTTGGATGTTCTGTTTCTTCAATATCGTTTGATTTTTCTATGATGGCTTTAAAGATCCAGAGAAAAATGGTGACAAGTGTGACGAGTCGCATGAGTAGCATTTTGTTGACTTCAAATACCGATCTCGTGAGGGGGGTGAATATGAGGGGAATGCCAATTAAAAGGGCGCATAACAAAATTGTAAACGCTGTGTTAAATACTTTTGTGAATGTGGGCCGTGTCATAACTTTAACAATATCATAATTCTGTTACAATTTGCACATCTTGATTTTTAGGAGAATAGGTATGGCAGATCATTCATTTGACGTGGTTTCGAAAGTAAATTTACAAGAAGTTTTAAACGCCGTTCAGCAAACAGAAAAAGAAGTGGCGACGCGGTATGATATGAAAGATTCGGACAGTACGATTGAATTGAAAGAGGCAGATAGTAAGATTTTATTGGCCTCTTCTGATGACTATAAGCTGAATGCGTTATACGAAATACTGACACAAAAATTAGCGAAACGTAATGTGTCTGTAAAGGCGCTTCAAGCCGGAAAAATTGAGTCTGCATCGGGGGGTACAGTGCGGCAAGAAATTGTGATTCAAAAAGGGCTGATTCAAGAGCATTCTAAAATTGTGTCTAAAGATATTAAAGATGCAAAATTAAAAGTTCAAGTAAATATTCAAGGGGATCAGATACGTGTTGTTGGTAAAAATATCGATGACTTGCAAACGGTTATTCATATGATTAAAGAAAAAAATTATCCCTTTCATTTAGAATATATTAACTATAGGTAGGAGACTTTAAAGATGATTATTAATGCAACGCAATTGCGTACGGGTATGATTATTAATTTAGAAAATGAGTTATATCGGGTGACGTATATGATGCATGTGACGCCTGGAAAAGGTGTGGCTTGTGTTCAAACAAAACTAAAAAATATTGTGACGTCTAAAAATTTGGAGATGCGTTTTCGGTCTGCAGATCGTGTTGATAAAGCAGAGTTTGAAACTCGTGAAATGCAGTTTTTATATAAAGAACCCACGGGTTATATTTTTATGGATAATGAAAGTTATGAGCAACAGTCGTTATCGTCAGAGCTATTAGGGACCTACGATAAATATTTGAAAGAAGGTCATGTGTATCCTGTGAATTTTTATCAGGGGACTGCGGTTGGGATTATTATGCCTAATAGCATTGAACTAAAAGTAGATTACGCACCCCCAGAAATTAAGCGCGCTACCGCTAATAATTCGTTGAGACCGGTGACGTTGGAAAATGGTATGGAAGTTAATGCGCCTGGATTTATTAAGTCTGGTGATGTAATTCGTGTGAATACTGAAACCGATGAGTATATTGAGAGGGCATAACTATGACAAAAGATGCGTCTCATGAGGATGTTGTTAATATTCAGGTTGATGTTGACCCAGTTGTTGCTCAGGGCATGTATGTAAATTTGGCGATTGGAAATTTTAATCGTGAAGAGTTTGTGACAGATTTTGTTTTTTTGCAGCCAGGAAGCACTAAGGGACAAGTGAGATCAAGAGTAATTTTGTCGCCACGTAATGCGAAGCGTTTGATGACGATGATGCAAGAAAATATAGCGACGTATGAATCTAAATTTGGTGTGATTACAGAAGATCCTCAAGCTGGGGTGCAGTTTAGTTTTAATTGAATTAGGACTATGACTGATTACTCAGGTCTAACGCTAGCTTTAATTGAAGCCAAAAAAGCAGCTGCGATGGGAGAGGTTCCTGTCGGTGCTGTTTTGGTTCGTGCCAGTGTAATTGTGGCCACCGGCTTTAATCAAAAAGAAAAATTAAAAGATGTGCTGGGTCATGCCGAGATACAAGTGATTTCGGAGGCGAGTCGTTTGTTGGGAGATTGGCGTTTAAATGGAACGACGTTGTATACGACGCTTGAGCCTTGTCCGATGTGTGCGGGGGTGATTTTACATTCTCGTATTGATAGGGTTGTGTTTGGGGCCTGGGATTTGAAGTGGGGTGCGGCGGGTAGCGTGGTGAATTTGTTTGTACCTAAGCAGTTTAATCATGTGACGGAAATTGTGTATGTGCCTATGGTTGAATGCGAGGAGATTTTGAGGGATTTTTTTAGGGAGAGGAGAGGTTAATCTTTTTTTCCAGACTTCACCACAAACAGTCCCTTTTTTGAAAACAAATTAGACTGATTGTCCGATAAAATTTTAATATTGTTTTGTTCGCATAGGTGACGAAAATCTCTGATAGAAACGACTCTGATGTTAGGGGTGTCATACCACTCGTAAGGTAGCGTTTTTGTTTTTGGGGCTTGGCCGGTCAGGAGTAGTTGAATACGTATTTCCCAGTAGCCGAAGTTGGGAAAGGTGATGATTGCTTTGTGGCCAACGCGGAGCATTTCTTCGATGACGTAGAGAGGGCGGGTGACTTGTTGAAGTGTTTGGCTGAGAATAACGTAGTCGAATGCGTGATCTGAAAAGTCGGAGAGGCCTTCGTCGATGTTGCCATGAAATGTAGAGATGCCGCGTTTGGTACAGGCTAAAATATGATCGTATTGGATGTCGATTCCGTAGCCTTGGCAGTTTTTTTCTTTGCGTAATTGGTCGAGTAAATCGCCGTCACCACAGCCCAAATCCAGGACTCTCGCTCCGTTGGGTATGGCGTTGAGTATGTAAGTGTTATACATGTTATTTCTCATGTGTATTTTCCAAAAAGCTTTGAATCAGTTTTGATAATTGGTCATTTTCCATTAAGAAAGAATCATGTCCGTGGGAGGCTTCGATTTCGCAATAGGTGACGGGTTTGTTTTGTTTCATGAGTGCTTTCACGATGCGTTTGCTTTCGCGTGCAGGATAGAGCCAGTCTGATGAAATGGATAGGATAAGGAAATTGGCTTGGGTGTTTTTGAAGGCTTCTTCTAAGCTGCCATATTTTTTGGAGAGATCGAAATAACTCATGGCTTTAGCAAGGTATAAATAACTGTTGGCATCGAATCGGTTGACGAACTTGTCACCTTGATACTTAAGATAACTTTCAATTTCAAAATCGGTTGAAAAATCGTATCCGTAATCTTCTTTTTTGAGCAGACGTCGTCCAAATTTTTCGCTCATCGACTCGTCGGATCGGTAGGTAATGTGTCCAATCATGCGTGCAATTGAAAGCCCATGTTTGGGGACGGTTTCCTCTGCATAGTTTCCTTGTTGAAAATTGGGGTCCGATATAATGGCTTCGCGGCCTACTGCATTAAAGGCAAGTGCTTGGGGTGCCAATTCTGCTGATGTGGCAATGGCAACGCAGGTTCTAATATTTTCTGGATAAAGAACGGCCCACTCTAATGCTTGCATACCGCCCATAGAGCCTCCAATCACCGAGGCTAAACTAGAAATATCTAGTGAATCGATGAGTTTTTTTTGGGCGTTGACCATGTCGGTGATAGTAATGACGGGAAAAGACAGATTGTAAGGGGTGTCTGTTTTGGGATTGATACTGGCTGGACCGGTTGAGCCGTAGCAGCTACCAATAGTATTGGAGCAGATCACAAAATATTGGTTTGTATCGATTGCTTTTCCGGGCCCCACTTGTGTTTCCCACCATATGACAGCGTCTGCATCACCACTTAAGGCATGACAGATTAAGAGGGCATTTGATTTGTTTTGATTGAGTGTGCCGTAGGTTGTATAAACTATTTCAAAAGCACCTAATTCTTGTCCACTAGATAACTCTAGGTTTTGTCCTTTAAATATTAGAGACATGCTGATTTTTGTTCCTGAGGTAATTTCGATTGTTCCAATTCACAGATTTCTCGTTTTGCGGCGAGTCCTGCAATTCTTGCTAATATTTTGTAGAGTTCTAATTCGGGATCCTCTGTGATTTGGGTGAAAATCATGCCCTGTGAATTGAGATTTTGTCGGTCTGTTTTTTGACTGTTGATACGATAAAATCCGCCCATAAATTGGTTGGCAATTTGATAGATACACGCTTCTCCGATGTTTTCGTTGATACGTACAATACTAGGAACGCCTTCTTGTAGAATATAGCGTTCGATGACTTGAGAGCCTTTTCCGACATGTAGTTTGTTGCGTTCTTTTCTATTGAGAGTGAGGATGTCTTCTGCGTTTTCGATGACGTGTATGCCCATTCCGTAGGTGCCGTTGTCGGATTTCAAGAAGACGAAGGGCTTTTCTTGTATATGGTGCTCGTCATATTTTTTTTGAATTTCTTTTAATAATCTATCTGTTTGGAGGAAGAGTTTTTGTCTGTCTTCTTCGGAATTGATATCGATGTGATCTGTGGATTCAAATAGACAAGATAAGAGCCAGGGGTCGATGTCTATGCGTTTGGCAAAGTCGGTGATGAGTGCATTTGCGACTTTGAAATGATGTGACTTGAGACGAGAATGCCAGCCCGCTTGTAACGAGGGGTAAATGGGTATGGATGCTTTTTGTAAAATCTCAGGTATACCTGTAGAAAGGTCATTGTTTAAGATGATGAGGTCAAATTGTTTTTCGTCTTTTTCGACATCTTTTAAAATACGGTGTAGGCAGTTGAGCCGGATTTGTTTTCCTGTTTCTGTTTCAAGGTCAATAAACGGCGTATCTATATTGTCGCAGATAGCGTTTTTTGGGTCTAAAAAAGATGCGACCGTTACACGGAACCCTGCTTTTTCCATCAGGTTTTGCAAAACCAAGGCATTTTCTAGATACCATTTGTTTCGGGTATGTTCTTCGGTGATGAACAGGATGTTTTTGGCGTTTGGCACACGATTTTTAATAGCAGTTTGTAGTGCTTGAACAACCTGTGGCGTAATCAGTATATTGTTGAAGCCGGCCGGAAATAAATTGGTATCAACAACGGCTGCCTTAAATCCAGCATTACGTACATCTACAGAAGAGTAAAATGGAACACAACAGTTTTGTTCTTGTTTATGTAGCCACTCTTCTATTTTAGATGAATTTTGGATCAGTTTTTTTTGAATTTTGTCTCTCATTAATAGAGAAGATAGCAGATTTTGTTTTTGCTTGAAATTTTTTTTTCTTCTAAACCGATAATTAAAAAAACATATTGGAGATTTTTGTGAAAAAAATTCTTGCTCAAACACCGGTTCAAATATCACAGGGGATTGCTCTGTTATTAGTGGAAAAAATACAATCTGGTACGTTATCGTTTTCCGAACAATTTACTTTATTGGATGGAATCAAACATTCTTTGGAACCTAAAGTTATTGAAACTGTAATAAGAAAACTGGCTAATGAAGGGGCCGATAAAGCTTTGTATGCAATTTTGAGCTATGTCACGAATAATAAATTGGAATTTGATATCAATAGTAAATCCAGTGCTCTGAAAACAGCGTATGATTTAGCGAAAGAGAAAGGGCACTTAAGTGTTATTGGCGCGTTAACTTGTTTTGGGGTGACTACTCCTGATGGGGGAGAATATGGTCATTCTGCTACATCAATTGCCAGATATCCTGCGATTTTAGAAGTATATCATCATCTTTCTATTCGTGTTGATTTTACCAAAATTACTCTTATTGGACCTGGAATGTTGTGGCTTTCTCGCCCTTCTGATTTGAAGGTAGTTGAGGGGTATGTCTCTCCGATTATTACTAGATTCTTTGCAAATCAAGCAATTAAAGATTTTGAAGAATTAAAGAGTCCTAAAGAAGCCGTTTTGACTTGGTCCGATGTATTGCCTTTTTATTTTTCTATTTTTCCTAAGGCGGAGCTGATTGTAGTGGATCGCCCCGATTTGATTGATAGGGCGCTTCATTCGACTATGCTGACTCATTCGGAAATGTATGGGGATATGCTGAATTTTTTCTTGCATTCTTTAATGGATGAGTCTTCCGGAGAGGTTATGACACGTTTTGTGGATTGGCATAAACAGGGTAATGATTTTTCACGCGATTCTGTAGGGATGTTTCCAAAAGATTTGTTTGACAATCTTATAGAATTCAAACCAGATAAATTTGGACAGCTACCCCAGAGTTTTGCGGCACTCCCGGTTAAGTCTACAGACTGTAATTTAATTGTCGCCCTTAATGTACTGCAATATCCTGCTCTTAGATGCCGATATGAATCTCAAGATTATCAGTATGATCTAGATAAAATTTTACTATCTTTGTTTCACAGCATGGGGAATTCGGGAAAAGATGTTCTGATTGTTACGAAAGATAGTCTATCTCCTTATATGGAACCAGGGGGGCTACTTTTTTCTGTGATTAAAAAGGGCATTGTTAGTCTGGAAGAAATTCCTGATGGTTCTAAGGGAAATTATGAAAAATTAATTGTACTAAAACTCAATTCTCCTAAGGCTTGTTCTCATCTTTTTTCGGAATTTTTTAAACTTTATCCAGACCAGACTCGTCGTAAATAAATTGATCTCAAAAAGTTCGTATACATGGGGCTAATTTAACGATAAACTTAACGAAATGCGCTTAATGAAGTCTCTTTTTTTAATTTGGATGTGCCTAAGTGGGTGTGTTTTTTCGGCAACTATCAAAGAAGTTAAATATGCGTGTGGCGGTAATTTTAAAGCGTTGGTTTTGTATCCGGATAAACTCTCCGCAAAAATGCCTGTGATTATTTATAACTATCATGAAGACTTGGATCGTGGGAATCAATTTCGTGTCTATCAAAATGCACATGATGTGACACTGTTTATGAAAGTTTTTGCATCGTGGGGTGCTATTTGTGTGGTGCCAATGGATCGGTTTCATCAGACGAATGCGATACGTGGGGCCATTCGATATGTTAAATCTTTACCTCGCGCAGATGCAAATAATATTCATGTAATTGGTATTTCTGAAGGGGGGTTTATGTCTCTTTTGGCGGTTCAACCTGGAGATGGGGTGAAATCTCTTACGCTTTTAATGCCGCGTTCTATTCATAATACTGGTGCGCTTTCTTTTCCGGGGTTGATGCATGCGATGCCTAAAATTAAAATCCCGATTATGATTATGTTGGCTAATCAATCTGCAGATCGCAGTGTTAAGTCGGCACGCCTTATTAATACAGTTTTGGAACAACAGCATAAGCAAGTGACTTTGTTAGAGTATTCCGAAATTGATCGTTGGTTTTGGAAACCTCAAAAGGAATATATGCAAAAAATCTATGAAACGATTTTGTATAAAGATACCAAAAATGATCTCCCAAATTATTGGGGTGAGGGTAGGGGATAAAATGCGCATTAGGACTCATGCGAATCCGTTTCATTATTATAAACGTGAAGAACGTTTAGAGCTTGCGACGATTTTCCCTGCGTTTTCTGGCAAGATGGATGTGGAGTGTGGATTTGGAACAGGTGGATTTATGCAGCATTATATGGCGGGTCACCCTGATCGCTTTATGGTGGGATTTGAAATTAGACAGCCGGCGGTGGCGTTGTTACAAGATCGTATTCCTGATGAAATGAAATCACGCGTCTATTTGCATAATGGCACCGCAGAAATTGGTATTGAGGACATGTTGCCTGATCAGTCGATAGATCGTGTGTTTGTATTTCATCCTGATCCCTGGTTTAAGAAAAGTCATCATAAGAGACGCTTAATTAAACCTGCTTTTTTGAAAATGTTAACAAAGAAAATGAAGCCAGGCGCGCGACTTTATGTAAGTACCGATGTAGAAGACCTGTGGATGTATATGCGGCAATCGTTAGATGCCTCACCGTTTCATGAAATTGAAGATCCTGATTTTTGGCGGGACTATTATCTGACGCCGTGGCAGCAATTTAGTGTGCGGGATTCACGCAATTCGTATCGTGGGGTTTTCGAGCTGTCCTAGACTGCTTTTTTTCCAATATCGGTTCTATAGTGTTGATTTTCAAACGATATTTTTTCTACACCCGTATACGCAATTTTGATAGCACTTTGGATAGAATCTCCCTGACCCAAAACACATAAAACTCGGCCGCCATTGGTGACAATTTTGTTGTTTTTTTCTTTAGTCCCAGCATGAATCACAGAAACATTTTTAATTTCTTCAGCAGCTTCAATGCCAGAAATTTCTTTTTCTTTTTCAAAATCTCCAGGATATCCACCTGATGCCATAATGACGCCGACGACGGTAGTAGTGTCCCATTCTATCGTGAGCTGATCTAGCGTGCCGTTGATGATAGCAAAAAATATGTCGATGAGATCTGTTTTGAGTTTGGGAAGAATGACTTCTGTTTCGGGGTCTCCGAAGCGTGCGTTGAATTCTACGACGGATGCTTGACCGTTTGGCGCAATCATCAGGCCTGCGTAGACTATGCCCTTATACAAAATACCGTCTTTTTTAAAGCCGCTTATGAGAGGCTGGAGAACTTTTTGCATGACTTGTTCTTGGATTGTTGGTGTCGCAATTGGAGCGGGACAGTAGGCGCCCATGCCGCCTGTATTGGGGCCTTTGTCGCCATCGAAGACGGCTTTGTGATCCTGTGCTGGCGGCATGGCAATAATTGTTTCTCCGTCCGTGAAAGCGAGTATGGAGGCTTCTTCTCCGACGAGAAAATCTTCGATGACAACTTGAAGCCCTGCTTGTGAGAATTTTTGATCTAGGAAACAGTCTGTCAGTGCGGTGAGCGCCATGCTGTGATTTGTTGCGACGGTGACACCTTTTCCTGCCGCGAGTCCGTCTGCTTTGATGACGATGGGGTATACGTTTCTGGATTCGATATAGTTTTTTGCAGTGTTGAATTCTATGAAAGTTGCGTAGGCTGCAGTGGGGATGTTGTAGCGTTTCATTTTATCTTTTGCCCAGGCTTTGGACCCTTCCAGTTGGGCTGAGATTTTGTGGGGGCCCATGATGGCTAGGTTTTGTGATTCAAAATGATCGACGATACCGTTTACGAGGGGGCCTTCAGGGCCTACTACGGTAAGCTCGATATGGTGTGTTTTTACAGCTGCAATGAGCGCATTAAAATCGGTTTCTGAAATAGCAAGATTTTGTCCGAGTGTTGCGGTACCTGTATTACCTGGTGCAAAAAATAGTGCGTCGCAATTTTTGCTTTTTTTGAGGGCTATGCCCAAGCTATGTTCGCGTCCGCCGGAACCTATAATTAAAATATTCATGAAGTGAAATTATAGTGTGAAAGTAATCTGCTGGAAAGGTACTACTGCTCGAATCTTTTTCCAACTCGAAAAAATTTCTTTAACAAAGTATACTAACCCACAATTCATTAGGGGAGGGACTCATTATGGACTGGCCAGGACTACTTTCTTATATTAAAGAAGGCGAAACTCCGACAATTAAATTTTTATCTAAAGCAGAAACAGAGGAAGACATTGCACCTATTTTGGTTGCGATGGCGAATAGTACGGGTGGCAAGATATTTCTAGGGGTGGATTTACGAAATTGTCATTTAGTAGGGACCCGTCACCAGGCCGAATGGATTCATTATGTTATCTATCAAGTCTGTAAACCTGCGTTTCAAGTGGGGCTTGAAATGGTGGTTAAAAACGATAAGCATGTGTTGTGTATTACGGTTCCATCCGGTATTCATAAACCCTATTACGTACAAGAGAATTGTTATGTAATGGATAAAGGGCAGCCTCGGCTGGCGAGTACAGATGAAATTAATGATATGGAAGAAATGCGGAAATTACGTTATCCAGAAGAAATTCCTGTGATTCCTGTTTCGATATTTACTGCCACTGAACAAGTCGAAAAAGAAGAAATTATTTCGGCTGTTTCTGAGGAAGAACCGATGGGTGTCGATGAATCCAAAATTATATTGGTGTCTCCCCTCAACAATGCTTTAACCAGTCGTCAAAAAGAAACTCTACGCTATTTAGAAAGACAGGCAACACAAGAAGACGAAAGTAGTATTCGTAATAAAACCTATCGTGCTTTATTCAAAGTGTCTCATAAAACAGCGCATATCGAATTGGTGGATTTGGTGAAACGCGGTTACGTTGCGTCTCATGGTTCTGGTAGAAGCACCTGTTATCGGTTGTGCCCTAGTTAATAGTTGTGAGTTTTTTGAGGAGTGTTTCTAGTTCACTTACTGTATCTACTAAGTAAGTGGGCTTGTAACCCTCAAGTTTTTCTCGGGTTCGATAGCCATAAGTGACGCCAATAGACTGGATGCTGGCTGCTTTTGCTACTAGGATATCCGCGTCGCCATCTCCTACCATAAAGATCTTTTTTGGTTTTTCGGGATAAAGTTTCAGGAGTTCTAGAATACTGCCTGGGTGGGGCTTACAAAAGCCATAGGTATCAGGGCCAATAATGTGATCGAAAAAATGACTGATTTCAAATGTTTGCAGGAGTCGTTTTGCCGCTTGTTCTGGTTTATTGGTTAGGACACAGAGTGAAGCATCTTTGTTTTTTATTGTTTGGAGTAATTCTGGAATGCCTTTGTATAGTGCGGTGTGAATATGGGTGTCGAGGTAAATGTCACGATATGTGTTTCTAAACGCTTCTAGAGAAATCTCGCTATCTTCTGTCGCTTTCATTAAAAGTTCATCGATGCCTGGGCCTACGTATTTTTTGACGACTTCTCGATGTAGCGGTGGGATGGCAAACGTTGCTTGTGCTTTTGTGAGTGCGGTGTGGATGTCGTCCAACGAATCGATGAGTGTGCCATCCAGATCAAATAGTATTAACTGTGACATGGCGCTTCCCAATCTTTCATGACGGGCTCAAACCCTTGGTAAATAAGCATGTTTTTGACTTCCTCTAGACTTCTTGTGTCTGATATTTCGAATTGTTTTTCGGCTTCTTTCCCAGAATATCCGCCGGGTTCTGTATGTGATTCTGCGGACATACTGGTGATGCCTAATTTGACGAGCCGATCTCTTATGTCTGCTGATTCACGTGTTGATAGCGTAATGCCAACGTCAGGAAAAGCCAATCGAAAGGCACATATAAATTGGACGATATCCGTATCTGTGACCGGATAGGCTTGTTGGAAGGAGCCGATCATATCTCGAATTCTTGGGAAAGAAACGCTGTATTTTGTCTTCCAGTAGTTGGTTTGCAGATAGGTGAGGTGTTGGGCTAACGCTAGGGCTTCGAAGCGCCATTCGTAGAGTCCTAAAAGTGCTCCTAAGTTGAGTCGATAAAATCCTGCTTTTCCTGCTTCATCAACAGCATCTAGTCTATTTTTAAAAAATTTCTTTTTTCCTGAAAGATGATATTGGCTATACGATTCTGGATGATAGGTTTCTTGATAAAGTGTGATGCTGTCTGCACCTGCTTTGATGAGAATGCGATAGTCGCTTTCAGTCATGGGTTGTATCTCGACGCCAATAGAAGAAAACTTGGGTTTGAGAAGTCTGATGGCTTCTGCAATGTAGCCAACGCCGACTTCTTTCGGTGCTTCACCTGTTAGAAGCAAAAGATGTTGAAAGCCCTTTTGATGCAAGATATCGCCTTCTTTTAAGATTTCATCCCGGGTTAGTGTGACGCGTGGATACGTGTGCTCAATGCTAAAACCACAGTAGGTGCATTTGTTGAAACATAAATTGGAGAGATAGAGAGGGATGAAAAGTTGCATGGTGTTTCCGAAACGCTGTTGTGTGAGGAGGTGTGATCTTTGTGCAAGTTCTTCGAGATGGGGTCTCATTTCTGATGAGATTAAAATCGGAAAATCTTGCGATCCAAATTCTTTTTTTCTGAGCGTATTTTCGATTTCAGCTTGGGTGTATGAGCGAGTGCTGAGTGTGGTTGGATCAAACTGTTCAGAAAACAACATTATGTGAGGTGTAAAAAGCCTGTAAGCGGAGAGGATGCGGAGGCTATCTGCTGTGTGGTAGGAAGTCCGGCTAAATATCCCAGTCTACCTGCCATCACTGCCCATTTAAATGCAGTGGCCATTTCAATGGGGCTTGAGGCTGTTGCGATGGCAGTGTTGACCAGTACGGCATCTGCGCCTAGTTCCATGGCTTCAGCGGCATGTGAGGGGGCTCCTAGGCCTGCGTCAACAACGACGGGAATTTTGGATTGTTGGATGATGAGTCTGATCTGGTCTCTGGCATGAAGTCCTTTGTTGGATCCAATGGGGGCTGCCAGTGGCATGACGGTGGCGCAGCCGACTTCTTCAAGTCGTTTTGCCAATACAGGATCTGCATTGATATAAGGCAAAACAATAAAGCCTTCTTTCACGAGTTGTTCTGCGGCGATTAATGTTTCGATGGGATCAGGTAAGAGGTGGTTGGGTTCGGGGGTTACTTCAAGCTTAACCCAATCTGATACCCCTGTTGCACGTGCAAGCTTGGCAATACGAATAGCTTCTTCGGCGGTTCTGGCGCCGGATGTATTAGGTAAAAATAGATATTTATTAGGGTCAATGTGAGAGATAAAATTATCGTTGGGATTGTTAAGGTCTATACGTCTTACAGCCGTTGTGATCATTTCTGAGCCACTGGCCTCAATGGCATCTTGCATGAGTTTTGGAGACGCAAACTTACCTGTTCCTAAGAACAGGCGAGAAGTAAAAGATCGGTTTGCAATGATTAGTTTATCGGATGACATTGTTTAAATGATAGAGAAAGATTGGGGAAAATGAAAGAAGAAGCTTCTATACAGTGATACCTGTTCCAGAAAAGGCGTTTTGCATTTCTTTGCCAAAAGCACCAGAAAAACTTGATGAAGTCGTTGATGCAATGCTTGCGGCTATGTGTATATGCCGTGCAAATTCAGCTAAGTTATTTTTATCTTTGGTATCATCTGCTTTAGCATCTTTTGAAGTTGTCTCAGAAGAAGGGCCGGATGTATTTAGGAGCGAAGTAGAGTGTGCAGTTGAGTGAGAGCAGTTGCTTACCATGATGTATCTCCTTTTAAAGTTTGATTTTTATATTTGTGCCCCTAATTATATCAGCTTAAACCTGTTTTTTACTTTTTTATAATTTAAATGTCGCGCTGATGGGTTTGTGGTCGGATCCTGTGCCTTTTGGCAGGGTTATATTGGTGGGGACTATGGTTTGGCTGTAGAAGATGTAGTCTAGTCTCACTTTCGGTGCAGAAGTCGGGTAAGTCTTGTAGTTTTTTTGAGTTTTTGTGGGAAGTTTGTCCAAGATTTCTCGGAGCGTTTTGGCTTGTCTGAGGATGCTGAGGGTCTTGTCTTTTTCGTACTCGTGGTGAAATTCTTTTGAGTCGGATAGAGAGGGGACTAGGAGTGTATCGACTGCATTAAAGTCGCCCATGAGAATTTGAGGTATCTTGGGCAGTGGATCTTCTAGAAATTTTAGGGTGTATTTTGCTTGTTTTGCGCGTTCTTTTTTGTCGAAGGCTTCTAGGTGAATATTGGAGATACGGATGCTTTGTGTCTTTGAGAGTGAGACATGGATGGTTTGTAGGACACGATCTAAATAGAAAAGATTATAGAAGCCATTATTGGATGACGGTTTGTTAAATCTAAGTATTTCTTGTTTGCTTATCGGGTATTTTGAGAAAATAGCTTGTCCAGCCAGTGTTTTTCCGAATTGGTATTTTGGATTGGTAAAGAAAGGGTAGGGGACCCAGTTTTTATCCCACGTGTAGGCCATTGCTACATAAGGGTATTTGCAGGTTTTTGCGATATATTTTACTTCGTCAATAAAGTATGACCGTCTAGATTGAAGATCGATTTCTTGTACGGCTAGTATGTCGGGAGATTCGGATAAGATTGTGTTTTTGATGTCGGATAGGTTTTTCTCTATGTCTTTTTGTGTATAGGTTCTGCCGTTTAATCCGTTTTCACCAGCGCCAAATCCGAGGTTGTATGTCATGGTTTTGATTGGGGTGTCTGGCGTCCAAATGGTTTCGTTCTGGGAAGGGGAAGGGAAGTAGAATAATTGTCCTTGCTTGTAGGTTTTGTTTGGCAAAGAAGGGAAGTTTGCCCATAGAAGTAAGCCCAGTATGCCTATGCCTGCTATGGTGGAGAGAAAGAGAATGAGTTTCATCTTTGGACATTCTACATTAAAATATAGAAGTGTCATATTCTTAAAGGAGATTGATGATGAGATCTGGAAATCCAAGTTTAAATATAAATGTATTTCGTGATTTGCCTGCAGTTGTGGGTTCTGAAGTTATGACGGTGAATGGTACCGTCAATAAAACGGCTATTTTGTTGTTTCTTTTGATTGTATCTGCTTCTTGGACGTGGTCTTCGATTGCTGGCAGACCTGAAGCCGCGATGGGATTTGTTATATTTGCCGGTATTGCTGCTTTTATTGTCGCGTTGTTCACAATGTTCAAAAAAACGGTTTCGCCTATTTCTGCACCTATTTATGCGCTATTGCAAGGTGTTGTTTTGGGGAGCCTTTCCTTTGTTTTTGATCGCTCTTACCCAGGTATTGTTCTTCAGGCCGTATCACTTACGTTTGGGGTGATGTTTTGCATGTTGGGTGCTTATAAGTCTGGCATGATTAAGATGACGGATAATTTAAAATTGGGTGTAATGGCGGCTACCGGTGGGATTGGGTTGGTTTATTTGGCTTCTTTTGTACTAGGTTTTTTTGGTGTTTCTTTGGGTGTCTTTGGTAGCGGTCCTATCGGTATTCTTTTTAGTTTAGTGGTGGTTGGTGTAGCTGCTTTTAATTTGGTTTTGGATTTTGATTTTATTGAGCAAGGTGCGCGTGATGAAGCGCCAAAGTATATGGAATGGTACGCAGCTTTTGGGTTGATGGTGACCTTGATCTGGCTTTATATGGAAATCTTACGATTGTTGTCTAAATTACGTGATCGTCGTTAATAGTTTATTGTTGTTTTCTCTGGAATTTGCACTTTTGATTTATTTGAAAGGGCAACTGAAGGGAAAGCTAAATTTATCGATTCTGGACGATGCTGTTGCTGATATGTTGTATATGCTGCGAGATATACGATTGGAGCAGTTGATGTTATATGCGACTTTGTATTTTTCTTTTTTATTATTGTGTAGAGCTTTTCCTGTTTTATTTTTTATATTGTTTGTGTTTCAAGTGGTATCACTTTGCATGAGTTGTTTTATGATTGTTGTACTCAGAGGGTTGCGTTAAAATCACCCTATTTGTTACATAATATATATTATGCGACGTAAAGTGGGGGGTCTTATTTTTGAAAAATGGAGGAACTACCAATGTCATTAGAATCGAGAGAAACGCCCTGGGGACGTTGGGAAGTTTTGTTGGAAGCCAATGATTGTAAAGTCAAACGTGTGACTGTGAAGCCCGGGCATCGTTTGAGTTATCAAACGCATCAATTTAGACAAGAAGTTTGGACTATTATTTCGGGGAAGCCGTATGTAATTCTGGATGATGTTAGATCTGAGTATGGGCCTCATGATGTGATTCGTATTCCATTGGGCGCTAAACATCGTATTGGTAATGAAGGCGCCCAAGATGTGGTGATTATTGAGGTCCAGATGGGTTCTTATTTCGGTGAAGACGATATTATGCGCCTAGAAGACGATTATTTAAGGACTTAACAAATCAGTATCTTTTTCTACAAAACAGTATGCTAAATTTTATGTTTGCCTCTCTTTAAAAAAATCAATGATTCTGAGCATGAGTGTAAGATCCAATTTCATGGCAAGTGCTGCATTTTTTCCTGCTTCAGCAATACAAACCTCTTTACTTAAGTTTATTTCTTGACTCGTGTGAATATGGTCACTATAAAATATCGCTAACTCTTGAAATGGTTTTGATTCTTTTGGATTCGCTTTTGCGTTCTCTAAAAGTTTATTTAGTTTTTGCATTTTTATTAAGTTTGGTTCTTTTGGTTGTATACCGCATTTAAAATGCCCACCATAAGTTTTGTTCCAATATATGTTGTTCAGTTCGTGTAATCTACATGTAAGTAAAGTGGGTGTAGGTGTGGTATTTGATATTCCTAAAATTTTACATAGCATTAGGGGGCTGCCTTTTTTAAGTGGTTAAGTATTTTATCTCTATCTCATAGAGTTATCGGTTTTTTTTTTAGTAAAATTTCATTTTTTTGAAATGGAGGCTTTGAGTGTAGGGTTTTAACGTGGAAGACGATTATTTGAGGGCGTAAAGGGTTTCTATCGTTGTGAGTGCTAAATCTTGAATAGACGGCAGCTCTTTCTGTTCTGTTTTTGAAAAATTGCTGAGAACGAAGTCTGAGATGGTTTGATTGTCTGATCTGGGGCCGATGCCGATGCGAAGTCTTGGGAAGTCTTGGGTGCCGAGGAGTTGGATGATGGACTTCATGCCGTTGTGTGTTCCTCCACTCCCCTTTTCTCTGTATCGTACTGTGTTGAAGGGAATATCAAAATCATCGTAAACGATAAGGACGTCTTGTGTGGGTATTTTGTAATAGGTTGCTGCTGCTACGACGGCTTCACCTGAGAGATTCATAAAAGTTTGGGGGAAGATGAGGTAGAGTTTCTGGGTGCCGATTTGGCCTTGATAGAGTAGGGACTTGAATTTTTTTCCTAGGGGAGAGAAGCCGTGTTTTTTTATAAGGGCCTCCCCTACTATAAAGCCTGCGTTGTGCCTCGTGAGTTTATAGGATTCGCCTGGATTTCCTAGACAACAAATGAGTTTGGGCATTAGGCTTCTTTTTTAGGTTTTCCTTTAAAATGGAGTTGGATAGGATTGCCGAAAAAGCCGCCGAATTCTTCTCTGAATTGATTTTCTAAAAACCGAATATAAGAGGCATCTAGGAGCTTGGGCTGGTTAATGAAAAAGATAAATGTAGGTGGCTTGGTATCGGCTTGCGTGGCGTAATAGACTTTGAGGCGTTTGCCGGATTTGATGCGTGGATGCTGGCGTTCTAGACATTTTTTGATGAACTGATTGAGTGGGCCTGTTGTGATGCGTTTTTCACCATTTTTAATAATGCTCGGAATGAGATGGAATAGTTTGCCGAGATTTAATTTTTCGGTGGCTGATCCAAAAATAAAGGGGTAGTTTTCTAGGAACGGAAGCTCGTCTTTTGCGATGACTTCGAGGTGTTTTCTGGCGTCGTCGGAGCGTTCTGAGAGGTCCCATTTATTGACGAAGATAATGATGTTGCGTTTTGCATCGAGGGCTTGGTTGATAATTTTTTTGTCTTGATCTGTGAGATAGTCGTTGGCATCTAGAACAATGACGACGAGGTCTGATTCGTCTATTGCTTTGGCTGTGCGTACTGTTGAATAAAATTCGATAGACTCGTCTACTTTGGATTTTCTTCGTAAACCTGCGGTGTCGATGAAGATGTATTGATCGTCACCTTGGTTGAAATAGACTTCAATGCTGTCTCTGGTGGTGCCCGCTTTGTTGTCTACCAGAATACGAGGTTCATTAATGATGGCGTTGACGAGTGATGATTTGCCGACATTAGGTCTGCCGACGAGCGCGACTTTATAAGCTTTTTTATATTCTTCGGAGAGTTCGCGTTCGGAGAAATCGGCTGTTGCGATTGTGAGTAGATTAGCGACGCCATGTCCGTGTATTCCTGAAATGCAGATAGGCTCTCCGAGGCCTAATTTGTAGAATGAGAGACTTTGATTGGGTTGGTTGGGATCGTCTAATTTATTAACTGCAACAATGGTTTTGGATTGATAGGGGCGAAGTACTTTTGCAATAACGGCGTCTAATGGATTGAGGCCATCTTTTCCATCGACTAAAAAGATAATTTTGTCAGCTTTTTCGATGCCGCTTCTAACGAGGGCTTCGATTTCGGGTTGCATATCTATAGATTCTTGATTTTGGAAAAGTACTCCCCCACTGTCGACGATCATAAAGGCTTTGTCATTCCATTTGTAGGGATAGCTTAGTAGGTCTCGTGTTACGCCTGGTGTGTCGTACGTGATGGCTTTGTTTTTTTTGAGAATGCGGTTAATGAGGGTGGATTTACCGACGTTGGGTCTGCCGATAATAATGACTTCTGGTAGTTTTTTCATGAGGTTACTTTAAGCCAGTTCTTCCCATCTTGCAAATTTTTGTTCGAGTTGATTGGAGAGTTCTTTGAGTTGTTTGCCTGTTTTGGCGTAGTCTTCGGGACTGTGTGCGCCGGTACCTAGGTAGTTGTTGAGGGTTTTGATTTCTTTTTCGAGTTTTTCAATTTCGGTTTCTATTTTTTTAAGTTCTTTGGGATC
>CAMDGG010000012.1 GCA_945898045.1 bacterium UBP8_UBA817
TTAAATGATCGATAAAAAGCGCACGAAATTGCACCCATAGTTTTCATTGATTTACCAAGTTCAAGAAAATCTAAACCTTGAACGTCTACCTCTGCTGCGAATAAACTCATGCAGAATGCATACTTTTGCAGTATCAGGAGATTAAAATGGCTTCATTGCAAGTAAGGAATTTACCAGAAAACATTTACAATGCGCTCTATCAATTGGCTAAGGATTCGCATCGCAGCCTCACTCAACAAGCCATTGTTACGCTTGAATTAGGATTGCAAACACAACTAAGCTCTGCCACTGATCGCCGAAAATCTATGCTTAATTCCTGGGAAACAACAAACCCTCTCACATCACGCACTTGGCCGAAACCTAGCCGAAAAACATAACATCCCAACCTAGTTCCCAAAAAATTTAACTCCCTATTTTCCAAACACCTTTATCCAAAAACGCTTCTATCGTCTGCCGATGTGCTTTATTAATTAAATTTGAATGCGATAGTTTATTCATTTTTGCATACTCAGACAGAGAAATAATTTTCTTGTCTTCTAGATAAGCCAGTCGCTTATGATAACTATTCGTCAGCGCCTTCCCAACAATTTCTTCCATAATCCCCGTGGCTTCATTATGATCAAATTCCCTAAACGCATCATAATAAGTTTTTCTATCTACGAACTTAATATTAATCGACACAAACCCTTCACGAATTAACAAATAATTATTAATCACGCGCCCAATCCGACCATTCCCATCCACAAAAGGATGCGTATATTCAAACGCTAGGTGCAACCTCGAAATACGCTTAATAATATTTTCATGACTAGCCGCATGATAATCAGCCAACGCCCTTTCTAGACGTTCAACCACTTCTTTTGGAGGCGGTGCAATATGATTTCCAACTCGAACATATTCGTTCTCTTGCCTAAATCTACCGGCGATATCATCCCGAATATTAGAAATCAATACCTTATGAAGCATCAAAATCACGTCGAGCGTGAGCTCTTGCTCCTTCGATTTCTTATCAATATAAGTGACCACCCTGGCCAAATTCTTAGCCTCAAAAATTTCCCGCTCATTAATATAGCGATCCAAATCAATCTGAAGCAGAATTTTCTCAGTTTCCTCTAACGTAAGCGTACTATTTTCTATCGCATTAGAGTTATAAACCTGCTCAGCAACCTCACTTTCAGCAATAAGTTGAAGAAGAGACTCCTTACCAGTACACACCTGATAATACCGCTGTCGAAGCATACTTATTTTATTAAAAAAAACATTTATGTTGCTCACGAGTAAGACTCTAGCATATTTTTCACGATTTTTAATACGATAATCGTGAAAATAATAAAAAAAACGACATTTTTCACGAATATCTGCAAACCTTGGCACACCAAGGTTACAAAATCAAAAAAGTGGGAATATACAAAACAGTCTTTTTCCCACTATAATGAAAAACAATTAAACGGAGGGTTTAAAAATGGCGCAAATCTTAAGACCTGACACAAAAGGCAGAATCTCACTCGGAAAATATGCACAAGGAATCAGCAGTTTCCACCTCATCATCGACCTTCAAAATCGTATAATTCTAGAGCCTCATGTAGAAATACCCGCCAAAGAAAAATGGCTATTTGACAACAAAAAAGCCCTCAAATCTCTCCAAAAAGGCATCCAACAAGCAGATCAAGGATCTTTAAAATCTCGAGGCAGTTTCGCCGATTTTTCCGAAATCCCTCTAGACTAATGCATTTCAAACTCCTATTCACAAAAGAAGCCGACGCCCAGTTAACTGAACTGGAGAACAACACCTCTCAAAAAAAAAGACTCCAAGCCGTCCAAAAAACGCTGGCTCTCATGGAACCCAATCTTCGGCACCCCTCACTTAACACCCACAAGTTCCATTCCATTCAAGGCCCAAAAGGTGAACAACTATTCGAATCCTACGCAGAAAACAAAACCCCCGCCGCATTCCGAATCTTTTGGTACTACGGCCCAGAAAAAAACATAATGACCATTCTTACCATCACGCAACATCCATAATACATATTCTATCTACTAGGCTATGCCCACTTCTACCTGTAAACTACAACACACATGAAACTCTACCAACTCAACATCGAAGTCCGAGATACGTCCCCCACTGTTTGGAGACGCATTTGCGTTGACGCCAACACCACCCTTGCCAAACTCCATACAATTTTACAAATCACCATGGGCTTTCATGACCGTGAACAGTATCAATACATCTCCAAAAACCTAGAAACCAAACTCGCCACACTCTATGGCGATCCCAAAACACATTGGCGCACCAGCGATCGCAATTCCCAAAAAACCATGCTCTTCAAAGTTCTTAAAAGCAAACAAGATACGATTCTGTACGAATACGGCAGAGGCGATAGCTGGGAACATCGTCTGACGCTTGAAAAAATTACGTCGCCTCAAGAGGGCGTTCATTATCCCGTTTGCATCGAAGGCCAAAACACCGTTCCCCCGGATGAACTTCACACCACACTACAAAACCAAACCCCATTCGACATCGACGCCATCAACCAGCTCCTCCTAACCATTAAAAGTCCCAAGAAATTTCATTGACAACCCCACACACTAACCCGTTTAATACGCCTATAATATGAAACTATCAGCCATGAAACGTGAAACGTTAATCATCAGCACCCTCCTCACACTCTTTGTCGCCAGTATCCTCATGTCCGTCTTCCAACAAGTCCACTTCAAAAATCTCCTAACCGAAGACAGTACCATCCTAAACGGCACCAGTGGCATCGGGCTCATCCAAATCTACGGCCCCATCAGCGTCTCCAATACCAGCACCGTCTTTGGCGGAGGTGGGGGATCTGACAATTGGGTCGAGCAAATCAAAACACTCAAAGAAGACAAGCGCGTCAAAGCCATTGTTCTTCGCATCAATAGCCCCGGTGGAACGGTAGGAGCATCACAAGAAATCTATCAAGAACTCATTAAACTCAAACGCGAAACCAAAACCCCGATTATCGTTTCTATTGCAGATGTGGGTGCTTCCGGTGGATTTTGGGTGGCCATGGCAGGAGATACCATTTTCGCAAACCCAGGCAGCATGGTCGGTAATATCGGCGTCATCATGAACAGCATGAACTTTAGCGAGCTGGCACAAAAACTGGGCCTTGAAATGACTACCTATAAGAGTGTGACTTTCAAAGACACCGGATCTGGTTGGAGAAAACCCACTGCAGAAGAAAACAGACTTCTCCAAGACCTCGTTAAAAACGTCCACGAACAATTCGTCACCGTAGTACAAACCTCTCGAAAACTCACACCCGAAAAAGCACACGCACTTGCAGACGGCCGCATCTACACCGGGGAGCAAGCCCAAAAAGCAGGCCTCATTGATCAACTTGGAACCTACGAAGACGCGCTCGCATTTGCACAAAAAAAAGCAGGCCTCAAAGGCAAACCCAACATCATTTCTAAAAACCAAAACAACATACAAGAACTCCTTAACCTCTGGAAATCAGAAGCAAGCAGCTACTTTAAAAGTATAGCCTTTGGCCAATTCGACCTCATTCATTAACCTATGCTTAATCTTCTGTACCATTACATCACCTCCCCAAAAAAAACGCTCACTTACCACACAGCGATCAACCCTGCCTCAGCCACGCTTCTCGTACTCTCTCTGGTCAGTGTTAGCTACGCAATTCATACAGACGCCTCTCTATTTATTCTCTCGACACTCTTATCGTTTATCGGGCTAACGCTACTTTTAGTCATCACAAGTCTTGTATGGGATTTCACCGCACAACTGTTACATTGCCAAGCCAAAAGCCTCACGCTATTTAAATGGCTCGGGCTCTCACTCTTACCCACACTTCTGGCATCCCCGCTTTATCTATTAACACCCATCAAACACCCCTACGGACTCATCTCACTGTTAGCCAGCCTATTACCCATCGCAACGGCCTGCTTACAAATCATTACGATTCAAACCCTCTACGAAATCACACTTAAAAAAGCACTCGCTATTTTTCTCATCCCCTTCTTACTTGTCCCAACAAGTCTTATTTTAGTTATTTTCCTTTTAGGGTTTGTTTTATAAATGCGCATTGGCATTGGGTATGATGTTCACAAACTCGTTGAAAATCGCCTGCTTATTTTAGGTGGTGTCACAATCCCTCATTCCAAAGGTCTGCTTGGACACAGTGACGCAGACGTTCTCACACACGCCATTATTGATGCCATTTTAGGCGCGCTCAATCTCGGAAACGTCGGTACGTTTTTCCCAGACACAGATCCCATCTACAAAAATGTATCCAGCCTCATGCTCCTGTCAAAAATTTTACCCTTACTAAAAGAACATGCCATGAAAATCGGCAACATCGACACCACCATCATTGCGCAAGCCCCCAAACTCAACCCCTATATCAACGATATCAAAAAAAGCCTACTCTCTATTCTAGAAATTCCAGAAAAAGACCTCTCAATCAAAGCCACCACCAGTGAGCATCTTGGATTTATCGGGCGTGAAGAAGGAATCGCGGTACATGCCATCACCTTACTCAAACCCCTCTAAATCACTTCTCATCACCAGTCCACAAAACAGCAAAATCAAACAAATTTATGCCCTACAAACCCAACGAAAAACGCGCGACAAAGAAAAACGATTTGTCCTAGAAAACCCCAACCGCATCCTAGATCAAATCGCTCAAAATCCAGATCAGATCGACTACCTCCTCTACGACCATACCAACCCTATACCCAATCTTCCAAACACCCTAACCGCTTACGAAGCCATTCCTGAACTACTCAACAAACTTAGTCATCTTAACGCCAACAGTGGCTGGTTTGCGGTTCTTAAGCAACCCGAACCCACGCTAGACACCGTCATCAAAACCTTACGCTACGGCTTCTTGCTCGACCACATTGCCACGCCCTCCAATCTTGGTGCCATCGTCAGAACCGCAGCAGCCTTTTCAATCGACGCCATCTTTCTCACCCCTGGCTGCACAGACCCCTATCACCCCGATGCTATACGCGCGATGGCCGGCACTCATTTCATAGTACCCATAATCACCCTCACACCAAAAACCTATGAACAACTCTCCCATTATCCTCTCGTATTATTAGATGCCCACGCAAAAAATCTATTCAATAAAGAAAATCTACCCAAAACCGGATTGTTCGTCTTCGGATCAGAAGGGCAAGGCATAAAAACTCCCTTCATCAAAACCACCAAAAATCAACTTTCTCTCCACATTAACCTCAACCCAAAAGTAGAATCTCTTAACGTAGCCGCAACAGCCGCTATCGTCGCCCATACACTGTCTACTCTTTGAAAAAAACACGTTTTATATTAGTCTGGTACATAGAATAACTGGAGGAAGTATCTTATATGCACATCCCTGTCAGTGGCCAACAACCCATAAAGCCACAACAAACCGAATCAGCAAATATAATCCATGACCCTGAGAGTTCTATCAAAGGCGCTCTCGATGCCATGAAAGACGCCATGAACGTCTTTGATAATGAATCTCAAGGTGTTTCAAAAAGTCAAATAAAAGGATCCAAAGTAGAACAACATGTTGCAGATACTAAATCAAACGTCGCAAAGGGCGCTCTTTTTGCAGAAGCTATTACAGCCTTAGAAAAAAGCGACGATCTAGACTTAAAAAAGAAAAAGAAAAAAACATCCTGGGAAGCCCAACTCGACAAACTAGCCGAATTAGAAGGTGCCTTAGACCCCAACGAAGTACCCAAAGAAGATCAAGGTATTATCCAACAATTCTTTGACAATATGTCCAAAATCAGAACACTAAGACGCAGACTCAAACAAGTAAAAGAAGAAAAAGAAGCGTTAAAACGTATAATTGAAGCCGAAAAAAGAAATCGAGACAATCAAAAAAGGAATCCAGGTTGAGTCCATCCCCTTTTGAACAAAAAATACAAAAAAAAGTCGCGAAGGGGAAAACGAAACAACTCCTCCCCATCATCAAACAATTCAATAGCATCGCCCACATCTTTATCCGCTCTTTAACACAAAAACTAGAACGAGAAGAAGCCCAACTTAGCAAAATAAAAGTCATGGTTAGCGGCATCAAAATCCCAGAAAGCACCCGAAACTACACCATCAACATCCAAACCATGGACATGAATAAAACAACGATCAAAAAAAAGGGAAATAGTGGCTACAACCAAGTTATGGAATGGGAAAAAAATCTCAAAAAACAAAGCCGAGGCATGATTCTTTAGCCCCTATTTACCCACACAAAATCGAGAAAAAATACCGTCCAACACTTCTTCGGTGACATCATCCCCCGTTACTTCCCCTAATTTTAAAATAGCCCCTTTCAAATCAATAGAAAGCGCATCATCAACAGCCCCTAATACATACTGAGCCAATAAATGTTTAAGCTGATCCCTCACCAATCGCAGCGCAGCAACCTGACGCACATTACACATCAACGACACATCCAATCGCTCCAGACGCTCAACAAAATCATGCCGAAGGGCCTCTTTGAGCTCGCCCAAACCATGCTGTTTCTTGGTCGACATTGCGATCATTCTCGTATTTTTCTTAAATTCTAAACCTGACAAATCCACCCGCTGGCGTTTATCCGATTTATTCACAATTACATAAAGCCGAGCCTTTCGTTTAATCTGCTCCAAAATCCTATAATCATCTGGCTGCAAAGGTACAGATCCATCTACAACCCAAAGCACAACATCGCTAGACCGAATCAAAGCCTTAATACGACGCATCCCTAAAAGCTCGATCACATCCGTCGTTTCCGATCGCACACCAGCGGTATCCACAAAAGAAAACGTCACTCCACCCAATAAAATCTGAGCATCAATAAAATCACGTGTCGTCCCGGGAATAGACGTCACAATAGACCGAGATTCACCCAAAAGCGCATTCAATAAAGAAGACTTTCCGACATTGGGGCGCCCCACAATCACACACTGCACCCCACCCTGAATCCATTTTCCAAAATCCTGAGCCCGCAACAAATGAGAAAGATCCGAAACACTCTTTTCAATAGACGCGATCATGCCAATACGATCCACCGCATCTACTTCATCAGGAAAATCAATAGAGCCTTCGATCTGCTCCATATAACGCATCAGACCTGCTCGAAGCAACGATATACGCTTAAATAAACTGCCACGCAAATGTGCCAAAGAAACACGTTGGGCATACATACTTTTAGAATGAATAAGCTCAATCACAGACTCCGCTTGCGTCAAATCCATCTTGCCGTTTACAACCGCACGCTTTGTAAACTCACCCGGATCCGCGAGCCGAACGTCCAATGCCAACAACACCGACAACACCGATTGCATCACCTGAGGACTTGCATGCAACTGAAGCTCTAAAACATCTTCCCCTGTATACGACTGTGGTGCCTCAAAATAGACAACACACCCTTCATCAAGAACAACACCCGTATCAGGTTCAACAACCCGGTCATAATAGACATAACGAGGTTGCCACGCTTTTCTAGCAGGGAAAAGTTGCCCCATAATCGACACCACATCAGGCCCAGAGACCCTAATAATGCCAACGCCACCTATACCAGGTGGCGTTGCAATAGCCGCAATCGTATCAAACAATGCTAAAAATAAATCCTAAGATTTCTTGGCCAAAATAACATGCCGCTTCACACCATCGCCTTTACTTAAAGAAGCAATATCTTTATTGCCTTCAAGCAACACATGCACCATCCGACGTTCAGCAGAATTCATAGGATCCAGCGTAATAGAATCTCCCGATTCAGTCACTTTTTTAGCCGCTTCCATTACTTTTGATCGCAACGAATTACGGCGACGTCTTCTATATCCACCTGCATCTAGAATCACTTTTAAAGTCTGATTAAACTGTTTAAAAACAAACGCACGCATCAACGTCTGTACTGCTTCCAAATGAAATCCATCACGACCAATCAGTCGACCTAAATCTTCAGTAGCTACAAGGTCAATAAAAATTTTATCGCCAGACTGACGATACAATTTAACCTGAACGTCATAGCCACAAAGCTCCATTATTTCTTGCAGTTTTCCCATACAATACGGTTCAATTGCTGGATTGATAACAATAGATGGCACCGCTGTCTCGTCCACTTGTTGCGTAGGTTTTGTAACTACCGATTCAGTTTCAACCTGTACAGACTTACCAAGACCCTTAAAAAAACCGAAAAACCCTTTACGCTCGCTCATAGCTCTGTCTCCTTTACAACCACTAGATTCTTGGAACTTCCCAATGGATTAACCACCAAATACTGCTGCAACGTTGAAATCAACTGTGACGCCGCCCAATATAACAGAACACCCGCAGGCATTTTCAAACAAACAACAAACATGACTACAGGCATAACAGTCATCAGTGCCTTTTGGCTCTGTTCCATCACCATCATTTTTTGAGAAAGATACGTTGAAACCGCAATCAAAACCGGCAACAAATATGTTTTGTCAGGTAAAGTCAAATTAGATAACCAAAACGTAAAAAGACCATGATTAATACCAGGAGCCAGAACCATCGCCTGAAACGCAGGGCTTTTAACCGTATAAAACACGGCAAAGAAGAAGGGCAATTGCACCAAAGCCGGTAAACAGCCACCTAGAGGATTAGCGTTATGCTCCTTCCAAAGCTTCTTCATTTCTTCATGCAATTTCTCTGGCTTACCCTTGTATTTTTCCTGAAGTTTTTTCATTTCAGGCTGAATCTTCTGTGTAACCTTCATAGATTCAAATTGTTTTTTGGTGAGGGGATAAAACAAAATCTTAATAACCAAGGTGAGAAGCAAAATAGCCACACCGTAATTAGGAAAAATATGGGTATACGAATATGATAAAAATGGAATCATGACCTGATCTGTCAAATAATTAATGGGTCCCATAAAACTCTCCTGCCTGTGATTTATCATCGCTTGAATAAGGATGACATCTTAAAATACGCTTAACGCCCAACCATAATCCCTGTACACATCCCAACTCTTCAATTTTCATAACCGTATAAGTAGAACATGTAGGATAGAAACGACACTTAGCCGGAAAAAAAACTGAAATTGAATGCTGATAAATCCAAATAACACCTACCAAAACTCTACGCAAATCACGCCACCCTTACCAAAGAAAGATCTCGAAATAAACGAAACATTTGGCGAGAAGCCTCTTCATATGTCACAGAAAGCAATCCCGATTTTGCTACTAAAATAATATCCATATTTTCTTTTAACTGGGGCTTTATCTGCCTGAGTATCTCTTTCATTCGACGCTTACACCGATTACGCACAACAGCGTTCCCGACTTTTTTACTCGCTATGAAAGCCGAATACCCTTCTTCTTTAAAAGCCTTTCCAGCGTAAGCTCTAACAAGGGGATTATCTCGACGTTTACAATGTGTAAACGTGTACTGAAAATGTGCTTTTTTAGAAATTCGTGTACGTTGAGGAAGAGAAAATAACACAAGCGTTAAAACTATACAGCCAGACGATGACGCCCTTTACGACGACGTGCGTTCAAAACCCGACGTCCACCTACAGTTGACATACGAACAAGAAAGCCATGTGTGCGGCTACGTTTACGGTTATTAGGTTGAAATGTCCTTTTCATAAAATTGAGTCCTTTTTGTATAAAAAAATTTATGTACCAAGATGAATAGAGTTCCTCATTATAAAGTCTTGTGAAATTTGGGGCAAGCCTCCTTTGAATCAGCCAGAGATATGATATCCTGTTAAGAAGTATCTTCTAAAGGAGCCTCGGAATATTATGGATTTCACAATCGTTTTTGGATTAATTATGGCCGTTGTCGTCGTCGTCGGCACAATCGGCATTAAAGCCGCTACAACCATTTTTG
This sequence comes from bacterium UBP8_UBA817, assembly GCA_945898045.1. Taxonomy (GTDB): domain Bacteria; phylum Margulisbacteria; class Marinamargulisbacteria; order SXXA01; family SICP01; genus SICP01. The sequence continues at coordinate 9,827 of CAMDGG010000012.1, forward strand.
TTAGCCACGAAGCACTCACCATTGTTTTTGGAGGACTCACTGCCGCAACATTTGTGCAGTTCCCATGGAAACAAATTAAGGAATTGATTCCTAAAATACGTATTTTGTTTTTCTCAAAAAAACGCGATCACAGAAAAGACATTATTCTCTTGCTGAAACTTTCTAAAAAAATGCACACAAGCGGACGCCTCACACTTGAAAAAGACATAGACGCCATCCCCGACGCATTCATGAAACATGCCATGCAAATGATCATGGATAAAGTACCCCCAGAACAGCTCAAACTCATGCTAAAAGAAATGATTGAGCACTCAGAAAGTCGGCACGAACAAGGCATCTATTACTTTGAACAATTGGCCAAATATGCGCCAGGCTTTGCGTTAGTCGGAACATTAATCGGACTCGTCAAATTACTCTCAAGCCTGAACGACCCAAAATCTATTGGACCCAATATGGCCACCGCACTCGTCGCTACATTTTATGGTGTAGGCCTCTCAAACCTTGTCTTTCTCCCCTTGGCCGGTAGACTACGCGTTGCCAGTTATGAAGAAAGAATCCACAAAGAAGTACTGATTGAAGGATTGACTGCTCTTGCAAACAATGAACTACCCTACAACATCAGAGAAAAAATCTATATGATCATCACAGAAAAAGACCGCGTCTACCTCAAAAAACAAGAGACATTATAAGGATAGAAAGCTATGGCAAAAATGCACACCGAAGTAGAAAATTTTTACATTTCCTACTCAGATATGGTGACACTCCTCCTGATCTTTTTTGTTTGGCTATTTTCGATGTCCTCACTCGATGCCAATAAATTTGCAGAATCAGCCAGCGCTGTTCAAGATGAAATCAACAAATCTCCAAGCTCAAAACTTCAAGAAATTGAAAAACAACAAGAAAAACTCAAAGAAATGAACGAAACCATTAAGGGCTTTATAGAACAATCCAAGCTCAAAGACCAAATTTCCCTAAAATTTAACAAAGGGCAACTTGAACTTAATCTCGGAGAATCTGTTTTATTTGAACCTGGCCAAGCCCAATTAAAACCGCAAGCATCTGTCATTATGAGAAAAATCTCCGGACTCCTCAAAAAAAATGACAGCCTCATTCAAATAGAAGGCCACACAGACAACATCCCCATCAACACTACAGCCTTTCCCTCAAACTGGGAGCTTTCATCAGCCAGAGCAGCCGTCGTCGCTAGAACACTCGAAGGCGATGACGTCCCTGCCACACGCATGACCGTTATTGGTAAAGGAGAACATCATCCGCTTGTCCCAAACAACTCATCTGTAAACCGAGCAAAAAACCGTCGTGTATCCATTCTATTGAAAGTAGACAGCGAAAAGATCTTAAAAAAGAAGTAAAACCCTTCAAAACCCGGTTTTAAAATGTTAAGATAGTTTTTTCGGGCGGTTAGCTCAGTTGGTAGAGCACATGCCTTACAAGCCTGGGGTCACAGGTTCGAGCCCTGTACCGCCCACCAGTCAACCTATGAGATCACCCTATGAGATCGATAGAAAAGCACATTGTTATTTCACAACTCACCGACTCCGGTGCCACAAAAAATGGCTTTCTGAATAGAACCCTAGCTGCTACAAAACACTTCTATACCTTCACCATACAAGACGAAACAACCCTTTTTTCCCTCATTTGGCATTATCACAAAGCAACACAACTCCTGACCCCTGGCACCTGGATTGGCGGCAAAGTCTATACTGTCGGCGATGTTGCTAAGTACATGCTAGACAATCAAATCACATTCAAAGCCTTGGCATCCGGCAGTCTCCCAGGAACATACATACCTAGCTGGTTCGAAAGCTGCGTGAATATCTATGAAAATTTTAACGAAGACACTTTCAAAACGCTCGTTGTACAACTCCCTAATAACGCCGAAAGAAAAGATTGTCCCACCGGCACATTCCGCATCATAGATGGCACCCACAGGACCTTAGTTTTATCCTATCTACTCTTACAAAAAAAACGCACCTTCAAGCCCATTCCCTGCATCCTCGCCATCACAAAATGACCCCGTTTTTTATTGCCGGCACAGACACCAACGTTGGAAAAAGCCTAATCACCGGACTCCTAGCCAATTATATTCAACAACAAGGCTACTACGTCACTACCCAAAAATGGGTCCAAACTGGCGCCACTATCTATGAAGACCTCATCTATCACGATACTTGGTTTACACCACCCAAAGAAACTCACGCCAAGCGCTGCCCATACCTATTTTCACATCCATCATCTCCCCATCTTGCATCCAAAAAAGCCGATATTACTATTAAAAAAGAAACCATCCTCACATCCATCAACACACCCTATGACTACACCATAATCGAAGGCAGCGGAGGCGTCATGGTTCCTTACTCAGACTCACTCAAGTGCATCGACATACTTCAAGAAGCCCAACTCCCTGTACTCATCGTAAGCAGCCAAAAACTGGGCACGATAAATCATACGCTACTAACCATAGAGGCACTACAAACAAGAAACATTCCAATTTTAGGTATTATCTTCAACTACACCACTCCATCAGAAGATCCATCAAGAGAAACCGATCATATCGAAATCATACACAAAATAACCAGCATACCCGTACTTGGCACACTCCCTTATTTCAAAGATAAAACAGACAAAGCCAACATTCAGGCAGCTTTCCATCTCATCGGCCAAAACCTAATTAAGTTGGTTTAATACGAATGAACAGTTAAACTAACCCATGAAAAAAATTATAATCGCTCTCATCATCTCAAGCATTTTGTTACTGATTGGATACAAAGTGGTATCCCACAAAAAACAGACCGCTTCAAATACCATATTAGTGAGAAAAGGAAGTATCGTACAAGCAGTCTATGGCCTAGGCACCGTAACAGCGAGACACAGCTACACACTCAAAGCGGGGGTCGTGGACGGCATCACAAAACTATATGTCACTGAAGGCCAGGCCGTAAAAAAAGGGCAACCCTTACTTAAAACAGAAACAGAATTCCGAGCTCCCTTCTCAGGAACGATCACCTCTCTCCCTTACAAACTAGGTGAAGTTGTTTTTCCGCAAAACACTATTCTAACCCTCACTGATTTATCAGACATGTACATTGTAGTTTCTCTAGAGCAAGAAGCCGCACTCCTTGTTAAAAAAGGACAACACGTCGTCGTAAGTTTTGAAACGATTCGAAATTCTAGATTCAAGGGAGAAGTTACCAGTATATTTTCCAATGCGAATCAATTTCTAGTTCGAGTCGAAGGCATTAAATTTCCGTCCAACATTTTACCTGGGATGACAGGCGATGTAGCTATTGAAATTTCAAAAAAAGAAAACGCGTTATTGATACCCATTCGAGCTATTACGGGAGGCACTCAAGTCACGCTAAAAAATAAACAGTCTCAACAAATAACCATAGGATTAATTGATGGAGAAACGGCGGAAGTACTAACAGGACTACGTGAAAATGACAGCCTAATTTTACCGGAAAAATAACATGCTCTTTCTTGCCTTTCGACAACTCATCTCTCGTCGACGACAAACCATTTTAACATTAGCAGGAATTATTTTAGGCACCGTCGCCTTTATCGTCATCTCCGGAATGATGTTAGGGTTTCGAGAATTTATTATCGATCAATTGGTAAACAACGATTCCCATCTTCATATCACCGCAAAAGAAAAATTTATTACCGACGATACCCTTTCAACATTTTTCTTTCCACAGGCACAACATGTTTATTGGGATTCTCCCCCTACAACTCGAAAAGACAACCCAGCCATTACCTACCCCACAGGGTGGTATCAACGCCTTAGCAAAGACCCGCGAGTAAAAGCATACTCTCCCTTACTCAAAACCCAAATCATTCTTACCCGCCACGGAAAATCTATCGCAGGACAGTTAACGGGAGTCGATCCAATCCGACAACAACGCGTAACCAGTATCGCAAAGTACATCAAACAGGGACAGTTCTCTGACATTGGTTCAGGAGGAAATCGGATTATTGTTGGCCAAGCGTTATTAGAAAAATTAGGCGCGCATCTTACAGAAAGGATCTGGATCTCCAATGGTCGTAGCGAGCCCATCCCGTTTAAAATTGTCGGAGTTTTTGAAACCGGCGTCAAAGCAATCGATGCAACGACCGTCTACGGATCTCTTTCAGACGCGCAACGCATGAATCAAACACTGGGACAAATTAATGAAATAGGTGTCAAATTCAACCATTTAGATGATGCAAAAAAAGCATCAGACGATTGGCAAAACATTAGCGATGAAAAAGTGCAGAGTTGGGACCAGGTCAACGCCAGTTTTTTTAATGTATTTAAAATTCAAGATGCTGTGCGTTATATGATGGTAGCCGCCATATTAGTAGTTTCTGGATTTGGAATTTACAACATTCTCAACATGGTCGTCACACAAAAAAGGAAAGAAATTGCCATTCTCAGATCCATTGGATACGAAGCGATAGACGTCATCTTACTTTTTTTCATTCAAGGGGTTGTTTTAGGAATTCTGGGTGGAGTAATCGGCGTCGCCATAGGCTATGGATTATGCCTATACCTCGCCACTCTTTCCTATGGAGGAAGCCCCTCGTCAACAGGTACAGGATTACTCATGGTATCATTCGATGTCACCATCTATATTCGAGCCTTTACACTCTCATTTTTTGCATCCGTTTTAGCCAGTATCTTACCCGCGCAAGCAGCAGGTCGTATGACACCCATCGATGTCATCAGATCAGAAAGTTAACTGATGAGTATTCTCCTGCACGAAGTCAATAAATCTTTTCCCAATCCCCCGACACAGGTACTAACTAACATTTCTTGCGAAATCAAACTAGGTGAATTTGTCTCTTTAGTTGGGCGTTCTGGATCAGGAAAAAGCACCTTACTCTATATCATGAGCAGCCTCGATAAAGCCACATCTGGAAGCGTAAAAATTGGAGGTGAAGAAATCTCTTCTTTTACACAAAAAAAACTCCATCAATTTCGCAATGAACACATGGGATTCGTCTTCCAGTTTCATTATTTACTACCTGAACTGAGTGCCGAAGAAAATATTTTAATGCCAGCGAGAAAAAATGGCCTACACCACCAAAAAAGAGAGTATGCCCACTACCTCTTAGAACAATTTGGTATTAAAGACAAAATAAATAGACTCCCTAAACAACTCTCCGGCGGCGAACAACAACGTGTCGCCATTGCACGCGCCCTCATTATGGAACCTACCTATCTCTTTACAGACGAACCTACGGGAAATCTAGATACTGCAAATGGAGAAATCGTTATGAATATTTTCAAAAAACTCAATCTTGAAAAAAAAACCACCATCGTCATGGTCACTCACGACCCTGATTTTGCAAATAGTGCCACCCGCCAAATTTACTTATCTGATGGAAAAATCACGTCTCAAGCTGTGTAGAGTATAAGGCTTTCCGAAACATCGCTGTTTTCGAAAAAAACGACACCAGCCCTTTATGATCTCCAGAATCAATCAACTGACGAACGTCTGCCAGTTCTTTTTCTACATGATCTATTAACGGGATTAAATTTTTCCCATTCATTACCGACACATCTGCGCCCCAATCTGGGGAAGATCCTGAAACGCGTGACGTATCCCGAAACCCAGGCCCCATACCATTTCGAATATCCTCTTCAGAAAACTGTTTTGCCGCCGACACCAGCAGAGACGACAAAATATAAGGAAGATGCGACACCGCTGCCATCACTTCATCATGCGACTGGGCAGACACAACCAACACCCGAAACTTCAGCTGCTCTAAAAAGGCTTTAAACGCGTCCATTCCTGGGGTATCCACAACAAAGTAAGTAATGTCTCTTAAAAGCGCCACATCCGCATGACAGACACCTACCTGATCACTTCCGCCCATTGGATGACCTGGAATAAACACATGGTTATCAGCTAGCCCCGAAACAGGAAATGATTTCACACTGCCAACATCTGTAATCAAAAGTGGCTGATCCTTAAAATATCGAGAAACCGCTTTAATAGTCGACGCTAAAATAGACAAAGGCGTACAGACTATAATCAAATCTGGCTGTTCATGACAATCCAACAACGTCTCATATCCCGCGTCAATCCACCCCTTAGACAAGGCAAATTTATACGAAAATGCATCAGGATCAATCGCAAAAATTTGACACTCAGGAAATTGTTCTCGTATAAGAGCAGCGTACGATCCGCCAATTAAACCCAATCCAACAATACCAACGCACCTAATCATCTAAAACATCCGGGCGTAGTGCAACGGCGCCATTTAAATAAATCGGCACCAATTCATCCATTTTTTTGGTCGTATTCACATGGATCAAAATCCGAATACACATCGGTAAACTCCCAGGAACGGGTATCTCCGTCATACATAACAGAGGCACTTTGGTGAGCCCCATTTCTCGGGCGGCTTTTGCAGGGAAATCAGCATTCAAATCGGCGGTGACAGAGAAAAAAATAGATGCAATATCATCAACTTGAATAGCATTGTCTTGAATCATTTTTTCAAGCAACTGTTCTGTTGCAGTTAAAATCATAACGGCCGTATTAGTATCCACCGTTGTCGCACCTCTAATCCCTCTCAAAAACATATCTAAGCTCCCTCGTTAACCCATCAATAAATAAATTTTTAGAATATGTCTCACCTGATACCAACTTCAGAGACGTAGCGGATTGAGAAATTTCAACAGGAAATGCATCCTGATTCAAATTCAAACCTACGCCTATAATAACATAATCAGGCATTTCAGAATCACTTCCCGCTACCGTTTCTAGCAAAATCCCGCACACCTTTTTTCCTGATATCAACAAATCATTCGGGCGCTTAATCGTCGCAGAAAGGCCGGTCAATCGATAAATAACTTGCCCCACCAAAAAAGCACTTTGATACACATACTGAGCCGTACGTTCATGAGAAAACCGCATAGGCTTTAACAAAAAAGAATAATACAGCCCCTCCTCGGCATCAGAATGCCAAGAACGGCCATGACTTCCTCGACCAGACGTTTGTCGCTCCGCCACCAAACAAACGGGCAATGGAAATCCCAAACGATATAACCGCTTGGCCTCATCATTTGTAGACGCTAGCTCAGGATAAAAAGCGTAAAGCATCTACAAATCCTGCATCATAAAAAGGAAGATGGCCCACACCTTCTAACACCACCAACCGATCCAAATACGCATCCTGCATCAACGGCAACAATTCCACAAAAGGTGCAATTTGATCATCTGTTCCGTGAACCACGTGCCACGGCAATTCTACAGGCATCTGATCGGGAGACCACTCGACCGATGCCAAATAATCCAAGCCACTTTCAAGAATAGACAAAGATACTTTATTTTGACTCTTCTCTCGAAATAAGTCCCAAGTGTCCTCAGAAGAAAAACACGCCCGATAAAAAGAACGCAAAAATGCAGCAGGCTGTTTTCTTAAAATAACGCGTATTTCCTCCAAATCCACGGGATCATAAAGCGGTCTAACGCCTACTAAAATAAGCTGAGAAATTAAATTCACAGACATCTGCGCAAATTCTGTTGCTAAAAAAGCCCCCATCGAAAATCCCATCACGGTCACCGACGTGATACCACGCTGATGTAAAAACGGCTCGATCTGAGAAAGAATCGAACGCGGATTTTCCACCGCTGGCAAAACAATAAGGTTAAACGGCAAGTCCAAATGCAAAATAACCTGCTCATCCAAAGCCCATCCCGAGAAAAACAAAAGCGTTTTATCATACCCCCGATCAAGCAAGTACATTCGCAACCTCCTTTAATAAATCGGTGGTGTGCCACGACGTCACAGAAAATCGAAGCCGAGACGCATCTGCAGCAACAGTAGGAGGACGCACACACGGCACCCAATATCCCTTAGATTTCAGCCGCTCAGACAACGCAACAGCATCCTGAGCTGCACCTACTACGACAGGCACAATATTCGTCTCACCCCACACCTGAAAACCCAATACGCGCAATCTGTCCCGAAACATACTCGCCGCCTCAAGAACAGAAGCCCCTCCAAAAAGCATTCCCAATGCCAAACGATTCCAATGTGCAACAACCGGTGGAAAAGCTGTCGAGTAAATAAAAGAACGGGCCGTCTGAATTAAATAATTTTTCACAATTTCAGAACACGCCACATAAGCCCCACTCCCACCGAGCGCCTTACCAAAAGTCCCCACCATAATATCCGCCGGAAATTTCCGAACATCTAGCATACCCACCGCGTGAGATTCATCTAAAAATAAAGACGCATTATATTTTTTCTTAAGCTCATTAATCGCATCAATAGGCACAATATCGCCATCCATACTAAACACTGTTTCAGTAACAATCCAAGCCTGCTTAAACCGTGCCCTATGCTTCTCAAGTAGTGACTCCAAATGGCCCATATCCTGGTGTCTAAACCGGAAAAACCGTGCGCCCGACTGTAAAATCCCATCCAGCAAACTTGCATGGCTCAACCGGTCCACAAATACCACATCTCCAGCCCCAATCAAGGCCGACAAAATACCAATATTCGCCTGATACCCAGAGTTAAAAACCAACGCCGACTCGGTACCACGCCAACGTGCAACATCTGCCTCCAATGCATGAAAAACATCGTGATCCCCACTCAAAAGACGAGATCCAGTAGATCCCATACCATGCATTTTCAAAAAATCGGACGCCCCCTGAATCATCTCAGGATGTTGAGATAACCCCAAATAGTCATTGGACGCAAAATCCCAATACCATTTCCCGGCAATTAAAACGCGGCCTTGTTCACGTCGAGAAATAGGCGTCAAAGTGCGAAGCGTATGAGCAGAACGTCTCTGTTCTAAAAAATCCTCATACACACGCACGTCGAAACTTAGTGAATGATGTTGCGAAGAAAAGCAGGGACGTCTAGATCAAATCCATCCAAACCATCATCGTCTTTTGACTTTGCTGGCGTCGCCACCTGGGCAACAACAGGAACACTTTCTTCTACATGTCGTGTCGTTTCTGTATGTGTATGTACAGAAGTATAAACAGATTCCAGAGGCTTAAATCCTTCCGAGTTAATGGTTGATACAACAGTCACTTCATCCTCAACAATGGTTACATCCTCAGAAACAGTTACTTCTTCATGCTGTGGCTTGACTGCTGCAACATGGTGTAGAACTTGTGGCTGAGAAGCCCGATTAAATCCTGTCGAAATAACGGTGATCATAATCTCATCACCCAATTTCTCATCAATCACAGATCCAAACAAAATATTGGCTTCAGGATCTACTGCAGAGTAAATAACATCGGCAGCATCATGAACTTCATGCAAAGTTAAGCTTGGCCCACCTGTAATATTCAAAATAACACCGGTTGCACCCGTAATAGTCTCTTCCAAAAGCGGAGAAGAGATGGCTTCCTGAGCAGCTAAAACGGCACGGTTTTCACCACTTGCACGCCCCACGCCCATCATCGCAGAACCAGATTCTTTCATAACCGTACGAACATCTGCAAAGTCCAAGTTAATAAGTCCAGGAATAGTAATTAAATCCGCAATACCCTGCACACCATGACGCAACACATCATCAGCAATACGAAACGCATCCAACATAGACGTCATACGCTCAACAATCTGTAATAATTTATCGTTAGGAATAACAATCAAAGCGTCCACTTGATCCCGTAAACGGTTCAAACCTTCTTCACCTTGACGGCCACGAACAGGACCTTCAAAACGGAAAGGACGTGTCACGATACCAATCGTCAACGCACCCAAATCTTTTGCGATTTTAGCTACGACAGGAGATGCACCGGTACCAGTTCCACCACCCATTCCCGCAGTGATAAAGACCATGTCCGCACCTTCAAGTGCCATTTCAATATCTTCTTTACTCTCTCTCGCTGCTTGTTCTCCGACAGCAGGAATAGCGCCGCCACCAAGACCTTTAGTAAGCTTCGCACCGATCTGCAATTTATTATCTGCGAGCGACACATTGAGTGCCTGAATATCCGTATTTATAACAATAAATTCAACGCCCTTAACCCCAGCTGCGATCATACGATTTACCGCATTATTACCGCCGCCACCTACTCCAACGACTTTAATATTGGCAAATTGTCTCAAATTTTCCGTGGTCAATGATGTCTCCTTGGCTTTCTGATTCAGAATAAACAATGTGATTAATCCCCCAAAACAATTGACGAGAGTATAACATAAAGTGGTTAAGAAAAAACAGGCGAAATCATTTATGAAATAGTTTACCTAAGCGACCAAAAAACCCTTTATTATCCCCTTCATGATAGGTAACAGCCTTGGTTTTAAGACCATACAAAACCACACCAACGGCCGTTGCATATCCAGAATTTTCCAGGATTTGCGAAACCTGTTCTGGTAGCCCCTCTCTAATACCGCCGTGCACATGCAATTTTAAATAATCGGACATGCCCTTCAAACAACTACCCCCGCCACCCAAAACCATAGGATACCCTTTTTTGAAAATAGCGGGATTTTGTTTTCTAACTAAATATAAAAGCTCTGAAACGCGTGCCTCTACAATGCGACAAATATGTGATCGATTGACATCACTTCGATCTCCTGACAGCGTCGTAATAGGAACCGTGGTGGTTGGGTTAACACGCGATAAGATCAAGTCCGCATAGCCCACTTTCAGCCGTTCTGCCTCGGGGATAGATACGCCCAAACATTGGGCAATATCTGCCGTAATTGTTTCGCCACCGAGAGGAACTATTGTCGCTTGTTCAAGCAATTGATTTCGAAACAAACTCACTTTGGTGAATCGCCCACCAATATCAATTAAGACCACACCCTCTTGCCGTTCTTTAAACGTCAATAAAACCTGCGCGGTCGCAAGGGCATCATACACAAACCCATTAATACCCAATCCCAACCCACGAAACACTTGTGTCAAAGACGACAAATGCGTTTCTTTACACAAAATCACATGGCTACCAATCTCCAAATTAGATCCGATGGCATTTGATAAATTAGGAACTGGGGCACCGTCTATTTTGTAAGAAAGCGGAATCGCATGCATCACTGTTTGGTCTTGCGCCTTATGAATCGCCCGTGATCTCAAAAGACACTCTTCTTTTTCGGCTTGAGAAATTTTACCAGAATCCGACTTAGATAACACAAATCCAGTATGATGTACAAACTGCATGCCCGCCAAAGGAACGGTCGTCATCACACAGGACGCGCGCACCCCAACTGCACGTTCTGCCCGATGAATCGCACGCTCAATAGACCGTTGCAACTCATCCGCATCTTCAATCACACCACGAGAAAGTCCGGCTGAAATTCCAGTCCCCACCCCACGCAAATTCAGTGTATTGGAGGCATCGATTTCACATAAAGCCACCGAAATTTTGGCGGACCCAATATCCAGCCCTAAAATAAAATTAGGATGATTACTCTCCATCTTTAATAATCACCTTCGGAGGCATCCGAATATCTATAGCCTGTATTTTTTGCTGCTGCTCAACAGGAACCGTCGATAAATAAGCTTGTAACAGTTTAAATTTAACATCCAAATCCTCGAAAGACCCGAGCTTAATACGAATCGTATCATCTTTTAGTAATTCCAATTCTTCAAATACAATCCCGTCTTCTGAAAAAGAAGACTGTTTAAATTCGAGTTGCAAATTATCTCCAGGAAAATATCGACGCACCGTCACCACTACCTGTTCAATATTAGAAAGCAACTTTTGGTTAACCTGTTTACCCGTAAAAAACTGGGGTGCAACCCCTCTAATAATCAACAGCTTTTCCGAATTTTCTAGTGCCGGACTATGTACACCATCGTTCAAAATAGTCCCATCTTTTGCCACCAAAAGCACTTTATCCGAAACCCAAAAAGAAACCCACGGCGGCTTCTCTTTGACATGCAGCGTAATGCCATCTTGATACGTGATCCGCACTTTCAATTTTTCAATTTGAGGGAAGGCCGTAAGAAGATCCGATTTTAAATCCGAAAAATAGCGCACCCACACCACATTCATCCCCAGATAAGGCTTCGAAAACTTCATGATTTGATCCTGTGAAACAAAATTGTTGCCTTCAATTTGAATAGAAACAAGTTTGAATTCAGGATTATTAAAAAAAACGGCACTGCCAATCCCAAAAAAAATAACGCCCAGAAGAATCCCCAAGCGCCATTTTTTCATAGGGCGCTCTGCAAAATAATGTCGACCAATTGATCAAACGAAATACCCGCCTCTTTTGCTTGAGCAGGTAAATCAGACAAATCAGTCATGCCCGGAATGCTATTGAGTTCCAATACAAGCGGCCCACGCTCTGGATGCACGATCATATCGACACGTGACATACCTCGACACCCCAAAAGCTCATGCACCTGAATAGCAAGCGCCTGACACCGAGCTGTCATATCGGCTGATAATTCTGCGGGCAAAATAAATTCCGTCATCCCTTCCGTATATTTTGCCTCGTAATCATAAATACGATTTTTAGGACGTAGCTCCAAAATGGGCAGCGCTTTTAAGCCAGACTCCAACGCCAAAACACCCACCGTAATTTCCTGACCGGTTACAAATTCTTCTAATAAAAGTGCCGAAAATAAGTCCAAAAGAGGCGATACCAAGCGTGTGAAATCTTCTGGAAAATCTACAACAGCAACACCCACGCTAGACCCTTCACTTACAGGCTTTGCAATCAACGGAAATGGTATATTTTTCGGCAATTCCGCTTCGGTTATTACCCAAAAAGCAGGCGTCGGAATCCCTTCTCGCACCATTAATTGTTTCGAAAAAAACTTATTAATCCCCAACACAGACGCCCCCACCCGAGACCCTGTATACGGAATCCCCAAGGCCTCTAAATAAGCCTGCATTGTCCCATCTTCACCATATTGTCCATGCAAAACATTAAACGCGACATCAAGCCCGCAAGAGCCAACATCTTCATACGCCACATCAACCATAACTGCGTTATATCCCAATCTCACTAAGGCCGAATAAACATTTTGGCCAGACCGCAACGACACCGTACGCTCTCTAGAAACCCCGCCGCATAACACCCCAATTTTCTTTGATTTCAAATCCGCTAACATGTCAGCAACTTAACCTCCGGCTCCAACAAAATACCCTTCATTCGCAACACATCGGATTGAATTTGAGCAATAAAATCAGCCACCTCTTGATACGTGCCCTCGCCATTATTAACCATAAAGTTAGCATGTTGATCCGAGAGTTGCACGCCCCCAAAAACGCGTCCTTTATACCCACACTCTTCTAAGAGTTTTGCAGCGTAACCGCCTTCAGGATTTTTAAAAATACTCCCAAAAGTCTTTGCCCGAAGCGGCTGCTTGGAAACCCGATCTCGCACCATGTCATGCACCCGCTCCCGAATGTTATCTGACAAATCGTGCTTACACAAAAATTCTGCCTCTACGACAACCCAAGGTTCTCGATGCAAAATACTACTTCTATACCCAAACTCCAAAGACGCTGCCGGCAACCATCTATCCCAATCACGAGAAACAACACGCACCCGACTAACAACATCCGAAAAAGAGCGGCCCCAACATCCAAAATTCATCGCCACCATACCCCCAACTGAAGCAGGTACACCGGCACAAAATTCCAAGCCGGAAAGCGCGTAGCCTTGGCAAATTGCCATCAACTGACTCACCGAAACGCCCGCCCCAACACGCAAGAAATCTCCGTCACAAACAGGTTCCGAAAAATCCGGCGATACCTGAACAAAGTCTCTGCTTTGGCAGGACGGATCAACCACGGTATTTGAGCCTTTTCCCAAAATAAAAAAAGGCCTATCTTGTTTTAAAAAATCCTGAATATCTGCAACCGTTTCAAAAACAGAAATCTTTGAAACAGAACCCTGATTTTGAAAAGAAGTGATACGTGCAATAGAAACCGATTCACGAACTAAAATAATTATTCCCCTTTCGATTTTCCCACAGAAACTTTATCACGTGTTTTTAACTGCATAAGCAACTCTTTTCCCACCGTATAAATATCACCAGCGCCCATCGTAAATACCACATCTCCCGGCAACAATTTTGGTAAAAGCTCCGGCACCACATCACTTTTTCGCGTCACAAAAAACGACTTCTCCTGTTCGGGTAAGCTCATTTTATCAATAATTAATTTACCTGATAGCTCATTAATGTTCTTTTCGTTCGCAGAATAAATTTCAGTAATTACCACCAAATCTGCATCGACAAAAGATACCGGAAATTCTTCCAGCAAATCCCGTGTCCGACTATAACGATGCGGTTGAAACACGCACACCACCCGACGTCCTAAACTGGCCTTAGCCGCAGCGAGTGTAGCCATAATTTCTGTAGGATGGTGCCCATAATCATCATAGATTTGAATACCCGCGTGTTCACCAATAAACTGAAATCTGCGTTTGGCACCACAAAAAATATTAAGGCCCGTCTTAATTTCTTCCAGAAAGAACCCTTCTCGAAGACCTAAAGCAATAACCGCCAAAGAATTATAAACATTGTGACGTCCAAATACTTGAAGGAGGACTTCACCCTGTTCTTTGCCATCCAAAATAATCGTATAACGCACACCTTGTGGGGTATGTATGATATCTTTCGCCATCACGTTAGATTCGGTATCCAGACTATAATAAACAACTTTGTCTTGCGGAAATTCTGCGGACAGTTCAGACAAAACAGCATCATCTTTATTAAGAATAAGATAACCAGACCGGGCCAAAATACCCTGCATAAACTGCTTAAACGTGTCTTTTAATTTATCAAACGATTTATAGTGCTCCATGTGCTCCGCTTCGATATTGGTCAACACACCAATCGTTGGATGCAACATCAAAAACGACCCATCGCTTTCATCGGCTTCTGCAACAAAATAAGGAGAATCCCCAAAAGATGCATTGCTGCCATAATCCGTTAACTCACCACCAATCACATACGTAGGATGTTGTTGAAGTGACGACAAAAGACGTGCAATCATCGATGTCGTCGTCGTTTTTCCGTGGGTACCGGCAACAGCGATTCGTGTCTTGAATTGCACCATTAAAAAATCCAACATTTCAGCGCGGCGAAGTATCGTTAATTTTTCCTGCTTGGCATATGCATATTCCGCATTATTTTCTGGAATAGCCGTCGATACAACCACCACATCTGCCTCACGCAAATTACGACTATCCTGTCTCAAGAAAATTTTAGCCCCCATATCCCGAAGACGAATCGTATTGGAATTTTCTTTCAAGTCCGACCCAGAAACTTTATATCCCATTTCAACTAACACGCGCGCAATCGCACTCATGCCAGAACCACCTATGCCAATAAAATGTAATGTTTTGTGACGGCTAATTTCCATAAGCACTCCCTTCTCTACGATCCAATA
The DNA here is from genome assembly GCA_945898045.1 of bacterium UBP8_UBA817. Taxonomy (GTDB): domain Bacteria; phylum Margulisbacteria; class Marinamargulisbacteria; order SXXA01; family SICP01; genus SICP01. The sequence goes on from CAMDGG010000012.1 coordinate 25,168, forward strand.
ACCGAATGGCTCCACCAAACTGTACACCCAGAGTAAATAAATCCTGATCTGTTCCCAAAGACGCTGCCGCATAATTAACCCGCATATATTGCAAAGACACCGGCCCAAAATTCAAAGCCGTTCCACAGCCGAAACGATCCACCGACAGGGTATCATGAAAAACAACATCTCCAAACACCAAAACATGGGGAGCTAGTGCATAAGCCGTCAAAAAATGTGAGGACGAAAAATCAGTCGAAAGGGATACCTCATACTTAGGTTGCACCCACACCATTTCCGCAATAAATGCCCGAGGCAACCTCTCCGAAGCACCAGATAAAGCCCATATTAAATCTGTTCCTAGAAAATATCGAGAATACGCCCCTAGACTAAGACCCTCCATTACATCCCACGCAACGCCACCATCGACAGAATATGCTTCTGCAGAATCTTTATACAACTCACGCTTAAACTGCTGTGCAGAAACTGCTACCCGCAAGCCAGGTTGAAGCTGAAACGCCGCACAAAACCGCAAGACATCATACCGATCCGAAAATGATTCCCCCGTTACCTCTGGACGCGCGTCTCCATTCAGCCGATTACGAGATAAATCGGATGCATAAAATGACGTGTACCCCACCCCCAAAGTCATTTCATACGCCGGCAAAACATACCCTGCCATTACCCGGTTATACCCCAAAAAGTCTTGCTGTGCCGATAAACGAAAATGATGTTGATCAGACCCCACCAAACGTGCGGGATTTTGAAACAAAAAAACACTCGGATCCGACAAAAGCGACAAGCCCGCAGAATCCAAAAAAAGAAACCCTGAATCCGGCGTAAAAACCGGTGTGCTGGCAAACAAGAAAGTGCCAAAAAGAAATCCAACCAGTACACCCAACTTTAATTTATGCATCACACCCTTAGTCTATCAATATCACCGGAGTTTTCATAAAGACATTTTCATGAGATTCTATGAACATGATTTCTTTAGTTGCCGCATTCGATCAAAATAGAGGCTTGGGCATCAACGGTCAAATGGCCTGGCACATCAAAGAAGACCTTCAACATTTCCGAACCCTAACCAGCACTTGCGCTCCAAACAAACAAAACTTAGTCATCATGGGACGCGTCACCTGGGACTCCTTACCCGACGCTTTTCGTCCACTACCCCATCGGCTCAATCTCGTCGTAAGCCGAAACCCAGATCTAAAAATACCCAACGTCCTGGTAAAAAATAGCCTACAAGATCTCCTGTCCGAACTCCCCACACTCCACAGAATACATAACATCGATCAAATTTTTGTTATTGGCGGAAGTCAACTTTATACACAAATCATTCAACTTCCTCTCTGCACACGCCTCTATTTAACCGAAATCCACGCAACAATTCCCTGTGACGCCTACTTTCCAGAGTATCAAAACAGATTCCAATGCACAGAAAAAAGCGACCTCAAAACAGAAGGCCCCCACACCTTCTGCTTCTCAAAATGGGAAAAATCTCTACTGCTTCAAAGCAACCAATAATTGCTTCTTGCTTTCTTTCGACAACCAAGAAGCCTTAAAATCTGTCACATACCTAATCGCCTCTTTAGGGTCTGATTGCGCCATCTGAAAAATCATTAATAAACTTGTTTCCATTGGCCCAGAAAATTCAAATATAGGCGAAACTGGATTAAAAGACTCGGCCCGATTACGAGGTGGCACATAAACCAATGTATCAAAAAAAGACTTCGGAAAGGTACGCGCCAATTGCGCCATCAAATCCTGCTTCCCAATAACAGCAGAATCTTGCTTAATAGACACTAAAAAAAGCGTGGCCAAAAACGTGTCATAAGCAGATATTTTATCAATCTGGATTAAGCGGTTTTGCGACACCGTTTTAGCATCCAAAATTTTCAAGCTATACAAAGCCGGATCCACAAACACACTCACCACATAATAGGGATACCCATACCGGATTTTAGTGCTATCCCCCTGCCAAAGATGACCTTTCGTATCCACAGATAATTTCGTCCACGTATGCTCCGAAGCACCCGCCAACTTCACCCCATCCTTTCGATAAGAAACAGACCGATACACGCGCACAGGCGTCACCGTTTTCCCGCTTGTGGGCACGACAGAATCGAAAGCAATGGAAGCGCGTCCCCAAGACAGCTCTGTACTCTTAGCTTTAGCATCTAGACCAAATACTTGCGCATAAACAGACGTAATCGATGCAGTCGGAACAATCGATGCTTGATACTTCAAATCAAAAAAAACAGGCGCCTCCGTCTTACTGACATCCTGCACAACCTTGCCACATGCCACAAAAAACAAACACGAAAATAACGACAGCCCCAAACAAAAACGTCTCAAAAAAAACCTCCTATTCCTGATCCCAATAATCACCCAAAATGTCATCAATACCCTGTAAAGCACCTTCTGTTTTATAACCCAAATATTTTGTAAACGGATCTAAAATTTTACTCACGAGCTTATCTTTCGTCTCAGAAGAAATATCATCTACTGTCGTCAGAACAGACTTTATCGCCTCTGTTTTTTTAGCCTCTTCTGATACCACCACTTTCTCGGCCTCTTCTTTTTTATCAGACGACTCCTGATCTGAAGATCCACCAGAATCCAAAGACGCACCAGAGGACCCTGAGACAACCGAACTCTCTACACCTATCTCTTGCGACTCCACAGAATCCCGATCAAAAGAGGACATATAATATCCACCAAGGCGAACTGAAATTTCAATAGGATCTTCAAAAGAGCGTACTTCTGACTCTTTTGCTGGCGCGGTAGGTACAGTCAAACCAATTTTCTCAAGTTCAGCAGTCAACGCTTTATCTTGTTTTGGATCTACCGCAGCAAGATCGAAATTTTGCTGCACTAATGCACGTGAATCTACAGCATCATCGCCCAACAAAGGCCCCACCAAATCTTTGATACTCTGAAGCACTTTCAAGAAATCCCCAAGATCACCCGTAAGTTTCGAAAGCTCCTGCATAAATTCTTTGAGACACTCTTTAATCTCAGAAAGCAAATTAACGCTAATATGCATGCCCAACATGCCCATCAAGACCATCAGATCTCGAAGTTCTTTCATATCCTCAATGCCACCCTTCAAAATACCGCGTACCATCTCTTCGAGCTCTTCTCTACTGGCCATAGCCATTGTCCCACCAGAAAAAATAGACGTCTTTGCATTCTGACCCTTGCCACTATTCAAAGAGTATTTAGCGGCTACAGCATCTTTTGTAAGTGTCATAGAACGACCTGTCGACCTTAATTCAGGAAACTCTTTTTTTAAATCTGCCCCAAACTCAGGTTCATCTTCAGCTGCTTTGGGAGCCCACACATCTAAAAATAATTCGGTAACACTAGCCGCCGATTCAACAGAGGTTTGAATATTGGGATTTTGAGCCATTTCACGGAGCCCATCTAGAATGTGTGTCATCGCCATTCTCACAGGCTCTGGCATATCGGTTTCTTTTACTTCCGCCAAGATTTGATTAATTTGATTTAACGAAGAGGCTTGATCTACAGGCTTATTATTATAAAAAGACGACGACGATAGTTGAATACCATTCACTAGGCTCACCTCACTTTAGGAAAAGGAATTAGGACAAGAATAAGACATATATACCCCATTTATCGACTTTAAATCAAAAAAACTTGCATCAACCCCAGAAAAACACCTACCATAATAGTATCAATGAAGAAAAAAGCGATTTTTCTAGATCGAGATGGCACGCTTATCGAGGAAAAAAACTACCTCTTTAAACCAGAGGACGTGACCTTCGAAAAAGACGGCATCCCCGCACTCCAAAAACTACAAGAAGCGGGTTTTCTCTTATTCATTATAACCAACCAAGCCGGTATTGGACGAGGCTATTTCACAGAAGCCGATTTCCATGCCGTCCAAAAACACATTTTAAACGAACTTTCAAAACACAATATCACCATCACCCAAACCTATTTTTGCCCCCATCATCCAGAAGCGGGCATCGGACACTATCTCAAAAACTGCGAAGACAGAAAACCCAACCCAGGTATGATAAATAGAGCGCTTGCCCAACATCAACTTTCCGCAAAAGACTGCTTCATGATTGGCGACATGCCCACCGATATCCAAGCTGGAAAAAATGCCGGCTGCAAAACTATTTTAGTCCAAACAGGCCACGCAAAAAATCAAACGTTCCCGACACCGCCAGACTACATAGCGCCCACATTATTAGACGCCGTCGACAACTACATTCTATGAACATACTCATCGTTTCCAATGGATACGGAGAAGACTTCATCGCATGTAACCTCATACAAGCCATTCAACATCTCGCGACAGAAGCGCACATCACCGTTCTACCACTCGTCGGCGAAGGCTTAATTTACCAACAAAAAGGCTTCGCCCCCACCCTTAAAAATCCCATTTTCCCCAGCGGCGGCTTTATCAGGACTCCAAAAGATCTCTTTCTTGATTTACAAAAAGGACTCCTCCAAAATCACATCAAGCAATACAAACATATCAAACAACTTTCCCCCGTTCCCGATCTCACGATTTGCGTGGGAGATCTTTTTTGTCTATGGATGGCAAGAGCCCTTAAACATCATCCCCTCTATTTTTTACCTACCGCCAAAAGCGATCTCTTCATGAAACATTCTTGGATTGAAAAACGCACCATAAAATCACTCGCCAAACACGTTTTTCCTAGAGACACCCTAACCACAGACGCATTAAAAAAAGCAGGCATTCCAGCATCCTTTTTTGGCAACCCCATGATGGACAACCTCGTACCCAGTACACCAACTTCTGCCATGCCAGGCCACATCGCCCTCTTACCTGGTTCTCGAGAAGAAGCCTACGACAACCTCATCCACATGCTACGCGTCATCGACTGCGAACTCAAACCCGAACTCACTTTCACCATCGCAAAAGCACCCAGCCTTAACCTAGAAATACTTGCAAAAAAACTCCCTAAAACGGGCTGGCAAATCCACACCCGACACAACCAGACCTTCCTCCAAAAAGGCGCGCATGTCATCCCACTAGAAACCAATTTCGCCACAACCATTCAACACGCACATATTGTCTGCGGACTTTCTGGCACAGCCAACGAACAAGCCTTTTATATGGGGAAAACCGTCATTTGCTTCGAAGGATTCGGCCCCCAATCCACAAAAAAACGCTTCCTAGAACAACAAAAACTTCTCGGAAAAAATCTCATCTTCTTAGACAAGAATACGCCTGAGCACATCTTCAAATCACTCCAACAGTTTGTAAATAG
>CAMDGG010000013.1 GCA_945898045.1 bacterium UBP8_UBA817
TTATTCGTGCATGTAAAGAGATGGGTATTAGTTCTGTTGCGATTTATTCTGAAGTGGATAGAGAATCGTTACATGTGAAGCTTGCGGATGAAGCAATTTGTGTGGGACCAGCGGCGCCTGCCGATAGTTATTTAAATATTCCTGCAATTATTGCTGCAGCTGAAGTGACCGGTGCAGAAGCCATTCATCCTGGATATGGATTTTTGGCTGAGAACGATTATTTTAGCGAAGTATGTCATGCCAATAATATTGTTTTTATTGGAGCGACCCCTGAAAATATTCGTTTGATGGGCAATAAGAGTGAAGCCAAGAAAACCATGAAACGCTTTAAAGTGCCGTGTGTGCCTGGTTCTGACGGCCTAGTGAGTTCGGAAGCAGAGCTTGAAAAATTAGTTCCTATTATCGGATTTCCACTTATTATCAAAGCCTCTGCGGGTGGTGGTGGTAAGGGAATGCGCGTGGTTGAAAGCCAAACGGAACTTAAAAAGGCCTACAATATGGCAGTTTCCGAAGCAAAATCTGCGTTTGGAAATGGCGATGTTTATGTTGAGAAATTTATCGAAGGTCCGAGACATGTTGAGATTCAAATTTTGTCGGACCGTTCTGGGCGTGCGGTGTATTTGGGTGAGCGGGATTGCTCGATTCAGCGTCGACATCAGAAATTAATAGAAGAATCTCCATCTCCTATTTTGGATGACAGACTTCGCCGGAAAATGGGTGAAGCGTCGATTCGTGCTGCGAAGGGTATTGGATATCAAGGTGCGGGTACGATTGAATTTTTAGTGGATAAGCATCAGAACTTTTACTTTATGGAAATGAATACCCGTATTCAGGTTGAACATACGGTGACGGAAATGGTGACAACGATAGATTTGGTAAAAGAACAAATCAAGATTGCGGCTACAAATAAACTAGAATTAAAACAAAGTGATATAAAATGGTCAGGCCACGCGATTGAGCTTCGTATTAATGCCGAAGATCATGAGAAGAACTTCGCGCCTTGTCCTGGTCTTATTAAGTTGTTTTTACCACCTGGAGGTATTGGCGTACGCGTGGATAGCTATATTTATCCTGGATATACGGTGCCGCCTTATTACGATTCGTTGTTAGGCAAGTTAATTGTGTGGGGACATGATCGTAAAGAAGCGATTGCGCGTGCGCTTAGAGCTTTGGATGAATTTGTAATTGATGGTGTTAAAACAACTATTCCATTTCATGTTGATGTCTTGCAACATCCTCGGTTTGTCAGCGGTGATTTTGATACCCATTTCGTCGATAAATATATGCACAAGATTCGATAATGGGAAAACGTAATACAGGTCGCAAATTGGCGATGCAAGCGTTATATCAGGCCGAGATTCGCGAAGATACTATGGCCGAAATTCTTGAGGATTCTTTAGAGCAATCTGAGTATATGCCTGAGACAAAAGACTGGGCTATTTCTCTTGCGAAACAGACGTGGGCACATCGAGATACGTTGGATCCTATTATTACGCGGTTGGCTATTGGCTGGGAATTTTCTCGCATTAATCCGATTGATAAGAGTTTGCTCAGAATGGCTTTCTACGAAATGATTTTCATGAAAACAGATCCTGGAATTGTTCTAAATGAAGCAATAGAAATCGCCAAAAAATATTCAACCGATGATTCACCTAAATTTTTAAATGGTATTTTGGGTAAATATGTTGAGACGGAATGTTCACAGGACTAATAGAAGATATCGGCCGAATCGAAACGATTAAGCCTTTTTTGGGGGGGCTAGAAATTGCTGTTTCGACCCAACTCTCAGATATTTGTCTTGGTGATAGCGTTGCATTAAATGGTATTTGTTCAACGGCTGTTTCTATTGAAAATGGGATTGTGACATTTCAATATATGAAAGAAAGTTTAGATAAAACAACATTGTCTTTGTGGCGCACCGGTGGTCACGTGAATCTGGAAAGGTGCTTGCTACCGACCGATCGTTTGGGTGGCCATCTTGTGTCTGGTCATGTGGATACAGTGGGGGAAATTACGTCGTTTGTTGTGTCGGAACCTTGGGGAACGATTACGATTTCTTTTGATAAACAATTTGCGCCGTATGTAATTGATAAGGGCTCGATTACGATTGATGGCATTAGTTTGACGATTACAACTGTGTCTGAAAGCAGTTTGTCCTGTGCGCTTATCCCTCATACGATTTCTCATACAGTTTTACAGTATCTCAAGTCAGGAGATTCTGTGAATTTGGAGTTTGATAGTGTAGGAAAGTATTTGTATCGGTTTTGGGAATTGTCTAAGCGGTCTAACCTGTAGTACACTTTCTAGTTACATGGAACCTGCTGAATCGTATACATTTGACACCATAGAATCTGCCATTTCGGATATTGCGAATGGTCGTATGGTTGTTGTGGTTGATGATGAAGATCGCGAGAACGAAGGTGATTTGGTTATGGCTGCGCATTATGTGACGCCTGACGCCATTAATTTTATGATTAAGTATGCCAAAGGGCTTGTTTGCCTGCCGGTTACAGACGATATTTTAGATCGTATGGAATTAAAAGATATGGTTTCCGAAAATCGTGATCAGCTCAAAACTGCGTTTACGGTTTCGATTGATGCCACGCCTAAGCATGGCGTCACAACAGGTATTTCTGCTGCAGATCGTGCTAAGACAATACAGGTTTTTATTAATCCGCTAAGTCATAAATCAGATGTGAATACCCCTGGGCATATATTTCCACTTAGAGCCCAAAAAATGGGGGTGTTAAAACGTGCAGGGCATACAGAAGCTTCGGTTGATTTGGCGCGTTTGGCTGGGCTTTCTTCGGCTGGTGTGATTTGTGAAATTATTGACGATAATGGTGAAATGGCCCGAGTGCCAGATCTCTATCGTTTTGCAAAAGAGCATGGCTTAAAACTGATTACAATTAAAGATTTGATTCGTTATCGTATCGAAAAAGAACGTTTTATTTGCAAGCTAGAAGTTGTGCAATTACCAACAGATTTTGGTGATTTTATGTTGCATCTGTATCAAGATTTGGTGAACGATAAGCTGCATATCGCTATGGTTAAAGGAGATGTTGCTTCTTCTAATCCTGTGCTTATTCGTGTTCATTCTGAATGTTTAACAGGGGATGTTTTTCATTCTAGTCGTTGTGATTGTGGATCGCAGCTTGAGTCTGCAATGCAAATGATTGAGACGAATGGATCTGGAATTTTGTTGTACATGCGTCAGGAAGGACGTGGTATCGGATTGGCTAATAAAATGAAGGCGTATAAGCTTCAAGAGGCTGGTGCGGATACTGTAGAAGCCAATTTGGCATTGGGATTTGCTGCTGATTTACGTGAGTATGGAGTAGGGGCTCAAATTTTATTAGATTTGGGTGTTAAATCCATGCGTTTGATTACCAATAATCCTAAGAAAATTGTGGGTTTAGAAGGGTATGGCCTTGAAATACAAGAACGGGTTCCTTTGGTCATTATTCCCAATAAGCACAATGAACATTATCTTGAAACGAAGTCCTCAAAGATGGGTCATTTGTTTAAATCATGAAAAAAGAAGCGCCTGTTTGGCTGGATAAGCCCGATGTGTCTTCTCTCCAGATTGGAATTGTAGTTGCACGCTTCAATGGGACTCTTACACAGAGTCTTTTGGATCAAACGGTTGCTACGTTATTAGCTTATGGACTTTCTGAATCTCAGATTCATATTCGATGGGTTCCTGGTGCATTTGAACTCCCTTTTGTTGCTCAGAAATTGATTTTTTCCCAAGTGAAAATATCTGCGGTTATCTGTTTAGGTATTGTCATCCAAGGAGATACGCCTCACTTTGATTTTGTCTGTTCTGAATCTGCAAGAGGTATTATGAATGTTTCGCTAAAGACAGAAGTTCCAATTGTATTGGGTGTTTTAACGACGTTGACCGTAGAACAGGCCATAGAGCGTGTGGATCCTCTAAGACAAAATAAAGGTTCCGAATTTGCGCGAGCTGCTTTGGAATTAGCAACGCTCTCTTTTTAACTAACAAAAAATATCGATGTTTTAAGGTGCCTTTTTCAAGGGAAGGGTACTTATACGTTAAAATTTTTAGTATTGTTTTGGGGAGGGGTTATGCGTAAATCTACTTTGGTTGACATGATGGATCTTTCTTCGGTTAGGAGTATTCAGAAGGGAGAATGTGGGGATACAGAGGCTTCTTTTGTTAGTAAAACCCGCGAAATATTGGATGGGTTTTTATTCCATTTTAATCGCATCGAAAGCATTTTTGATAAGCTTCTTGGAAAACGGGGTTATAAGCTTATTATCACCAACATTGCCACGACTCATCGAAATTCTTCTCTTGAGTATGGTCTTATTCTGGATCATGATCAAATTATTTATGCAGAAAAAAACCAGGGTTCTACGAATCGTTTTCAATTTACACTTAAAACTTTTTCTCTTCTTTATAACGGTCAGCCGACACGTATAGATGCGTTGTCTGAACTTATTCTTAAAATACAACGAGTCTTGGCCGATTTAGAATCGCATCAAGCAATTGTTTATGAGCATCAACCTTATAAGCTTGCCTAATGGCGTTCAAGCCGTACGTTCCTAACGCTATACCGGCGTCGGTTCGCGCTGCATTATCTACTGAAGAATCCAAGGCCCGTCAAAAAAGAAATAGGATGCTTTCTGACGGTGATGTTGCCACTTTACAAAGTTTGACAGGTGAAAATTTGAAGAAGGGTGGGCATTTTGTTGCTGTGTCTTCGGCTCCGAGACGCGGTTTCTTTTCTGCTTTAAAACAGCACGTTCAATCTTTATTTCATCGGAATCGTTCTTATAATCGGTTACATGGGGATCGTGAGTTTTTAGAAGGCGCGGCTTTTAGGCCGACTGCAAAAGTAAGAGAACCCGTTAGATTTTTGCCAATTCAACTTGCGAGTCGATTATTTCAGATGACGGGAGAAGTTGTTTCGCGTGCAGTTCGTGTGTGTAGGCAGGGTGTTCAAGATAGTGTGTACGATCTAATGCAAGCTTTACAGGAAATCCCTGCTCTTTTTTCGCCTTCTCCAGATGTTTCTGCAGAGGCTTTAAGACGACTTGAGATGACGCATGCTTTTAATGTTATGCTGCAAGTTTCGAATCAGCGTGTCGATCAGTTTTTGAATCGTATTGAGCGATTTCAAGGTGCATTTCAGCAATTTGAATTAGCGGTATTGAGATGCCAAGAGGGTGTTCGGGTTTTCAAATCTAAAATATCGGGTTTGGTATCACAGATCAGATCTTTGGCAGATCGGTTTGAGGCGACTCGGATTTTTCAGACATTAAGTTCTTTGATTTTTATGCGTCAATCGGGTCAGGAAGAGGTGTCTTATGATTTTGAGTCGTCTCTAAGGGGGTCTTCCCTGCCTCACTACTCACCTCAATCTAAACCGTTAAAAAATGTACAGGGTTCTTCTAACGCATTGGGATCTTTTTCGGGTTTATTTCCTCACCCGTCTTCTTTAACTATGGAAATGCTTTCTACCTCTCAGTTTTTGATGCCTGAGGGTGGTGCTGAGTATCATTTTCCTGCTTATGATTCTTCTGATTACATGTTTGATTCTGAGTTGAGACGCATGCGTGACTTGTTGCCATTCTTAGATACGTTGTGTTTGATTGTTGATGTTGAATGGGCCTTTCAGTTAGAAATGACGTATTTGGTCGTTTATTTCTCAAGAGGGTACTATCGTCTTCAAAAGTTGTTTATGTCTCTTACTGTCTATGGTGAACATGTTAAGCATTTGACGCATATTTTGGGAAACATGATGGAACTTTTTCATGCGTGCGATTCTGACACATGGGTTCGTCATCGGCATGCGCTAGAAATGATGCCTCTGATTGATAAAAATCCTGATTTGCATGCGGACCTTTCTGAGGAATCGGCCTCTCCTTTATTGTTTCAGCGTCGCTTGCTTCTCGAGGGTACTACGCGTTTAGAGAAAGTCGGTGTGGATTTGTTTGTTGCTGTACAATCTTTTACTGTGATGCAGAATGGGCTTGAGGCCTCTGGTGTTTTGGATACGTTGATTGCCGCGTCAGATCGACTTGTAGATCCTGAGCAACAACAGCAATTTTTGCATTTAATTTCGTTGATTCAACAGATGCGTCAGGAATCGGATTTGCTTTTTTCTCAATTGCAAAAAGTGCCTGATATGTTGAAAAACTACGTGACATTACTACAAGATGCTGATGATATTGTCTCGGATATTTTGGACCCGCTTTTTTTAGCAAAACTTCAGAAAGCTGAAGAGGTTTTTCGTGCATCTGCTACCGTGCTATAATTTTCGAAATGAGCAAGGGGAATGGGTGTGTCTGAAGATGATGATTTAGAGGTCTACGCACGCATTTCTAATGCTGAAGATGAAAGTTTTGTTTCTGAGCTTTCTCTGGCATTTTCTTCAGATAGTACCCAGTACTCTCAACTAGATTTGCAGAATTTTATTCGTCTAAAATCCAGTCCGAATTTGAATGATCGTTTTAAAGCTATTCGTCTCTATGGTCCGAAGATGCTGGGGAATGAAAATTGGGTTATCGGTTTGGTGGGCATGCTCTATGACAGGGCGCAATCTGATTTGTCTTTGTATCGGGATATTGCACTAAAGGCAATACCTTTACTAACGGAGGAGCCTGTCTTTTTGTCGGTGTCTCTTTTAAAAGCACTTTATGCGCGATTGTCTGATTTGAGATCTGTTCGAAAACCTTTGCTGAAAACTTTAAAAAGCCCACTTTTTTCAGCTTATGTGGTTCGGCATCAAGATGATATGTTGGGTGAGGAATTACGACAACTGGCTTTGCTTATTTTGGGGATTATTGGCGAAGATTTGGACAAAGATTCCTTTTTGGAAAGAGTGGGTATGCAGCCTCAGGCTCGATTGCGCCCACGTGCTCATCTTCCTTCTCCAGTGAATGCAAATTCTACAGAACCACTTGTCTCTGAGTCTGAATCTCTTTCCGAAAAAGTCTTTTTACCTTCTTTAAATAAGCGTCAAAAAACAATGATGCTGTCTGCTTTAGAAACGGCCGAGGTGGTTCTTTCCAGGGATGTATTCCTTGTTATGCAAGAAAATTTTGCTTTAATGTTAGGTGCTATTACGTTGTTGCAATCTGAAACAATTGTTTTTTCAAGCCAATCTTCTCGTTCTTCTGATTCGCATGATGTGGCAGTTGTGACTGATTTTCCTTTTGAGGTCTCGAGTGCATTTTCAACGCATTGCTTTGTTGTTAAACAAGATCCTCTGAATCGTATTCGCATTTTTTCTGATCAATTCGAAAGACTTTTTTCGCAAAACTATCGGCATATTTTGGTCTTGTTCCCGAGTGTTCGGTTATGGTCTTCTTCGTATTTTGCAACACAAGCGGCGGCAGGGGCGCTTAATCGTGAGATCGTGATTGTTGAGACTGATACCTATGGATTGGGTTTTCGCTTATTACTACAAGATTTGTTAGCCGTTTTAATGGAGCGGCAAGACTTTGTTTTTATTCATCAGCGTTTCTTGCATCAAATGGCGCGTCTTAGATATTGGGTGATTGTGGAAGACGCGCTTCCTCTGGAAGATGTTTCCTGGTATCAAACACTTTTGAGATCGTATTCTCCTTCTGTTTCGGTGGTATCTCCATTGCTGGCTTTCCATTCACCCATGACTCTTTTGAAGGGATGTCAAGGCGTGGGTTCTGCGTGTGATGTTTTGCGTGGCTATGTCCAAGATTATGTAAGTGGGACGGTGTCATCGCCCACACAATTTCTGATTGGTTATTCTGGGTTATTTGAAGAAGCGGAACAGTTGGTTCTTTTTCTAAGACGGCTTTTTCCGGCGTCTAATATTGAGCTTGAACTTGCAGATGAGCATGCCATTAAAACACTTGGGAATCATATTGGGGTTGCGTTATTATAGATCGTTTGTTTCTAGCTCTGCTTTAACATGGATTTCGTATAAGGCGTCTTCTTTTTGGATCCGTATGCCTAGCTTGAGATTATGATCATTGATGAGGGTTAAGAGTCCAATGCCTGAGTGGTTGTCTTCGCGCTGAGAATTTTCTTCTAATTGGGAGAGAAAGAGGTTTTCATGACTATTTTCTGAGAGTTTTAGAATATATGTTTTTAATTTTTGAGTGGTTTCTTCTTCTGCAAAATTGATGGTTTTAATTTGAATGGTGTTTTGGAAGTGTTTAATAATGACGGTAATTTGTTTGTCTGCGGAGCTGGAATATTTAATGGCGTTTTCAATGAGTTCGTTGATAATCGTTGATAAAAGGCTTGATGTTTTTTCGGGTTGAGGAAAGGTTGCAGATTGATAATTGGCTAGAAAATTGGAGGTGAGTCCACATCGATCCCATTTGTTCATAATGGCTAATGGTAGTTTGAAACTAAAGCTTAATTCAGGGTCTTCTTTCTCTCGTGTTTCTTGGTTGTATAGACCATACTTTAGTGCTTTTTGCATGGTACTTATGAAAATTGGATGCTGACTTTTGACCATAATTTCCCAAGGGAAGTGATGGTTTTTTCTTGCCATGGAATAGTTTCAGACGCTTCTATAATAATAGGGACATTGTGTTCTTTTGCAAAAAAAATGAGGCGTGCAAATGCAGTGATTCCAGAGCTATTTAGAAAAGAGACTTTTGTTATATTAATTGTATAGGGATCTCTCAGTTTTTCGATTTTTTCTTTGATGGGTTTGAAATGGGGTTCATAGGCTGATGGAGTAGGTAAGCGAAGCGAGCCTATAATAACGGCGCGTGTGGGATCGATGCATTCGATGCGGTAGTCGTCAGTTTTGATGATCATGGGCAGACTCCTTTTCGAGTTCTATAGCTATTGTGACTTTGTAGACATTCGCCATTTCAGTTTTCTCAATTCTTGCGCTTAGATGTCCTTGGTAGTTATGTGTCATCGTATAAAATCCCAGTTGTGATCCTTCTCCGTATCCGACATTTTCACCCTTTTCTACTTGTTTCATGAAAAATGTGTCAACGTCGAAATCTTTCGAGAAAAAGAGTTTTAAGAAACTTTTTAAAGTGTCTGTATCTTGTTTGTCGGCATTATTGGTTACTTCAATTCGGATTTTGGTATCGTCTGCTGTAATGTGAATGTCTACAAATTGGGTTTTGTCACAGGAAAATTTAACGGCATTTTCGAGAAGTTCGTTCATGATCGTGGAGAGTACGTTTTTGGTTCTGATGTGAGACTGTCCTATGGTTTCAAACTGGGAAACAAAATCCGCCGTTAGTCCGCAGCGTTGCCATTTACTCATTAAATCAAGCGGTCTAAACGCAAGCTTTAATTCACAGGTGAGGAGTGTCTTTGCTGAAAGGTTCTCTTTGAAATGTCCGTATTCAACCATTTCATTTAGTATACCATTAAAGAGGTGTCTTCCTAATTATGGAAATACTCTTGACATGACGATCTAATTGATAATATCCTATCAACTTAGTAGGGTTCTAATTCCGGAGGATACTATGCTTTCACAAAAAACACGCTATGCACTTAAGGCTTTGACATTACTTTCTGATTATCAGAAAGAGTATGACAAACCGATGTCTATCTTGGAATTGGCCGAACAAGGTAGATTACCGCAAAAGTTTTTGGAAGCGATTCTTTTAGAATTAAAAAATAATGGCATTTTACAAAGTAAGAAAGGCAAAGGCGGCGGATATTTTTTAGGTAGACCAGCGGACGGTATCATGATCGGTGATGTAGTCAGAATTTTAGAAGGTCCGTTGGCGTTGTTGCCATGTGTGAGTCAGAAATTTTATAAACGATGTGACAATTGTATTTCTGAGGAAACGTGTGGATTACATGTTTTATTTAAAGAAGTACGTGATTCTACAGCGACAATTTTAGATTCAACGAGTTTAGAGAAAATTTGTTCTGTTCAGGACCAATTAGAAAAAAGTAAATCACATATGTATTTTATTTAATTAGGAAATTGTTATTTCTACACGCGTTCGCGTGAAATATTAGGAGGATAGGCATGTTTAAAAATTTAGGTTTAGTTGCTGCGATTGTTTTTTTTGGAGCGAGTTTATCGTATGGTCAGAGCACAATTTTGAATGTGACTTATGATCCGACGCGAGAATTTTATAAAGACTATAACAAAGCATTTCAGGGTCATTGGAAAAAAACATCTGGGCAAACAATTCAGATTAGGCAATCTCATGGCGGAAGTGGAAAACAAGGCCGTTCTATTGTTGATGGGCTGGAAGCAGATGTGGCAACTTTGGCGTTGGGATATGATATCGATGCCCTTTATGATCAGGCGCGTTTGATCCCTCAGAACTGGCAAAAAAGGCTGCCTAATAATAGTTCTCCTTATACTTCCACCATTGTGTTTGTGGTGCGTAAAGGCAACCCTAAGCATATTCGGGATTGGGATGATTTGGTTAAACCTGGTATTGCGGTGATTACACCTAATCCGAAGACTTCTGGGGGTGCCCGTTGGAATTATTTGGCGGCATGGGGCTATGCGCTTAAGAAGTGGAAGAGTGAGGCTAAGGCGAAAGATTTTGTGAAGGCACTTTATAAGAATGTTCCGGTATTGGATTCTGGTGCACGTGGGTCTACAACTTCGTTTGCTGAGCGTAAGTTGGGAGATGTTTTGGTGGCTTGGGAAAATGAGGCGTATTTGATGATTAATGAGTTGGGACCAGATAAATATGAGATTGTGGTGCCGTCGATTAGTATTCTTGCAGAACCTCCGGTGACCGTTGTTGACAAGAATGTGGACAAACATAATACTCGTAAAGTTTCCGAAGCTTATCTATCGTATCTTTATTCTAAAGAGGGACAGGAGTTGGCAGTGAAGCATTATTTCCGTCCACAAGATAAGCAGATAGCTGCTAAATATTCTGCTAAATTTCGACCTGTGAAATTATTTAAAATTGAGTCTCTTTTTGGGGGTTGGCAAAAAGCTCAGAAAACCCACTTTAGTGATAACGGAGTTTTTGATCAAATCTATGCAAAATAAGTCTAGAAGACGAACGATTTTGCCAGGATTTGGTTTGAGCCTCGGGTACACGATGATGTACCTGGGTCTCGTCGTTATCGTTCCCTTATCTATGCTTTTTTTTAAAACTTCTTCGATGGGGTTTTCGGCGTTTTGGGAGGCGACGACTGCACCACGTGCGTTGGCATCCTATCGCTTGAGTTTTGGGGTGGCTTTTTTGAGTGCGCTGATTAATGCTTTTTTTGGATTTATTGTTGCGTGGGTTTTGGTTCGGTATGAATTTCCGTTTAAGAAAATTATTAATGTATTGATTGATTTGCCATTTGCCCTACCGACGGCAGTAGCAGGAATTGCACTTGCCACTTTATATTCTCCATCGGGTTGGGTGGGGCAATTTTTTGACAAATTGGATATTCAGTCTGCCTATAGTCCGCTCGGAATTGTTATTGCATTGACGTTTATTGGCCTGCCTTTTGTAGTGCGGACTGTTCAGCCTGTTTTGGAGAGTATTGAGTCAGAAATTGAAGAAGCGGCTGCAAGTTTGGGGGCTAATCGTTGGCAGACATTTAGAGCGGTGTTGTTTCCGGTTCTTTTTCCCTCTCTTTTGACGGGATTTACGTTGGCATTTTCTCGGGCTTTAGGAGAATATGGGTCGGTGGTTTTTATTTCTGGGAATATGCCCTTTAAAACGGAGATTCCGCCGTTACTTATTATGACGAAATTAGAACAGTATGATTATTCAGGGGCGGCGGCTATCGCGATCGTGATGTTGTTGACGTCTTTGCTGTTGTTACTGACGATTAATTTATTGAATCGACATGTGTCTAGGCGGGTAAATGATGAGCTCGCTTAGTATTTCTCGTATTAAAACGGAGTCGAGATTTGTGCAGTGGGTTTTAATTGGTGTCGCACTTTTATATTTATTTTTATTGCTTTTTTTACCGATTATTTTGATTTTGGTGTCTGCGCTTAAGAAGGGATTTCCGATGTATGTACAGGCGCTTCAGGATCCTGAAACGTGGGTGGCGATTAAGTTGAGTTTGTTTGTGGCTGTCGTCGCAGTACCTTTAAATGTGATCTTTGGCTTGTTTGCTGCGTGGGCAATCACGAAGTATTCTTTTCGCGGGAAAAGTCTTTTGTTGGCCTTGATTGACTTACCTCTTTCTGTTTCTCCGGTTATTTCAGGGATGATTTTTGTATTGCTATTTGGTGCCAATGGATTTCTTGGTGAGTTTTTGGCGGCGCATGGCATTCGGGTTATTTTTGCAGTACCCGGGATTATTTTGGCGACGGTATTTGTGACGTTTCCGTATGTGGCGCGAGAAGTGATTCCGGTGATGAAAGCGCAGGGTAAAGACGAAGAAGAAGCGGCGATGACATTGGGAGCGAATGGCTTTCAGATTTTCACAAAGGTGACGCTTCCGAATATTAAGTGGGGATTATTTTATGGGGTTATTTTGTGTAATGCGCGTGCATTGGGTGAGTTTGGTGCGGTATCGGTGGTGTCAGGGCATATTCGTGGGGTGACGACGACGCTTCCGTTGCATGTTGAAATTCTTTACAATGAGTATGCGTTTGCAGCGGCTTTTAGTGTGGCGTCGTTATTTATTGGGTTGGCTTTATTTACGTTGCTTCTAAAGCATATTGTGGGATTCCGTTTGAAGCGTGAGGGTTTGAAATGAGTATTGAAATTAAGTCTGTATCAAAATCTTTTGGCGAATTTGAATCGTTGAAATCTATTGATTTGGTGATTGAGACGGGTGAATTGTTGGCCTTGTTGGGACCTTCTGGTTCTGGAAAAACAACGTTGTTACGGATTATTGCTGGGTTGGAATCGGCAGATTCTGGCCAGATATATTTTTCTGGTGAAAATTTGATTGATACCGGCGCAAAAGATCGTCAAGTGGGGTTTGTTTTTCAGCACTATGCGTTGTTTAGGCACATGACCGTTTTTGATAATATTGCGTTTGGACTTAGGGTGAAACCCAAGGCTGTACGGCTTTCTGAGGCTAAAATTAAAGAGAAAGTTTCGGAGTTATTAAGTTTAATCCATTTGGATTGGGTGGCGGATCGATTTCCGTCACAGCTTTCTGGTGGACAGCGTCAGCGTATTGCACTTGCACGGGCGTTGGCTGTAGAGCCCCGCATTTTATTGTTGGATGAGCCATTTGGTGCGCTTGATTCTAAAGTCAGAAAAGAGCTCCGTCAGTGGTTGCGACGGTTTCACCATGATTTGAAAATTACGACTATTTTTGTAACGCATGATCAAGAAGAGGCCTTGGAAGTTTCGGATCGTGTTGTGGTGCTAAATAAGGGAGAGATTGAACAGGTGGGTACGCCAGAAGAGGTGTATCATCGCCCTGCCAATTCATTTGTTGCCGAATTTTTGGGTGATGTGACGTTGTTTCGTGGTCGTGTTGATGATCAGAGCGTGTATGTTCGTCCGCATCAATTTGAAGTGATGCATGTATCCGATGATCCCCATGCAGTTCATGCTGAAATTATCTTCCTAAATCCCGCAGGTCCACTTGTGAAGATGGAGCTTTCAGGGCCCGATGAGCAGTTGATTCAGGTGTCCTTATCGCAAAGTGAATATGCTGAATTGAAGCTTAAAAAGGGCGAGAAAGTGTATGTTAGGCCTAAGGAAGTTATAGGTGGGGATTATTGTATTTAAGCTTGTTTTTTCTTTTTTTCACTGATTACTGAAATTAGAATGCTTCCGCTTATCAATGTTAGTATAACGCCTAATGATATCCCAATCGGGATATGAATCCAGTGGCTGATTAGCATTTTTGTGCCAATGAAAGTGAGTACTCCGCCGAGGCCATAGTGGAGGTATTTGAACATGGGCATGATTCCTGAGAGTAAAAAATAGAGTGCGCGCAAGCCGAGAATGGCGAAGACGTTGGATGTGAAGACGATGAATGGGTCTGATGTGATGGATAGAACGGCAGGGACGGAGTCGATAGCGAACACGATGTCTGTTGCTTCAACGATGATGAGGACTAGGAGAAAGGTGCTTATTTTTGGAAAAAAGCGTTTGGTGATATTTAAGATGAAATTTTTCTCAATCTTGATGTCTTTTTCTATGCCTGTGCATAACTTGAGACCTGATACAAGCAATACAGCTCCAAAAATATAAATAATCCAATGGAATTTTTCTATGAGTGCGATGCCCATAAATATGAAACAGGCACGCATGACTAGTGCACCCAAAATACCGTAGATTAAAATTTTTCTTTGTTGTAGCCCGGTAACTTTGAAGTAGGAAAAGATCATGAGGAAGACAAAGAGATTGTCGACGCTGAGGGCTTTTTCAAGAGCATAACCTGCAAAGAAATTGAGTGCTGGAGTGGCTCCCAGTGAATACCAAATTCCTATATTGAAAAGCATGGCCAAACTTATCCACACTGCTGTCCAAAAGAGGCTTTCTTTGAGTCTCATATCATGTTTGTGTCTACCTACTACATACAGATCTATGATGAGCATACACGTAATGGTGACGAAAAATATAATCCAAAGCATCATGTGTTTAGTATAGCCTGTCTGCTAGATTTTGTAAGTATGATGATTTTAGTTGTCGCACTAAATTTTTCTTTAAAACTTCATTTGTATGCCTACTTGAATCTGACGTGGGATGCCTCTAAATATTCCTTCTGGTCGTCGTGATGCAATGTAGGTTGTATCCAATACGTTTTTTACAGAAGCAAATAGACTGTATGTTTCTAAGGAATATTGAGCGGATACATTGCCTATCATGTAGGGATCTATTTTGCCTAAAAGGCCATTTAAGCTTTCTTCTGTCGTGTTTGCTTCGTCAGCGTACATAGATCCTACGTAAACTAGCTCTAAAGACGTTTCAAATGCGTTGTGGCGTAGACCTGTTGTGAGGCTTCCGTAGTATCGTGGTGCATAAGGGAGGTCTTTGCCTTTATTGTCACCTTGTTCTTGTGTTGCTTTGACATATGTGGCAACTATGGAACCGAATAGGGCGGTATCCTGATTTAGCATCCACTCGTTTGCAATTTCAATTTCTGCGCCTAAATTAAATGTTTTTCCGGCATTGGTTTTATCAAAACCGCTTGATTGTGCTGCATTGATGATTTGGTTTTGGTAGTCATACAAAAATCCAGTGATATTGACTTTGGCACCTGCAACAGTAGTGCGTGTACCCAATTCGTAATTCCAACTTTTTTCTGCTTCTAACTGTTGATCAATCCCTGTTGAAGAAAGTGCATCTGCAAATTTTGGGGGTGCAAAACCACGATGAACACCGGCAAAGAGGGTGGTGTCGTCGGAGACTTGGTAGGTGGTGCCGATACCCGGTATCCATTCTACGATCATGTCTGTTCTTCCTGATACGTCATCCGTATTTGCTTTGAGAATGTCGCGTGTTTGTCGGAAACTTTCTACACGTAGTCCGGGGGTTAAATCCCATTTTTCTGAAAATTGGAAACGATTTTGAATATAGGCAGCACTTGCTAATGTAGATCGTCTTTCGTCTGTACCTAATGTACCTGTGCGAGCATCTGCTTTGGCACCGGTTATTTTTTGATTGATTTCTGTCTCATAATGAAGTTTAAGCCCCGACTGGAAATTCCCGGTTTGATATCTTGGTTCAATTCCGACTACTTCATAGGTTCGATTATTGCCGTTGTTGGCGTTTTTCCAGAAAATACTGTCGTTGTCATTGCCATTGCCAGATATACGTTCATAGGTTGTTTGTACGTTTTTGACTCTATCGTAGGACTGACGCCAAAAATCTCTACGAGTGGTGTAGGCATACAACGAAGTATCTAGTTTACCTTTTAAAAAATCTTGGTTTGAGTGGGTTGCAGTTATCCCAAACCTTTCGACAAATAGTTGGTCATGAAGAGCTGGGTTTTGATTAGGGTTTTCGTCGTACATTGTTTTGGTTAATCCCACATAGCTGATGATGGAATCTTCGTTAAAATACTGTGCTTTTAGGGTCAAATCCTGTGTATCGCTTAATCCTATTACAACTTTCCCTCGGACATCATAAACACCAAAGGGCATATGCTCTCTCAGTCCATTTCCACCTTTATAGAGGGCTTGGAGTAGTATGCCTGTCTGGCCATGGGTTACGCCATAGTCAGTCTGTAAATTGATGTAGCCATTGGTACCACTGACCACTTTTAGACGGCTGGTTTCTTGAAGGGGGGGTAATTCGGTTATGTAGTTGATGACGCCGCCTATTGTTTGTGGCCCGTATAAAATACTGCCGCTACCTTTGAGAATTTCAATCCGTGTTGCACGATCAATAACAGGTGCATAGTATGCAGAATTTTCTCCATAAGGTGCTAAGGTCACAGGGAGACCATCTTCAAGTAATAATAATTTGACACTGCGATTTCCATCGATTCCTCGGATGCTGATATTGGGTCTTAAACTTTGACCATCTTCATCACGAATATAGATGCCTGAAACTTTACGTAATGCTTCGCCTGTGCTTAGAGGCGAAGACAAATTTAGTGTTTTTGAATCTATCACAGCACCAGCTCCTGGTATTCTGCGTAAAGATTCTCTGTTTCCAATAACTTCTATAACGCCTAGTTGTACACTGGGATCCGAAAAAATTTCGGAAGTACAAATAATGAAAATGAAGAGTATTAGGGGGATGAAATGGTGTGTTTTTTTCTTTGATTGCATCAGTATGGCTCCTTTATTCTGACTTCTTATTGAGACTGAGTCTAAGTATTATTTTGTGTGTCGTCAATAGGTGGAGCTGAGGTGTTTTGGATTGGAAGTTTGTTTCTGTAGGTGTTTTTGGGGGTAAGTAGTGTTTTTTGGATTAATTTTGGGCTAAACAACGGCTCTTTCTCGAGTTGCATTTTCTGAAGCCATAGTGGATATGAAATTTTCTAGTCCGATATGTAGATTAGATTCTAATGTATCAAATAGCGATGTTTTTAGTGTGTTTTCTACAGAAGTTATTATTAACGTGTTTGCTGGCATAGGTAGTGTAGGTAGTGTTTCTCTCAAATAGTTTTCGGTATCATATTGATGTATGTTTGATATGTTTAGTAGTGTTATCTCGGCGTTATTCTGGTTTAAAAGGTCCGAAAAACTTTCCATAGTGGTTTGTTCTAAAATATTTATATTTGTAAATGAGAAGTGTAATTTTTTCGCTGCTTCTCTGCAGTCTGTATATCTTTTTTTAGATCCTAAAAAATGTTTAGATCCGACTGCTTTGGGTTGTGTAGTTACTAAAAAGTCGTGAAGGAATCGATAGCGATATTTAAGGGGGAGCCCTTCTTGTATTTCATGGTAGGACTCTCCTTTCTTTTTATACACAATCACTTTGAATTCTGGTGAACTGCTCATTCTGAAATAGAGGTCTTTCTCTTTGTGTGTTTTGGGATTCATAACTTTTATGGATCTTAGTCCTTGATTGGATGGGTGTCTTTCCAGTATCGGTACAAGAGCCCCGTTTTTGTCATATACGTTCTCTTTCGCGTCTAAAATATAAGGTGCTGTATCTAAAAAATAGTGGTCGGGAATGGGGTTGTCTCTAGAGAAATACTGTTTGCAAAATTCTTTTCTGTTGGCTGAATTTCTCAATGTTTCGATTAAGAATTGCGTGTGTTGGCTATTTCGAAAATCGATATCATTCATCACGATGAGGTCGCAATGAAGAGCCAATTCAGGTAAGGAAGAATTAATATACGATTCTCCGATTACGAAGCCTATCCTTGTTTTAACTGTTTCTACGGGTGCCGTTTTTTCTAGTTTTATCAGCGTAGAGAAAACCTGGGAGTCGTTAGAAAATAGGTATAGTTTATGCCATTGGCTTGCAGGGTTTTGGAAACGCTCTTCCAATTGCTGTGATGGCGGAGGGAGTTTTAGTAATCCTGAAACTAACTTGTACATGCTAAAGAGGTATCGATTATTTTCTTGTTAAAATTTCATTTTTTTTGCTGTAATAAAAAATAGTTCGTAGGTTGCGATGATTTCATTATGGTTTTGTCTGTAGGTGGTGTCTAGGGTTGCTAATTTTTTGGGAGTCCAAATTGGTTGGGCGCTTGGATTGTGGGTGCCAGTTTTTTTAATAGTTTTGAGGAGGTCATGAAGAGTGGTGTATGTTTTTGTGTGTACATCAGATGTGGTTTCTATCTTTGTGAAGTAGTCGGTTAGTAGTGAAGTCCAGGTCGTGAGTGGTGGGAATTTTTGTGCTGGAATGGGGTGTTGAATAGCGCTGGCTAATTCGTGAAATGTGTTGGGGCCGAAGCAGGAGAATAAAAGTGTGCCCTGCGAAGTTAGTAGTGTGTGTAATTTTTTGACGAGTTTGTGTGTTGGTGTGACCCAATGGAGGGTTGAACTTGAAATGATGAGGTCGTAGGTTTGGTTGGATTCAAAAGTTAGTATGTCTGATTTTTGGAAAGTAATGTTTGGGGAACTAATTTTTTTCTGGGCTTCTTGTAGCATTTCTTCTGATAGGTCGATCGCTGTGATGTGTGCGTTTGGATAGTTTGTGAAAAGTTTTTGTGTGAGGTATCCGGTGCCGCATCCGATTTCTAGTATATGAAGTACGTTTTGTGGCAGTGGTTTTTTGAACAGAGTGTCGGCGGCTTGGGCTTGGATATGAGCGTGGGTGTCGTAAGTTTTTGCGGCTTTTGAGAATGCTTTTGTGAGGGTCATTGGGATGTTTTTGGAGCGGGAGAAGGGTCTCGAACCCTCGACATTCAGCTTGGAAGGCTGACGCTCTACCAACTGAGCTACTCCCGCAACGTTTTGATTTTAGTATAGGTGGCCTGATTTTTAAAGAGGGATGGAGTACACTATGAGAATGATTATTGGATTAACAGGTCGCGTGGGTGTCGGAAAATCTTTTGTTGCGTCGCTTTTGGTGCAGAGATTTGATGTTTTGCATTTGGATTTGGATGTCATTGGACATGAAATTTTGCAAGTTCCGGTCGTGCAAGACTCTTTGCTAGAGCGTTTTGGTGTTGCAGATCGTCCTGGTCTTGGCGCCATCGTGTTTTCAGATAAGAAAGCTTTGGAGGATTTAAATGCGATTATGCATCCTCTGATGAAAGCGTTTGTTTTGGAACAGCTGAAATTAGCTGTAAAGCCAGTGGTGATTAGTGGTGCATTGTTAGATGAAATAGGACTTTTGGATGTGTGTGATCAGATTTGGGTGGTTGATGCGCCTGATGATGTGATTCGAGAAAGAATTGGTGAGAAATTCGAGAAGATTGCATCTATGCAGCGATCTCGTGAGGTCTATTTGGTAGAGGCCGATGTGGTGTTTCATAATGTTCCGGATGAAGATATTGAGGTGCAAGTTTTTAGCGCGTATGACTATTTTGTTTTAAGGAGTAGTAATGACTAAGACGATTTTAAATTTGTTTTATATTTTGGAAGTGAGGTATGGCGTTTCGGAGGGGGTTGTTTCTTCTGTTGCGGGAGTGTTGTTGTTATTTGTGACGTGGTTAAGTTATCGGGTATTTAAATATCTTTTTATGGGGGCTGTGGAAGGATTGATTAAACGGTCTCATTCTCATTGGGATGATGTGTTTTTGGATCATAAAGTGTTGTCACCTATTCCTGCTTTTTTACCGATTATTTTGTTGTATACGACATCTGGTATTGTTTTAGAAGATCACACTTCTTTGTATAAGACGATTCAAAAGCTGTTGTTAGCAATGGTTGTTATTGTGGGGCTGCGTATTGCGAGCAGGTTTGTAGATGCGATGATGACACTTGCAAAAGAAGTGCCTGTTTTACGTTCTAAGCCGCTTACAAGTTATGCACAGGTTTTTAAGATCTTGTTGTATGTGGTGTCTGTGGTGTTGGTGTTGTCGACGTTACTAGGAAAAAGTCCGTGGTTATTACTCAGTGGTTTGGGTGCATTGGCAGCTGTGTTTTTGGTGGTTTTTAAAGATGCTATTTTGGGGTTTTCGGCTAGTTTGCAGTTGTCTGCCAATGACATGATTCGTCCTGGTGATTGGATTGAGATGCAAAAGTATGGTGCGGATGGCGATGTTTTGGATGTGTCTTTGACGACTGTAAAAGTGCAGAATTTTGATAAGACGATTACGACGATTCCCAACTATGCGTTGATTTCTGATTCGTTTAAAAATTGGCGGGGAATGTTGGAGTCGGGTGGGCGTCGGATACGCCGGTCTTTGATGATTGATACGTCATCTATTGAGTTTTGTACGCCTGAGATGTTGGATAGTTTTTCTAAAATTAATTTATTGAAAGATTATTTGGCTGAGAAGTGTGCGGTTTTGGATCAAGAAAATCAGAATCAAGCCAATTTGTCTGTCTCTGTGAATGGTCGCCGCTTGACGAATATTGGGACGTTTCGTGCCTATGTAAAAGCATATTTGTGGCAGCATCCAAAGATTCGTCGGGACATGATGTTTGTAGTACGGCAGTTGCCCCCCAGTTCGCAGGGATTGCCTCTAGAAGTCTGCGTTTTTTCTACGGAACAGGATTTAGTGCCTTTTGAAGAAGTCCAGGCGGATATTTTTGATCACTTATTGGCAGCGATTCCAGAGTTTAAATTGCGGGTGTTTCAGGATCCTACTGGGGCAGATTTTGCTCGATTGGGTTAATTGCATCATGATGTTACAATAATTGCATCATGATGAATCATTTAAGTGATCGGCAGCACAAGATTCTACAGTTTATACAGACACAAGCTTCGGTCTCTAATTCAGACATTCGTCTGTTTTTTGATAAAGCTGGAGAATCTGTGTCTCGAATTACGATTATTCGTGATTTGGAAAAATTGGTTCAAGCAAAAGAAATTAGAAAGGAAGGTGCTGGTCGGAATGTACGTTATTGGGCTAAAAAATCTAGTCTTTTATTAAGGTATATCGATCCGGGTTCCTATTTTAATGTTGATGTTGATAATCGGGACAGTCTTTCAACTTTCAATTTTGAGATATTCGCCTGTTTTTCTTCGCCCATTTTTACTGAAGTTGAAAATCAAAAATTGCAAAGTCTGACACAGCGCTATCAAAAAAATAGAGCTGAAATGAGTGCGGATGTTATTCAAAAAGAAACCGAACGGTTGACGATTGAATTAAGTTGGAAGTCTTCTCAAATTGAAGGGAATACTTATTCCCTACTAGATACCGAGGCACTTATTAAAGAACAGAGAGAAGCGCCTGGACATGCAAAGGAGGAAGCCCTTATGATTTTGAATCATAAAGAGGCGATCGACTATATTCTGTCTCATCCTCAAGATTATCAAAAGATGTCACTTAAAAAAATTGAAGATATTCATAGATTGTTAATTCAAAAATTGCCTGGTGTCCATCATGGTATTCGTAGTAGTTTGGTACGTATTATTGGGACAAACTATCGGCCGCTTGATAATATTCATCAGCTTAAAGAGAGTCTTGAGAGAACAGTTTTAGTTATTAATAGCTGTGAAAATGTATTTCAAAAGGCCCTTTCTGGGATTAGTTTAATTTCTTATATTCAGCCTTTTGTAGATGGCAATAAACGTACTGCACGTTTAATTGGGAATGCACTTCTACACTCCAATCACGCTTGTCCTCTTTCTTATCGTAGCGTTGACTCAGTTGAATATAAAAAAGCGATGTTGCTTTTCTATGAAAAAAATAGTTTGAATTATCTAAAAGAATTATTTATGTCACAGTATGAATTTTCTGTGAGGAATTATTTTTCGATCTAGACAGATTTCAATAAAATATAAATCAAAATTCCACTCACCGAAATATAAAGCCATATGGGATAGGTAATTCTGGCAATTTTTTTATGCCATGTGAAATTTTGTGTGAGTGCAAAAAAGAACGTTGTTAAAATTAAGGGTAGACCTGCGATGGTGAGTAGGATGTGAGAGATTAGTACGAAGAAATAGATTGGGCGAATGATGCCTTGTCCTAAGAAATGGCTGTCGCCGTGTAGGCTGTGGTAAATGATGTAGGTAATTAAAAAAAGTGTGGAGCAAATGAAGGCTGAGATCATGAAGCTGAGATGTGTTTTTATCTCTCGTTTTTTAATTGCGATAAGCCCAGCGATGAGACATACTGTACTGGCTGTATTTAGAATGCAGTTTATGAGGGGTAATATAGCCACGCTTTCAGGATAAGTGGTGGGTTTTTGTTTAATATAAATGAGCCATACTAAAAAGATAAATGCTGAGGCGCTTACAGCTAGAATCCATGCGATGGCAGTTTTGGTGCTGATTTGTTTCATGGGGTCTATCATACGTTGAAAAGGAGTTTTTCGTGAAGAAGTTTTTGCCGTTAAAAATTGGGCCCTTTGCATGGACGATGTTTGGCTTACAGTTTTTTTATCTGTATCAAGTTGTAGCAAGTAATGACATGGGGGGCATGAGTTTTTCTCTGTGGAGTTTGGCATTGATTCCCGTCAGTATGTTTACGGTGTTACTTTTTTTTCAATTTTTATCAGCTGCTTTTTCGAAGTCTCGATGGGGAATGGTTGCGGCTTCTTTTGTTGGGCTGGCTGTTTATGACTTGGTGATTGGGTATCAGTTTTCCTCACATGATTTGGCAGATTGGTCGGTGATTGCAGATAATATTTCTTCGGCGTTTTCTATGGAAGCGGGCGATGTGATTCTTCATTCTTTTGATCGTGGTGCTTTGTGGTATTTGTTTGGATTTTTCATGTTGTTTGGTGTGTTGGAATGGCGACGAAAAACGGTGTCTCGGGGGCGCCAGCAAGCACCTGTTTTGCAAAAAGCGATTCTTTCTGGGGTTTTGTATGTGATTTTTGTTTTTTTGCCGATGCCTTCATATGATCCTTTGTTGAATTTTTTTAGATCTATTTATTTGTATTATCAGCCTTCTGTGCATATGCGTGTTAAGTTGCCTGATGGCTATTTTTCTAAACCTGTGATGTCGGAGTCGTTTTCGTCGGGGCGGTTTACTGGGGACTCTAGGCCCCATGTTTTTTTGATTGTAGTGGAATCGTTGAATTTTAGTTCATTGGGTAAGCAAGTTAATGGGTATGAAGTTACGCCATTTATGAACAAGCTTCGTTATGAGAGTGTGACGGTTGAGCCGTTTTATGGCGCGTCTATCCAAACGGCGAAAGGACATTTTGCAACGTTCTTTTCGTCTATTCCGAGTATTTCTGGAAAGGAATATGTTAAGTTCCTGGATTTGAAGATTGATTCTATCGCTTCCGTATTGTTGCGTTCTGGTTATAGTACGTTGTATTTCGCAGCGCATCATAATCATGATTTTGATAATGAGGGGCCTTTTTTGGAGCAGCGGGGATATTCGGAATATTTGGTTGTGAAACCTTTTTTGAAACCAGAGGACGCTTCTTCTAAAATAGGGGGTTGGGGTGTTGAAGATCGGGTCTTTTTTAAGCGCTTTTTTGAGTATTTTGATGCAAGATTGGCAAGTGAAAATGGTCGTCCACAATTTGTGACACTAGCAACGATTGCGAATCACTTTCCGTTTAATAAAATGCAAGAAAGTAGGCGTCTTGTTTTTCCTAAGCCTGGTTCTATTTCAGAAAATTATGCCAATTCTGTACATTTGTCCGACGAAGGCCTAAAAGTATTTTTTGAGGAGTTAGAGAAGCGGGGTTTGTCTGAAAAAAGTATCGTGATTGTTACCGGTGATCATGCCTTTCCGTTGGGTGAGCATGGGAATTATCATTTAGAATCTGGGTACAATGAAGAGTCGTTTCGGATCCCGTTTTTTATGGTTTGGAAGGGTCATTTGAAACCTGAGAAAATTAATGTTGCCTATTCTCAAATGGATATTGGGCCTACGATTTTGGATGTATTAGGGATTAAGGGCCAAAAGACCAATTTTACGGGGGTTTCGATTTTTTTTAAAAAACCACATCCTTTGTATTTAATTCAACCTTATGGAAAGCATTTGAGTGTGGTGAGGTATCCATATAAATATCGATTTTATACGGCTACCCAGCAAGAATTTGTTTATGACTTAACTCGGGATCCGATGGAAACGCGTAATCTAGTTCATGAGATTTCTTCGGAGACATTGGCGTTGTTTAGAAAAGATTTGAAGCATATTTACTTTAATCAGGAAGTGATGAAGCGTGATCGGTATGTTTTATAGTGCAAAGTTTTCCCGTCCGTCGTTATTTCAATACTACCTTGCTGGTCTGTTCTCAAAATAGGAATATGGTGTGCGTTTACACGCGACACAACACTTGGTGCCGGATGATGATAGTGGTTATGTCGCCCTGCGCTGACAATAGCGACTTTGGGTTGTACGTGGCGTAGAAAGGCTTCGGTGCTGGAGGTTTTGCTCCCGTGGTGGCCTAGCTTTAACACTTCGCAGACTAAGTCTTTGCTGTGTCTTTGAATGAGTGCGGCTTCACCTATTTCTTCTAGATCTCCCGTGAAAAGAAAATCGATGGTGCCGTAGCTGAGTTTTATGACGATGCTGTTATTGTTTTCCTGAGGATATCTTGGGGTGTTGGCATTTGGATGTAAAATCGTGATGGTAAGGGTGTCTTCAAGTCTGATCGTTTGTCCGTCTTTTCCTGTGATGTGAAATAACTTTGGACGTTCTTTTAAATAGGTGGCGTAGTCTTTGAATGCAGGGTTGTAGCCTCCATTGTCCATGATTGTTTTGATGGGGATGTGGGTGAGAAGATAGGGCGCTCCTCCGATGTGGTCGCTGTCGAAGTGGGTGATGATTAGCATGTCTAAACTATTAATTCCTTTGTTAATGAGTGCGGGGAGAACGATTCGTTTGCCCATATCCACTCGTAGTTCGTGGTTTTTGTAATCATATAATCTGGCTCCGGCGTCGATTAGAATTCGTTTTTTGTGAGGTGTTTCAATAAGGATAGAATCTCCTTGCCCGACATCTAGGAATGTAACTTTGAGTTGAGGTGATGATTCTGCGAATGTAGGGATGAAGCAAACGACTAGGAGGCTTATGCAAAAAATAATACTGAGTGTGAGTGCTTTTTTACGTTTTTTTTCAATGCTTTTGAAAATTAATATCATGCTGGTCCAGAGGAGCCCTAGCTCTAGTAAATTGGGAGAAATAAGATTGATTGTTGCTCCTGGGACTTTTTCTAAAGTTGAGACAATGCCATTGAGGAGCATCATGAACGCGAGGCTGGCGTTATTAAGAAGTTGGGCGAGGGGCAAGTAAATAAATCCAATAATGCTTGAGAAAAAACCAATGACGACGATGAGTTCTACCCAACAAATGATCAAGAGATTGCTCACAATAGATATGAGGGACATGCGACTAAATGCATACCAAATGAGTGGCGTGGTGATGATAAATGGGGCTAGAGAAAGTGCTAATGGTTTACGTAGTTCTTCTGGTATTTTCTTAGATAATATATTTTCTAATTTGGGAGCTCCAAAAATAAGCGAGATGGTGGCAACAAAAGAGAGTTGTGCGCCTAGATCCCATAACGAATAGGGGTTTAGAAGCAACATGATCAGTGCGGTGAGTGAGAGTATGTGATAGATGCTGGTTGTTCGCATAAGTAATTTGAGCCCTAGTGCTACTTCGCACATGATCACAGCTCGTAAAATTGATGCGTCTCCTCCGGTCATTACTAAAAATAGTAGGTTGCAAAATGTGATGCAGATAAATCTTGTCAGGGGGCCGAGTGGGGTTGCGAGGAGTAGGCTTTCGAGAATTCCGGATAATAGTGCGACTTGTGCGCCTGAGACGACGAGTAGGTGTGTGAGTCCTGTTTTTTGGAACTGTTCTTTTAGCTCATCTGGGAGTGGTGCGCCTGTATCTCCAAAGACCAGACTGACGTAGAGATTGTCGTAGGGAGGCGGTAGTGTTTTTCGGCTTGTGGTGATGATTTTATTTCTTAAATCATAGGCGATTTTTTTATGCCAACTTGGATTTGAGATACCCACTTTTTTAATCGTGCTTGCGTATATGAGACCGCTTATATGGTGTTGTAATAGATAGCTTTTGTAGTTGGGTTCTCCGGGATTTGTGGGGGGTAAGATTTCCATGAACTTACCTTGTATGACATAGGTGTCTCCGTAGGTCATCGGACATTTGGCGTAGAGAATGTAGTCGTGGTTTTGATCGTCCCTGGCTAGCGCATGATAGGTCTGGTTTTTTTGTATTGGCTGTTCTTGTATGGTGAGTATTTTATTTGTTGGCGTGTTGTTAAACTGTAACTCTTTTGGAGAACGTAGCGCTAGGTAGAGTGGAGAAAGTGTTGCAATGGTGAGAAAAAGCAACAGTATGGCTGCTATGGTTTTATTTCTGGTTTTGAATTGGCATATTAATAAATAGAGACTTGTTAGGCAGATGCTTGTGACAGATAGGTAAGGATGGTGCGGTAGGTTAAGCCCGAGGATCGCTGCGAATAAAAGTAGGGGAGTGGTGTAATACGTAATTTGGCTAAACATACTGGATGGTTTGTAAGTTTTATGCCACTATTGTTACTATGAAAAAAGATAAATTGGTTCGTATTGTGGCGTCTAAATTAAACAAACATAATAACGAAGTGCGGGATGTGATCGAAACTATTTTTGATACGATTATTTCTGTTTTGGGTGAAGACGGTAGTGTTGATATCGTGGGATTTGGATCATTTGAAGTTCGGGAGCGTAAGTCTCGGTCTGGGCGCAATCCTAGAACTGGTGAAATCTTGCATATACCTTCTACTAAAACACCTGCGTTTAAGCCCGGGAAAAATCTTCGGGATGCGGTGAAGAAGACTAGTTAATTACACGCATGTGAGTGGGTGTTATGACGATGTCCATGGGGATGTCGTGGGGCTGTTTTTTTAATGCCCGGGGTTCTATCTGGTAGTCATAACAGATGCCGATTTTAATGCCTGTTTCGTGTTGAAGAAGTCGATCATAGTAGCCGTGTCCGTGGCCGTGACGATGGCCTTGTTTGTCGAAGCGAACGCCTGGGATGAGAAGTATATCTAGATGGGGTGTGACAGGGCAGCCCTTGTCTGGCTCTAGTATGCCAAATTTTCCTGGAACCAGTTGGCTTAGGGTATTGATTTGTGCATATTCATAGTAGGGATTTTTGAATCTCGGAAAAGATAGGGGGAGATGGTTTTTGAGGTAGGGGAGTAGGTCAATTTCTTTGTCTGTTGCGATGTAGGTCCCAATGCTTTTGGCAGTTTGAAAACAGAGTAGGGTTTGGAGTTGCTCGCAGATGCTAGAAGATGGCTCTGACAACTTTGTCTCCAATTTCGGTTGTCGAAAACCCCATTTTCCCGGCGGCCATTGATTTCATTTCTTTGATCACTTCTTTCATGGCTTTTTCTAGATTCTCAGCGGCTTTCTCTTCTCCTAAATAGGCAAGCATGAGCTGTGCTGCACCGATGCAGGCCATGGGATTGATTTCGTTTTTTCCGGTAAAGTCTGGAGCGGTTCCGCCGATGGGTTCGAACATACTGACGCCTTTGGGATTGATGTTGGCGCCTGGTGAAATGCCTAGCCCACCTTGCGTGACTGCTGCAAGGTCTGTGATGATGTCACCGAAGAGATTTTCGGTGACGATGACATCAAATCGTTCTGGGCATTCAATCATATAGATGCACATGGCGTCGACGTGGACGTAGTCGGTGGTAATATCTGGGAATTCTTGGCCGACTGTTTTCATGGCACGTTCCCAGATGTCGAAGACGTATGTGAGGACATTGCTTTTTCCGCATAAAGTGAGTTTTCCTGGGTAGCCTTTTGCTTTTCGTGCTCTGGCGTATTCAAAGGCATATCGGACGCATCGTTCAACTTGGTGCCAGGTGTAGATCATATTTTGAACAGCGACTTCGTGGTCTGTGTTTTTCATGGAGACGCCACCACTGCCGGTGTACAATCCACCCGAGTTTTCTCGGACGACGACGTAGTCTATGTCTTTTGGTGTTTTATTTTTGAGAGGTGTTTCTATATTTTCGTATAATTTTACGGGTCTCAAATTAATGTATTGGTCGAGACCAAATCTGATTTTAAGCAAGATGCCTTTTTCAAGAACACCTGGTTTGACGCGGGGGTCACCGATCGCACCCAGTAAAATAGCATCGAATTGTTTCATGCCTTCTAGTTCTTCGTCACTTAAGATTTCGCCTGTACGTAAATGTCTGCTTGCGGTGTAGTCTAGGACGGTAAATTGAAAGTCTAATTTATATTTTTGATCGATCGCTTTTAAAACTTTTACAGCTTCGGAGACCACTTCTGGTCCGGTGCCATCTCCATTAATGAGTGCGATATTGTACATTTGGAAGCTCTCCTTATAAGTTGGGTTTGATGCGGGTTTTTCCGCGTTCTGCAAGTAATTTATTGATGGCTGTGACATAGGATTTTGCGGAGGCTGTGAGTACGTCCAAATCGGCACTGCGTCCAGTGAAAATACGATCATTTTCTTTGAGACGAACAACCACTTCTGCAAGCGCATCGGTGCCACCTGTGACGGCTTGTACAATATAATCCAATAGGTTGAACGATTCGCCGAATATTTTATCGATGGCTTTGTAGATGGCATCGACTGATCCTGCACCTTCTTCTTGTTCTTCTAGAATATGAGATTCTTTTCGAATTTGGACGGTGGCTGTAGGGCGTTTTGTGCTGTCCGAAACGACATAGACATGTTCTAAATGATAGATTTCTTGGCTTTGCGACGCTTCATCTGCGATAAGAGCTTCAATGTCTTGGTCAGTCATTTCTTTTTTCTGATCGGCCATTTTTTTGAAACGTTCGAAGGCTTTGTTAAGTTCTTCAGGTGCAAGTTGTACGCCCAATTCGTCTAATTTATCTGTGAATGCATGTCGGCCAGAATGTTTGCCAAGAACCAATTTGGTTTCTTTGAGGCCGACGTCTTCTGGGTTCATAATTTCATAAGTGAGTCGTTCTTTGAGCATACCATCTTGGTGGATGCCTGCTTCATGTGCAAATGCATTGGCTCCGACAATGGCTTTATTTGCTTGTACAACTGCGCCGGTCACGTTACATACCAAGCGTGATGTTTTGGTGAGTTCTTTTGTATTAATGTTTGTATAACTGTGATAAATATCTGTACGGGTTTTGAGGGCCATGACCACTTCTTCTAACGCCGTATTTCCTGCGCGTTCACCTATTCCATTAATCGTACATTCAATTTGTGTGGCACCGTTTAAAACGCCGGCTAAAGAGTTGGCTGTTGCGAATCCAAGATCGTTATGACAATGGACAGAAACGTCTACGTTATCGATACCTGGTACATGCATCATAAGATATCGAATAAGTGCACCATATTCATCGGGGGTTTGATAGCCAACGGTGTCTGGAATATTGACAGTCGTTGCACCGGCTTTAATGGTTTCCGTTAATATGCGAACCAAAAATTCTCTATCGGACCTGCCTGCATCTTCGCAGGAAAATTCGATGTCCGAGATAAAACTTTTTGCATATTTGACAGCGCTAATGGCTGTTTCGATAACTTTGTCTGGGCTCATTTTAAGCTTGTATTCCATGTGGATTGGGGAGGTGGCAATGAACGTATGGATACGTTGACGTTCTGCTAATTTAATGGATTCTGCTGCCATTTCGATATCGGCTTTTACGGTTCTGCAGAGGCTACAAATAATAGGCTTTTTTATTTTTTTAGCGATCGCTGAAATAGATTCGAAATCACCCTTTGAGCTAATCGCAAAGCCAGCTTCGATGATGTCTACGCCAAGTCTTTCAAGTTGTGTTGCGACTTCTAATTTTTCTTGGATATTCATGGAACAACCGGGTGATTGTTCGCCATCTCTTAATGTTGTATCAAAAATTTTAATGTGTTTTGACATGGTAAAACTCCTTCTTCTACTTGCTTTTATTGTACTGCACGAGAATAGAATGGATAAGTTCTATTTTCGCATGTTACACTTTTCGGTT
>CAMDGG010000014.1 GCA_945898045.1 bacterium UBP8_UBA817
ACATTAGGAATGAGTGTCAGGGTATCAACCAGACCTTTTAACTCATCTGATTTTCTTTGGAACGTTGCCAGTAAATCCGCTTGACTAGACGTGAGGGTGCCAGAAAGCCGCAACTCTAAGTCTTCAATCTCATCCCTTAGCTTAAAGACCTGATCAAAGGCTTTTACCCCTTCAGCCGTTAGAGGGATCCTTTCAAAATTAAACTTGCCATCACTCTCAAAAGAGGCTGTGAATTTGTCGAAACTGTCACTATATGTCTTATTTACTGCGCCATATACACCAGTAGGTACTGCTGCATTCGACAAAGAAGACATCAATCTCAAGCCTGGTTTCGTTACCCCATCCGACACGCCAACGATATCATCCAACTTCGTCATCAACCCATCCAGCGTATCCCATCCCGTTCTTCCATCGGCATAATCAGGAACATCCAGAGGATTAAGCTCCTTAATACCCAACCTAGGATTAGAGGGAAGCCCCAAGGCTTTACCTAAACTATCTAATTCTCTCTCTAAATCAGCCAGTTCTTGTGGCCCAAATTCTCGTCCAGGATTCCCCACCGCTGCGTTGCCATTTAATGCAACTAACCCCTTCATCTGCTTATGAAGATGCACCAACGATTCGTAGCGTAGTCGTATATCATTAAGCCGAACAACCTTTTCTTCTGTATTTAAGCGGGCAGATTGTACCAACCCTACCCTGGTCGTCCCCGGCCTCGTCTCCGAATAATCCTTGTCTTGCTCATGAGCTTCTATAAGTGTCGTTAAGGCATCGATATCCTTAGCTACATCAGCACCCCCAGGATATAGTTTTGCCAAAAGATTTCGTAGCACACGCACGTCATTGACAGTTTCAAGACTCACCACAAGTTTATCCAAGCGGGGTCTTAATTTATCCATGAAAAGCGTTAATTCTGCTTGAAGCTTTGGTAGGCCTATGGCTTTAGACAACCCCTTATCCACCCACTCTTCTACTGTTTGTAGGCCTGTAAATCCTTTCATAACGAGGCTATTATGAAACATCTGAATCGCAACTGAGGATCCAATAGAAGAAGAGACTTGCTTATCAAGTTTAGCCATACTGTTCCAAAATGCCGGTGCAGTCGTTTCGCTAAGAACTGCGTTTTTATAATGTGTCTTTTTATCTAACAGCTCAAGCGTCGCGTCTTGCTGTAGATCCACCTGCCCTGTAGCAGAAAACTGCAACACCAATTTCTTAAGCGCCACGGTCAATGCCGCCTTCACTTCTGGATCAGCACTTTGGGCAGCTACAAATGTAGCAATTTTCGCATCCGCATCAGACAGATCCCCCCGCATGATCGTAAATCCATTATGTAGACCAAAAAATTCAGCTTTAATCGCATCACCCAACCTTTGAATTGAATCTAGCGTAGGCATCTGAGCTACACCCGCAATAGCCCTATAAGCTGCATCAAGAGAAGCTTGAGGATTTTTGTACTCAGTGAGTGCCTTTATCGTCTTTTTAGAATTCTCCAGCCTCGCATCATTATGATCCGTCATGGCTTTTGACACCTTATTCGGAGCCACATCTTTTTTATTTTCAGCCATCTGTTTTTTGACTGCAGTTTCAATCTCGTCTAGAAAATGATCCATATGCCCATGTTTAACATGTGTAGACTTAAACAACCCTTTTTCCGGATCCAAACGCGTTAGCTCTGCTCTTAACGTCGAGATAGAAACAGAAGGATCATCGCTACTTTTACCACCGGCTAATTCGTCTCTCAACGCAATCAAGCCTGCGAGATAGGCCTTTAAAATAGAGAGCTGCTTCGGAACATTTGAATTGGGCCCTCTAGACTGTGTCTTCGGGTCCAATAAAAGCACTTCAGCTTCAAAACTCGTTATTTCATCTGAGAGA
This sequence comes from bacterium UBP8_UBA817, assembly GCA_945898045.1. Classification (GTDB taxonomy): domain Bacteria; phylum Margulisbacteria; class Marinamargulisbacteria; order SXXA01; family SICP01; genus SICP01. Next base: position 1,879 of record CAMDGG010000014.1, read on the forward strand.
CGAACTCCCCAAGTCATTGGCTTTCCAGGAACCACTTCACGGGTTAATACATCACTAAAATCCGTTGATTGAGGCCCCGCACGTAAAGACTGAAGTTTTGCATCAATCATTCTTAGCTGAATATCGATTAAAAACTTACTATCTTTACATAAGGGCTCCAATGCCCTATCAACTAAACGCAGATTACCTGGATTCATGAAGGAATCAATGTTAGGCCCCAAAACAGGTTCTCCCCTCAAACTTACTGCAGACAAAGCGCGCTTCTCACCCACCAAATCTGCTTTCATATCTTCAAGCTCTGCAACAGAAAATTTATTAGGATCAATCAGATCGTCAATCACGTTTAGTCGAGCTTTAATATGTTTATCTACAAGCCCTGACACTACCCCACCAACACCCTTCGCATTGCCAGTAGTAGGATCCTTTTTGCACAACTTTTCGATATTGCGAGATAGAGAGAGTCTGCCCTTACCCTCTTCCCAATATTTCTGCATGTCTGGAATTGTAGATCGGCCCCTAGAAAAGAAAGATGATGTTTCTGTAAATAGTCTATCCATGCTCGGATCCAGGTTTACATCCCCCTTACCCAAAGCCATTGTCGCAGGCGACGTCAGCTTGACGTCCAAAGCCTTTAAACGGTCTATTGTATCTTGGCTAGGGGCAGGCACCTCGCGTAGCAACGTTTCAATTGCAGCACGCATGCCTGCTGAATGGGCCCCTAAAAGGGCCCCATTATCTCCCCACATAGCTTTAAGCAAATGATCAAAAACAGGTACCTCACGCGATTCGGTGCATAACAAAGCAACAGTTACAATGGACTCATAATCAATTTGTCCCTTTGCCGACAATGCTTTCGTAAGAAATGCTTCAATAGGCCCACCAGGTTGGTCTAAAGGACACCCCATTACTGCAGCATTTTTCAAATCATCGACAACAATTTGAATCTCAGTTGGAGTGGACATTTGCTCCGCCTGAAGCTTTAAAACGATAACGGCGGGGCTACCCTCTCCTTTCCCTAAATTCAAAAAGTCTTGAAATAGACTTGATTTCTTCAAATCAGCCGTCTCAAGACATCTCGACAATCCAGATTTATCAAACAACATCGATACCAACTGCTCTGCAAAAAGCTTGCTTTCTGGATCAGTAGAGTTAGCAAATTTATTTAATTTTATGAGCAAGTCATGACCCAGGGATCTTGTAGCAGGAGTTCTATCAAGATTTAACACAGCATTTCCTGATGCATCATTGAAAGGGACCTGAACACTAGACATGATATCGCCAAAAGAACTCTTTCTATCCCCTATTGTTTTACCAAAAACAAAAGATGGATTTGCTTTCTTCAATAATTTCAATTGTTTCAACTGATCTGGATTTTCTAATAACTGCCCTAAGGCCAATTGTCCTAACTCTTGTAAGGCAGGATCGGTTAGCAATTGATTGAGTAAGTCAAATCTGGCTTCAGGAGGATTAATATCTCCCAGAAAATCTGCCAAAATAGGGGCAAGTTTTCCTAGAATATGCGGTTTATGCAATGCCTTGGTTGCATTTAAATGATGGGCTACCGCTGTGAATGCAGTTTTAGCATCGCTTTTACTACGATTCTCTTTTAAAAAAGTCGCAAGGGTTTTCCCCTTACCATGTGGTTTTGCAAGTTCATCAAGCGCACCTGCCAATTGTTGCTGATTAGTAGTTAACTTAGTTTTTGACGTACTTGCTGAGCTTGCTGAGCTTGAGGTTCTTGCTATTCCTGACATACTTACGACTCCTTACACAAAGAAAAACACGATGCTAAGTCTATACCCTGGTTATCGTAAAAAAAAACAAATTAATGCATTGAAAATTTCTATTTTCTATCAGAAAAACGACTAAATTAATTTTTATATTCACAAAATCCCGATGGGTTGAATATGTGTATTATGGCGTTTTTGGGGTGTAGCTCCTCCATAGAATAAAACATTTTGAGTATATTGCGTAGTTATTTGCCACTTTTCTAGACTCTCAATTTGACAAATCCTCTTTCAGAAAGGGGATCTGTCAAAATAATTAGCTTTCATATCTTCTTTAAAGAACAGAATAAAATAAACGTCATAATTATTGCGAATAAAATATTTATTTGACAAAATAAAATTAAAAATGATTTACTTTCCCATGATGCAAAAACTAGTTCGATTCGATTGGGCAATAAAATATTTACTTCGAAACAAAGCCAACTTTAGTATCCTGGAAGGGTTTTTATCGGAATTATTACATACCGATGTAACAATCGATGCCATTTTGGAAAGCGAATCGAATAAAGAACAAGAAAAAGATAAAACCATACGAGTCGATTTAAAGGCAGAGCTTTCGGGTGGTGAAAAAGTAATTATTGAAGTGCAATGTATCCGCCAATGGGATTTTTTGAGCCGAATGTTATTTGGCGTATCTAAAGTGGTGATAGAACATCTAAAACAAAGTGAAGCCTACGGAACTATTCCGAGAGTATTTTCGATTAATATCGTGTACTTTGATCTGGGGCACGGAAAAGACTATATCTACAAAGGTCAGACACATTTTGAAGGAATCCATTGTCACGATCAGCTGGAGTTAGGCACAGAAGAAAAACGTATGTACCCAGAAACAGTACAAGGCGTTTCAGATGTCTACCCTCAATATTATGTATTAAAAGTACCTCAGTTTAAAAGCAAGGTACAAGATAAGCTAGATGAGTGGATGTACTTCTTTAAAGAGAGTGCAATCAAGCCAGAATTTCAGGCCAAAGGTTTACATGAAGCTGCAAAGACGCTGGATATGTTACGGCTGGATGGAAACGATCGCCGAAGTTACGATCACTACATGGAAAATCTGAGTGACGAAACAAGTGTGTTTCAAACCTATTTTGAAGACGGAAAATATGAAGGTAAAACAGAGGGCTTTAAAGAAGGTCAATCACAAGTTGTAAGAAATATGAAAAAAAACGGATTTGCCATTTCTGAAATTGTTAAAATAACTGGACTTTCGGAAAATAAAGTCTCTAGGCTACTTAACGATACACCGTCACCGTAAAGTCATGTTGCAAATAATGGTGCTTTAATTCCACATACGGACTCAGCGTAAAACAATACGCCAGCACGCGTAACGGATCATAATAATAAAAGTGTTGGTCGTCTCGCCATTCTGGGGGTGCAAACGAAGACAACATCGTAAAAGAAATCCCTTTTTTGGCAATCGAAAAACTCTTGGCCAACAGAGATTCAATCCAACCCATTTGATCGGGCACTTTTAAATTGGCAATACCCGATGCAAAAACATAATCATAGATATCAATAAAATTGGGATCCAAAATATCCGCTTCTAAAAACGTCCCTTTCGGATATTTGGCTTTGGCAACACGTATCATCGCAGCCGTAAAATCGATGCCCGTATAGGCTACAGGCAATGTCTCTTCTTCACAAAATCCAAAAAAATCCCCATGCCCACACCCCACATCCAAGACTTTATACGTCTGATCCCACTCCGACATCAGAGACATCATCGAGAATCGAAGTCGCTGAGAGGATTTAGACGCCCAGCCTAACGCCTTGTCCGAAGTGCCGAATGCTCGACACTCCTGATCAAAATACTCCCGCGTCAGTCGCCTTGCTTCAGAGAGCAATGAGCGCTTCCGCAATTTGTACTGCGTTAAGGGCGGCCCCTTTGCGTAGATTATCTGCTACACACCAGAGCTCGATGCCATTAGGAATGGAAAGGTCTTCGCGAATACGCCCTACAAAAGTCGCATCTTTTCCGGCCGCGTCTCTAGGGGTTGGGTAAACGCCATTTTTAGGATCGTCCATCACTTCAACACCCGGCATTGCTCGCAAAAGTTCACGGGTTTCATTGGCCGTTATTTTTTTCTTGGTTTGGATATTGATCGACTCACTATGTCCAATAAAAACCGGCACGCGAACGGTTGTCGCTGTAACGGCAATGGTGTCATCACCCAAAATCTTCTTGGTTTCATTAATCATTTTCATTTCTTCTTTGGTATAGCCATTGTCCAAAAAAGAATCGATTTGTGGGATCACATTAAAGGCGATGGGCTTAGAAAAAATCTTAGGCACCACCTGTCCACCCGATACGCCAATACGAGATTGGGTTTCAAGCTCTACAATAGCGTCTTTACCTGCACCAGAGACCGATTGGTACGTTGAAACCACCACACGCTCGATACCTACCGCGTCATAAATAGGCTTTAACGCCAACACCATCTGAGCTGTTGAACAATTGGGATTGGCAATAATGCCGCGATGTTGTTTTAACATATGCGCATTCACTTCTGGCACCACCAACGGCACATCAGGATGCATTCTAAAAAAGGACGTATTATCGATTACAATGGCCCCACGTTTTACGGCTTCAGGCGCAAATTTTTCGGAAATCGATCCGCCCGCAGAAAATAAGGCAAAATCAATCCCTATAAAAGAATCCGGAACCAAAACTTCTACATGTATAAATTGGCCTCGAAACTGTATTTTTTCTCCTAAAGAACGCTCTGAAGCCAACAAAACCAATTTTTCGACAGGAAACTCTCTCGCTTCCAACGTCGCAATCATTTCGCGACCCACAACCCCAGTAGCACCTACAACTGCAACCACAACTTTTTTTGACATCGCCATTTCCTTTTATAGAACGTTTTCTAATCCATAAACCAAACCAGTAATTTCTTGCACTTTTCGAATAGCAATTAACACGCCAGGCATAAAACTATCGCGAGAAATCGAGTCATGCCGTAGCTTCAACGTCTGTCCCAGCCCACCAAAAATCACTTCTTGGCTCGCCACAAATCCCGGCAATCTTATCGAATGAATAGGAATATTGCGATAGTTGCCACCACGCGCACCCGCAACCAGCTCTTTTTCATCCAAGACTACGTCATTAATTTTTTCATAGGTTTCTGCAATTAAATCAGCCGTTTTAACCGCTGTTCCAGAAGGCGCATCTGCTTTTTGATCATGGTGAAACTCTAAGATTTCGACACGCGGCATATACTGTGCTGCCGTCGCCGCAAATTTCATCATCAATACCGCACCAATCGCAAAATTAGGCGCGACCAAAACACCCAAATTACAAGACCGTGCCAACGCATCTAAATCAGCCAAATCGGCCGCACTTAACCCCGTTGTACCCACAACAGGACGCACGCCTGCACGCAATAATAATTCGACATTATTTTTCACACACGCCGGGTGGGTAAATTCCACCGCCACTTCTGGCTTGGCTTCTTTAATAATTGAGGTTAAATCATCTGTTGCATCCGTTTTGGCCACTAATACCAACCCGGCATCACCCGAAACAGCCTTCACCGTTTCTGCGCCCATCTTACCCAAAGCGCCATTTACAAGTATACGAATCATGGTCAAACCCTCCTCATCTTGCGTATAATACCACTGATGCGCATGACCTATAAACTAGAAAAATCAACTCGATTCGAAAAACCAAAAGGCCCTGTCTTGCTGATTATCATGGATGGCATTGGTCTTGGAAAAGCGGAACCTGGAAATGCGGTTTATAACGCGCATACCCCCACACTTGATCGCCTCATGACACTGCCTCTTTATACGTCATTAAAAGCACATGGCACAGCGGTAGGAATGCCTTCAGATGATGACATGGGAAATAGTGAAGTGGGCCATAATGCGTTGGGTGCTGGACGCATTTTCGATCAGGGTGCCACTCGGGTTCAAAATGCCATTAAATCTGACGAATTATTCCGAGGAGACACGTGGAACCATCTGATAAAAAACGTACATACCAAGAACAGCGCACTCCACTTTATTGGGCTTCTCTCAGATGGCAATGTCCACGCTCACATCAATCACCTTCTCAGCATGCTAACAAATGCTGCTAAAAATGGCATTAAAAAAAGCCGCGTTCATATTCTGTTGGACGGCAGAGACGTGGCTCAAAAATCGGCACTACTCTATATTGAAAAATTAGAAAATCATCTGGCAGAACTACATAAACACTATAACACCGATTACAGAATCGCCTCTGGTGGCGGACGCATGGTGGTTACGATGGACCGATATAATGCCGATTGGGAAATGGTAAAACGGGGTTGGCATGCACATGTTCTAGGTGAAGCTGACCGCACATTTTCTTCCGCGAAAGAAGCGGTTGAAACGTTCTATCAAGAAGATACCCATCGATTTGACCAATATCTCCCTCCTTTTGTCATCACAGAAAATGCCCAAGCTATTGGTACGATTCAAGACCATGACAGCGTCATTTTTTTCAATTTTAGGGGTGACCGTGCGATTGAATTATCGCTAGCCTTTGAAGCAAAAGAATTTACACACTTTGATCGTAAGCGTGTACCAGCTTGTGTCTTCGCAGGCATGATGCAGTATGACGGTGACATCCAATGTCCTCACCATTTTTTAGTATCTCCTACAGCTATCGATGGTTCGGTTAGCCAATATTTATGTGAAGCGGGCATCCGAAGCTTTGCCATCTCAGAAACGCAAAAGTTTGGCCACGTAACGTACTTTTGGAACGGCAATAAATCTGGCTATATTAATAAGAATCTTGAAACATATATTGAAATCCCCTCGATCAATATTCCTTTTGATCAAAAACCAGCCATGCGCGCATTTGAAATCACCGAAAAAACCATCGAACTACTAAACAGTGGCAACTATGATTTTGGCCGTGTTAATTTCCCAAATGGTGACATGGTAGGACACAGTGGCAATTTTCAAGCCGCAGTTGAAGCCGTAGAAGTGACCGATCAATGCGTCCAAAAACTACTTGATGCGATTCTCGCATTAGACGGCATCGCCATCGTCCTAGCAGATCACGGCAATGCTGATGAAATGTTCACCGAAAAAAATGGCGTTCGCCTCGTCAAAACCGCCCATACGCTTAATCCAGTTCCCTGTGCGATTGTAGGAAACCAGTTACAGGTTCAACTTGCGCACCCCAGCCATGCAGGCTTAGCCAATATCGCCGCCACCATCTGTAATCTGTTAGGTTATGAAGCACCTAAAGATTATGAGCCTTCGTTGATTAAAGCGTAAAAGTTTAAGATACAGTTGAAACTTTTGTATTTTTAGCATAAAGTTTAAAGTATGTCTGAAATTACAAAAAAAGCTCTAGAGGATCTAAATAGCTATAATTTCTGGGATAATCAAGCCATACCGGTTGGATTCGAACGTCCTTTTTATATGGACCAACTGAAACCTCTAATCGGAAACAAGCTCATCAAAGTTCTGACCGGCCAAAGGCGCTGTGGCAAAAGCCATATCATGCGCCAACTTATCAAAAGCCTTTTACAAGAAAAAATACCCCCAGAAAATATTCTTTATTTTAATAAAGAAATTGTTGAATTTGATACGATACAAACCCATACAGACCTTCATCAACTCATCAAACTATATGAAAAAACACGCAACCCAAAGGGTAAATGCTATCTCTTCCTAGATGAAGTACAAAACATCCAAGGATGGGAAAAACTGGTCAATTCTCTCTCTCAAGATTACGCCAAAGACTATGAAGTTTGGCTCACAGGATCAAACTCCACGTTGCTATCCGGGGAACTCGCAACATTACTCAGCGGCAGATACATCGCATATGAAATTTTCCCATTTTCATATACAGAATATTGTGAGTTTTTCAAAAAAGAAAAAGAAAAAAAATCCTATTTAGAGTATCTTCAAACAGGCGGACTTCCAGAGTTATTTCACTTAAGTTCTACTGAAATCAAGCGACACTATGTGCAATCATTACTAGATTCCATCGTTCTAAAAGACATTGTTCAACGCTACTCCATCAAAGATAGTTATTTGCTAGAACGTGTGTTTAAATTTTTAATCGATAATATTGGTAATACATTTTCGATTAAAAGTATTGTCGATTTTCTAACCAGCCACCATGTCAAAACAAATCACGAAACCATCTCCAACTATATTCAATACCTCAAGCAAACCTTTGTCATCCACGAAGTAGACCGTTTTGATATAAAAGGAAAATCTATTTTATCAGGTAGCAAAAAGTATTATCTCAATGACTTAGCTTTCAAAAATTATTTATCTGGAACTTTTGACATTGGACTTGGAAAAAGTCTAGAAAATGCCATCTTCTTACACTTTAAACAAAACGGGTATCAATGCAAAATTGGTAAAATTGGCACGCATGAAATTGATTTTATTATCGAAAAAAATAATCAAAAAAAATATATACAAGTCGCCCACTCTATTCCAAATGAAAAAGTAGCAGAAAGAGAATTTGGAAATTTAGAAAAAATTAGGGACGCTTACGAAAAAATAGTCATTACACTAGATGATCACAACTTAGGAAATAAAGAAGGGATCCAACATATACAGGCATGGATACTCTAGTTTATTTATAGTCTCGATAATAACAAGTATCTCGATATCTACCCCACTCATCTTTCGTATGACAAACCCCTTCCCCCAGAGGCTTAACCAAATATAAAAGAGAGTTATCCTCACAATTGACTCGAACAGAAACCAAAGCCAGGCGATTGCCAGATGTCTTCCCTTTTTCCCAAAGTTCGTTTCGAGATGTGCTCCAAAATACGGCATAGCCTGTACGTATACTTTCCTCTAGAGCAACTTGATTGGTATAAGCTAAAATCAAAACAGCTTTTGTGTCTGCATCCTGTACGACAACCGGAATAACCGATTCGCCACACCCAACCACACTGTTAAGTTTTTCGAAATCTAGTTTCATATCTCAGGAATGGGAAACCGAATACCTACTTCAGGCGTCGGCTCTTCATTAATTTGAATACCAGGGTAACTTGTTTTCAAACGAGCAATGACTGCATCTACAACATAACGAGGGACAGACGCGCCAGATGTTAACCCCAAATGAATTTTGCCCTCCAGCCAAGAAAGATCCAGCTCATCCACAGTATCAATAATATAACTTGGCACCCCCATATTCGCAGCCGTCTCTCGAAGCCGATTGCTGTTGGAACTTTTAGGTGACCCACACACAACCACCACATCGCAAATCTCCGCCAATTCTTTAACAGAATCCTGACGGTTCTGAGTGGCATAACAAATATTAGCCTTGGTGGGTCCCTCAACCGCTGGAAAACGCTCTTTCAGACGAGCAATCATATGACGTGTATCATCAATTGAAAGTGTCGTTTGTGTTAAATATCCAATTGGCTTTTGCACATCCAGAACAAGGCGATCTACATCTTCAACCGTTTCAACAATAAACAATAACCCAGGATCAATATACCCCGAAGTACCTAACAATTCTTGATGTCCCCGGTGCCCAATCACAATCGTTTGTACCCCACGTTCAGAAAATTTCAGCGCCTGACGATGTACCTTAGTGACCAAAGGACAAGTGGCATCAATAATTTTTAGTCCCCGTAATTTTGCTTGGGCATGTACCTCTGGCGCCGTTCCATGCGCACTAAAAATTACCGTAGTGTTATTTGGAACATCGGATAATTCTTCAATAAAAACCACGCCCTGCAACTCAAAATCTCGAATCACCGACGTATTATGTACAATTTCATGCCGTACATATAAAGGTGCCCCATACTTAGCAAGCGCCAAATGAACAATTTCTATTGCACTATCAACTCCCGCACAAAATCCCTGTGTATGTGCAAGCGTAATAGTTTGAAGCGTCATAACAATTTATCGACAATCATGAGCACTAGCAAAAGGGGCAAATAAAATACGGATGCTTTTAAAACACCTCTCGCATCTGCAATCGATCTCGACTTATAAAATCGAATCCCACTCTTTAAGAAATACCCGCCCAACAGCATTGCCCCAACACCATAGATCATCCCCACCATCCCAATCATAATCGGAAATACAGATACCACAATCAACAAAATCGTTTGCATAATAATTTGACGCGCTGTTCTCAAGCCATCCGGATCTAATACCGATAACATCTTAAATCCACCTTTCTCATAATCATCTTTAAAAATCCATGCAATCGCATAAAAATGGGGTAACTGCCAAATAAATAGAATTAAAAAGAGTGACCAGGCCTGAGCAGGTAACGTCCCGGTAACAACAGCCCATCCGCCCAACGGCGGAATAGCCCCAGGAATAGCCCCCACTAACGTATTGAGCCAAGACATTCTTTTTAAAGGTGTATAGACTGCCAGATATAAAAAAAGAGTCGAAAACGAAAGAATGCCGACTAAATTGTTAACAAATCCAAAAAGAATTGCCAGACCCATAATGGACATAAAAATACCAAAGACCGCCGCAGAGAATCGTGAAACACGTCCTGCAACAATCGGACGATTTCGGGTGCGTTCCATAAGACCATCCACGTCAGATTCCATCACATGATTCAAAGCCCCTGCACCAGCAGACACGCAAACCGTACCCACTATAGAAGCCAAAATCATTCCCCATGGCGCAAGGCCATCAATGGCCAAAAAGACTCCCATGCCAAGCGTAACAATCTGCATCATCAAAATGCGAGGTTTCGTTAATTCAATATAATCTCTATACAATGAGGGCATAATTTATTTACCTTGGCAGTCTGTTAGACCGAACGATTTTGGGTGAATTGTCGGATGATGTCGCGCCTGTATTGGCAAGATTTGCACGTTGAAAGGTATACGTTTTAACACCGACGAGTGGCTCCACAGAACCATTCGCTGAGGCCGCCTGCAAGGTCGTTTGACGCAACTGATCCTCTGCGGTTTCTAAACGCTCTTCCAGAACTTTTCTTTGCGACTCTAAGCGATCCATTTCCCGAGATGACCACGCAGCCGAAGCTTCTAAGACCGATATCTTCTGTTCGAACAACGCTTTATCAGACTCACGTTCTTCGTTTCTTAATGACATGATGTGATCATATTGTGCTGAAACCTGTTGTGTAACCTGTTCCTTATTTTGAGAAATAGCCGTTGCAAGGTCGTCCGAGAATTGTGCAATGCGCGATTTAAGATGCGACATTTCTTCTGACTGTAAAAGATGCAAACGTTCTTTTTGCGCCAAGGAAAGTTCTAAATCTTGGTAAGAACTAGACAACTCATCTCGCACTGATTCTTCTTTTAGAACCAGGCTCTCTAAACGTTGAAGCTCTTGTTCTTTCAAAGCAATTGCAGACTGAAGCCCTTCTGACTTTTGTTCAAAAAGAAGACGATCAGCTTCTCTAGCTTCATTTGCTAACTGCAAAGCATGACGATACTGGGCTTCTAATTGTTGTGTAACTTGCTCTTTTGATTGGACCAAAGAATCGGACAAATCTTTCGAAAAAAGTGCAACCCGGTCTTGTAACAATTTTATTTCTTCTGATTTCAAAGCCATTTGACTTTCTTTTTCAGCCAGTGTCGCTTCAAGGATTTCGTGTTGTTTATTAAATGCCAATTTCCATTCTTCTTCTTGCACAATATGCGCTTCCAAACGCTGAAGCTCTTCTTCTTTATTGGCAATAACAGATTCAAGTTGATTGATTTTTTGATCGGAACTTTGCAACTCAGATCGGTGGGATTCTTGGTTAAGAGAATAGGCCTGTTTTGATTCTAAAACAGCCACTTCCAACGCCATACGTTCCCGTTGCCAAACCTCTTCTTTTTCCTTAAGTTGCACTTCATAGGCCTGACGCTCTTCTAGTTGTTTGGAAACGAGAACCTGCTCTCTTTCCTGAGAAGCGATTTCAAGTTGTCGATAAGCTTCCTGAGCGAGTTTATTTTTTTCTTTAATTTGTTCTCTTATAATCTCTAAATCAGCTTCGTGTTGCGCTATAAGGGTCTGTTCATTTTCCTGAGAAACTGTCTCAAGATGAACATAGGCTTGTTGGCTCAATATCTCTTTTTCTTTTAATTGTGTTTTTAACTGTAATAACGCATCTTCGTATTGGGCCACCAACACTTGCTCTTTTTCTCTTACTGCCAAATCTAAAGAAGTACGTTCTTCATTCCAATCAAGCTTGCTATCTCTTAACTTATCTTCGTAGTCCAAACAGACTGCTTCATGTTGCGCAATCAATGCCTGCTCTTTTTCTTGCGCGGCTTGTTCGAGTGCCGCACGCCCTTGTTGTCCGATCGCTTTGATTTCTGTCAGCTGCGCTTCATACGCTTCTTTTTCTTGTTCATAGCCCGCAATCAATGCCTGCTCTTTTTCTTGCGCGGCTTGTTCGAGTGTCGCACGCTCTTGTTGTCCGATCGTTTTGATTTCTGTCAGCTGCGCTTCATACGCTTCTTTTTCTTGTTCATAGCCCGCAATCAACGCCTGCTCGTTTTCCTGTGCCGCTTGTTCGAGTGCCGCACGCTCTTGTTGTCCGATCGCTTTGATTTCTGTCAGCTGCGCTTCATACGCTTCTTTTTGTTTTTCATAGCCCGCAATCAACGCCTGCTCTTTTTCCTGTGACGCTTGTTCGAGTTCCACACGCTCTTGGTGTCCGATCGTTTTGATTGCTGTCAGCTGCGCTTCATATGCCTCTTTTTCTTGTTCGTAGCGCGTAATCAACGCCTGCTCTTTTTCTTGGGCGGCTTGTTCGAACGTCGCACGCTCTTGTTGTCCCATTGTTTTAAGTTCAGTCAACTGCGCTTCATATGCTTCTTTTTCTTGTTCGTAGCGCGCAATCAACACCTGCTCTTTTTCTTGCGCGGCTTGTTCGAACGTCGCACGCTCTTGTTGTCCCATTGTTTTAATTTCAGTCAACTTCGCCTCATACGCTTCTTTTTCTTGTTCGTAACGCGTAATCAACGCCTGCTCTTTTTCTTTTGCGGCTTGTTCAAACGTCGCACGCTCTTGTTGTACAAACTCATCGATTTTATTCAACCGCTCTTTATACGCTTCATTTTCTTGTGTTACTTGTTCTAATTCCGCACGATCTTGTTCCCCAATCGCTTTTATTTTATTCAGAAGAGCTGCATAGGCTTCTTTTTCTAGTTCATAGCCCGCAATCAACATCTGCTCTTTTTTTTGTGCCGCTTGTTCGAGCGCCTCACGCTCTTGTTGTCCAGTAGCTTCGACTTCAGTCAACTTCGCTTCATACGCTTTCTTTTCTAGTTCATAACCCGCAATCAACGCCCGCTCTTTTTCTTGTGCCGCTTGTTCGAGTGCCGCACGCTCTTGTTGTCCGATCAGTTTAGTTTCAGTCAACTGCGCTTCATACGCTTGTTTTTCTTCTTCATAACCCGCAATCAACGTCTGCTCTTTTTCTAGTGCTGCTTGTTCTAAGTGCGTGCGCTCTTGCTGCCAAATAGTTTCTTTATCTTCAAGTTGGCGCTGAAAAATCCATTTTTGACGATCTTCTTCCATCACAAAACGTTGCTCTTTTTCAGCATAAAGCAGCTCAAGTTCAATACGCTTTTGTTCCCATTTTGAACCCAATTCTTCATCTAAAAATTCGAATTTCTTTTCACGCTCCGCAAATGAAGCCTCTAACTCTTGGACACGACTTTCAAAAGACTCTTCAAGTAACGCTTTCTGCCGTAAAAACTCATCTTGACGTGCCTCATCTTGCAACAAATATAAAGACTCTTTTTCAGAATAAGCAGCTTCAAGTTCCATCCGTTGACGCTCAAACGCCACACGTCTAGCAGAATCCTGGGAAGCCCACCACTGCTCTTTTTCTAAATAAGTTTCTTCCAAACTAGCCCGACGCATCTCATACTCATGCTCTTTCTCATCATAAGCCGCATCCATTTCAAAGCGCCGCCGCTCCAATTCTTCTTCCGCACGTTGCTTGGCCAAGTAGGTTTCTTCCAACGTAATCTCAGAAGCCGAAAGACGATTCAGTAACAACCGCTCTTGATTCTCAAAATCTAAAAGTCGATCCTGCCACACATGCTCTTGTGTAGACCACTCCTGCTTCTGATCAGTAAGACGCTGCAAAAGATCCCGCTCACGTATTTGCAAAGTCTCATATTCAACCTGCTTTTCTTTAAGTACCACCAAAACTTTTGACAAAGTTTCAACAGACACACGAAAATTATACAACTCTTCTAAAGCTGTTTTTTCGCGATCATAAGCAGCCTTTACTTCATCCAGCTGACGAATTTGATCAAAGAATCGGCTTTCAAATCGGTCCAAAACGCCAGAAAAATCAGACCTTAAATTCTTGAAATCCCCCGATACTACAGCATCACGAATCTCAGGCTTAGCGGCACGAGAAAAAAAACGCGCAAAAAAAGCAGGTAAAAGCACACCTGATCGATCAAGCTTACTACTAGTAGACTGTATCAATTCTTGATTATCTTTCATATATAGTAGCCGTATTCTATCCTGTAGATTAGAATATTAAAAGATGCCGGAAAACAAAAAACTAAAACTGTTTTTAAAAATTGGGACAATCACTTTGGCCTCAATCTATATTCTTATTCTTATTGGGGGAATTGTACGGAGCACCGGAGCAGGAATGGGTTGTCCAGACTGGCCAAAATGTTTTGGCAGTTGGATACCACCCCTCCATGAATCACAGCTCCCAGAAAACTACCAGGACATTTATAGCCATCGCGGCTATAAAAATACAACTTTCAATGTCTTTAAAACGTGGACAGAATATCTTAATAGGCTATCAGGCGTTGTCGTAGGTCTACTCATTATTGCAACTTGGATCGCTTCTTTCCCTTTATTCAAAATAAGGAAAAAACCTTTTTTTTTGACACTATTAGCTGTAATTTTAGTGGCTTTTCAAGGTTGGCTTGGATCAATGGTAGTAAAGTCAAATCTCACCCCATGGATTATTACAGTACACATGCTCGTCGCTCTAATCTTACTGGCAGTAATGATTTATACACTTAAAAAACCCGAAAAAACAACACTCCCCAAAAAACTAAAATACAGCCTACTACTAGCCCTTTGCCTTACCGTATTTCAAATTATACTAGGCACCCAAGTCCGGGAAAAAGTCGACGTTCTCTCACTCTCTACTGTACCGAGAGAGCAATGGATACAACTCGTGAAAGAACCCTTTATTTTTCATAGAGAAATGGCCATCGTGGTCTTGATTGTAAATTTATGGATTGGTTTAGAACTTTTGAAAGCCAAACGAAAAAACACAGGACTACAAATTATCAGTATTATGTTATTTGAGTTTTTATTAGGCCTTATTCTTGCTTATTGCGCACTCCCCGCATACGCACAACCATTACACCTACTACTGGGCATCATACTGTTTGGAACACAGTTTAATGCGATTGTTCGTGGTGACCGGATGTAATTGCTTTAACGGGACGCGAAAGACCAAATTGTTCGCCTTCGACTGAATCACGATAATGTCTAAAAGCAATATCAGAAAAAGTAAGACCTATAAAAATAATTAGAAACAAAATACTTCCCACAAAAGCAACTAAATTAAATCCACGATCCCATTTAAGTCCCATAAAAATCCACACCACCAAACTAGCCTTACAAAAAGCAACAACAAGTGCAATTGTCAGATTTAAAGACCCGAAATCAAATCTAGAAACTAAAACAGTGATAAACGTAAGAACTAAAAGCGCACAAAAGGTAGCGACATAACTTTTAACAGGAACAATAACATGATGAGAATGTGACTCTGAATGTTTTTCCATAAACCTACCCTACCAAATAAAATAATGGGAATAAAAAGATCCAAACCAAATCCACAAAGTGCCAATACAAACCAACCATTTCGACAGGTGTATAGAACTCAGAATTAAACTCACCTTTTGAAGAGCGGTACATGAGCCAAGCAATCAACCCAATACCAATTAAAACGTGAATACCATGCAACCCCGTCATAACAAAATAAAGACCAAAAAAGATAGGTAAGGACTGATGCACCCCTTCACCAGAAAAGAAATGAGGCGGCAAAAAACCGTGGTGAAATTTCTCGGCATACTCAAAATACTTAACAACTAAAAAGCAAAAAGCCAGCATCATAGTAGCAAACAAATAATTCATGGTTGCACGCCTTTGATTTGTTTGTGCAGAACGCACACCCATAACCATGGTGAAACTACTTGTAATAAGAAAGACGGTATTTAGCGCACCCATTTTCCAGGACAAGTGATGATGTGCTTCTATATACATTTGTGGATACAGATATTTAAATACAAAAAAGGCAACAAACAAGGCGCCAAAAAACAATAATTCTTGTACTAAAAAAATCCACATACCCAACTTAGCAGTAGTAAACTCCTGTTCTGCTGTATCAAAATGATGGGCAACATGATGCTGCACGGTATTTTCTAGTTGGTTGCTCATCCGTCCATCCTTTTATAATCATAGGGATCATGATCTACCACCGGAGCTGACTCAAAGTTATGCATAATTGGAGGAGATTGGGTTTGCCATTCTAATGTCATTCCGCCCCAAGGATTAGCTGGTGCAGGAGGTCCATTAATTAAAGAATCTATCAGATAAAAGGCCATGATTAAAAACCCAAGACCCAAGACCCATGTCCCAACCGTTGAAAACGCATGTAAAGATTGAAATTGATCTAAGTAATTAAAATAACGTCTTGGCATACCCTTCGCGCCCAAAATAAATTGCGTAAAGAAAACCATGTTAAATCCAGCAAAGATAAAGAAACAAGCAACACGACCCCAAAATTCACTGTACATTTTTCCAAACATTTTCGGCCACCAATAATGAAGACCGCCAATAAAGGCCATCACCGTTCCACCCATCATGACATAATGGAAATGCGCAACAACAAAATAAGTACCATGGAAATACACATCAAGTGAAAGCGCTCCTAACATAATTCCTGTAAATCCGCCCACACAAAACAAAACTATAAAAGATAGAAAATATAAAAAAGGTGTCTTTAAATTAATACTGCCTCCATACATCGTTGCTAACCAGTTAAATACTTTAATAGCAGAGGGTATACCCACCAAGAATGTAAGTATAGAGAAAATAGCGGCAGCATTATCTGATTGACCACTTACAAAAAGATGGTGTCCCCAAACAAGAAAAGAAATAATAGCAATCGCAATACTAGAATACGCCATCGTCGTATAACCAAAAACATTTTTTCTGCAAAAAGTTGTTACAAGCTCGCTCATAACTCCCATCGCTGGCAAAATCATAATATAAACTGCAGGGTGACTATAAAACCAAAAGAAATGTTGGAAAAGGACAGGGTCTCCACCTAACTTAGAATCAAATATACCAACCCCCATCGTACGCTCAAGAATCAAAAGCAATAATGTAATCGCCAGAACAGGCGTGGCAAGAACTTGGATAATTGCAGTCGCATACAACGACCAAGCAAATAAAGGCATCCGGAACCAATTCATCCCTTTAGCACGCATTTTATGAATCGTGGCAATAAAATTAACACCTGTGAGAATAGAAGAAAACCCTAGAATAAATGCCCCCAATGTCATTGAAATAACACTGGTGTCTGTGGTCGTAGAATAAGGCGTATAAAACGTCCAGCCTGTATCAGCCGCACCCGAAATCATTGAGAACACACAAAAAATAGCCCCAAATACGTAGATATAAAAACTTGCTAAATTAAGCTTTGGAAAAGCAACATCTTTTGCCCCTAACATTAGAGGCAACATAAAATTTCCTAAAGAAGCAGGTATAGAAGGAACAATAAACAAGAAAACCATAATGGCGCCATGCAAAGTAAATAATTGGTTATATTGCTTTGCAGTAAATAAAAATTTGACAGGGCTTAATAACTGTAAGCGCAAGGCCAAAGCAAAAAATCCACCCAATGCAAAAGAAATCACAATAAACAAAAGATACATAATACCAATACGTTTGTGATCCACTGTGAATAACCAAGACTTCCAACCTTTTGGATTGGTTAAATAACTACCCTCACTTGCCGCATGTGACTCATGTACCATAGTTGTGTTCTCCATTATAACGACTTCATATATTCAATAAGAGCCAAGATTTCACGCTCACGCATAACACCTGCATACGCTGGCATAATGGGCTGAAACCCTTTAACCACTTTAGCATTTGGTTTTTCAATAGATTCTTTAATATAAGCATCATCAACAAGAACAGAAGTCCCGTCTACAAGAGAAACATTATGCCCGTACATTCCCTTCCAAGTAGGCCCCACACTTGGAGAACCATCTATAGAATGACATGTATTACATGCGTTTTTGGTATAAAGTCTTTTACCGAGTTCAGGTAAAGGCTCATCACTTGCACCCGATCCACCCTTTAACCATTCTTTATATTCAGCTTCCGTTACCACACGCAACGTTGCAAGCATAGCAGAGTGAGCATCTCCACAATATTCTGAACAAAATATTTGAAAATTACCAGTTCGCTCGGCCTCAAACCAAAGACGGGTATAACGGTTTGGCAAAACGTCGCGCTTTATTCGAAAATTAGGCAAAAAGAAACTATGAATCACATCTTCGGAACCCATAACCAACCTAATGGGGCGATTAACAGGAACCACCAACTCACCTAAAGTTTTAACACCCTCTTTAGGGTATTCAAATTGCCACAACCATTTTTTACCAATAACACGTATTTCCAAGGCATTACCTGGAGGCGTAGACATTGACAAATAATCTTTATATCCCCACCAAAAAATAAAGAGACACAAAATAAGAGGGATAATCGTCCACACCAATTCTAAAATCGTGCTATGCGTAATATTACTCGTCGCAACAGGATTAGCTTCTGTTCGCCGATATTTATATAAAAAATACACCAACGTGGCACAAATACCCACAAACAAAATAATGGAGCCCGCAAGAATAAAATAAAATAATCCATCAACTCTATTCGTAATAGAAGTTGCGCCTTCAGGAAACCAAAAAGATCCACTTTTCATCAAACTTTCAATTACAACTTCTTTAGCCATGCGTTTTCTCTCTTACCTTTCTAGTTTCTTTTTTTAAGATGTAAAATTAATAACGTTCCACCCAAAACAAGCAGCGTAATGAAGGCTCCGATTTTCATTACATTTTGCGCTACTAACACATAACCACGCGCATTAGGGTCATAATTATAACAAAACAACATAACGTGTTCTACCGTAGAAATAACTTTTTTATTTTTGGCTTCTATAAGTGATAATTTCAAATCAATGGGCTTAAATTCAATGCCATACAAGTAACGAGAAACTTTACCATCAGGCATCAAAACAATAATCACAGCACCGTGTGCAAACTCACCCGTTTTTTTATCTCGCTTGTACTGAAACCCAACCGCATCTGCAACCAACTTCACGGAATCCGGTGCTCCAGTTAAAAAATGCCATCCAGAACCTGTTTTTGGGTTTCTTAGGGAACTCACATATTTATTACGAAATTTAGCAGCTATTTCGGGAGTATCCTCGGGATCAAAACTCAAGGAAACTACTTCATAATCTTTTCCTAATTCATAGGGAACACCGTTAATACCGTCTTTAATCCCGGTCGTTACTAAGTTACAAAGCATAGGACAGCCATAATATGCCAAAGACAAAATGACAGGTTTACCATGAAAATAATCTTTTAACTGAACCTTTCGCCCCGTGTGATCTAAAAATGAAGTTTCCAGAGGAATCCCTTTTCCAAGCATTTCTTTTACGCCCACATCTGGCATAGCAGCCAAAAGTCCCGCAGAGAATAAAATGCTCCAGAAAAGAAAAAAACTACGGGCG
This sequence comes from bacterium UBP8_UBA817, assembly GCA_945898045.1. Lineage (GTDB taxonomy): Bacteria > Margulisbacteria > Marinamargulisbacteria > SXXA01 > SICP01 > SICP01. The sequence goes on from CAMDGG010000014.1 coordinate 21,409, forward strand.
ATCATAGTGTTTAACAACATTATTCATGGCCATTTTAATTGGAATTTGGAGAACAGTTTTTTCAGGATTCACCCATTTCAAGGTATTTAAACGCTCCGACTCTTCTGTGTGGAGAGTTTGTAGATCGGTATAAGTTGTAAGCGACTCTTTACGATTCAATTCTTCAGAAAGGGTTGCCGCATAGTACAAATAACTTGCCCACAAAATAGACCCAAAAAGCAACCCTGCCACAATAATTGCAATCGCAATTCTTCCTACTCTGGGTTCTGAAATATCGTGATTTATAACAGTAGTATGTGATGACATCAGTTTTATCCTCTAAACATTATGGAAATGTAATGATTCTTCTAAACGTGGATCTCTTTTTGGAAACAACGCATGCTTACGAAGTCTTAAGAAATAAAAGCCAAAATACAGACCTCCAATTCCTACAAAAGCTGCAAAATCTAGCAAAGAAATTTGAATACCCTCTGGAGAAAAATTAGGCATAATAACCCAGTAAAGATCCACAATGGTCATAAACACCATCCAGCAAACTACTACAAAGTGTGCTGTTAAATTGCGTTTAACATGACGAGACATAAATCCTAAGAAGGGAACCACAAAGTGACCCAGCACTAAAAAAACAGCAACTGTATTCCAAGATCCCATAAAGTGCTCACGAAACCATATCGTTTCTTCTGGGATATTTGCATACCAAATCAAAAAATACTGACTGAATGCAATATAAGTCCAGAAAATATTAAACCCATATACCAGTTTACCCATATCATGATAATGCTCAACTGTAATTTCGTTTTTAAGAAACCCAGATCTTCTTAAAATCATTGCCAAAATAGTAATAACAGAAAGACTAAGTACAGTAGAAATAGCAAAATAATAAACACCAAACATAGTAGAATACCAGTGGGGTGTCATAGACATCACCCAGTCAATAACAGAAAATGTCAATGTAAGTGCAAAAAGAAAAACCCCAAACGTAGCGTATTTTTGAAGTTTTAATGTGTGCGCAAAATCCCCAGTTGCATCTTGGGCAACGGAATTCTTATAAAAAACGCGAGCCAACCAAAACCAAATACCAAAAAATACAGCTGCTCTTATGAAAAAAAAGCGGATATTTAAATAGCCAGCTTTCTTTTGAAGAATAACGTCGTTAATAGCCTCTGCATGCGTCCAATGGTACAGCTCGTGCATTCCAAAAAAAGCAATTGGCAAAAACAAAATCGCCATTAGCCCAATATTTTTCATTAGCGTTTCAGCAATCCGTCTCAGAATCACGCTCCAGCCGGCTCTAGTAAGGAAATGAATCAAAATAAAAAACAAGGAGCCTAATGTAAGCGCTAGAAAAAATATAAACGCTGTCATATATGAGAATAAAACCTGTCTCGGATTAGCACCAAACGAAACGGCACAAAATGCCAACGCAATTGTACCAATAAGCAAAAGAATTTTCGGCAGCTTATCCGCCAAAAAACCTGTCAATTTTTCTGTTCTTTCTACCATCTACTTAATCTCCTTACGAGAAGATTCTGGGACATCTTCTATCGTAGCGTGTTGAACTTTCTGAAGTGCACGTACATAAGCCACAATAGCCCAACGATCTGCTTCTGGAATTTGCTTAGCATAGCCAGGCATGTTGCGAATACCGTTTGAGATCACATCATATAAATAGCCATCTTGCACAGTAAGTAGCCGCTCATCCCCTAGATTAGGAGGCGGTGCAAATCCACGCTGCACTACCATGCCACGACCTGTCCCACTTTGATCGTGACAAGCTGCGCAATAAATATTAAAACGCTCCTGACCCCGTGTCATTAAAGCAGCATCAACACGGACTGGAATCGTACTCACAAAAGCACCATTTTCTAATTTTCCACTATAAAAAACGGTATCTTCTTTTAAATAGTGCTCTCTAGATTTAGCAGAAGAGAAGCTATGTTCATTCCCCCAAATAACAGTCCCTTCTGGTGGAAGAGTTGTCAGCATTTGCGCTCTAAATTTGGGTTGCCAATCAAAATTAGGATTTAAGTGAAATGGCGTTTTTTCTGAACGCGCTCCACGACAACCCGACAAAACAATCAGAACGCTTATACCTAACAGTCCAATATAGTTACGCATCATATTAATCCTCTATCTCTTCTAGATTTTCGCCGCCCAACCCATGTAAAAATGACGCCGTTTCTAGTGTTTTATACAGGGGATCTTTCACATCCACACTTAGAAAAAAAGAATGCGAAGACGCATCATGAAAACGAGAATGCTTGAAAACAGGATGATACAATTTAGGAAGTCTATTTAAAGCCAACATGCCAAACACCGCACAAAACGCAGAAAACAAAACCATACATTCGAATGTCACAGGAACAAAAGCTTGATAACTAAAAAAAGGTTTTCCACTAATCGTTAATTTATAATCTACAGCAGAAGTCCACCATTGCAACGCTAAAGCACAACTTAAGCCCGTAAATCCACCACACAAAACTATCCAACCTAACTTAGAGTGCTTTAAACCCATCGCATCATCCATGCCATGAATAGGAAAAGGACTATACGTTTCGAATTGTGTATATCCCGCATCACGCAGAGCTTCTGCAGCCTTCATCAAACTTTTAGGCGTTTTAAATTCTCCTACGACACCAAAAAATTGTTTTTTACTCATCTTAATGATCCTCTCCATGATGGGGATTAGCGGCCGGCATAACACCTTTCACTTCCGCTATTGCAACCATAGGTAAAAATTTCAAGAATAATAAAAATAAAGTAAAGAAAAGACCAAAGCTACCCACAAGCGTACTAAGATCTACCCATGTAGGTCTAAAATACCCCCAAGAAGAAGGAAGGAAATCCCTGTGTAATGTCATAACAATTACAAAACGCTCAAACCACATCCCAATATTCACAAAAATTGAAATAATGAACATGACTGGAATACTGGTACGTAATTTCTTAAACCAGAAAAACTGAGGCGAAATAACATTACAAGAAATCATAATCCAATAAGCCCAAGCATAAGGACCAAAAGCTCTATTTATAAATGCAAAAGCTTCATACTCATTTCCAGAATACCAAGCCACAAAAAATTCCATACCGTATGCGTAACCAACAATAGAACCGGTTGCTAAAATAACTTTATTCATACATTCCAGATGGTACATTGTCACCAAATCTTTCATGCCAAAAAGTTCACGGGCTATTACCATAAGACTGATAACCATAGCGAAACCTGAAAAAACAGCTCCTGCAACAAAATAGGGTGGGAAAATCGTCGTATGCCAACCTGGCAATTGTGAGGTTGCAAAGTCGAAACTAACAATAGAGTGTACGGACAAAACCAAAGGCGCCGCAAGTGCAGCCAAAATCATGTATGCTTTTTCATAATTCTGCCAATGTCTATTGGCCCCACGCCATCCTAAAGCAAAAAGACCGTAAACCACTTTGCGAGTTTTGGTTTTTGCTCTATCCCGTAAGGTGGCTAAATCAGGTATAAGCCCAACATACCAAAACAACAAAGACACCGTGAAATAAGTGGTAAAGGCAAACAAATCCCATAGGAGTGGACTTCTAAAGTTAGGCCAAATAGCCATAGAGTTTGGAATAGGAAGCAAGAAATAATCAACCCAAGGGCGACCCGTGTGAACAGCAGGAAAAATTAATGCACAAATAACAGCAAAAATAGTCATGGCTTCAGAGAATCTGTTAATAGACGTACGCCATTTTTGTCTAAACAAAAATAAAATTGCAGAAATAAGTGTCCCTGCGTGACCAATGCCTACCCAGAAAACCAGGTTTACAATATCAAATCCCCAAGCAACAGGATTATTAAGTCCCCAAACACCAATCCCTTCCCAAAACAAATATCCCAACATAGATAACAATAACAATAAAACAGATCCTGAAGCGGAAATTGCAATCCACCACCAGGAAGGTGCCGGCTGCTCTACAGGTGCACAAATAATATCTGTAACAGATTTAAAATTATTATTTCCAGTAACAAGGGGAATCCGTTTACTTGGATCTAATTCATAATTGATAACATGACTACTCATGATGTGCGGCCTCCACTACTGAAACGAGACTGGGATGTGGATTCCGAATACTCGCTAAATATGTTGTCCGTGGCTTAAGGTGTAATTCTTCGAGCAAATGATATTCCCGTGAACGCGCCTTAGCTTTAGACACTTTACTGTTTGGATCCAAAATATTTCCGAATACAATCGCACCGGCAGGACAAGATTGCTGACACGCGGTCACGACATCACCATCTACAATCTGAACTTCTTCTAACTTTGAATTAATCCGTGCTTCGTTAATCCGTTGAACACAGTAGGTGCATTTTTCCATAACACCACGCATTCTAACCGTTACATCTGGATTAAATTGCTTTTGAATATCCAAATCCGGTTGACGCACATAATCAAACAAATGTTTCCGCTCTTTTTTAACAGATTGAGGGTTACGTTGATGATAATCAAAGAAATTAAAACGACGCACCTTAACAGGGCAGTTATTAGAACAATAACGTGTTCCAACACACCGGTTATAGACCATGTCATTAAGACCTTCTTCACTATGCACAGTAGCTGCAACCGGACACACTTGTTCACACGGTGCATTTTCACAATGCAAACAGGTTACGGGCTGATACGCTACCCGCGCCTGATCCACGTCCCCTTCAAAATAACGATCCAATCGAATCCAATGCATTACACGACCATTCATGGCCTGTTTTTTACCTACAATTGGAATATTATTTTCAGACTGGCACGCCGTAATACACGCGCTACAACCGGTACAACGAGACAAATCAATGCTCATCCCCCACTGATAACCTTTATCATAAACACGCTCTTCCCAAAGTGACTCTAATGGGGGAGTATGTATCATTTCTTTTGCAAAATTAGGGTGTTTTTTATAGGTATCTAAAGTCGCTTCGCGAATAATGGCACGGCCTTCCATACTTCCATGGTTTTGAGTTGTGGCAAGATGATAAACACGGCCCGTTTTTTCAATTTTTGCACCAGAAATAAATGCTGCCCCTGTCCAAAGTGCATAGCCGTTAGATCCAGTTCCCTTACCGACACGCCCTACAACCTTACGCCCATATCCAAGCGAAACCGAAATAGACTCATCCGCCTGACCTGGCATCACCATAACAGGAACTTTAAGTTCGTGGCCGTCATGGGTAATCAAAATAAGATCTTCTGTTTTCAAAGATAACTTTTCAGCTGTCTTCTCACTAATTAAAGCAGCATTATCCCAAACAAGCTTCGTAATAGGATCCGGAAGCTCTTGAAGCCATCCATTATTGGCATAACGTCCATCCAAAAGGCTATAAGAAAGAGGAAATACAATTTCAATACCCGATGCTGTTTTGAGAGAACGAATCTGTTTAGCAAGCGATTCGGAAAAACCTTTATCCGTAAGCGGTGCGGCTGGTAATGCGGTAGAAGCTCCTGAAACAACCCCGTTGTGAAGCCATTTTTTCCACGCAGCTTCTGTGGCCTTCCAAGTGGAACGAACCAAGTTGTACGACATATCTGCTTTACCCAAAAGTCCCGACAAAAATTCGGCTGAACTTCTGGAATTATAAAGTGGTTGAATTAAAGGCTGAACAATAGAAACAGAGCCATCAATGGCTTTCAAATCTCCCCAACTCTCTAAGAAATGAGAACATGGCAATACCCACTGCGCCAATTGACTCGTCTCGTTTTCCGCATGGGTTAAATGAACAATTGCGGACGCTTTTTTAAGTCGCTCTGAAAATTTCAATGAGACAGGTGCGTTATAAACAGGGTTTCCACCAACAATAAAGAGATGTTTGACAGACCCTTTAGACAAAAGATCAGACAAATGACGCAACGATTCTTCCGAAGTATCGGCCGCACGATAAATCACAGTTTGAGAGGCATTTCCTAAAATTTGATTAAGCGCATATACCAACGCATGGACTGTCGGCGCACACTGTATACCAGAGACAATTAAAGAACGTCCGCGATGTGAAACCAAATCACTCACAATGGCCTGTACAATCTTATCATCTACCAAAGAACGATAGTGATCAGCCGCACCATGAATCGCATTGACAATAGAAGCAGACAAAGATCCTGGCCCCACCTGACGAATAAGCGCACTCGCAACCACCCAAGCCGCAGGCTCAATTTGAGAAGCCTTAACCCGAATTCTGTGATCGGCTTTACTACCTGTAATGGTCAAATGATTTTCAAATGCATATAGACGATTCATCTGCCCAGAGTCAGGATCACGTCGCTCAGAAAAATCCCGTGTATACGAAATATTATTAGGCTCTACACCCAAAAAGTCTGCACCAAACGAAACAATAATATCTGCTTTTTGAAACTGATACTGAGGAACCATGGCACGTCCCGTCGCCAATTGAATCCCTTCAGCCTGACAGTCTGAATTCAAACCATCATATTTAAAAACACGAAGCGCGGGATAGGCGTTCTTAAGCTCCAAAAGCAACCTAGAAAATGTCGGAGACACCTGTGAATCCACAAGCAAACAAGCCCCTTCCCCACGCGTTGCTGACATAGAACTCAACTGACCCGTCAGCCATGTTTCATAATGACCCCAATCTGACTTTTCACCATTAGACATAGGATGAAAAATACGATCTGGATCATATAAATCCAAAACTGCTGCCTGATGGTACGATTTCATACCACCCAAACTCATAGAATGAGCAGGATTACCTTCTAGTTTTGTAGGACGTCCCTCTTGGCTTTCTGCCAAAACACCCACAACGTCAGAGCCCACTTGCATCGCAGTAGCGTAATAAACAGGCTTGCCAGGAATATAGTCCTCAGGACGCTTTGCATACGGACGCAATTTCTGAACAGGCTTTCTGATAGAACATCCCGCCACACCCGCAAGCGCAGCTGAAGCACCCATTAACTTTAAAAATGAACGACGCGTAATCCCGTCTTCTAGAACGGAAGCCCCTTTTTGAAATTCATTAAAAAGAAACTTTCTGAATTCTGGACCGTTTTCACGATCAGAAAAACTGCGCCAATAAGATCCCGATGATGACTCCTGCTTTATCTGTGACATGTATTACAATCCTCTCTTGGGCGAATGTGATTCACTTCTTTCAAATGAAGACCTAACTTCAGCTGATCCTCTGCTTTCCAATCCAATTTCGTAATAAATTCTTTAGGTCTCAAGAACTTCTCGGGAGCCCGGTGACACTCTAAACACCAGCTCATACTCAAAGGTTGTACCTGATGTACCACAGGCATCTGATCAACACGACCATGACAACTTACACAGGAAACACCTGCTCTTAAGTGGGCACTATGATCAAAATATGCATAATCAGGTAAACGGTGAACTTGAATCCATTCGATAGGCTTATTATTGGCATAACTATCACGCAGTTTAATAATATGCGGACTATCTGCCTTGATAATTTTGTGACAATTCATACAGGTTTCGGTATTAGGTAGTGCAGCATGTCCTGATTTTTCTATCGTACTGTGACAATAGCGACAATCAATACCCAACTCGCCCGCATGCAATTGGTGACTAAACGGAATAGGCTGTTTCGGCGCATAGCCAACATCTAAATTTTTAGGGGAAAAAACATACCAAAAAAGAAAAATAACAAAGAGCAAAAACAAGACAGATCCTGAAATAAAAAAGAAAGGAAGTCTATTGGCCCATTTTGGAAACAAAAA
>CAMDGG010000015.1 GCA_945898045.1 bacterium UBP8_UBA817
AGAAAGAACGCCTACAAAGACAACTTATCTCCCATTGAACTCGCCCTTCTGGAAAACCCTTCTTTCAACACCTCTCTATTCTGCCTCAAACCCATTATTCTTGATCAGCACCAGAACCTCTATACAGACCATCTTCCTGACCATCTGCCTTTGGTCACTCAAAAATCCGGCAAGCCGGATCCCTTCTCAGATCCTAAGGTTCTCCAAGAACTCGTCGCTTGGGGTTCCATGTCTCAAGCTGTTGCTGATCGATTTCTTAACTCTGCCCAAATTTCTAATCAAAAAATCATCAACCCAGGGGGGTACTATGTATCGGGTCTTCACACACACCACAAAATATCGTTGCAACTCCTTCTGAAATCTTACGATAATTCAACGTGGATAAGAAATTGTCCCAAGTCATTTTTCCGATCCATAGGCTCCCCCCCCTTGCCTGTGGAATCATCGGGGATTTGACTTCCTTAAGAAAGGTCTGGATTACCTCCCCCCCCTTGGTACCTCAGACCTTTTCTTAAGCCCCCTTTACTTCCCCCTCCTCACATCATAAAATATCCATACATATAGTCACGACTAAACTGTCGATATACAGTCTGTGTATCAAATTCCCATAGGAGACTAATCATGTCAGGTGTAAATAATGATGGTGGTGAAGATAGTGTCTATAGTCCCAATAGTATCAGCGCGCAATTCCAGGCCCAATTTACACAACTTGCTACTAATGATTTCATGGATAATTTAATCAAAGATGTTAAAGAGCAAAATGCTTTAGGCCAAGAAGCACAACTAGGTGCAGGCTTACAGCAAGCGATAGACCCCAATGCGTCTGCCCCTGCAGGAAATGATGGCGGTGGATAATCGTTATTTAGGAATGGGCAAAAAATTTACAATGATTCATATTTTTGGGACGCTGGCTTTTATGGGAACAATCGTTATTGTTCTATTTTATTTTTTTCTGCGTCCCTTTGACAAAAAAACCAACAATCCTGACGTTCTACAACTCAGCTCTATAGAAATAGAAAGTGCAAAAAAAAATGAAGCCTTTATAAGGCAAGGTGCTATTTTATTCAAAGTTCAATGTGCTTCTTGCCACGGGTTTCGTGCAGAAGGAATTGGACTTGCCCCAAGCTTAATTGAGGCTAATGCGCGCTACGGACATGATATCAACAAAATGATTGCGATTATTTCTAATGGCAGTGAATTACGGGGTATGCCAGCCTGGAAAAAAATGATGCAACCTAAAGATATATTATGTGTTGCAACTTACCTTACGACACTGAAGCCGTAGGTTTTGGTTTTCTCATAGGCTTATGACGAGCCACTCTTCGCTTATTACCACTTCTCGCTATTTTCTCATTAGGTAATACCCAGTTACACCGAATCTTTTCAGTAATTGCTGTTTGTGTTACTGAAAAATGGGCCATGATTTTATCGGATGGCCATCCCATGAGATAAAGCCTAGAAAGGTCGTAACCATTCACTTGTTCCCAGTTTTTTTTCTCTGGCGAAATATCTTTTCCAACAATCCGTTTTGTCCCATCTTCGGAGATGCCATATATAAATTGAAAGGCTAACTTACTGCCATTGTCACGTCGTTTTTTCTTAGCGATGGGGTTTCTCCTTTTTGAGATATACTAATTCTATTGTAAATATAAGACCATAAAACATCAATGCAAGATTTACTTAGAACAATCACGATATTTGTATCAAATTAGGTTCGCATTAAAGGGAGGATACAACATGAGTCAATCGCAATCATCTTCACTAAGTTCGGCACTAGCCAGACAATTAAATTTATTTAAATCCACCAAAGATGCAAAAGGGGTTCAGACCCAAGCCGGCTCACCAGATGATAGTAATTTTCAAGATATTTTAGGCCAAGCCCAAAACAATTTAAGCGGAAGTCTTTTTTCAAGCAGCACCACTGCAAGTATTGGCGCCAGCACCATAGATCCGCCAATTGGAGATGACTCAGGTGCAGGTTTAGGAAGTGATGATAGTAGCACGGGTGATTTCTCGTCTACATCTACAGACGGGCTCTCAGGTATGAATTCTCATCTAAATGGGATTTCTTCTATTTTAAAGAAGCAGATTATGTCTTTGTCTATTAAGCAAATGCAAAAGACACAGCAGAATACCCATTTACCACCAGAACTTGAGGATGACTTAAAGTTAGTCGGTGCTCGCACACCATTAACGAAAGAAGATGTGGATATAAAAGCCAGCGCTTTCTTCTACTATGGTATGAGCTTAATTTCTGATCTTAAGGGTATGAAAAATGACAAAGATCCCAAGAAAGATGAAGCCAAGATGGGTGCCATCGAAAATAAAGTCGTTATTGTTGCGTACAGTTTGAGTGTATTTACGGCAGATTATCACTCTGAACACAGCTGCAAATGTCTTACTGATATGGCAAAGGCTGTTGAAGACCAGAGCTCTGAACTCGCTGAATTCCTCAATAAGATTATAGCCAGTCTCAAAGAAGGCAAGCCTTTTGAATTCGTAAAAAACGATCCAGATAGCGTCGTAAATTTCGACCATATTCCTGAGGATGTTCTAGCGACCTTGGTGCAGCCAGAAGAAGCTCCAGCTACAGCGATACCGACTACACCAACAGCAACTAGTTAGTTCTGATGTAGTTCTTGATTAAGATCAATTGTTTTGGGATTGGTCATGCAAATGACCTTTCCTGTTTGGGAATCTTGTATAAAGAGCAGATGTTCTCTTCCTGAAAGATCCATTGCTTTGACGCGATTTTGGCCTTCTGCGACGCGATTTCCAGTGATGTCGACGGGTTCTTTTTGATGATTATAGAGGCTGATTTTCATGCCCGCGTATATATATAATCCGGCCGCAATGGTACAGCCAAACCCTAGTGAAATACCTGTGCCGGAATTGGCACCTAGCAAACATTTTTCTCCGATTGAAATGACATGAGCATTGCCACCAGAGAGGGTTCCCATGATCGAGGCCCCACCACCAATATCGGTATTTTTACCGACGAGAACGCCGGCTGAAACACGCCCTTCTACCATGGCGTTTCCGAGGGTTCCTGCATTAAAATTAATATATCCGGCGGGCATGACCGTGGTGCCTTCACCTAGATAGGCACCGAGGCGTACTTGGCTTCCGGATGCAATGCGAACACCGCTTGGAATATGATAGTTTACGAGATAGGGAAATTTATCAACATGTGACACGGATAGCTCTTGGCCAGACGCGAGGGCTTTTAAACGTTGTTCGGGCATGTCTTCTGGCAAGATGGGGCCAATAGTTGTCCACGCTACATTGGTGAGCTTTCCAAAAATGCCGTCTAACGAAACGCCATGAGGTTTGACGTGTCGTTGGGACAATAATTGTAATTTAAAATAGCCTTCTTCTGCAGAGGCGACAGGCTGATCTAGTTGGTGTAAATAGAATAGAACGATGTCTTGAGTAAGATAGGTATGTTGCTGAGTTAAAAGCGATTTAAATAGACTGGCGTGGGACAGCTTATCTTCTATAGCCGTAAGGTCTTCATGTGTAAGCGTGAGGCAAAATGTCTTATCTGGCTTTTGTTTAGAAAGGGTCGTTACTATAGCTTGTTGTTCATTAAAATAAATTTTCGGGAAATAAACATCCAATGTTTGATCTCCACGTTTTCTTCTAACGCCTATTGCGAATGCATACTGATGTGCCATTTTATGGTTTCCTTTTTGTGAGTGATTCTAAGAGGGAGCAGTGTTTTACCATGTCTTCCAACACGACGTACTCGTCGGGACGATGGGCTTGCGCTGTGAGCCCTGGGCCAAAATTAAATGCTGGAATCCCCAACCTTGTTAATTGCGCCACATCTGTCCATGCTTGCTTGGCTTCTACAGGCTGATTTAGTTGTGCCACAACCTGTTTAAATAGAGGCGTTTCGATCACTGACCCGGCTGGGACCTGGTCTATTATTTGGATATTTTCTGAAGTAGCACCAAATGCTTTTAGTTTGTTTATAAAATATGAGACTGCTTCATCGAGTGTGTAGACCGGTGCAAATCTAAAGTTGACATTGCAGGTCCATTTTCCCGGAATGGTGGTTCTTCCTGAGTCGTTTTTTGTGGAGGTGACGGACATGACGTCGTAAAAATCTACGCCAAAGAGTGTGTGTTTTGTGGGTCCCTCTTGTGAGATTGCCTGTAAGAAGGGAATGGCTTCGTAAAGGGCATTTTTGCCGTCCCATGGGCGTGCCGAGTGGCATGCTTTTCCGATGAAGTCTATTTCTGCATGAATACTACCTACGCAGCCCAATTGAATATGGTTATTGGTAGGCTCACCGATAATAGCGAGATCTATGTGTGTAAAAAATTCAGGGTAGGCACTGATCAATCCCGAGAGACCATTCTGTTCTAACGTTGTCCCCTCTTCTCGCGCGTAGATAATACATGAAAGTCGATAGTGCTCTGTCAATTTTTCTAGAGATACTTCAAAGAGTGTCAGGTAACACGCCAGGGCCGCTTTCATGTCTGAAGCCCCTGAGCCATAGATTTTCCCGTTATCGATATAAGGCGTAAAAAAGGGAGGCACCGTGTCTGAATGCCCCACAAACACCAAATGCGGCAGATTAGGATTGCTTGGAAACTCTATGATGAGAGAATCTTCGTGAGTTTTAATTGTTGCGGCTGGGAATTGAGATTGTACCGTTTCTTGAATATGTTTTGAGATAACACTTTCATGAAATGTAGGGGATGCTATGGAAAGAAGGTGTAGGAGTTGTGAGGATAGCTGGTTTTCCATAAAAAATTATTCCCTTCTTATTTTGTTTTAGATTCTTGAGCCAGTATACTAATGTCATGCAGCTTTTGAAAATAAGTTTAAATCATGTTAAAGTGAATGGTTTGTCAAAATCAACTTATCCGATTAAGAGCAGTAAGCATTTCAGATCATGTCTATAAATTTTTATAAAATTTTTTTTATTTGTTGTTTCTCATTGGGGGTGAGTGGCTTTGTGCATGCTCAGGATGACCCTGTCTATTCTTCAAAGAGTAATGGATCAGGTCAATTACGAGAGCAGTTATCCTCAGACGAATACAACCAAATTCTTCAAAAAGGAGCACAAAATACAGCTGGAGGGGGCAATTCGGACTATACGCTTCGGTATAAAAATGTAGCAGGCTCTCAAACCCCACCGGATACGGGCAAGGTTTTACGCCCACAGTTTCATACGATACCACCTAGCACAAAAAGCGGTTTATCGTTTGGACAACTTGCTAAACAGATTAAGAAACCGGACAACGCTTCTGCAAGTGACGCACCCCTAACGTTTAAAGAATTATCTCGGCGCATACGATCTGCATCGGGCAATGCGGTGATTAAGGCCCGGTAATTTGATTGATAGGATATCTGAAAAATAACACTAGACTATGGAGATGATCATGCATACCTTGTTTTATACTTTAGTCGATGAATCCCCTGCCCTTGCGACTTATTCATTGTTACCAATTTTAAAAGCTTTTATGCGTGACACGGGCATTCAGATTAAAGAAAGTGACATTTCACTATCTGGGCGACTTTTAGCGGCCTTTGGTTTGGCGCCTGATCATCTAAGTGACTTGGGCAAACTCACAGAATCTCACTTAGCCAATATTATTAAACTCCCCAATATTAGTGCGTCACTCTCTCAACTTAAAGAAGCGATTTCAGAATTGCAATCTCAAGGATTCGCGTTGCCAAATTATCCCGAAAAAGCACAAACTCCAGAGGACCAAGCGATTCTTGCGCGTTATGCCAAAGTATTAGGAAGTGCCGTTAACCCAGTTTTACGCGAAGGCAATTCTGATCGTCGTGCGCCCAATGCGGTCAAAAATTATGCCAAAAAACATCCGCATACGATGGGGCCATGGTCAGCCTCTTCACGAACACATGTGTCCCATATGGAGTCAGGCGATTTTTATCACAATGAACGCTCCGTCACAGTGGATGTTGCTAGAAAAGTTCGCATTGAATTTTTAGATGCGTCGGGCGAATCGACTATTCTGAAGCCGTATTTTGCACTTCTGGCAGGAGAAATTATTGATACAACTTTTATGTGCGTTAGGGAATTAGATACGTTTCTTGAAAAAGAATTAGCCGATGCGAAATCCAGGTCTTTGTTATTTTCGCTCCATTTAAAAGCAACTATGATGAAGATTTCGGATCCTATTATTTTTGGACATGCTGTACGGGTTTATTTCAAGTCACTCTTTTCAAACTATCAGCCTGTATTTGAGGAGCTTGGCATTGATGCCAATGCGGGACTTCATGATTTGGAAATAAAGATTAAAAGATTACCAGAGAAACAAAAAACAGAAATTCTAGAAGCGTTACAGTCGTGTTATCAAAATCGTCCTTCCTTGGCCATGGTAAATTCGGATCAGGGTATTACAAATCTACATATTCCAAGTGATATTATCGTGGATGCCTCGATGCCGGCCATGATTCGGTCTTCTGGAAAAATGTGGAACTCAGCAGGACAGCTTCAAGATACAAAGGCCGTGATTCCTGATAAAACATACGCCGAAATTTATCAAGTTGTCATTGACGATTGCAAAAAAAATGGTGCGTATAATCCGGCGACGATGGGTAGCGTTTCAAATTTAGGGCTAATGGCGCAAAAAGCAGAAGAATATGGCTCTCATGACAAAACGTTTGAAGCGAGTGGAGACGGCATAATTCGCGTTATCGATGAGACAGGACATGTTCTTTTGGAAAACAACGTTGAAAAAGGTGATATCTGGCGGATGTGCCAAGTCAAAGATACCCCTATCCAAGAATGGGTGAAGCTGGCTGTTCAACGTGCCAAACTAACGCAAACGCCGACGGTATTTTGGCTTGACCCACATCGCGCACATGATCAAGAACTCATTAAAAAAGTGACCCAGAGTCTTTCTCAATTGGATACAAGCGGAACTGATATTCGTACCCTGTCATTGGTGGAAGCAACACAATTTTCTTTATCCAGAATTCGGCAAGGCTTGGATACGATTTCTGTCACAGGTAATGTTTTACGCGATTACAATACGGATCTTTTTCCGATTCTAGAATTGGGGACAAGTGCCAAGATGCTGTCGATTGTTCCACTCATGAAAGGGGGTGGATTGTTTGAAACAGGCGCAGGGGGTTCGGCACCTAAATTGTTTGAACAGTTTTTAGAAGAAGGTCATTTGCGTTGGGATTCTTTGGGTGAGTTTTTAGCGCTCAGCGCTTCATTATCGTATATGTATACAGTCACCCATCATGTAAAAGCCAAAATTTTTGCGGAGACTTTAGATCAAGCGATTGAACTGTTTTTGGATGAAGATAAATCACCTCAGCCTCATGTGGGACAAAGAGATATTCGTGGTAGTCATTTTTATTTGGCTTTGTATTGGGCACAGATGTTAGCGCGGCAATCGGAAGATGGGGTGCTTAGCGAGCGGTTTTCATTGGTTGCTGAGGCTTTGAAAAAAAATGAAGTTCTCATTTTAGAAGAGTTAATTTCGCCGCAGGGACAAAAGGTAAATCTGGGTGGATATTATCATCCGAATCCAGACAGTGTTTCCAAGCAAATGCGCCCCAGCACTACGTTTAATAACATTATCGAGGGTTAATTTTTCCTAAAGAAATTTAATCCATTGCTTGGATCTTAGCATTGCAAAAGAAGTATCGCTGCCAAGACGATTCTGTAGATTGCAAACGGCGCTAATTTCCAACGCACCAACAGTTTAATAAACGTGACGATGGCTAAATATCCCACTATAAACGAGACAAGAAACCCTACCCCGATGAGTGATAGGTCAGATTGGGTGAGGAGGTGATAGCTTTTGAGCAAATCATATCCTGTCGCTGCAATCATAATGGGAACTGAAATAATAAATGAGAATTTAGCAGACGTTTCATAATCGAGTTTTGCAATTAGACCACCAACAATCGTGGATCCTGATCGACTCATCCCTGGCCAGAGAGAGGCACATTGCGCAACGCCAACAATAGCGGCTTGTTTATAACTGATATCGGAAATATCTGTTGTAGTAGGCTTGTAGGGCAGTAGATATTCGACCAAAAGCATGATGACGCCACCAACGAGTAAGGCCATGATGACGGTGAATGTCCCGAAGAGATAGTGCTTGATGGCGGAGTGGCATAAGAATCCAAGTAAAAGTGCAGGAGTGATGGCAATCGCAATCAGTTTGAGTTCTTTCTTTTTGAAAGGAAGTGAAAAGAAAAAAGAGCGGTAGAGAACGACAACTGCGAGGATGGCACCGAGTTGGATGGCGATATCAAATGTTGGGCTTTCAAACTTGATCCAATGTCCGACCAAGATGAGATGTCCTGTGGAAGAAATGGGTAAAAATTCGGTAAGGCCTTCGGTGATGCCTAGGATAATTGCTTTAAAGACGTCTATCATTTTGCGAGATATTCTAGAGCAAGAAGATATCCGTCTACGCCTAGTCCTGAAATTTGACCGGTACAAACAGCGGCTGTAAGCGACGTGTGACGAAACGGTTCTCGTGCATAGACATTTGAAATATGGACTTCTACTTTTGGGATGTCGATGCAAGCGATCGCGTCTCTGACAGCTATACTGTAGTGCGTCCAGGCACCTGGATTGATGATGAGGCCGGTGGCTTTGGCACCGGATTCGTGTACGCGTGTGATAAAGTCGCCTTCGTCATTGGTTTGATAGCAGTCGATATTTACACCTAGTTCTTTTGCTTTTTCTTGGAGCAAGAGTGTGATTGCGTTGAGTGTGAGTGTGCCGTAGACATCGACTTCGCGAGATCCAAGCATGTTGAGATTGGGGCCATTTAATACCCAGATTGTTTTCATCGCATATCCTCTTCGATTAGATTTTTTATGACGGTTTCAATGAGGGCCATGGGCACGTCGTCTCGTGTGATCACTGCACCAATTGCGGTTGGCATAATAAAGCGTAGTTTTTTATTTCTTACTTTTTTATCCATGGTTAATTTTTCTAGAATAGTCGATAGCGTCACATGGCGTAATGTGAGTGAAAAACCTAGTGCGGTTAAAAGGTTACTGAGGCGTTGCTGATCTACTTCGGAAAGAAGTTTCATTTCTACTGCGATAAGAGAGACGACATACATTCCAATGGCAACTGCTTCGCCATGGAGATAGGCGTTGTTGTATGCGGTTGCAGATTCGATAGCGTGTCCGATGGTGTGTCCAAAATTGAGGGTCTCACGAAGGCCACTTTCTTGTTCGTCTTTTGAGACAACGTGGGCTTTGTCTTTGACGGATTCTGTGACGAGGTGGGTCCAGATTTCGGGACAAGAAGCGATGTTGAGTTGCGCCAATTCTTTTGCGTGCTTTTCGATATAGGCGAATAAGTCTGTGTTACGAATCATGCCGTATTTGACGACTTCTGCGAGGCCACACAGGATTTCTTTTTTGGGTAAAGACTGTAAGGTTTCGGTATCACACAGGACGATTTTGGGTTGATAAAAAACACCTATGAGATTTTTTCCTTTTTCATGATTGACACCTGTTTTTCCGCCAATAGCGGCGTCTACTTGTGCAAGTAAAGTCGTTGGGACTTGGATAAAATGGATACCTCGCAAATAGATACTTGCGACAAATCCAGACAGGTCTCCAACGATGCCGCCGCCTAGTGCTAGTACCGTGTCTTTGCGCTCTAGTTTTAATGAGAGAAGGCTATCTAATATTTGGGAAACGGTGGTGAGATTTTTGTATTTTTCTCCAGCAGGAAGCTCTAGTATTTTTACTTTATAGCCGGCTTCAGTGAGCAGTATTTCGATAGGTTTTGCGTATGTTTTTCTTAAGATGGAGTTGGTAATAATAGCGACTTGGTTGCCCACTTCTAGATTGGTTAAAAGTTGGGGCAGTAAGGTTCTGATACCGGATCCTATCAAGATCGGATAATCCCGTTTTCCATCTAATGTAAGCATAACTGTAGCCAGAGTTTCTTTACGCATAGTGGGTAGTATACGTGTTCCAAATAGCCTCAGCAACACTTTGGATAGACTGATCTTGTGTGTCAATTTCTAGATCTGCGAGTAGGTGATAAATGGGTGCTCTTTTGGCAAGCAAGTCTGGCTGTGCGAGAAGTGGACGGGAGGTGTCATTTTTTAATCGGGTATTAATCGATTCTTGTGAGGCTTTTAGATAGACAATGAAGCCAGATTTTTTGAGTAGCTCTTGATTTTCTGGTTGGCAGGGAAGCCCGCCTCCTGTTGCAATGATCGTGTTGTGATAGTTGGAAAGTGTTTCGCAAACATGATGTTCACAGGCACGAAAATAGGGCTCGCCTTTTTGTACAAAGAGTTCGGATATTTTGAGACCTTCTTGGGTTTCGATTAGCGTATCGCTGTCAACAAACGCATAGCCGGAAAGCTTAGAAAGGGCGTTTCCTGCCGACGATTTCCCACTGCCCATAAATCCAATCAAGATAATATTTGGAGACATTTTAGCAAACTATTCTACGGTCACACTCTTGGCTAGATTTCTGGGTTGATCTACATCACATTCTAGGAAAACGGCAATGTAATAGGCTAATAATTGAAGCGGGACGGCAATAAGAATAGGCGCGAGTTCTTCGGGAACTTGAGGAATATAGATAACGTCGTCAGCGAATTCTTCAACCTCCGTATTGCCTTCAGTGGCGATGATGATCGTCTTGCCTTTTCTGGCGCGGACTTCTTGAACATTACTGATCATTTTGTCGTATGTGCTGGAGTTGGGGCATAGGCAAACGACGGGCATTTTTTCATCGATGAGGGCGATGGGGCCGTGCTTGAGTTCTCCTGCAGGATAGCCGGTGGCGTGGATGTAGGAAATTTCTTTGAGTTTAAGTGCACCTTCGAGGGCTGATGGGTAATTAACGCCTCTGCCGATGAATAAAAAATCTCGGCTTTTGTAGTATTTTTTAGCAATTGCTTTGATGTGATCGGCTTGGCTCAAAATGGATTCGATATACTCTGGAATGCGTTGGAGTTGCTGAATCATTTCTTTGGCTTCGGCCTCGGACAGTGTCCATCTGATTTGTCCAAGATAGACGGTGAAGAGATAGGCGGTGACCAATTGGGCGATGTAGTTTTTGGTAGAAGCAACACCAACTTCTTGGCCTGCATAAGAATAAATTACGCCATCTGATTCGCGGTCCATGCTGCTGTTTTTGGCGTTGACGAACGAGAGCACTTTAAAGAATTTACTTTTGGCTTCTCGGAGGCAGGCGAGTGTATCTGCGGTTTCGCCCGATTGCGAAAGTGCGATAACGATTTCTTTGCCATCTGTAATTTTGTGGCGATATCTAAATTCGGAAGAAATGTCGACGTCAGTGGAGATACGCGTAAATTGTTCGAAATAATATTTGGCAACGAGACCTGCATGCCAGGATGTACCGCAGGCTTGCACAATAAATCGGGTAACTTGTGCGAATTCTTCTCTTGAGAGTTTAACGTGCTTGAATTCAAGGCTGCCATCGGCTTTGACAATTTTGCTCATAATATTGCGTACAACAATAGGTTGCTCAAAAATTTCTTTGAGCATGAAATTTTCATAGCCTGATTTTTCTGCTGCGATGGGATCCCACTGTATGTGTTGAATGGGCTTTTCAATAATAGTGTTGCTACCTAATTTTTGGACTTCAATTTTATTTTTGGTGATAACGGCGAGCTCTAAATCGTCTAGATAAATGACGTCTTTGGTATGTTGGATAATGGCATTGATGTCAGAGGCAACAAAATGTTCGTTTTGGCCGATACCTATAATGAGCGGGCTGCCTTTTCTGCAGACAATAATTTTATCGGGTTCATGTTCGGAAACAACGGCCAAGGCAAAGGTGCCGACCAAATCATCGATCGTTTTTTCGACGGCTTGTTTGAGGTTTCCTTCGTAATAATATTCGATGAGATGGACGATAACTTCGGTGTCGGTTTGCGATCTAAAGACGCAGCCATTTTCTATAAGTTTGGTTTTGATGAGGGCATAGTTTTCGATGATGCCATTATGGACGATAGCCGTCTTGGTGTTCGTACTAAGATGCGGATGCGCGTTTGTTTCTGTAGGCTGACCGTGGGTTGCCCAACGTGTGTGTCCGATACCCAAACTGCCTTTAATGGTGAGGTTTTCTAGGGCTTTACTGAGTTCGTGAAGTTTACCCGCTTTTTTCCAAGAGCTCAATTCGCCGTCTGACATAATGGCAATGCCAGAAGAATCATAGCCGCGATAACTGAGTCGTTCTAATCCTACTAATAAAACTGATTCTACATTTCTATCCCCGACATATCCTACGATACCGCACATATGAGTCTCCCTTTTTTTAAGTTACTAATAATGAGGTGATTTCGTCTCCGCCCACCATGCGTTTTAGTTCGTTAATGCGCTCTGATTTTGTGAGCACTTGTGTACTGGTTCTTGTTTGTCCTGCTTGTGTTGATTTGGAAATCACAATGTGATGATCCGCAAATTTGGCAATTTGTGCCAAATGCGTCACACAAAATAACTGGGATTTTTGAGAAAGTGCTTGAAGTTTTTCTCCAATTTTAATGGCTGTGAGGCCCCCTACTCCCGCGTCTATTTCGTCAAAAATAGCGGTAGATTGTAATAGTTGTTCTGCAAATACGGATCGGATGGCTAACATCATACGGGATAATTCGCCCCCTGAGGCAACGTCCGATAAGAGCTTGGGTTTGGATCCCGCGTTGGTCGATACATAGAAGGCAATTGTATCACAGCCCAAAAGATTTGGTCGTTCAAAATCTGTCTGAATCTGTATGTCGAATTGGCAAGATTCAAATTTCAAGAAGGCCATTTCTTTGATAATTTCTTGGGAGAGTTTTTGTGCAGCATCTTGTCGTAATTGGGTAAGCGTCGTAGCAATTTTTTTTAAATTTTCTTTTTCATTTTTGAGTTCTAATTCGAGTGCCGCACGATTTTCGTCTTGATTATCAATGGCCAGAAGCTCTGTCGTAAGTGTATCGAGGCGGGAGAGAATTTCGTCGATCGTTATGGCTTTATATTTTGTTTTATACCGAAAAATTGTATCGAGTCTTTTTTCGACGTTGTCTAAATTGGAAACGTCTAGATCGCTCATGTCGGACGCCCTGCTGTCTATCTCTTGATAGAGATCTTGTGCTTCGAGGACGAGGGCTTCGAGTCGAACTGTTAAGGGGGCATAGGACGGGTCTATTTTTTCTAGACCGATTATGGCTTTTTGAGCGATAGCCGTTTGGGTTTGTATGGTATACAAGGCCTTTTCTGATTCTGATAAATGAGAGGTGAGAATATGAAGTGATTTTAATGTACGTTTTTGATTATCTAATTTCTCTTCTTCTCCAGACTTGAACTGCTGGGCTTTGAGATCTTCAACTTGAAAGGACAGAAATTCTCGGCGACTTTCTTTTTCATCTTCGGCCATTTGGGTTGCTTTTAATTTGGCCCGAATCGTTTCGTATGCCCGATACCTTTCTTGATAATCAGATAAAGCCAGCGCCAATTCCTTTCCACCGTAATGATCAAGGTACGCAATTTGCTGTTCTGGTTCGAGAAGGGTCATGTAGTCATGTTGTCCGACGATGGTGAGTAGACCTGATGCCGCTTGTTTGAATTGCTTGAGTGGGAGGCTTTGGCCATTGATTTTGGCGATGTTTAGTTTGCCTCTCTGAAGTTTTCTGGAAAGAATAAGATGCGTGTCTTCTGGTGAAATAAACTCTGCAAGCGCCTCAGGAATTCGGGTTGTGGCGATTTCAAAAATGCCTTCGATATAGGCCTCTTCCTCTCCGTCTTGGATGAAACTTTCTTGCGAGGGTTTTCCAAGCAACAGTGAAAGTGCATCAATAATAATGGATTTCCCTGCACCTGTTTCACCGGTAAAGACGGTAAACCCTTCTGAAAATTCCAGATGACAGGTTTTGATAATGGCAAAATTTTGTATGGTGAGTTCTTTTAACATGGTCCCTTTTTAAGATAGAGAAAAAATTCTTTATTGCCTTTGGTTCCAAGTATGGGTGAATCGCATTGGCCTAATATCGTTAACCCCATGTCGCGCACTTTGGTATCGATACGCTCTAAGATGGATTCGTGAATAGCGGGATCTCTGATAATACCGCCGGGGCCCACATCTTCTCGCTTGGCTTCAAACTGAGGTTTTACCAAAAGAACGAGTTCTGCGCCAGGAGAAATTAAAGGCAATATGGCAGGAAGTACGGTGAGAATGCTGATAAAAGAAACATCCATGACGACGAGTGAAATATCAGATAACAGTTCGGCTGCATTTTCTTTTAAGGCTTTGCCTTTCCAACCGCGATGTGTGAGTAACATGTCTCGTGTAACAAGGCGTGCGTTGGTGCGTTCGAATAAAACTACACGTGGATCAATGCGCAATTGATAATCTACGTCACCATATCCAACGTCAATTCCCATGACGCATCGCGCACCGTTTTTAAGCAAAAAATCCATGAAGCCGCCGGTCGACACACCGACATCGAGCGCTACTTTATCTTGAATATCAAATTTAAATATCTCACAGGCACCGGCCAATTTATCGCCGCCACGACTGACGTACTTTGTCATCTAATTTTTGAAAACTTGTTGTAGTAAATAATGCACCATACTGCTCGCAGGCCATCACGCCATCCGATTTTTTTACCTTCCTCAAAACTTCTTGCGTTGTAAGAAATAGGGACTTCAATAATAGGTAGCATAAGCTTCGAAAGTTTGGCTGTAATTTCTGGTTCGACACCAAATTTTTTTTCCTGAATATTTAGAAGCTTATAAACCGATACGGTGAAAACCTTGTAACACGTTTCCATATCTGTGAGGGATTGGCCGGTGTAGAGGTTGGATAATAAAGTTAAAACTCGATTCCCAGCGGCGTGCCAAAAATAGAGACTTTTGTAGGGTTTTTTATGTAAAAATCGAGAACCATAGACGACATTGGTACGGCCTTGTTGTATGGGCAATAGTAATGCCGCATAGTCGTTAGGATCATATTCTAAATCGGCGTCTTGAATGAGGATAACGTCTCCGGTTGCGGCTTTGAATCCGGTATTAAGGGCTGCGCCTTTGCCTTGGTTTTGTGTGTGTCGAATAAGTTTTATAGCGGGAAAGTTTTCCAAAAGTTGATAGGTTGCGTCTGTGGATGCATCATCAACAACAATGATTTCTTTTTCGAAGTAACTTGTGTCGCTTGCGAGTACGCGGAAGATCACGTCTTTAATCGTGGCCGCTTCGTTGTAACAGGGAATGATGATTGAGAGTTTCATATCGTTTCAAATGATATCAAAAAATGAGGGGATATAATACTCACCCTAAATCCCTCTCTCTCCGAAAGAGGGACTTACTGCTACGCTTTTTCTCCCCTTCTTTCGTAGAGAGAAGGGGCTGGGGGATGAGTATTAAACATAATTCTGTCGAAAAAATAGGTATTATTCGATTGCAATGAGGTCTTATGTGGTGTTGAGGAAGTGGTTATAGGAGCCGCTAAATTCGGAGAATTTATCTCTGCCTTAAATGTAAAAGAACTTATCTTAAATTTGACCTAAATCTCTTTAATTTACAGAACTCTGAAATATGATTAATTGTAAGTATAATATCGCAAAGCGGCCACCGACAAAATTGTTAAAGAGCGTAAAGATTGAAGCAGCGAAAGCGACTCTATAAATTTATGTGCGCGGAAGTAGCCATCAAGGTTTTAGATGAGCGCAGGCTAAAATTATCCGAGATTAAACACCTTAATGATCCCTATGAATTAATGCCCTTCGATTTGTCTGACCCTATAATTTTTAATGCCGTGTCAAAGACACGAGATGAACTGCATGAAAAACACGGCATACTTAGCTTTTCGGAAACATGGATAGAGCCTGTCATGTGGTCTCATTATACTTACAGTCACGAAGGAATCTGCCTAGGATTTGATGTTTTAGAAGAGACCGCACAAAAAGTTAAGTATATTAAAACTCCGCTGCGATTTCCTATAAATGATCCTACCCTGACTAGAGAAACTACTCGGGATATGCTTTCCACTAAATATAAAGCATGGGAATATGAATCTGAATGGCGTATTTGGTCAGACGACTTGCGGCATAGAGACGAGAAAACAGGGTATTGTTATACGGACATAGATAACTATCAGATAGGACTTCGAGAAATTATTTTAGGCGCAAGATGCACTCTTGATATCTCTAAGATTATCGACCTGTCTTCAAACTATCCTGAACCTATAAATATAGCTAAAGCTCGGCAGTCTCTACGGGAATTTAAAATGGAACTTGATCCAAACTTTACAGACAGCGTGTAGAACATAATTTAAAATTTGAGGATGGTTGGTTTCTACAAGAAAAAGCTTTAAACCTTCAAGTGGTAGTGAGATAGTGGAATTTTGATATTATACTGGCGGAAGCCTTATAGAACACATAGCTTTTACTAAAGAAATAATGGAGTAGTTAATCTGGACTCTTTGTATAGGTACATGGATCTCAAATACGCTGAAGAGGCCCTGGAAAAAGGGGCCTTAAGGTTATCACTAGCTAGCACTTATCAAACCATGAAAAATGACTGTGCCAGATGTGATGACGAATTAAACAAAAATCTTAAATTATTAAATACCAAAGTCTTTAATACATCGCAACAAAAGTCCTTCGGTAAAATCGACAATGCCAAAATAAATAGTAGCTCACGTGATTATTATGTTTTATGCACAAGCACAAAATTCTACCCCTATCTTTTTAGCGATTTTAAGGCAGATGCGTGCCTAAACATATTTAATGTGGAATCTTTTTTGTCTAGGCTGTATATCGAGGCCGACAGATCGTTTCCTGGAGCCGTATCGCTAGGTCAAAAGATAACTTACGGGGGGCTGTCAAAGTTTGGAGCAACGTTTGAAAAAAACAACCAATATCTCTTTCAGCATGAGTGGAGATTTGTCATACGTCCAACAGAGGAAGCTACACAAAAACATATCTATATCAGTATTGGGAATATGGAAGATATTGCCAATATTATAAAAAACTAAACTTCAACCCATATCACCTAAGCTTAATCGAATTGGCTCAAAAAGTGGCATAAGCAGTTTGGTTTACGGAACCCTTGAAGTCCTTCATAATAAGAAGGCATTATTGCTTCAAGGGGAATCTGTCAGTGATACTAGAAAATAAAAACGCCTTATTCCAGGGCATCAAAGACCTTCTATATAACGCGCGAGTACATGTGGTGAAGGTCGTGAATTCGGCAATGGTCATGACCTACTTTGAAATTGGTCGCTTGATCGTTGAGCATGAGCAGCAAGGAAACATTAAGGCTGAGTATGGGGCGGAGACTCTAAAAACAATTAGCAAGCTACTAACAGATGAATTTGGGAAGGGGTATACCCAGAGAAACTTGGAACTCATGCGACAGTTTTATGTCACTTACGGAAAAACGAAAACAGTGTTTTCGCAATTGTTAGTAACTGATCCAGGGTCTAAAAAATTTACTTTAAGTTGGTCACACTACATTTTTTTAATGAGGCTAGAGGAAAACGAACGTAAATTCTATGAAATAGAAGCCACACAAAACAACTGGTCGCTCAGAGAGTTAAAACGCCAATTTGACTCCGCCTTATATGACAGATTGCGATTAAGTCGGAACAAAGAAGATATTAAAGCCTTAAGTGAAAAGGGGCAGATCCTCACAGCACCTCAGGACGCTGTTAAAGACCCTTATGTTCTAGAATTTTTAGGCCTAAAAGAAGACAAGGGCTACTCTGAAAGCGAACTAGAGCAAGCCATTATTGATAAGATAGAACATTTCTTATTAGAACTAGGCAAAGGCTTTGCTTTTGTAGGAAGACAGC
This sequence comes from bacterium UBP8_UBA817, assembly GCA_945898045.1. Taxonomy (GTDB): domain Bacteria; phylum Margulisbacteria; class Marinamargulisbacteria; order SXXA01; family SICP01; genus SICP01. The sequence goes on from CAMDGG010000015.1 coordinate 17,792, forward strand.
AGCGATTTACTTTTAGTGAGAAACACTTCTTTGTTGATCTGGTCTTTTATAACCGACTCTTACGCTGCTTTGTAGTCATAGACCTTAAAATTGGGGATCTTACACATCAAGATCTTGGGCAGATTCAGATGTATGTGAATTACTATGATCGATTTGTAAAAACTGAAGACGAAAATCCTACGATTGGCATTGTACTTTGCAAGGATAAGGAAAGCAGTTTGGTGGAAATTACGTTACCACAAGACAACAAGCAAATCTTTGCAAGCCAGTATCAGTTGTATTTACCTACTAAAGAAGAATTAAGGGCACAGCTAGTGGATATCACCGAAGCAGAGAGTAATCCGTGAATACAGAACCTTTGCCGCTCAGAAATTCTTACGGAACACTTATGGCCAAAACTAAATTCAGCCAAAGTGTATCATTTTACGACTGAAGATAAGACCCTTACTTTGAATTTCGAAAGAAGAATAATTCTCATGTCTTCTTCACCACACAACTCACTGCTTGCTGAAACTTATAGTTTGTATATATTTACCATTGGTCTCTAATTAAACACTGGGTTTCTACAGGGTTTCCTGTCCATTTCAATTTTCCGGAAAGATCAGAAAAATTGTAAGCTTTTTTCTTTTTTTGTAGGGGAGCCAGATTGAGTATGAGGCGTAGTTCTAGAATTTGATTGGGAAAGTCGGTCGGGTTATCTAGCTGGAGATGCCGTTTTTATCACTTTTTTTGTCAGTTTAATAACGTTCAATCTAGGCTCCTTATTAATTGAGAACTGAAGAACGGGAACCAAAAGTGGCTCCCCCGGTTGGGATCGAACCAACGACAACGCGGTTAACAGCCGCGCGCTCTGCCACTGAGCTACAGGGGAACGAAAAGCAGCCTAAATTATAAGAATAGATCGTTTAAATGGCAACCCTTTTTAATCTGTCCTATACTATAAATTATGCTTGCTTATAAACAGTTTGGTTCTGGGCCGCTTTTGGTGATTTTGCATGGCCTGTTTGGGTCTGGGGATAATTGGCAGACACTGGCGAAACAATTTGCTGATCATCATACCGTTGTCACTGTGGATTTGATTAATCATGGACTTTCTCCTCATCGAGACACAATGTCTTATTCGGAGATGGCGCGAGACGCGCATGAACTGATTGTTCATTTGAATATGGGGCCTGCAATTTTATTGGGCCATTCGATGGGTGGGAAAGTGGCTATGCAGGTCTGTTCGGATTATCCAGATGATGTCTCCCGATTAATTGTGGCGGATATTGCACCTAAAAGATATTTGCCACACCATCAAGAAATTCTAGAAGCGCTCTCCAAAAGGGATGTCTCGTCTATCGAGCCGCCCTCATTGCGTCAGTTTTTATTAAAGAGCCGTCGTAGAACAGAGACAGGTTTTATGTGGCTTTTAAATATTCCTGCTATTCAGGCTGAGTACCTAAAAATTATGGATGCCCCCTTGTTACGTGAAGGCATAGATGTCCCCACGTTATTTTTAAAGGGTATACTTTCGGACTATATTTTAGAGTCAGACATGCCTGAGATTTATCACTATTTTCCACACGCTATCTTCATCGAAGTTAAGCGGGCAGGCCATTGGCTACATGCCGAAAATCCAGTCGATTTTTTTAATGCCGTTGATGAATTTACACGATCGGGAGATAATGAAGGGATATGAAAAAAATAGCCGTTTTAGGATGTGGGGCGTGGGGAACAACTGTAGCTAAAATCCTAGCAGATAATCTGCACGAGGTTCGATTATGGTGTCATTCTGAAGAGGTCGCACAAGCTATTTCTCGGACTCATGAGCTGAGTTTACTACCTGGAGTTAGGCTACCAAAAACATTAAAACCCACGGCCAATTTGGAAGAAGCGATGGCAGACGTTGACGCAGTCGTACTCGGTGTTGCGTCTCCTTATATAGATATATTGGAACGGGCAAAACCCTTTCTAAAAGGTCAGCCCGTTTTGAGTATAGGAAAGGGCTTACTCGAAAATCGTGATCAGATTTTCATTTCTGATTATTGCCGTTCTGTCTTGGGATCTGAGTATCCTTTTGCGATTTTATCTGGGCCCAATTTAGCCATAGAAATCGCACAAGAACTTCCAGCGGCGAGTGTTGTAGCTTCGGATATGGCAGACGTAGCTCAGTTTTTTCAGACAGCTTTGAGTAATCATTATTTTAGAATTTATACATCGACTGATGTGACAGGCGTTGAAATTGGTGGCGTGTTTAAAAATGCCATTGCGATTGCTGCGGGGTGTGTAGCGGGACTTGGCTTTGGACAAAACACTCTCTCTCTATTACTTTCTCGTAGCCTGCAAGAAATGTCTCGATTTGGACGCCATTTTGGAGCACAGTCTATTACATTTACGGGACTATCTGGACTTGGGGATATGATCACAACCTGCACTTCTGACAAAAGCAGAAATTTTCGAGTGGGACTTGCGATTGCGAAGCATCACGATTTAGCACTTGCCATTGAGAGCTTAGGGGGCGTGGTGGCTGAAGGCGTTAAAACAACTCGCGTCATTTATGAGATGGCTAAAAAGAAACAGCTAGACCTCCCCATTTTATTTGAGATTTACGCCATGCTCTATCAAAATAAATCACCCAAAGAGGCCATTTCAAGTCTGATGGATCGACCTTTGAGAGCTGAATTTTGAAACATCGCAATAAATTTTTGACTTATTTTAAATGGATACGATTTGCAGTGGATTGTGCGTTGATTCCAATGGCGGTTGTCATGGCCTATGTCCTCAAATTCAAAATGGGGAAAATCCTCTTCGACGCGTTCTCTATCCATGTCGCACAAATTTATACACATACGCAAATTGAACCTTACATATCTGTAAGCGGGCTCATTGTATTGGTCTGGGTGAGTACGTTTTACTTCGTGGGCGTATATCAATTAGAGGCCAGCTTCATGCCCTTTTTAGATGAGTCTCTTCGTATTATTAAAGGGGCCATTTTGGCAACCATTCAAATCATGGTGATTACGTTTTTATTTAAATTTTTTCCCGGATCTCGGTATGTGATTATGTATTCGCTATTTTGCGGCATTTTCATGACAATCACTGCACATTTATTTATTCATCGCCTGGAATTGTTTTTTTTAAGAAAGGGAGTTGGAACACGTGGGGCACTGATTATTGGGGCTGACGCGTTTGGACAAGACGTGGCAGAGAAACTCTTTTTGAACCCAGGCTTAGCCCTGAAATATGTCGGCTCTTTGGATGAAACACCTCCCGAAAAAATACATTTTCATTTGAGAGATACTTTTAATTTTTTAGGGCGTCCAGATACTTTTAGAAAGTATTCGGCAGATGTTATTTTTGTCACAAAATCAAATTTAGACCCTGCTTTTCTGAGTGATTTGGTGAGCTATTGTGATCGTGAAGAAGTAGATTTATGGATGTTGTCCAATGCCGCTGTTTTTATGGCAGGCGCGATCCATAGCCAAGATTTTGATGGCATTCCTTTTATAACGCAGGTATCCGCTAGCAATTTGTACATTGAACGCACGATGAAATGGCTTATGGATAAAATTGGCTCACTTTTGGGTTTAATTTTACTTTCCCCACTTTTTCTTGTCATTGCGATCGCCATCAAATGGGTATCTCCTGATGGTCCGGTATTTTATGTGCAAGAACGTGTTGGAAAAGATGACAAAAAATTTGGCATGATTAAATTTCGTACCATGATTCCCAATGCTGAAAAAAACACGGGGCCCATGTTGGTCAACGAAGAAGGTGAAGACCGCTATATTTCTATTGGCGAGTTTTTAAGAAAAGTCTCGTTAGACGAACTTCCGCAACTACTCAATGTCTTGAAAGGTGACATGAGCTTAATAGGGCCTCGTCCAGAACGCCCTTTCTTTATAGAAAAGATTGAAAGAGACTTCCCCCATTTTTCGCTTCGTCACAAAGTAAAAGGTGGAATTACGGGTCTTGCACAAATTAATGGCAGATCGGTTTTGACGCGTCGTCCTGATCATAAATTAAAGTATGATTTGTATTATATTAAAAACTGGTCTCTTTTATTGGATATTAAAATTTTAATCAAAACGATATCGGTGGTTTCACGTGCAGAAGAAGCGTACTAGTATCGCGTTATTTGGCGGCAGCTTTGATCCTTTTCATTTGGGTCATTTAGCAGTGCTTCGTGCCGCACAGCAGGTGGATTTTTTATCGTATATTATCGTGATGCCAGCCTATGTATCACCTCACAAAGACAAGACGATAGCATCGGCTACGGATCGGTTTGAGATGGTGAAACTTGCCGTCAGCACATTACCCCCTACCCCACCCATTATTGTGAGTGATTGGGAAATACAACGCGATGCGCCAACGTATACGATTGATACGATTGCTGAGATTAAAGAACGGTATATGCCGGATGAAATTTATTTGATTTTGGGTAGTGATAGCTATGCTACGCTGCAGAGTTGGCACCGTGCCGAAGACTTGATTGATCAGGTTAAGCTGATGGTGATTGATCGAAAGACGGTTCCCGTTTCGGCCACTGAAATTCGAGAAAAGCTTTTAAAATTAGAGTCTATTGAGGCGTTGGTTCCGGAAGTGGTTGCTAGTTATATTTCAAAACTTAAACTTTATTCTCAACCCCTTTAATTAATCGCTGAATATTGGCCTTGTGCCGAATCCAAATCAATAGGCCTGCGACAGCTGAAAAGGCACTGTATTCCCATGGCGCGTTAAACAACCAGAGCAAGAGTGGCGCCAGTGCGCTGCAGGTTAGTGTTGCGACTGAGACGTAACGTGTGGTCAGAATAATGACGACCGCTAGTGGAAATAAAATACAGAATGCGAGTGGGTTGAGTGCTGCCAATACGCCGATCCCTGTCGCGGCACCTTTTCCGCCTTTGAATTTCACAAAAATACTGAGCGAATGTCCGGCGATTGCAACGATGCCGATGAGGATATGAATACTAGGATCGAAAAAAAATTGCGTCGCCATATAAACGGGTATAAAACCTTTTATTGCATCTAATGCGAAGACTAAAAGTGCGGGCTTGAATCCCATGGCACGATAGACGTTTGTAGCACCAATGTTACCTGATCCGGACGCTCTAAGATCTACTTTTTTTACTTTTGCAACAACGAGCCCGAAAGGAATAGACGCGAGTAAGTAAGTGAAGACTATCGTGCTAAATAGATAGAGCATGGAGGTCTTCGAAAACAATGTCGGCTAGGTAAGAACTACGTACTAACGGACCAGAAAAAACGTAGCGGATTCCTGCTGCCTCGGCATCTTCTTTGAGCTCTTTAAATTCTTCCGGTGTGTAGTAGCGCTCTACGTCTAAATTATTTTTATCGGGCTTGAGGTATTGGCCTAGCGTGAGAATGTCGACGCCGGCTTCTTTGATATCTGCAAAAACGGCACGTAGTTCTTCTTTGGTTTCACCTAGACCTACCATGAGACCTGTTTTGGTGAGTTTCTGAGGATTGATGGCTTTAATATTTTTAAGAACATCTAACGATCGTTTATAAAGCGATCCTTTTCTGACACTAGTGTAGAGAGACGGGACTGTTTCCAAATTGTGATTAACAACATCAGGGCCCGAATTTACTACTGTTGTTAGAGGCTCAAGTTTGCCTTTAAAATCTGGGATAAGTACTTCGACTTTGATGTCGGGATATTGTTGTTTGAGTGTCGAAACGATCGTGGCGTAATGGCCAGACCCTTCGTCTAGCAAGTCATCGCGATTGGGTGAGGTGAGGACGACAAATTTAAGGCCTAGTCTTTCGACGGAGCGAGAAATTTTTTGCACTTCATTGGGATCTGGTGGAAGTGGTTTTCCGAAAGCGACGCTGCAAAATCCACAGTTTCTTGTGCAGGTCGTGCCTAAGATCATGAACGTCAAAACGCCTTTAGCAAAGCATTCTGACCGATTGGGACAACGGGCTTCTTGGCAGATACTGTTGGGAACTTCGGCTTCTAACCGTTTGGAGAGTGCGCGAGTGGCGTCTAGTTTGCTTCTGGATTTTTTAAACCAGTCCGGTAGGCGTTGTGGTTGTGACAAGAGGATGCTCCTTTTATTTACAAGCTGGGGCCAGTGTAGCATAATTGGGTTTCTCATGAAAACCTACGACTCCATTATTTTGTATCATTTTGAATCCTGCCCTTTTTGCCAAAAGGTGCGCCGTTTTGCGAAGCAAAACAATATACTACTTGCCGAAAAAGATATTCGGCTAGATTCGAAAGCACGGGATGAGTTGATTGGTATTGGCGGCAAATCTCAGGTGCCGTGTTTGGTAGCGGATGGCATTGCGATTTATGAGTCTGACGACATTATTGATTGGTTGACTGATGTCTTTATCAACTGAAATTAAAGAAGCAATTTTGCAAGTTCTGCCCGACGCGGATGTACAGGTGTATGATCCCGATGGGGAGCATTTTCAGGCGCTTGTCATTAGCCCTAGCTTCGTTGGGATGCCTCTTGTAAGGCAACACCAACTTGTGATGAATGCCTTAAAAGAACAATTTAAAGAAAAAGTACATGCGGTGTCTCTAAAGACATTTACCCCTGAAAAATGGGCGGCCTACTCTAGCTAGAGACATTACCATTTAGCTTTACTTTAGGCCCCCTAAATCCCCCTAAAGGGGGACTTTGCAAATACAGATTTCTACTCCCTCCCTTTTAGGGGAGGGCCGGGGTGGGGCCTACTTAGTAAACACCATCGCCTTTTTAATATCTTCCAAATGTTCTGGCTTGAGGACTTCTAACAATTTAAAGCCAAACTCAAGTGCTGTTCCAGGTCCTTGGCTTGTAATAATTTTTCCGTCTACAACAACGGCTTCATCAACCCACGTAGCATGATGCATTTCTGCTTTTGAATCGGGATAGCTCGTAGCTCTTTTGCCTTTTAAAAGTCCAATGTGATCTAGGATACGAGGCGCTGCACAAATAGCCGCAATCCATTTTCCTTCTACATCAAAACGTTTGATTAAATTGGTAACGACTTCGCTGTCTTGAAGATTGTCAGTTCCTTTTGATCCGCCTGGCAAAATGATCATGTCATAATCAAATTCGGGTAACGTTTCTAATAAACAATCGGCTTTAATCATGATGTCATGTGCGCCATCGACTAATTTAAAATCGAGTGCCGCGAGTGTGACTTTAACAAGACCTCTGCGTAAAATATCGACGACGGCTAAGGCTTCTATTTCTTCAAATCCTTCTGCAAGTATCATAAGTGCTCTGACTGACATGGTGTTAACTCCTTTTGAGTGGAATAAATGGAATAGGGACAATGGTTGCAGCATGATATTTACCGCGAATTTCTACCGATATAACCGAGCCGATTGTAGCATGCTGTGGCGGAATTAAGGCCATTGCAATGGGTAGATCCAGCACGGGAGACAATGTTCCCGATGTAATTTGTCCGCCTTCTTTGATGGCATAACCTGTTCTTGGAATCACGCGCTCTTGCATTTGTATACCCACGGTTGTGTAGGGTTGTTCGGACAGTTTCGAGTTTTCTAAAGCTGCTTTTCCGATAAAGTCTTTGGTGAATTTTACTACCCAACTATAACGGGTCATAAGGGGTGTGATTTCTTCGGAAAGTTCTTGTCCGTAGAGTGGGAGCCCTGCTTCTAGGCGTAGGGTGTCTCTAGCGCCAAGACCACAGGGCGTTATGCCGTTATCTATTAAGTCTGTCCATAAATCTAATAAAGCTGCGTTTGGAATGGAGATTTCGAAGCCGTCTTCTCCTGTGTAACCAGTACGCATAAAGAGACAGTCTACGCCCTTCCAGGTTTCTTTAAAGAGAGAAAATCGGGGATGTTCACCTAGAGGTTTTTGAACAATTTTGGATAATAGCTCGACTGCTTTTGGGCCTTGTACGGCTAAGAGACCATGGGTTTTCGTGAGGTCTTCGATATAGGTTCCTGACTCTAATTTAGGCGTCATCCATGCGAGTATTTTTCCAGCGTTGGATGCATTCACGACCACGATGTAGGTTTTTTCTGAGAGCTCCCCTACCATCAAATCATCTAAAATGGTGCCTTTTTCTGTGAGCATCATGCTGTAAATCATGTGGCCATTTTTGGATTTATTAACATCATTACAGGTAAGGTGTTGAAGAGAGTCGAAGGCAGATTCTCCGGTGACTTTTAGAACACCCATGTGGGAAATATCAAAAACGCCGGCGGTATTTCGTACGGCCATGTGCTCGTCTTTGATAGATGTGTACCAGACGGGCATGTCAAAGCCGCCGAAGTTGGTCATTTTGGCTTTCAGGTGAACATGGGTGTCATAGAGCGGGGTTTGTTTGGTTTCTTTCATCGATTCAGTACCTTTTGGAGTGTTGTGATAAAACGGAGATTTTGCTCGGGAAGCCCGATGGTTACCCGAATGGCATGAGGCATATTGAAACTTTCGAGAGGTCTAATAATAATGCCGTCTTGGAGTAAGGCATGCATGGCTTCTTTTCCTAATATCGGTAAAAATATGCAGACGAAATTGGCTTCTGTTTTGAGATACATTAAATTAAGACGATCCAATTCATCATACAAAAATTGCTTTCCTGATTCGTTAAGTGCTTTACTTTGAGCAACGTGAGTATAATTTTCCAAGGCAATTGCACCCGCAAGAAGCGCTAGTGAATTGACATTAAACGGGGGGCGTATTTTTTGTAGGACGTCTATCACTGACGAATGCGCCACGCCATAACCGATGCGTAATCCGGCAAGACCGTAGAGTTTTGAAAATGTGCGTAAGACGACAAGATTGGTATAGGTTTTCATGAGTTCGATCGTACGTGGAAAGTCGGGATGGGTCGCATAATCTGCATAGGCTTCGTCTAAAACAATTAAGATATTTTTGGGCATTTTTTCTAAGAAATCTACGAGGGCTTGATGGGTAATGATGGTGCCGGTGGGATTGTTGGGATTGGCGATAAAAATGAGTTTGGTTCTGTCTGTTAAAACGGTAAGCATAGCGTCTAGATCTATGGTGTAGTTGCGCATAGGTAAGGTGCGAATTTCGGCGTCCATGATTTGGGCGGTGGCTTCGTACACAGAGAACGTGTGCATGCTGGTGATGACGGTGTCGCCCGCATTGAGGTAGGCTTGGGTTAGGAGTTGAATGATTTCATCACTGCCGTTTCCAAGAATGATTTCTTGTGGCGTAATGTTCCAGTGTTGGCATAGTTTTAAAACCAAGGGAGATGCGGCTTGGTGTGGATAGAGATTGATGTCGCCAAAAACATCTTTTAGCTGTTCCCAAGTGACGGATGCCCCTAATGGATTTTCGTTTGAGGCTAGCTTAATGATATCTGTACGTTGGGTTTGTTCGGCGACTTCTGCGATGGATTTCCCCGGTATGTAGGGCTGGATATTTTGTATGATTTTACGAGAAAAATCTTGTGCCATAGTGGCGATAAGTATAATCAACGATTGGGTTATAGACCACTATCAAATCCGTTCTCAACTCCTTGTGAAATGTGACGTCTGTTTTTTAAGGCGGGGAATCGAGCCCGCAAGTTTTCTAGGTGGTCGAAATCAAGCGTTGCAAGAACAATTTCTTCATCATGTTCACCGGCTCTCGCAACTACTTTTCCCCAGGGATCAATGATCATACTGTTTCCAAATGTTGGGACATCACAAGCACCGATTCCGGCTTGATTGGGGGCAAGTACGTAGCAATAATTTTCGATAGCACGTGCACGCAACAATACTTCCCAATGGTCACTGCCAGTAGGCGTTGTAAAAGAAGCGGGAACGCATAATATCTTGGCACCCAGTGCAGCGTAGTGGCGATAGAGTTCGGGAAACCGCACGTCGTAACAAATACTTAGGCCGGTAGAAATACCATCGACATCGGCCATCACAGGCATGTCGCCGGCAAGAAAAATATCGGACTCTCGGAGGGGTTTTCCGTTAACAATGGCATCGAACAAATGCATTTTTCGGTAGGTGGCCTGGACGTGGCCTTGGGGGTTGATGAGCACTGAGGTGTTATAGACTTTTTGTGTGGCTTGCCCGATTTCGCACAAACTGCCGCCTAAAATCCAAACGTCACATTCTTTCGCAAATGCCATGAGGGGGAGTGTAGCAGCACCAGGAATCACTTCGGCATTTTCGAGAACCCTGCTTCTGTCTCCACGATAGTGAAAGACTTCGGGCAATAGAATAAACCGTGCGCCGGCTTTAGCGGCTTCTTTGATGAGGCGATGGGCAACGACTTGGTTTTGGACGACGTCGGTTCCGGTTTTGAGTTGGATGAGGGCTACGGTGAGGGTTTGCATATGATTTTTAGTTTATCATATGCCGAGCATAAAATTACTCCGACAGTTCTTGTCCCGCCAAGATTTCTAGCCAGTCTCTTTTTGCGTGAAATGCGGAGGGTCTCTTGTCGGGATTGGCATCCATCATTTGTGAGAGTAGATTGTAAAATTTATCTTCAGAAGTGGTCTTATTATCTAAAAACCCAAATTCTTCATTGGGGGTAGTAATTTCTAATTCTGTTTTTCGGATATCCTTCAGCAAAGTAATGTTTGCCCTATGAGATGGGTTCACAGGTAATCCGTCAAATACAAGTCCCATCATCAACACAGACATGGCATAGACATCTGATTTTTGGGAAGAAGCCATAGGTGGCGTTGATGTCAATTCAGGCGCTACATATTCGAGTGTACCCCCACCATTGAATTGGCCTTCAGAGATTTCATATGAATTTGCAAAATCGAATAAAACCAGCTCATCTCTTTCATTTAGTTTTATATTCTCAAGCTTTAAATCCTGATGAACAACATTTGTTGCGTGAAATCTTTCTAGCAGATCAAATAGCTTTGAAAGAAGTACTATTTTTTTGGCCATAGACACCCCCTCTTCCGCAAGTCTTTCTTGCAAGTCCTTTCTGGGAATATAATCCATGACAATACATTTTTTTGAACCTTTACCAGTTTCCCAAGAGAAGTATTTTCCTTTATAAAAGTCGCTATCATGCTTAACTGCTTCAGTATCAGTAAAACATCCATGGAATTCAGGCGCTGATGTGAAACCTTTTACTTTTAAAAATTGCAACATTTTTAGTAACTCCCCAGGTACCCCAAGCAAGCCATTTTTTTGAAAAAAAGAAAAGCTGGTGCATAGTGGTATGAATGGATGCAAAAGATCGACGAATAGCAGAACTTGAAACGCTCTTGAGAACGGCCCTAGAACGGATCACAGAATTAGAAA
>CAMDGG010000016.1 GCA_945898045.1 bacterium UBP8_UBA817
GGTATCGAGCGAATTGCAATGTTGAAATATGGCGTGACGGATATACGTTTATTTTATGAGAATGATGTGCGATTTTTGAGGCAGTTTTAGATGAAATATCCAGTATCGTGGTTACGTGACTTTGTTGATATCGATGTGCCTGTTCAAGAGCTGGCTGATCGGTTGTCGTTGGCTGGACTTGAGGTTGAAGGCGTTGAGTTTGTGGGACAGTCTTTGTCTCATGTGATTACGGCTCGTATTGATAGTATAGAAAAGCACCCTAATGCGGATCGTTTGAATGTGACGCAGGTGTTTGATGGGAAAGCGTTGCGTCAGATTGTGTGTGGGGCGCAGAATATTTTTGTGGGGGCGATTGTTCCGGTGGTGTTGCCTGGGGCGGAGTTGCCGAATGGCCTAAAAATTAAAGAAAGTAAGATCAGAGATGTTGTGTCTTTGGGCATGATTTGTTCGGAGACGGAGTTGGGTGTTTCTGAGTCTTCTGAGGGTATTTGGTTGTTGCCGAATGACATGCCTTTGGGTGTTGATTTTGTGGAGTATGCACAGTTGAAAGATGCAATTTTGGATATTGGTATTTTGCCAAATCGTGGGGATTGCATGAGCCTGATTGGTTTGGCGCGTGAAATTGCAGCAATTTTGGGGACGTCATTAAAAGAGATTAAGACGCCTGATTTAGTTTCATCTGGTGTTTTTCCTCTTAAAGTATCTGTAGAAATTCCTGAGCTTTGTCCGCTTTATTCTGCACGATTTATTTCTGGGATTACACCTGGGTTGAAATCTCCGCTTTGGATGCAACGTCGGTTGCAATTGGCGGGTCTTCGGCCTTTAAATTTAATTGTTGATGTTATGAATTATGTGCTTTTGGAAACGGGGCAGCCTTTGCAAGTTGCAGATCGTCGCAAGATTTCTGGAGAGCAATTGACAGTCAGTGATGTGAAGTTAGGCGTCGTTGGACGTGTTGACGCAGCTGTTACTTCTGAAACGACTGAAATTATTTTGGAGTCTGCTGTTTTTGATGCTGTTGCAACGCGTAAAGCCTCTCAAGCGTTGTCACTTCGAACTGAAAATTCGGTTAGATATGAAAAAGGGATCGACTGGGACGGGGTTTTGCCTGCGTCTGATCGGGCTGCTTCTTTATTGATTTCTTTGGCTGGTGGAACGACTAGTGAACAGGTTGTTGTGACTTCTTCTGCTAGAGAGCCGAGATGGTTGGCGTTTGATTTCCAGCAAATCAATGGTCTTTTAGGTAGTGATTTTTCTGATGATGAGATGCGTGAGGTTTTGGGGAAATTGGGATTTGTTTTTGAGTCGGGTCGGGTGCGTGTTCCGAGTTGGCGGTTTGGTGATGTGCAGGAGTGGCCGTGTTTGGCTGAAGAAGTCGCCCGTCTTTTGGGTTATGATCGGATTCCGTCTGTTTTGCCGGAAGCGTTTGTCTTGATGGACCCCCCTACCCGGCAGCATACTTTGGTACAAAAAATTGAAACTTATTTGACTGCTCAGGGGTTTTATCAGACGAATACGTTTCCGTTGTCGTCGGTGGCTGCTGCGGAAGCGGTGAAGTGTCCGTTGCCTGAAGCGGCGTATGTGTTGCAGAATCCTATTTCTCCTGAGGCTTCTGCGATGCGGAAATCGTTGTTGCCTTCTTTACTGGAAGTGGTGACGTTTAATCAAAAGCGTCAGTTGTCGGGGCTTCGTTTTTTTGAAGTGGGACATGTATTTTCGGAAGTTAAAAGTGTTCCTGTTTGTGTGTCACATTTGGGTGTCCTTTTTGAGTCTAACTCAGATTTTTTTGTGGATAAGGGACTGGTTGAAGGGTTGCTTAGTCACTTGGGTCTTTCTTATGCCTTTGGTGCGGTAAGTCGGGAGTATTTTCATCCTGTGAGATCTGCTTCTATTTTAGTAGATGGACGTGAAGTGGGCGCTTATGGTGTGTTGCATCCGTCTGTTTCTTCGGGGCTTTTTTATCTTGAATTTGATCTTTCTTTGTTTAGTGGGGTTGATAAAAAATTAGTCTATCAGGCTGTGTCAAAGTTCCCTTCGACGCGTCGGGATATTGCGATGTTGGCTCCTAAGTCATTGTCCTATCAGGCTATTTTGGATGTGATTAACGCCAATCTATCTGAGTGGGTTCAGGATGTCTTTTTGTTTGATTGTTTTGAGTCTGAAAAAATTGGACTAGAGAATAAGAGTTTGGGTTTTGGATTTATTTACCAAACTGTGGATCGCACGTTGTCTGATGATGAAGTAAATACAGCGGATCAGGCGTTGCGTACGATTTTGGCTACACAGCTACCGATTACGCTTAGATGAGTTTAGAGACGCCGATGTTGCGTCAGTATAAGGAGATTAAAGCTTCTTATATGGATGCGATTTTGTTTTTTCGGTTGGGTGATTTTTATGAGATGTTTTTGGATGATGCGATTTTAGCGTCTCGTGAGCTTCAGTTGACATTAACTGGGCGTGGAAAAGATGCGAGTCGGATTCCGATGTGTGGGATTCCGCATCATGCGTCTGAAAATTATATTTCGAAACTGGTTTCGCGTGGGTACAAAGTGGCGATTTGCGAACAGGTGGAAGATGTGTCGGTTTCGAAAGGGATTACGAAACGTGAAGTGGTGAAAGTGATTACGCCTGGCACGTTAATTGGTCATGGCCAATTAGAAGCTAAAGAGAATAATTTTTTGGTGGCGGTTTTGCCCTTGTCGGATGGTCAATTTGGAATTTCGTATGCTGATATTTCTACGGGTGAATTCAGATTGGGTTTGGTTTCTTCTAAGCTAGATTTGGATGCTCAGATAGAACGTCTTTCTCCTAAAGAATTGTTATTGCCCTTTGATTTCCTGCTTGATTTTGAGGGTCTTATTTCTACTTATTCTATTTTGGATTTTCAACACGCGAGACAGGCGTTATTGCAACATTTTAAAGTACAATCGTTGGCGGCATTTGGGGTGGAATTGTTTGAACAGGTGTATCCGGCGGTATGGGCGATTTTGGAGTATACGCGTCAGACTCAGAAATTGGCGTTGCCGCAATTAACACGGTTGTCTCCAATTCATACGGATGATGTGTTGTTTTTGGATCGGACCACGATTCGGAATTTGGAGCTAACAGAATCGCTGTATGGTGGGCCTAAGCTGGCGACCTTGTGTGGTGTTTTGGATTTTTGTCAGACTGCTATGGGATCGCGTCGTTTGAAGGGACTTTTGAAAGCACCGATGACGGATGCAGCAATTTTAAATCGTCGTTTGGATGCAGTCGGAGTTTTGAAAGAAGATGTGTTGTCTCGTGAAGAGATTAAGTATGTTTTGAATCAAGTTTATGATTTAGAAAGATTGGTGTCTCGCATTGCAACGGATCATCACAATCCGAGAGATTGTATTGCGTTGAAGCAGTCATTGGTGGCGCTTTTGGATCTGCCTGGTATTTTGACGCAGCTGGAAAGTTCTTTTTTGGGTGACGTGGCGACGCAATTTCTATCGATTTCAGAACCTGGACATCCCTGTCAGCACATTATTCGTTTGTTAGAAACGGCTTTAGTGGAATCTCCTCCTGCTGTGATTTCAGAAGGGAAATTGATTCGTCCTGGGTATAGTTCTGAATTAGATGCGTTGGTAAGTTCGTTTGAAGAAATTCGTCATTGGATTGGGACGCTGGAAGCGATTGAGCGTGAGAAGACGGGTGTTAAGAGCCTAAAAGTGGGCTATAACAAAGTCTTCGGATATTACTTGGAAGTGACGCATACGCATCAGCATTTAATTCCTGAAAGCTATATCCGTAAGCAAACGCTCACAGGTGCTGAGCGGTATATTACGCCGGAAATGAAAGAGAAAGAATCGGTTCTTTTGACAGCGGATGAGCGTCAGAAGGCGTTAGAAATGCAGCTGTATCATGAAGTAATTGGACAGATTAAACCGCATATTTCTGTGTTGCAGGAGTTGGCAAGTTGGGTGGGTGATTTGGATTGTTTGCATGCACTTGCGACGGCTGCTCAGAAGTATCAGTATGTGCGTCCGGAGCTTTTACCTCCAGAAAATCTCACTTTATTTTTAGAGGAGAGTCGTCATCCGGTTTTAGAGCGAAATACGCAGCTTTCTTTTGTGCCAAATACAGTCTCTTTGTCTCGGGATCGGAATCGGTTTATCTTGATTACGGGCCCGAATATGGCCGGTAAATCGACGTTGATGCGTCAGGTTGCCTTGTGTGTTGTGATGGCACAGATTGGGTCGTTTGTTCCTGCAAAGCGCGCTCATTTGTCGATAGTCGATAAATTGTTTACGCGTATTGGGGCTTTGGATAATTTATATTCTGGTCAAAGTACCTTTATGGTGGAGATGCTTGAGACGGCCACGATTTTGAATAATGCGACGGAGCAAAGTCTGGTTATTTTGGATGAAATTGGACGTGGCACGGCGACGTTTGATGGCATGAGTATTGCCTGCGCGGTGTGTGAATATATGCATGAGAAAATTGGGGCAAGAACACTATTCGCTACGCATTATCATGAGTTAACCCAGTTAGAAAAACGCTTTCCAGAATTTTCTAATTTCACAATGAAGATTACTGAAATTGATCAGAAGTTGGTGTTTAATCACACGTTTATTCCGGGGCCTGCGGATAAGAGTTATGGCATACATGTGGGACAGATGGCGGGGTTGCCTGATGCCGTGATTCAGTCAGCTCGGAAGCATTTGGTGGGGTTTGAAGCGCATGGTGGGGAGTATTTGAAGAATGAAAGATTTTCCTGAACTTACCCTCCCCTTTTCTGTTCGCGATTACGAATGTGATCTGCAGGGCATTGTGAATCATGCGGTGTATTTGCATTATTTTGAACACGCACGCCATGAGTATTTGAAGGAGATGGGATTTTCTTTTGCTGAGCTAACAAGTCAGAATAAGTTTTTGGTGATTGCGAAGGCCGAAGTAACTTATAAGCGGTCGCTTCATAGTGGAGATTCTTTTCATGTGGTTTCTCAAATGACGTTGCCAAAACAATTGAAAGCTGTTTTTTTGCAAAAAATTATTCATGATGTAGATTCTAGAATCATGGTTGAAGCAGAGATGACGATTGCGTATCTTGTAAATGGACGACCTAGTGCTTTTTCTGAACTTTTTTAAAATCGTTAAATTCTGGTAGTATGAGATTATGCAAATTATTTCAATGAGACTTCCCGAAGTTAAATTAATTGTTCCCAAAGTTTTTGAGGATGATCGCGGTTTTTTTATGGAAACGTTTCGCCAAGATGTTTTTGATGAATTGGGTCTTCCTAAATTTTGTCAGGATAATCATAGCCGTTCTGAGTTAGGGACGTTACGAGGTTTACATTATCAAGTGCCGCCAAAAGCTCAGGCTAAGTTGGTGCGCTGTACGCAAGGAATGATTTTTGATGTTGCGGTAGATATTCGTCGGGAGTCTCCTACGTTTGGACAGTGGGTGGGAGAAATACTTTCTAATGAAAACAAACAAATGTTATATATCCCATCTGATTTTGCGCATGGATTTTATGTGATGAGTGAGGTGGCAGAGGTGCAGTATAAGTGTAGTGATTATTACGCGCCTGAGCTTGAAGGTGGGATTCGATATGATGATCCTCAGTTTGGTATCGTGTGGCCCTTTATAGATGGCGCGCAATTGTTACTTTCGAAACGAGATTCTGAGGCAGAATACTTTTCATGATTTTTGTTATCGTGCATGGCATGATGGAGCATTGTGGTCGGTATGATCATGTGCGAACGTATTTAGAGTCTCAGGGGCATGCGACGTATTGTGTGTCTTATTCTTCTCATTTTGAGCGCGGTGGCTGGGATCAGCTCATAGAAAATCTACATCAGGTTATTGTCTCTGCGATGCAGGAACATCCTAGTCAAAAAGTAGTGTTGCTTGGGCACAGTATGGGGTCTTATGTGGCGCAATTGTATGCTGGTAACTACGGCAATATTCTACATGCTTTGGTGTTGACGGGTACTTCATATGAGTCTCCTCTGCTTATGGCTTTTTCAAACGGGCTTTCTCGGTTTATGGGGTTGGCGTTTGGGTTTAAAACACGCGCGCAATTGGTTCATCATATGGTTTTTGATGTGCTAAATAAGCCGTTTCAACCAAATCGTACGGATTATGACTGGCTGTGTTCGGATCCAAACGTTATTGATGCCTACATATCTGACCCATTGTGCGGGCAGGTGTGTACATTTGGGTTTTATCGAGAATTGTTTTCTAATTTAGCGTTGTTATTTCGTTTGAAAACGTTGGCGCGACTTCCTAAGTCACTGCCTATTTTTATGATTTCGGGTGAGCAAGACCCCCTTTCTCATAATGGGAAACGTTTGGCTGTATTGAAGAAACTTTATGCGAGCGTTGGGCGCAAGCAGGTTTCGGTGAGGCTTTATCCTGGGCGACATGAGATTTTGAATGAGCCTATTTATAAAACAGTGTTGGATGATGTGCTTAAACGCTTGGCTGATGTATAGGTTAAAAGTTATACTGTACGTTCTATGTTGAATTGGAAAGATCGTTTGTATTGTGCTGGTGTTTCAGATGTAAATCTGGAACTGCCTGTTGTGTTGTATGGATGGGTAGATACGATACGAGATCATGGCCATTTACTTTTTATCCACTTGCGAGATCGTAGTGGGATTGTTCAGCTTGTAATAGATCCTAAAGTACATGCTATTGCTGAGAAGCTACGTTCCGAAGATGTTGTTGAAATTTTGGGCACCGTTCGTAAACGTACTGAAGACACCATTAATGCACAGTTAAAAACCGGGGCTTTGGAAGTGGTGGTTACGGCTATCACACGTTTGACTGAAGCCGACACGCCACCGTTTTTGATTACCGAAAAAGATGCGTCTGAGCCGTTTCATGTAGATGAAGAATTGCGTTTGAAATATCGATATTTGGATTTGCGTCGTCCGAGTATGCAGCAGAATTTAATTAAGCGATATCGTTTGATTAAAATCATTCGTGACTTTTTAGATGAGCATGGATTTATAGAAGTAGAAACGCCTGTTTTGACCAAGAGTACACCAGAAGGTGCAAGAGATTACTTGGTGCCGAGCCGAACACATGAAGGAAAGTTTTTTGCGTTGCCTCAGTCACCCCAATTATTTAAACAATTGTTAATGGTGAGTGGTTTGGATCGGTACTTTCAGATTGTAAAATGTTTTCGGGATGAGGATTTACGTCCCAATCGCCAGCCTGAATTCACGCAAGTCGATTTAGAGGCGTCGTTTATTGATGAGGAATTTATTTATCAACTTTTAGAAGCGTTGATGATTCGTTTATATGCTCATGAAGGTGTTACGTTATCGGCACCCTTTCCTCGTATTTCGTATGCTGACTCTATGGCTCGCTTTGGTAATGATCGGCCTGATATTCGTTTTGGCATGGAATTGATCGATGTTACTGAAGTGGTGCGTAGTGTGCAGTATCAAATCTTTCAGACCATTTTGTCGAAGAAGGGTTTGATCAAAGGGCTTACGATCAAAAATGCAGCGGATAAATTAAGTAAAAATGTGATGCAAGAAGAAATCGCCAAAAAAGTGATTCCTCAAATGGGTGCCAAAGGCCTCACTTGGATGAAAGTGGTAGATGGAAAATTGGACTCTAATATTGTGCAGTTTTTTTCTGATGCCGAACAAGCGGCTTTAATTGCTGCAATGGGTGCGGAAGAAGGTGATATTTTAACGTTTATTGCGGATACGAATCATGGCTTGGTTTCTGATGTTTTGGGACGTTTTAGGTTGTATATTGCGGAGCGTTTGGGACTATTGGATTCGTCTGTAGTCGCACCTTGTTGGGTGACGGATTTCCCTTTATATGAAAAAACTGAAAATGGGTTGTCGAGTGTACATCATCCTTTTACTGCACCGCAGGAAGATATTTCTTTAATTAAAGATGCAGATGCGTTGTTGCGTGTGAATGCAAAAGCGTATGACTTGGTGATTAATGGTGAAGAAGTGGGTGGCGGTAGTATTAGAATTCATGATCCCAAGATTCAAGAAAAAGTGTTCCGTGATTTAGGTCTTTCGGAAACAGATATTCAAGAGAAATTTGGTTTTTTTGTGAATGCATTTAAATTTGGTACGCCTCCACATGGTGGTTTGGCCCTAGGTGTTGATCGTTTGGTTTCTATGATTTTAAAGAAAGACTCTATTCGGGAAGTGATTGCATTCCCCAAAAATCGTGTGGCTTATTGTCCGTTGACTCAAGCACCTAGTGATGTGGCTGAGTCTCAATTAAAGGAGCTTAAGTTAGAAATAAAACTCTTGCCTAAAATAGATTAATTACCTCATTCAGAAAAGGATTTTTATGCCAATCCCTCCCCTTTCCCCCGCAGTCAATACCGTAGTTAATAAAAAGCAAGATACCCCAAAATCTAATCCTTCTGGATTACCAATTATTCCTGAAAACCTGACAACCTGTTTGATCGCTTCTGGGACGTTGTATCCAGATTATGCCTCAGCGCTAAAAGCAGATAACCCACAATTACTATACCCGCATATTTTCAAACAATTTATTACTAATAAATCGGTAATACCAGCTATGGTTGGTTGGCGTGTAGCCTATGTTGTTGCAAGTAGTGAAGTATCTTCTCGGGCTTCAAATTATTTTGGCCATACGCCTGTGGGGCTTTTAACGGCTTCCGCGGTCGAGAGTGTTACAACGTTTCCATTATGGATGAGAATGAAAGAGGGACAGCTTGGGAAAACAAATGTTGTTGCATGGCGAGAAACGCTCAAAGCTAGTTTATCTCTTAAGCAACAAGGGTCATTTTTTATGGGCAATGCTTTGGTTAATGTGCCTGCCATTACTTTTGCGAATTTGGCCTATGTTTGGACGGCGAAAACAGTCAATTCACAAGATGATACTATCGCTACAGTTGCCAGAGGTGGCGTGTATTGGGGCGCTTCTACCCTTGTTTTGACTGCATCCCGTGCTGTTGCGATGGGTGGGCGTCCTGGGTTTCATGGGTTATTGGCCACTGGATTAAGAGACTTGTTTTACACGCTTATTTTTATTCCAAATTTAGATAAGCCAGAAGTAAAATAAGTTTCTAGGTTATGTCCTGAAGCGCATAAATATTGATGTTATCGGGGTTGTAGTCGGCGATGGCATTGACTGTTGCGATGGCACCCGCGATAGTCGTGACGACAGGGATGCCTTGGTGTAGGGCGGCTTGGCGAATGAGGACTTCGTCTTTGAGTGTTTCTTTGCCTGTGGTTGTATTGATCACAAGGGTGATTTCACCATTTTTGATGAAATCAATGACGTTGGGGCGGCCTTCTAAAAGTTTTTTTACGGTTCTGGATTCTATGCCTGCTTTTGCCAAGGCATTTGTGGTTCCTACTGTAGAAACCAGTGTAAATCCTAGATTCGTAAGAATTTTTGCGAGTGCGATTGTTTTGGTTTTGTCAGCGTCTTTAACGGTAAGAAATGCGGTGCCTGATTTGGGTATTTTTTGTCCGGCGCCTAATTGGGATTTGAGAAAGGCCATACCGAATTCCTTGTCGATACCCATAACTTCTCCAGTCGATTTCATTTCTGGACCGAGGAGAATATCAACCCCTGGGAATCGGTTGAATGGAAAGACGGCTTCTTTGACGGACGTGAAGCTAGGAATCACTTCGACGACTTTGAGTTCTTTAATTGTTTTGCCGAGCATAATGTGTGTGGCCATTTTTGCCCATGCGACGCCTGTTGCCTTACTGACAAATGGGACGGTACGAGATGCACGCGGATTTACTTCTAAAATATAAATGGTGTTGTCTTTGACCGCGAATTGAATATTGAGTAGGCCTTTTACTCTGAGTTCTTTTGCAAGTTTTTTGGTGGCAGTTTTGATTTGGTCGATGATATCTTTTGGAAGAGAATATGGAGGTAACGCACAGGCTGAATCACCCGAATGGATACCCGCTTCTTCTATATGCTCCATGACGCCAGCAACGACACAGTCTGTGCCGTCAGATAATGCATCGACGTCTACTTCAATGGCATTTTCTAAATATTGATCGATAAGTAATGGCGTTTCTTTGGCCATATCGTGGGCTTTTTTTGCCATGTAGTTTTCAAGTTCTGATTCTGTGTAGACTATTTCCATAAAGGCGCCGCCCAGTACATAAGACGGTCGTAAAATGACGGGGTAATTGATGCGATTGGCGATGACTTTTGCTTCTTCGATTGAAGAGGCCATTCCGCTTTGTGGCTGCAGGAGTTCTAGTAGTTGAATAAGTTGTTGGAACCGATCCCTGTCTTCTGCGCGATCGATACTGTCTGTGGAGGTTCCTAGAATTTTGACGCCTGCTGCTTCCAATGATTTGGCAAGATTTAAAGGGGTCTGCCCGCCAAATTGAACGATGACACCTAGGGGATTTTCTTGTTCGTATATATTTAAAACGTCTTCGAAAGTAAGCGGTTCAAAATACAGTTTGTCGGAGGTGTCGTAGTCGGTGGAAACGGTTTCGGGATTGGAGTTGACCATGATGCTTTCGGATCCGGCTTCTTGTATGGCGTAAGACGCGTGAACACAGCAGTAATCAAATTCGATGCCCTGCCCTATTCGGTTTGGACCGCCACCTAGAATCATCACCTTTTGTTTGTCGGAGACTCTGGCTTCATTTTCTTCTTCGTAGGTTGAGTAGAAATATGGGGTATAGGCTTCAAATTCTGCCGCACACGTATCGACGAGTTTGTAGGTGGGTAGAATGTTGTTTTCTTTACGATAGGCACGGACTTCGAGTTCGTTTTTAAAGTTTAAGAGGCGTTGTAGTTGGTGATCTGAAAAGCCCCACCGTTTGGCATGGCGTATAGACTCTGGTGTTTTTTGTATGTTTTTGCCGCAGGTGATGATTTGCTGAAACTGTGTTAAGAACCATCTGTCTATTTTGGTGAGTTCAAAAACTTCATCAATACTAAATCCTTCTTGAAAGGCTGTTTTGATGAGTAGAAGTCTGTCAGGATTGGGTGTTGAGAGGCCTTTAATAATGCTGGCCCGGTCTGTGTTGGGAGGCGTGTCGATTTCTTTTTGGTCGTAGCCAAATCCAAATCGTTTGGTTTCTAATGACCGTATGCCTTTTTGTAGAGCTTCCTTAAAAGTGCGGCCTATGGCCATGGCTTCTCCAACTGATTTCATGGAGGTGCCTAGGACTGCTTTTGTTTGTGGGAATTTTTCAAAATTAAATCGTGGGAGTTTGATGACGCAATAATCAAGGGTGGGTTCGAAACAAGCTGGTGTTTGGCGGGTGATGTCGTTGTCTAGCTCATCTAGCGTATAGCCAACAGCAAGTTTTGCTGCGAATTTTGCGATCGGAAATCCGGTGGCTTTTGAGGCGAGTGCAGAACTTCTGGAAACCCGAGGGTTCATTTCGATGATCGTTACACGACCATTGTCTGGATTGACGGCAAACTGGACATTGGAGCCACCTGTCTCGACGCCAATTTCCCGCATGATGGCAATGGCGGCGTCGCGTAGGTATTGGTATTCTTTGTCGGATAAGGTTTGTGCGGGTGCGACTGTGATCGAATCGCCTGTGTGTACGCCCATAGGGTCTAAGTTTTCTATAGAACATATGATGACGACATTGTCTTTTTTGTCACGCATGACTTCTAATTCATATTCTTTCCATCCAATAATGGATTCTTCCAACATGATTTCTGAGATGACACTGCTTCGGAGTCCTGCTGTAGAGATTTCTTCGAGTTCTTCAATGTTGTATGCGATGCCACTGCCTGTCCCGCCCATTGTAAATGACGCGCGAACAACGCAGGGAAATCCGAGTCGAAGTGCCGCTTCTCTAGCTTCTTCGAGGGTGTAGGCCGTTTCGGATTTGGTCATATCAAGGCCAATACGATCCATGGCTTCTTTAAATTGTTTTCGATCTTCAGCTTTGGCAATTGATTTTGGATTGGCGCCTAGCATTTCGACATTATATTTTTGGAGGATACCTGCTTCATGAAGTGCCATACCTAGATTGAGACCTGTTTGTCCACCTAAAGTAGGAAGAATGGCGTCGGGGCGTTCTTTTTCAATGATTTTGGTGACGATTTCTACGGTGAGTGGTTCGATGTAGGTGCGATCTGCCATGCTGGGATCGGTCATAATCGTGGCGGGATTAGAGTTTACGAGGATGACTTCATAGCCTTCTTCCCGAAGAGCTTTACAAGCCTGGGTTCCAGAATAGTCAAACTCACAAGCCTGACCAATAACGATGGGGCCTGATCCGATAAGTAAAATACGTTTTATATCAGTTCTTTTGGGCATATAATTTTATTTTCTTGGATTCAAAGCTGAATTTTCCTTTATTTTTAATACTGAGTGGATACTTGCCTGTAAAACACCCTGAACAAAAATCTTCTGGGGCTTGTGATTTAATGGCGTTTAGCATGCCTTTTAGGCTTAGATAACCCAGCGTATCTGCACCTACATGCTTTCTAATTTCTTCGAGTGTTTTTTGTGACGCGATCAGTTTTTCTCTTTTTGGGGTATCTATTCCAAAGTGACATGGGTTTGTAATCGGGGGGGATGAAATGAGCAAGTGTACTTCTTTGGCACCTGCTTTTCTGATAGCGGTCACACGCTGTTTGGACGTGGTGCCTCTGACGAGTGAGTCGTCGATGACAATAACGCGTTTCCCCTCTAATACACTTCTTATGGGATTGAGCTTAATACGAACATCTAGGTCTCTGATTTTTTGCTGAGGTTGTATAAAGGTTCTACCGACGTAATGATTGCGTGTCATACCTATTTCGTAGGGAATACCTGATGTTTGTGCGTAGCCTAAAGCGGCGCTGTTCCCGGAATCTGGAATGGCCATGACGAGGTCTGCCTCTATGGGGAACTCTTCTGCGAGAACACGTCCGAATGCTTTGCGTACCATGTGGACATCGTCTCCGAAGATGTGGCTGTCGGGACGTGCAAAGTAAATGTGTTCAAAGACGCAGAGTGCTTTTTTGGTCGTTTTGGGAATACGATGAGAGGTGAGGCCATTTTCTTTGTCGATCATAACAATTTCGCCAGGTTCAATTTCTCTTATATATTCTGCACCAATTAAATCAAAGGCGCAGGATTCTGAGGCAACAACGTAGCTGTCTTTTAATTTTCCGAGTGCAAGGGGTCTAAACCCGTAGGTATCTCTTGCGGCTACTAGAAAACCTTCTCCCAAAATTAAGAGAGAAAACGCACCTTCTAGTTGGGCAAGTGTATTTTGTATAGCCCCCAAAACTGTTTTTTCTGGAGAGAGTGAAATCAAATGTAAGATGGCTTCTGTGTCTACAGTAGATTGAAAAAGTGCACCATTTTCTCTGAGTTTTTTATAGATAGAATAGGCATTGGTAAGGTTTCCATTATGGGCAACAGCCAGTTTGCCTTTTGAGGTTTCTGCGTACAGAGGTTGTATATTATGTATATTATTAGATCCTGTTGTGGAGTATCGGACGTGTCCGATTGCCGTGTCGCCTTTGAGATAACTTAAGTTTTCTGGATTAAAAACATCGGAAACAAGACCTTCATCTTTGACGACGTAAAAATTGCCGTTTTCAAGCGATACAATTCCGGCGCTTTCTTGTCCGCGATGTTGGAGCGCATAAAGACCTAGGTAGCATAATTTTGTTGCTTCTTTGCATTCAAAGACACCAAAGACGCCACATTCTTCATGCCATTTATCGTCATCACTGGGAAACATTTTTGGCTCCTGTTTTTTGAAATGAAGCAATCATTTCGGTGAATTCTTGAAATAAGTAGAGCGAGTCGTTTTGACCGGGGCCTGCTTCCGGATGGTATTGTACCGCGAAAGCTGGAAAGTGTTTATGACGAAATCCTTCCAATGTTTGATCGTTTAAATTGATGTGCGTGATGTCAATTTCATTGGAGAGTGAGTTTAGGTCTACGTTGAATCCGTGATTTTGAGAGGTGATTTCTACGTGCCCGTTTTTAAGGTTTTTAACAGGATGGTTAATGCCGTGGTGTCCAAATTTTAATTTATAGGTTTTACCACCCAGTGCAAGGCCTAGAAGTTGTTGCCCTAGACAGATGCCGAAAAGCGGAAGCTTTCCTAGCAGATCTTTAATAAGCTGTATGGTTTCGTGGACGGGCTCTGGATCGCCAGGGCCATTAGAAATAAAGACGCCATCAAAGTTTTGGTCGAGAATCGTTTGTGCGGGTGTGTTATATGGAAAGACTGTACATGCACAGTGATTGTTTGTGAGGTGGCGCAGAATATTGTATTTGATGCCGCAATCAATAACAGCAATTTTATAACGTGGGGTTTCGTTTGGTGTGTACGGCCAAATATAGGGCGTTTTGCAACTGACTTCTTTGGCGAGGTTTTGACCTTCCATTTTGGGGGTGTCTTTGAGTTTTTTGAGTAGTGTTTCGATAGGCTCATCGGAAGTGGTAAGTAGTGCGCGTTGTGCGCCGGCCTCTCGTATATGCCGTGTAATAGCCCGTGTGTCTAGTTCTTCTACACCCAAAATATTGTGTTCTTCTAAATAGGTTTTAAGGGTTTTTTGTGATCTAAAATTACTGGGGAAATCGATATATTCACGCACTAGAAATGCATTGAGGTACAGGCTTTTGGATTCGATATCTTCGGCGTTAATGCCGTAATTTCCGATGAGGGGATAAGTCATTAAGACCATTTGTCCGCAGTAAGAAGGATCGGTTAGTATTTCTTGATACCCAGACATGCCTGTATTAAAAACCACTTCACCGCTCTTGTCGCTTGCATGAGCAAATACGCGACCGCTGTATACCTGTCCGTCTTCAAATAGTAGGCGAGCTGATTTCACTGAGTAGTCTCTTCCTGATAAGGTTTAGTAATTGAGCTTGGGTATGCTATCACGGTGTTGAAACTGTGTAAAACAAAATACCTGCCGAGTTGGCAGGTATTTTGTTTTGTTACAGTCAATTCTGCGTGCTATTCGAAAACTTCTCTAAATAGCATGTAACCCCGAAACTGCTGTATTACATCTCCCCCTCCCCCGACACGCTTGTTGACTAGAGTTCCTTTTGTAAAAAACGTTCCAAGTTTGTTTGAGTTGAGTTTAATCTTGGTTTATTTTTGTTTTATTTTATGTGTATTTTTTGATAACACCCGAGATACTTTGTATTTATTCCTATGTAAAATTGTATTTTATGCAATTTATTAATCTATTCGCTATCGCGTATACTATTCTTTAGTTATGTCAGACACTAAAAAATCACATCCGTTAAGTATTCCGTTGTTTACGCGTGGAAATCAATGTCATAAATCGTTGTGGCTTCATGAGCATCGTCCGGAGTTGTCCCAGTCTTTAGATGAGACATTGCAAGCGCGTTTTGACGAAGGTCATCGTGTGGGACGATTTGCCAGAGCACTGTTTCCAGATGGACGCTGTGTCACCGAAGAAGCCGATACCACGGATCGTCAATTATGGCTGACTAAAAAACTCATGTCTTCATCGGTGATGACCCTTTATGAGCCTGTATTTATGTTTGATTCTGTTGTTATTATTCCTAATATTCTGTGTCGTACAGAAAATGGCTGGACGTTTTATGAGGTAAAGAGTCATGGCATGTTTCATCCGGGTATTTTGAAGGATGTGGCACTTCAGTATTATGTTTTAAAAGGTCTTGGAATAGAGATAGATAGGATTTGTGTTGTTCATATAAATACAGATTACGTGTATGAAAAAACACTAGATGTCTTACAGCTATTTAAAGTCGTGGATGTGACGGATCGTGTGAAAATGCGTGTAAATCAGACCCGCGATACGGTTCTGACCATGCAGCGTATTTTGAAAGCGCCGGTGTTCCCTACTATTCCTATTGGGTCTCACTGTAGCAAGCCTTATGACTGTGATTTTAAGTCTTTTTGTTGGAAGCATCTTTCGGATGATTCTGTCTTTTCTATTTCTGGCTTGAGTAAAAATCAGAAATTTGCGTTGTACGAGCAAGGTGTGAGGGAAATGAAAGATATGCCTGCCGGGTATCCGTTGTCAGATGAACAGGTGTCTCAGGTACGTGCGCATCGGGATGGGGTGCCAACAGTTAATAAGAAAGGCCTGTCTGACTTTTTAGGGACATTACAGTATCCGTTGTGTTTCTTGGATTTTGAGGCGTTCCAATCGGCGATTCCTTTGTTTTCTGGGATGCGCCCGTATGAGCAGATTCCTTTTCAGTTTTCTTTGCATATTCAAGCCGGGCCGGATGTTGAACCTGTTCACTATTCGTTTTTGGCTTCGGAATTGGGAGATCCTAGGCGTTCTTTCGCAGAATCGTTGATTAACCTTGTTCCAGAAAATGGGTGCATTGTGACGTACGATCACCATTTAGAATCGCAGGCTATGCGACATTTGGCTGCGCTTTTCCCCGATTTGTCTCGTGCGTTATTGAAGCGTGTTTCTCAGGTTAGAGATTTAATTATTCCATTTGAGAAGGGGTATCTTTACTCGCCGGCTATGCGTGGTCGTTATTCTATTAAGACTATTTTGCCGGCGTTTGTTCCGGAATTGAGTTATGAAAACTTGGTCATTAAAAATGGGGAAATGGCGGCGCTTTCATTTTGTAAATTACGTCTTAGTTCTGACGTAAAAGAAAAAACTGATATTCGTTTTGCGTTAGAAAAATACTGCGAAATGGATACGTATGCGATGGTGCGAATAGTAGAGGTACTTCGTGTATTTTCTGATCGTGACTAGACTTGAATTGGATTCAGTTTTAGAATAGGCCCAATAACTTTTTTATTTATATTTATTTAAATTGAGGATGACCTATGAAGTTGATGGAAGGTAAACGCGGTATTGTATTTGGTGTGAGCAATAAGTGGGGAATCGCTTATGCTATTTCTCAGTCTCTTTTTGAGCAAGGTGCCGAGATTGCATTTACTTATGCTGGCGAAATCATGAAAGATCGTGTGACCCCTTTAGCTGAATCTATGAACTCTAAGTTGATTATGTCTTGCGACGTGACACAAGAACACGAAATCGCTGCTGTTTTTGAAGAATTTAAAAAAGTGTATGGGCGTTGTGATTTTATTGTCCATGCTGTTGCATTTGCAAATCGTGACGATTTGACAGGTAATTTTTATGACTTAACTAAAGAAGGTTGGGATTTGGCCTTGGGTGTCAGTGCTTATTCTTTGATCCCAATTGCACGTCATGCAAAGCCTTTGATGACTGAAGGTGGTGCCATTGTTACGCTTACTTATTTGGGTGGCGAAAAATATGTGCCTAATTATAATGTCATGGGTGTTGCGAAAGCGGCATTAGAATGTACGGTTCGTTATTTGGCGGCTGAGATGGGTGTGGATGGTATTCGTGTAAACGCGTTATCTGCAGGACCTGTTAAAACATTGGCAGCGAAAGGGATTGCTGGCTTTGATACCCTTTTCAAAATTACGGGCGCACGTGCACCGATGAAACGCAATGTGACATTGGAAGAAGTGGGTAACGCAGGTCTTTACTTGGTTTCACATCTCTCCGGTGGTGTAACAGGCGAAACGCACCATGTAGATTGTGGATATCATGCCATTTCTACTGTTAAAGCAGATGCGAAAATTGTGGGTGTGGATGCGGAATAGCTTTCCCTTCCGCTTCTAAAACTTCAAGAATTTTACAATTTTAAAGTAGTGGTTTAAAATTGTAAAAATGAAGGCTTTTAAACTCAAAATTAATAGAACACAACTCCCAAAGTTGATAGAAGAACTGGAGTTGCCTGAGGTTTCTATCCTTCTTGGTTCTAGGCAAGTTGGTAAAACACATCTATTAAAGGAATTAGAGAATGTCGCAAAACTCTCTCATAAAAAGACGGCCTATTTTAATTTAGAAATTCCTCAAGATCTTTTGATGTTCCAAAAATCTGATTTGGATCTTTTCAATATGCTTACAGGCTCAGGCTTTGATGTCGTTTTTATTGATGAATTTCATTATCTTCCAAATGCATCTAAATTATTTAAAGCTATCTATGATAGTGAGCATGCAGTTAAAATTGTTGTGAGTGGTTCTTCTTCTATTGAGATTCATAAACATCTCAAGGAAAGTCTGGCAGGCAGACGGCTTGTTACGCGAATTTTTCCTCTCTCACTTGAGGAATATAAACAAGCTTATCCAGAATTAGATGAGCAGGATGTCTTTAATCAATATATTTTATATGGTGGCTTGCCGGGACTTATTCATATTAATAATCCAGAAGAAAAAATTAGGTATCTTCAAGATATGTTAGAAACCTATATTCAAAAAGACATTAAATCTCTGATTAAAGAAGAAAATATTCGAGCTTTTAACATGTTGATCTATTTACTGATGCAGAATCAAGGTCAGTTAGTATCAGTCCATTCACTAGCAAATGATATTGGGGTGAGTTCTCCAACTGTAGAAAAGTATCTATCTATTTTAGAGGCTACTTATGTTTTGTATCCGCTCCATTCTTATTCCAAAAATCTTGGGAATGAACTTAAAAAATCTAGAAAATATTATTTTTATGATCTTGGCATGCGTAATGCGGTTTTAAAGGATTTCCGTTTAGAGAAACGGCCTGATTTGGGGGCTATTTATGAAACGTTTGTGTGTCATTTATTGACGTCTCAACTGCTTCCTAATCAAGAACTTAAATTTTGGAGAACACGTCAGGGAGAAGAAATAGACTTTGTTTTACTTGAGAATCGTGTCCCTAGTATTATTGAAGTAAAAGCAAATAACGCCGTTATTCCCAAAGCATTTCAACGTTTTGTGACATCGTATACAGATACGCAACGCGGTATTGTGTACACTATGCAAGCATCTCCAACTCAATATTGTGGTGACGTGCCGATTTCGTATATACCGTTTTACGCTTAGTCGAATACTTTTTCTAAATACACTTCCGGATCTACTTTGATTGGCATGTGGTAGGTGCTTTTCCCGTGTGTCTTTGCTAGGTCTGTGAGTTTTTTTGCGATGGTTATTGCGTGGTCGAGATTGGGGACGAAGTCTGATGGAAAGACGGCGTTGTTTTTTTGTGTCCAATAGTGAAGAGATGTTTCGGTGAGTACGGGTGAGATGCCTATAAAAAATTCGGCGTTTTGGAATTGATCTAGGAAGATTTCTGCTAAATGGGTATCAAAAAACGGTTGTGTAAAAAATCCGTTGGCGCCGGCGTCTAATTTTTCTTGGCAATAGGCGACTTCTGCTTTGAGTGATTGTCTGTAGGGATCTAGGCCTGCATATATTTTGAGTGTGGGAAGTTCGGTTTTGAGTGCTTTAATGAGTTGTAACGGGGTGACATTGTGGAGTGCGTGACTGGGGTTTTGTGGGAGGTCTCCACTAATAATGAGAACGTGGGAGAGGCCTTTTTTCACTAAATTTTTAATAGTATTCAAACTGGTTTCAATTGGTAAGTCTATGGCTCTGATATGCGGGATGGCTAGGATGTTTTCTGAGAGTAGGCTGGAGGCTGCGTCTGTGCTTCTTGTGGGAAGGCGTAGGACGTCTGGTATGTTGATGCCTGAGAGCTGTGTGAAACGATTGAGGAGATGACTTGCTTCTGTTTTTAGCGTATCGATGTCTCTTGGGACGAGTTCTAGTAGATTCATTTTTTTATTTTACAGAGTTATTGTTTTGATTCCAATGTTAAACTGTTTTGATGGTTCAATTATGTATTGATATTGGTGGGACGAAGACGGCGTTTGGATTGCTTAATAAAGACGGCGTTTTGGTTTGGTCTGATCGGATGCCGACACGTAAGCATGTGATAGGTCTGCGTGACATGTTGAAAGAAATTCTAAGCATGAGTCCTGAGCCGATATGTCCGGTGATTGGCATGGCTGTTCCTGGGAAGCTTTTGGGCCCTCGTTATGATGTTGCTCCGGGAACTGGGGTGCAATTGGGTGATTTAGAAGGTTTGTCACTTTTGGATATTTTTATGCCTGTGGTGCCAAGCTGGTTTTCTTTGTTTTTGATTAATGATGCGTTGGCTCAGTTTGCAGGTGGCGTAGTGCAGTTGGGACTAGATCGTTTTAAGAATAAGAAAGTGGTTTATTTGGGGCCCGGTACGGGATTGGGGGGCGGTGTTGCGTGGGTGTCCCCTACTGGGACTATTGCGTTTCATACGGACGGCCATTTTTTTGATGTGATGGTTCCAGATGAAAAGTCGGGTGGACTGGTTATGGCAGAAGATGTGTTGTCTGGACGTGGGATTATGGCGCGTGGGGGTGTTGATATTGCGCTGTTAAAGCGGGTTTTTGTTTCTGTGATTTTGCAGATACATGCTGGAAAATTTAAAAAGGCAAAAGACCAATGGCCGGATGCTGATTGTGCGTATGTTAAAGATATTACGGAGTTTGTGATTGGAGGCAGTGTTGGTACAAAACTAGAAGGCCTTTTTGAGGCTGTGTCTAAGGCATTACCAGACTTTATTCACTTGCATCGTATACCCGATTCGGATGTCGCTGCGTTGATTGGGTTGGGGTTTCTTATGAACCAAGACGCGTCATTAAGGTGCGATAATTAATTTGTAGCCAATCGGCTGTGTCTTTTTTATTGTAATTACAGCGTTTGTAGACTTCTTGTGCATAACGTTTGACGAGAGTGTCTTCTGTTATGTGTTCTTGAATTAGTTTTTCTAAAGTAGAAAAGTTTGAGGGGGTATTGGTTTCGAGGGGCAGTAAATTTTCTGTAATTTCGTTTCCTGTGCAGAGAATAACAGCGCGCGAGATAATGTTTTGCAGTTCTCTGACGTTGCCTTTCCAATGATAATTTTTCAGGAGCCTTTTGGCGGCTTCTGAGAAGCCTTTTATTTTAACATTGTATTCTGTGCTGTAGGCTTCTAAAAAGTAGGTGGCAAGCATAATAACGTCGTCTCCGCGTTCACGTAGAGGCGCGGCATGGACGGGGAAGCTGTTGAGTCGATAATAGAGGTCTTCTCGAAATTGTTTTTGTTCGATCATGGTTTCGAAATTTTGATTGGTCGCAGCGATGACGCGGACATTGGCTTTGATTGTCGTGACGCCCCCTACCCTTTCGAATTCTCTTTCTTGCAAAATCCGAAGCAATTTCACTTGCATCGGCAAACTCAATTCGCCGATTTCATCCAAGAAAATGGTGCCCGCTTCTGCGAGTTCGAATCGTCCGAGTTTTTGTTTTTCTGCACCGGTAAACGCGCCTTTTTCATGTCCAAATAATTCGCTTTCCATCAATGTTTCTGGAAGTGCGGCGCAGTTAAAACGTATAAATGGTTTAGAGGCCCGATTGCTTTTTTCGTGTATGGCTTTTGCAATCAATTCTTTGCCAGTACCACTTTCGCCTTGGATCAAAACGGTGATGTCGGTTTTGGCAATTTTTTCGATGAGACTATAGAGTTTGATCATGGGGGCGCTGTTGCCGATGAGCTCTGAGTATTTGTGCTCTAGCTCACTGATTTGTTGAAGTTTTTCGTTTTCGAGTACAAGGGCGTAATGCGCAAGGGCTTCTTGAACAACCAGTGTAAATTCTTCTGGGCGAAAGGGTTTTTCTAGGTAGCGAAAGGCGCCTTCTTTAAGAAACTGAAGAGCGGTGTTTTTGTCTCCATGGGCAGTCATGACGATAATCGGAATATCTGGCTTAACGGTCTGGACGGCTTTGATAAATTCCAGGCCATTCATTTCGGGCATTTTGTAGTCGACGATAATGGTTTCGGGTGAGGTTTCGAAGGCTAGTTTAAGTCCTTCTTTTCCGTTGTGGGCTTCGTAGACGTGCATGTTTTTGTCTGCGAGAAGCCGTTTGATAGAGGCGATGAGGTTGGGTTCGTCGTCGATAACTAGGACTTTGTTTTTTTCCATAGGGGGTTACTATATCATAAATTGATGCTTGCCGGATTACAGGTTTGTCATACATTTAAATTGGGAATAGTGCTGTAATGAAAAAACTGCTTGCTTACAATTCTCCTGAACCAGATCGTCGTGTCCGGAGTTTGGTGGCTCACTTTGAAGAGATTAATAAATCCGTAAGAAGTTCCATACAGGCAACTAATTCGCCAAAGACTATTTCTTTACCTAATAGGCTTTTATTAGAAGTGGTCTTGTCCTTATCGCATGACGCCGAAATTTTCGATGTGGGGGCTGGAAGTGGCATGCTGACGTTTTCGGCGACACATTTGCTTCCTAATTGTCGCGTGGATGTGATCGAAAATAATCCCGATTGTTTGCAGTTTTTAGAAGAAGTGGCTAAGTATACGAAGCATCAACCCCGAATAAATCTTCTTTCTATAGATATTAAGACCTATGATTTTTCTGGTAAAAAATATGACTGCATTGTGTTGTCTCATATTCTTTGTTTCTTCAATAAGCCCGAAAGAGACATGATAATGGAACGTGTAAAAAGTAGTCTTAAGCCTAATGGTATTGTTTATTTTCAAGGATTTGGAGCTAAAGATCCCTATATCCCTGTTGGGGAAGAGATGTCTTTTGATGAGAATGATTTAACATTTACTTATCAAAAAGAAGGGAAGAAATTATTTTGGCATCGCACAAATATGCAGGAATTACGTGATCTGTTTCCTGAGTCTCAATTTAATACGGATATTATGAAAATGGATCAGTGCCATTATGATGGATCTAAGGGGTTCACTCTCGTGGCAATTGCAAAACTTTTATAACTTCTTATTAAGTTAGCGGTTATAGGGTGAAAGTTCATAAATTGACGTGGTTGGGACTTGACGGTATTCTGAGGACCTTCGTTGATTTTCTTCGCGCGCCGGTAGCTCAGTTGGTAGAGCAGCTGACTCTTAATCAGCGGGTCCCGTGTTCGAGCCACGGCCGGCGCACCATATCTTTGAACTCGTATTTGATCGATTCCTAATGATTCCCTCCCCGCTGATCTTTTTGTGTGTATACGAATTGTATACTTTTGAAATGCAAGTCCTCGCAAGAAGAAGCAAGCTTATACTAATGTAAAAGAGAAAATGTAGAGGATACTTACTCAAAAAAGCTCAAGCTCCGCCACTTAGCATTCTTTTCAGTTTGGGGGATATGTTAAATATATAAGAAATCCCTTGGGGTGTTTTTGATTAATTTATGAGGCCATTCTCTTCAAGAACGTCAAGAATATGACCAATTAAGTAACCAGGCTCATTAAGTCCAAATTGAATATTCTGAGTAAGTAGTAGAAAGATTGTTAAGAATATCTCGAACCTTTTCTACTTCAGAAAAATAAATCTCATCTAACATTTGATTCTGAGAAAGCCAAAAATTGACTGTATCTTTTAAATTCGTGGTATCTGAATGTAATGTCATTTTGGGTTTTCCTTCAAGGCTTAATTCAACGAATATAAAGAGGAGGGCATTTGATCCCAAAGCTTTTTCGTCATTATCAATTTTATTATAGATATCTACCCAGAAATTATTATCAGTAGTTTTAAAATATTGTTCTTTAATCTTTTGCCGTGTAGTTACTAGCATTTTAAATTGCCTGTATTTGAATGCATGCATAACACCTTTGAAAATATACTTTTTAATGATTTCGATATTTTCATTAGGATTACTTACAGAAATAAGCTCAAAAAGGTGGTAAATTAGTTCAGAAAACCTTGATGAATCAGATAATTTAGTGGTTAGCTCCAATATTTGATCCCATTCAACCCAGTTGGAATTAAGGTTTCGCTCAGAAATAACTTTCTTCTCCATTGATGAATCTGGCGATTCTAATGCACTAGACTTGTCGCTATCAGATTTTTTAGCAATATTTATTTTAGTGAGATTTAGTAGCATTTCCTCAAAATTTACTATGTATTTTGGATTAATTTGCCCCCTGATCATCTGATAATAGATATGCTGAGCAATTTGTATGGGTCGTTGGTTAGACTGACTTGTCATCATTTGAAGCTTTTTTTCGATCCAAATCTGACTTTTCTTTAGAGGGACGTAAAGAATCCTAAGAGGGACGTAAAGAATCCTATTTATGCCCGTTGGTTTAGAGCTTAGCGACTCCTTTACGCATTCCAAGACAAACTCGTGTCGATCGTGTCCTAATATCCATTTTATAGTAGAAAATGAAAGCCAAAGGACATAAATGTTCAATGCCACAATTAAAAGATCGCCCCAAGCAGAATGCTCTGTAGGAAGTAGAAAAAGCAAGATATCTATGATTATTCCTGCAACCAAAAAATAGAAAATCTTTTTGGTCTTATTCCAATAGAATGTCGTGATTTCAGGAACATCATTATATGCTTTTGATTGTCCCGACATAACAACTTGTAGTAAGGAAGCAGCTAAAAGAAGTCCCACTTTTATAGAGGTGCTCATGGTTAATAAATCTTTAGAAATTCCCACTAGCTTAATACACATCAGATGAATTCCCTTTGTACTAGATTTTCTTTACTGAATAGACAGTTTCCTTCCAAAACTTTTAACATGCTATCAAAATCTTTGTTAGAAAACCTACAAAAATATACAAACATGTACAACTTCGACTAAAATAGGTTTATGGACTATTTTATTGATGAATCTGCCTTGGCTCACCTAATCATGTTACAACTTAGTAATGACCCTAAACTTAAGTTTGGACATTATTGGACATCGCAATATTCATGTTTTGCTCAGTATCACTACTGCTTTCTTCAAATCTTGAATCAGCTTGGAGCGAAAATTAATGTTTTAAATACGCAAGCTTACAAGAATCTGCAAAAAATCGCCGACAACTCTTTAAAAGATATTGTAAATGATGATTCTGCCTTTGATGAATGGTGCCAGCTTAATGATGGCTTTGAATTGACTAAGCCTGAGTATGTCCCCGATTTCGATCGATTTCGCTTGATTATTGAAGATAAGACCCTTGGTTTTAAAAGCGGATCTTTTGAAGAAATTCTAGATTCTCTGAAAAGATTAGACGTTTTTTTTCAGATCGGACAAGGTAAATCAATTGAGCATTCTATGATTCCTAATTTAATTTCATGTTTTTTAAATACCTGCGAACTGGAAATTACAGACTTTGATTCTTTTAAGCATTCTCTTGAAGTTTATCTCAAGAAATATACTGATAAGTTTAGACAGGGTATCTTGCAATACCCTTATCTGGGCGCAATTCTTCCTGCACGAGGTAGTTATCCTGTGCGTATTTCTGATAGCTGGAATGGTGATTTCTGGGAGTATAAATGCAAAGAAAGGCAAAGAAGTGTTTATCTGCAAAAGAAAGAGGCCTTGCTGCAAGGCCAATGGGAGCTTGACGCTATAATTGATACTGCTTGCGAATCGCAAAAGCTGTCCTTTGAACAATCGAAAAATAATCTTCTGGATAAAATTTTGATTTCTACTGATTGCCTGCAAGCTATTTCGACAAAAGCGTTTGTACAGAAAAGCTTGAGATTGGAAGGGTACTCCAAAAATTCCGATGTTTTTCGCCCATTGGAGCTCGTATACTATCTTCATTTGGAAAAAGCACTAGA
>CAMDGG010000017.1 GCA_945898045.1 bacterium UBP8_UBA817
AAAAAAGAGACGTTTGTTTCTTTAGTCCCTAATCTTGTTCGTTTTTATCTGTGTGGCGTTACGGTTTATGACTATTGTCATTTGGGACATGCTCGCGCTTATGTATCGTTTGACATGGTGCGCCGTTATTTAATGCATCGTGGATATGATGTGAAATTTGTTCAGAATTTTACAGATATCGATGACAAAATTATTAAGCGTGCGCAGGAAGCGGGGAAAGATTATAAAGCACTCACAGAACAGTTTATAGAGGCTTATCACGAAGATATGGATCGTTTGTTTGTATTGCCAGCAACGCTTTATACCAATGCAACAGATTATATTGTGCAAATGCAGGATATGATTCAGGGCTTGATTGTTTCCGGGCATGCATATATTGCCGGTGGCGATGTGTGTTTTTCTGTAGAAAATTTTAAAGAGTATGGGAAATTGTCCAAAAAAGTATTGGATGATTTGATTGCAAATATGCGTGTTGAGTCGTCGGATGCGAAGCGAAGTCCTGCTGATTTTGTATTATGGAAAGCAGCGAAACCGGATGAGCCTTTTTGGGAAAGTCCGTGGGGTAAGGGGCGTCCGGGGTGGCATATTGAATGTTCGGCGATGGCGATTGATGCGTTGGGTGAGACAATTGATATCCATGCTGGTGGAGAAGATTTAATGTTTCCGCATCATGAAAATGAGATTGCGCAATCAGAATCATTTACCGGAAAACTGTTTGCGAAATACTGGATGCACAATGGGTTTGTCACGATTAATCACGAAAAAATGTCGAAGTCTTTACATAATTTTATTCGTATTCGGGATGTATTAGAAAAAGTCGATGGCGAGTCGTTGCGGTTTTATTTGTTGCGTGTGCAGTATCGCAACCCGCTTCATTTTTCTGAACCTGGACTCAAAGAATCGCAGCAGTCTTTGGCGCGTTTGCGTGAAGCGGTGATCACGCATGATCGGTCTGAAACGACCGATGTTCCAGAGGCGATCACACACTTAAAAGAAAAATTTTATGCGGCGATGGATGACGACTTTAATGCGGCGGAAGCGATTGGGGTTTTGTTCGAAATGCTTCGGGTTGTGAACACGTCGTCGCAAGGTGCCCATGTATTATATGAGCTTGGGCAGGTGTTGGGCCTTTTTAATGATTTGGATAAAACTGAGTCGGTTTCTGCTGAGATCGAAGCATTGATAGAGGCGCGTCAGCAGGCAAGGTTTAGTAAGAATTTTGCGGAGTCGGATCGGATTCGGGATGAGCTTCGGGATGTGCATGGGGTGGTGTTGGAAGATGGGGCGGGTGGCGTGCGCTGGAAGAAAATCGGATAATATTCGACTAGCGATCGGATATTATCCGATTATATCCGATAATTTGGTTACATGCCGATATTCTACGCTATCCCCGATTTCGAAGTGTTTTTGGCTACAGTGTATTTTTTGAGCTTCTTCCTGTCTCAGTTTATGAGGGTCTAATTTGTCTTTGGTTTCTGCAACGAAATAAATTTTTTTCTCATCTTTGAAAATTAATGCCCAGTCTGGATTGTAATTGCCTATTGGGGTGGGGATTTTGAACCAGGTTGGAAGTTTAAAATAAAATTCCACTTGTTCATTTGTTTCGCAGTCTTTTGCGAAGCTGCTTTCAATGCTGGAATCTAGTGGGATGTGGGTCGCATAGATCGTTTTATTTTGATTTTTTACTTCATGAAAATGGGCATCTAAATCAACTGTGAGATTTTCATCATCAAATAAATGCATTTCGTAGTCGGCGGTTCCTATTTTAGTGTAGCTTATACCCTTGATCATCAAGTTGTGTAACGTATGCTGGATTACATTTGCGGATAAATCTAGAAATAATTGAGGGTTGATCATGACATCATTTAATCTGCCAGACTGCTTAAGTATTTCAAAAATTGTCCCACGTGTTAGTTCTGCTTTGGATTGAATATATCCGAGGATATCGGGTATTAAAAGCTGAGTGGTATCCAGTTTGATCCCTTTGGGCGTAGAGATGAGTTCGCCTTAGATTCCTTTTGAGGTCATGTTTAATTTTGTTTTTTCCGATCTAATTTCAGGAGCATGAATGGTTGGTAGCGTGTGTACTGCGTGTGAGGCTTGTTTGATTAATTCTTCTGTGTCGTATGAGACGCGATAGGTTGTTTTGTATTTGATTCGTTCCCAGATATCTTTGAAATTTTCGTCTAGCTCAAAGCCTTTTCTGTATTTTATGGCAGGGTTCTTTTCTTTGTTTTTGATGCGACCCGCAAATGAAACGCCACAATCGTCTTCTATTTCTTTTTGAAGCGCTTTTGCAAAATCATCATAGGATTCGTTGGCTATGACTGTCAGTCGGTTGATTGATTTATTTATCAAATATTCGTTCGCCATCTTGATTGACGGCCAATCGTAATCCGCGCCCGATT
The DNA here is from genome assembly GCA_945898045.1 of bacterium UBP8_UBA817. GTDB lineage: Bacteria > Margulisbacteria > Marinamargulisbacteria > SXXA01 > SICP01 > SICP01. Next base: position 2,409 of record CAMDGG010000017.1, read on the forward strand.
TCTTGTCGCTTTTTCATTTCAGATTTGGATTCGTTGAGTGTGCATATCTGAAATACGTTGGGATTGTCCCACCCCTCTCTTAGTGCTGAGTGAGAAAAGATAAATTTTAAGGGGGTCTCCAGGCTTAGTAATCGTTCTTTGTCTTGCATGATGAGTTTGTAGGTATTGTCATCCGCCAAGGTTCCTCCATTGGTGTCTTTGATGGTTCCTTTTTTATCTTGAGAGAAATATCCGTTATGTGTTTCTGCTGCCGAGTTGGTTTGGCTGAGCTCACAATAGATTTCTTCAAACCAGGTTGCAAACTTGCCTTTTGTGGGGTTACCGGCGTCATCGTATTGTCTGTAATTTGCGACTTTATCAATAAAAAACAACGAGAGTACTTTAATTCCCTTGCTATACAAAACCCTTTCTTTTTTCAAGTGTTCTTCAACTGTTTTTCTAATTTGGTATTTCATGATTTCATCTGTTAATCCGCCTTGATTTTGGCCGACGATAAGAGAGGTTCCGTTTGAAAACGTGAGGCACTGATTGGATGCGTCTATTTCTTCAATAATATAGCCGTCTTTATAGATTTCTCGTTCTTGTGACAACTTGTATAAATCATCGTCTTGATTAACGGTGAGGGTTTTTCTTTGGACCTCGTTTTTGCCATTTACATCTATGGTTATTTTGGCTGTAATACGGGTTTTTGTGGCGGTGATCTGATCAAGGGTTATAAAGGCGCTATTTTTGCTGTTCTTCGCTAGAATGGAGTCTACTTCAATTTGTTTGACGAGTCCTAGATCGTACGCTTTGACGGGGTTGAGGCTATATAGCAGGTTATAGGTGTTTTTGTGAGTGGCTGAGTACCGAAGGGTGCATAAGGGGTTTAGATTTTTGAGGGCGTCACTTCGTTTTTCGGTTTCCATATTTTGTGGTTCGTCAATGATGACAATGGGGTTTGTGGCTTGTATGAATTCAATTGGGCGCTGTCCGGTTAATTGCTCATTGGTTTTGTTGATAATGTTTTCATCTTTTGCAAAAGAGTCGATGTTGAGTATGAGGATTTCGATGGTAGTGCCAGTGGCAAAGCTTCGTAATTGGGATACTTTGGATGAGTAGACGTTAAAATTGACGGGGATTTTTTCGTAAAGTGTTTGAAAGTGATCATGTGTAATTTGTAGGTTTTTTAATACGCCTTCTCGAATGGCCACGCTAGGAACAACGATCACAAATTTTTTAAATCCGTAGGTTTGGTTTAGTTCGTAGATCGTTCGCAGGTAGACGTAGGTTTTTCCGGTTCCGGTTTTCATTTCAATAGAAAAATTCATGCCATCTAGTCTATTGGTTACGGGGATGTCGTTGTTTTTTTGGATGGTTTGAACATTTTTTAATATCTGGTTTTCGGTAAGAAGTATTTTGTTGGCTACACCTGCAATGAGGTTGAGGCTGCCTGATTCGTTTAGCTCGTATTCAAAGTTGCTATCATCTTTTGGTTGACCTTCGAATATGGTTGCGATGGCGTTGATGGCGTCGTGTTGATACGGTTGATTGGCATCGAATTTGAGTTTCATTTAATTTTTTTCTTCTTTGAGGTAGTTGGGAGATAATTTTCTCCTGTGACGATTGATTTTCCTATTTTGTCTTCTAATTCTTTTCTGGCATTTTTTGCGATTTCGCCGCCTTTTTTTGCGGGGATTTGTTTTCTCGAAATCCATCGGTTTGCATGTTTTCCGCAATTTGGCGTGTAGAGAGTTCTGCTAAGGCTGTAAAAATAAGTTCTGCTTCGTTCATGTGGTCGCGTAAATTTTGGCTTTCTAGGCCTTTGAGTTTTTTGTGTTGATGGATACTGAGATCGCTCCATTCTTGATGGATGATATTAGTAAGGGCAGCATATTCTGCACCTGCTTTGACGCCGTGATCTTTCCAGTAATCCGTTAGTTTGTTTCGGGTTTCCTGGCTCATCATGCGTTGTTGAATCCATTTTTCAGAGCGGCCCAGTTTTTTCCAGTGGTCTCTGGCCCGATCTAAGGCTTGCTCGGGATTGGCCAATTCTTGGATGCGCTCATGTCCTACTTTCGCAAGCCATAGTTTTATGGGTTCTGCCTTTGGGCTAGGGACGGATTGAATTAAGCGAAAAATGGTTTCGACATTCGCGACATCGGTTTGATAATATTTGCCGTCGTGCGCTTTTATTTTCAGTCGGTCACAATTTGTGACCACCTGACTCTCTTCTTTTTTCAGGCGTCCTTTCAGTGTAGACCAATAGCTTTTAGCTTTTTGGAACTCTTTTTGATCGGTTAATACCGATATAATATCGACAACCGAAAAAAACCACGTTTCACTTTTTTTATCATAAATCCTACGAATACTAAAATTCTCAAAAATAGCTAGCTCATCCATATTGCGGCATCCTTTTTTGAAATCAAACAACTTTAAACGTAATGCATGCATCTTTAAATTGCAAGGTGATATTTGTTTTGAGAGGATGGTTATTTTTAAATATGGTATCTAGTGCAATTATTTTTTGGAGATTTTTCGAAAAATTTCATCTAATGTTTGATTTTCTTTGGTTTTCCAAGTTATCCAGCCGTTGGTGCTTGTTCCTGTGCAAAAGCTACTTGCGGTACTTGGACTAGAGAAAAGTATGTCTTTTTCTAATTCAAGTAGGCCGGTTTCGATTTTTTTTGATGTCTCCGATAGAAGATGTTGGCGTTTTTCAGGGGTTGGGTATGTTTTGCTTGTGGATTCAGCAACTATTGAACCTTTTAGAACGGTAAAGCCATTTTCATAAAAGCCTGTTGCTTTTGCGCCTCTTCCGGAACAGTAGAAGAGGGCTTGGTCTTTTTTTTCATTTTTCTCAAAAATAGAAATACCCAAAAATGAAGTTAAGATTTTTACATCTTCAAAAAATTCTTCAACTGTTGCTATTTGATGTTCGGGTAAATGGGTAGGTTTTGGCATAGTTCTGTTTTCATCGAGGTTGTATCTAGGATTTTCTTTTGCTTGTTTTAACGAAAGATACTCTAGATACTTAATGTCAGATTTTGTTAGGTCGTTGTCTTTGGATACAAAAATAATGGCTTTGTCCCAAAAGATTTTATTGGCATGATGATTTTTGACTCTATCAAAAAAAACTTCTGTTTCTCCGATATAGAGTTTTTCATCGTCTTCATTCAAGAGAAAGTATAGTGCAGGCTGTTGCAGTTCTTCTCTGCTTGAAGCCTCTGCTAATTTTGAGCGAGGGATGACCAAGGCTTTACATGTTTTATTTGAAATAAACACGGTCTTTATTCCGTTGGGGTTTCCGTCGACTAGAAAAGTGGTGATGGTCTTCCCACCTGTATTTTTATTCATCTAAACTAGTCTCTATATCTACCAGCTGTGCTGTCCATTCTTCTTTTGTGGGTAGGTAGGTTTGATAGGCGCTCGCGAAAATTTGTTGGTTGTCTTTGGGTAGTGTGATTTCAACTAGGCTGTTTTCTTTGTCTTTGCATAGGACGATGCCAATGGTGGGATTTTCGTCTTCTGTTTTTACGTAGCGATCGTAGTAATTGACATACATCTGAATTTGACCCAGGTCTTGATGTTTTAACTTTCCAAGTTTTAAGTCGATTATGACAAAGCAGCGTAATAGGCGGTTGTAGAATACCAAGTCTACGAAAAAATGTTCTTCGCCAAATGTAAATCGTTGCTGTCTGCCTACAAAAGAAAAGCCTTTTCCTAGTTCTAGCAAGAAATGTTCGATTTTATCGATGATGGCTTGTTCAAGTTCGCTTTCGGAATAACTTTTGTCTTCTTTTAAGCCTAAAAATTCGAGAATATAAGGGTCTTTAATGGCATCTTGTGGGGTTGTAATGACTTGGCCTTTTTCGCTTAGTGCTTTGACTTCGTCTTTGTTTCGGCTTAACTGGAGTCTGTCGTATAGGGCAGAATCAAATTGGCGTTTTAATTCTCTAAGGGACCAATTGTTTTGTGCCGCTTCTATTTCGTAGAAATTTCTTTCGTTGGGTTCTAGACGCATGAGAAAAACATAATGGGACCAGCTAATGGTGAATTTGGCAGACAGTGTCTGACCTTTTCCATAGGTTAAATAAAATGTTCTCATCTGTTTTAGATTGGTGGCGGAAAATCCTTTTCCGAATTCATTTGTTAGTTCAATGCTGAGTTGTTTGAGAGTTTCTTCTCCGTATAGTGCTTTTTCTTGACCGCCTTGCTCATGCTCGATGATTAAGCGACCTATTTCAAAGTAGGTGATGACCATTGCCGAATTTACGGTTTTTATTACATACGCGCGCGCATTGTAGAGAAGGTCTTTAATACCTTGGAATAAGACGTTTTTGTTTTCAATAATCACTGATTACGCCGTTGGTTCTTCCAACCCAACCCGAATAACAACCGGGGCCTCTATAATTTCTGGCAATACAATGAGGTTTGCGATCGTTGTTTTCATGTGACTTTCTTGGACGACGTGGGTGATCATGACGATTTCGGCGGTGTTTTTTGTTTTTTCTTTTTGAAAAAGCTTGGAGAGACTGATGGTTTGTTTACTGAGTAGGCCGGTGATTTTTTCTAGGGTGCCGACTTTGTCTGCGACGGTGAGGCGAATATAAAATTGTGAGTAGGTTTTTTCGATGGGTGATAGTTTGGCGGTTTTGTCTTCGATGAAGGGGATTTGTTTTTTGGGGGTGAGGGCTATTTCGATGAGGTCGGAGACGATGGCTGAGCCGGTTGGGAGTGCGCCTGCACCTTTGCCGACGAGCATGGATTCTCCTACAGCGTTGCCGTCGATGAAGATGGCATTGAATTCGTTGTCGATGCCAGCGAGTGGATGTGAAATGGGGATGAGAGTGGGGTGAACTTTGAAGATTGTGGGGTTGGTTTTGCCGATGGCGAGTAGCTTTATTTTATAGCCGAGGTCTTTGGCGTAGGTGATGTCTTTGAGGGTGATGTTGTCGATGCCTTCGTAGTAGATATCTTCTAGATTGATGGTTGTATGAAAGGCGACTCCAGCCAGGATGATGAGTTTGTAGGCGGCATCTAAGCCGGAGATGTCCATGGTGGGATCTGCTTCTGCGAATCCGAGTTTTTGGGCATTCTTGAGAATTTGGGGATATTCTTTTTCTTCACGTTCCATGTTGGTGAGGATGTAGTTGGTGGTGCCATTGAGGATGCCGTAGAGGGAGTGGATGTGATTTGCGGCGTAGCCAATGGTGAGGGTTCGAATAATGGGAATGCCGCCTGCGACGGAGGCTTCGAAGAGAAGTTGGACGTTGTTTTCTTGTGCGAGTTTGAGTAGTTCGGGTCTGTGTTGGGCAATGATGGCTTTGTTGGCTGTGATGACGTGTTTTTTGTTTTTGAGTGCAGTTTTGATGTAGGTGAGCGCGGGTTCTTCGCCGCCCATGACTTCGATGACGATATCGATTTTGGGGTCTTCTAAAATGTCGCTGGCTTGGGCAGTTAATTTAAGCGAAGAAGGTGCTTTTTCCTGTGCTTTTTCTAGGTTTCGGACGAGTGCAGATTTGACCTCGAACGATTCGCCAGTTCTGGCCTGAAGCAATTTGTGATTATCTTTTAAGATGGATAAAATTCCCTCAGCAACATTGCCGAGGCCGAGTAGGCCGATTTTCATTCGTTTCTAGGTCCTTTTTGGTTTGCGTATTGTGCGATGACGCCTTGTTCACGAAGTTCATCCATGAGGCGCGCTGCTCGATTATAGCCGATTCTGAGTTTTCGTTGGAGGTAAGACGTGGAGGCGTATTGTGTGGTCATAATAATGCGCTTGGCTTCTTCGAGTAAATCATCGTCTACGTCGGCACCTGTTTCTTTGCTATTACTACTGCTGGACTCAAGCGGTTCGATGTCGATGAGTTCGTCTAGGTATTGTGGTTTAGCCTGATCTTTAACAAAACTGACGATGCTTTTGATTTCTTTTTCGCTGACAAAAACGCCTTGAATGCGTTGGGGTTTGAAAGAGCCTACTGGGGAATAGAGCATGTCGCCTTTTCCGAGGAGTTTTTCTGCGCCGCCCATGTCGAGTACAGTTCTAGAGTCGATTTGGGATTGTAGGTAAAAAGAAATGCGAGAGGGGATGTTGGCTTTGATGAGGCCGGTGATGACGTTGACGCTGGGACGTTGGGTGGCAATGACGAGGTGTATGCCTGTGGCGCGGGCCATTTGTGCGAGTCGGCAAATGGTGGTTTCTACTTCTTGCGATGCGACCATCATAAGGTCTGCTAATTCATCGATAATGACGACGATGTAAGGTAGTTTTTTAGGTTCAAAATTGACGTCTCCAATGTCACCGTCTGGATAGAGAAACGTGTTTAATTTTTCGCGGGCGGCTTCTTCGTCTGTTTTGCCGAGTTCGATACAACTTTCTATTTTTTGGTTGAAGCCTTCAATATTTTTGACGCCTACGCGAGAGAATGTTTCATAGCGATTTTCCATTTCGGTGAGGGCCCAACGTTTAAGTGTCGCGGCTGCTTTGTGGGGGTCTGTTACAACAGGTGCGATGAGATGGGGGATGTCTTCGTAGAGACTAAGTTCTACTTTTTTGGGATCGATCATGAGCATTTTTACTTCGTCTGGCGTGGCGCGCATGAGGATGGAAATAATAATGGTATTGAGACAAATACTTTTCCCAGAACCCGTGGCCCCGGCTATGAGAACGTGGGGCATCTTACCGAGATCCATCAGAATGGCTTCTCCGGAAATGGTCATGCCGACGGCGCTAACGAGTTTGGAGTCTTGATCAAAAAAAGGCGTGCCTTCGATAATATTTCGGAGCGTAATAGTTTCGGTTTTGGTGTTAGGGACTTCGATGCCGATGAGCGATTTCCCTGGGATAGGCGCTTCGATACGAACATCTGGGGCGGCCAATTTGAGGGCGATATCGTTGGCTAGATTGGTGATTTTGCTGATTTTTACACCGACGCCAGGGGCCAGTTCGTATCGCGTAATGCTGGGGCCAGGCGTGATATTGACCACTTTGGCTGCGACGTTAAAGCTGGCCAATGTGTCTTCTAAAATTTTGGCGTTCTCTTGGTGTTTATCAATGGAAGCTTTTGAGTTTTTGAAAATTTGTCCTGGTTTTGTGAGTAAGCTTAGGGGTGGAAATTTGTAAGGCAAGTTGGAATGATATTCCGTTTGTTTTTGAGGGCGCTTAAAACTTAAGGGTGTTTGAATAGTGGGCGGGTTAATTTCAATTTGTGCGATGTCTTCTTCACTATCCTCTGGATGAAACATGACTTGAGGCTTTTGTTTTTCAGGTTCTTCGTCCTCGTCTTCTTCGTCCTCCTCATCTTTTTCTACAGGGGGCTTTTCTTTTTTAAACCAACTGTACCAATTTGTTTTTTCGACCGGAAGCGCGCGCCTTTTTGGAATAGGTTTTTCCTCTGCTTCTACGAAAATGGCGTTGCCAATAAATTTTAATGTTTTTCGAATAGAAAGATTAAAGAAAATTAAAACGCAGAGCGTGAGTACCGTGATGAGTAGTATGTGAGTGCCAAACGGCCCAATTAAAAAATTGCTAATCCATAGTCCGATATAACCGATAATGCCGCCTGCATTGAGGGGTAGCGGCCAGCTAAATTTGATGGGCTCATGATTGATTTTGAGTTCTAAGAAAATGGTTAAGGCGATGAATCCAAAGAGGGTGGTGACCAGGGTAAGGTTTCTTCTGGATTTCGCAAAAACGAGGGAAAAAGCGGTTAGAAGTAGAAATGCTGGTAGATAGAGAATGCCTTGTCCAAAGAGACTTTGTCCTAAAAACTGGACGACTATTTTCCCAATGATACCCGTCGTGTCGGGGAAGTGATTGCTCACAAAAATGAAGAGTGAAAAAAACACTAAAAAAACGGCAATATATTCGCCTTCTCGTTGCGTATAGAGTGTGTCGTCAGTATCTTTTGTGGTGGAACTTTTTCTGGCCATTGGGCGTTATTATATCGTATGTTACACTGAAAGACATGGGTATTTTTGCGCGATTTGTAGGTATTATATTTGTTAGCACGATGCTTTTTTCTTGTGGCAGAACAGGGTCGTCGTCGGATGATAAGGGGCCTTCAGGTCCGGATTTTATACCACCGGTAAAACCTGCTTCTCTGACGGTCCAAAGTTTGGATGATGGTGTTGTTTTTTCTTGGCCTAAAAACTCTGAAAAAGATATTGCCGGTTACTTGCTTTATTATGGAGAAGAAACGGCTTCTTCTAATATGATACGGGTTGATGTGGGCAATGTTTCAACTTATGCAGTCCATTCTTTAAAGAATGGATCTTTGTATACCTTTTATCATCGGGCTTATGATAAGTCTGGCAATTTAGGGCCATTTAGTGATCCAATTTCGGCTATTCCCGATGATCAGAGTGCGCCTGCGGTTCCGTCTCAGTTTAAGTTGCTTGAAAATGAAATTAATAATTATATTGAGTTGACTTGGAAAAATCCGTCTAATGCAGATTTGGCGGGCATCGTGATTCGTCGTAAAGAAAACAATTTCCCGAGTGGTCCTCAAGATGGCGTTGTGGTGTATCAGGGACTAGCTGAAACATTTAGAGATACTTCGGTACTACCAAACAAGCGTTATTATTATAGAATTTTTGCCTATGACGAGATCCCAAATTATTCTTTAGGGACTGTCTCTGATAGTGAGCGGTCTGGGATTATTGTAAAGTAATTTTATCGTTGGGGGCGAGGTGCAATTTCTTGACGGTTCCGGCGGGTACTTCTAGGACATAGCGTGCTTTTTGAGACGGGGTGATAGGGGTGTCGTCGAATGGTTTTGTATTTTCTTGTATGAAGACAATCTTTTTGTTGGCACCGATCCAGATGATGTCGAGGGGGATCAGGGTGTTATGCATCCAGAAGCTGTGGATTTTGTCCTGATCAAAGACGAACAGCATGCCGTGATGGTCTGCCAGGGATTCTCTGAACATGAGGCCCTTGCGCCGTTCTTCGGGGGTTTTGGCTATTTCGACGGTAAATTTGTTTTTGTTGATGAGGAGATGGTGAGTTTTTGGCTCACCATAGGTAATAGTTGAGAAGTTAAAAAGAAGAATGAAGAGTAGGAGAAGAAGGGGTCTTCTCTTGGGGCTCATAGGCGTTATTTGTTGCTTTTGTTTAGTGCTGTCGCTAGGTTTGATTTTTTTCGTGACGCAGTTTGTTTTTTAATGATGCCTTTGCTTGCTGTTTTGTCGATAACTTGCAAAGCCACTTTTACAACTTCACTTTTGTTTTCTGCTTTTTGTTCAATCGCAGCTTGTGCTTTTTTGATGAATGTTTTCATCTTGCTTTTGAAATTGCTGTTACGTTCTTGATTTCTCTTACTAACAAGAATGCTTTTTTTTGCTGATTTTGTATTTGCCATTGTGATCCCTCATTAAAATTGACGTTGATGGTGATATTGGTTATGATATGAACTCGAACGAACCTCAAAGTATATCTCATGGAATTTTTTTATGTCAATTGTTGATTGGTTTGCAAACAAAGAAAAACGGAGGCCTTCCTCCAAAAAGCTCAATATTCCAGGTGACCTATGGGTCAAATGCTTGGCGTGTTCTGAAGTGCTTTTTCTTAAAGATCTAGAATCAAATTTTAAAGTCTGTCCCAAATGTGCCTATCATTTTAGGATTTCTCCAGAGGAGAGGCTGAAATTTTTATTTGATGCCGATTCTTTTGAAGAGACGAACGCCGGTATTGGACCTGTTGATTTTCTCACGTTTACGGATACAGAAGCGTATGCGGATCGTATTAAAAGAGCACAGAAAAAAAGTGGTGTTAAAGATGCCGTTAGAACAGGTCGTGCCCTATTAAAGGGGAAGGCTGTTAATGTAGCGATTATGGATTTTGGATTTATGGGCGGATCTATGGGGTCTGTTGTGGGTGAGAAAATTACACGGTTGATTGAAGCCGGTGTTGAGAATAAACACCCTGTTATTATTTTTACAGCGTCCGGTGGGGCGCGTATGCAAGAAGGTATTTTAAGTTTGATGCAAATGGCTAAAACGAGTGCTGCTTTGAGTCGTTTGGCAGCTGTTTCTGTCCCTTATATTTCTGTGGTTTGCGATCCAACTACAGGTGGTACCAGTGCGAGTTTTGCGATGTTGGGGGATGTTAATTTAACAGAGCCAGGAACGCTTATTTCATTTGCAGGTCCTCGGGTAATTGAACAAACCATTCGTCAGAAATTGCCAAAAGGGTTTCAGAGAGCAGAATTTTTATTAGAGCATGGCATGGTTGATCGTGTGGTGCCTCGGTGTGAAATGCGCCAGCTTTTATTTGATTTAGTGATGTTATTAGATCCGCATGGGGCTGAAATATGAAGACTTTAGCTTTTGAGGCGCCACTTCAAGAACTCTACGAGAAAATTGCCCAATTAAAGCAGCTTTCTCTTGAGGGAGATGTTGATTTGAGTCGAGAAATAGAACGTATTGAAGCGAGAGCGGATACTCTGAAAAAAACTATTTATACGGATTTGTCGCCGGCCCAAGTCGTGCAAATTTCACGGCATCCGAACCGGCCTGATAGTAGTAGTCTATTTCGTCTAATTTTAGAAAACTTTATAGAGTTGCACGGAGATCGCGCCTTTCGGGATGACCCGTCTATTGTGGCCGGAGTGGGTTTTTTAAAGAAGCATCGCGTAATGGTTATTGGCCACCAAAAAGGTCATGACACCAAAGAAAATATTTATCGTAATTTTGGTATGCCCCATCCTGAGGGATATCGTAAAGCACTGAGATTAATGAAAATGGCCGAGAAATTTTCGATGCCGATTGTCACGTTTATTGATACGCCAGGTGCGTTCCCAGGTTTGGGTGCGGAAGAGCGTGGCCAAGCCGAAGCGATTGCACGTAATTTGCGTGAGATGGCGGGGCTTACAGTGCCTGTGATTACGGTTGTTATTGGTGAAGGTGGATCTGGTGGTGCGCTGGGTATTGGCGTGTCTAATAAAGTGTATATGATGGAATATGCGGTCTACTCAGTGATTTCGCCTGAGGGATGCGCGTCTATTTTGTTTCATGATGCGGCGAAGTCAGATGTAACGTCCAAAAGTTTGAAGATTACGGCGACAGATATTGTGGCTTTGGGTGTGGCTGACGATGTCATTAAAGAGCCGTTGGGTGGCGCACATTATGATTGGGAAGCCGCGGCAGCGTCTATTAAGAAAGTGGTCTTAAAAAATTTGAATGCCTATAAAAAAATAACCGATGTTAAGAAAATTCAAGAAGAACGCTATATGAAGTTTAGAAAGATGGGCCAGTTTAGCGAGTGAGACTTTTTATTTCTTAACGGTCACTTTTTCTGGTGGGTTTGCTGCTTCTTTCTTGTTTGAAAAATATACAAATACTGGGCTTGCAATAAAGAGTGACGAGTAAGTCCCTAATGCAATGCCGATAAATAGAACAACGAGAAAGGATCTAATCGTATTGCCTCCGAAGATAATCATGGCGATGAGCATGATGAGGGCGGTTAGGACGGTGTTAATGGTCCTGGTTAGCGTTTGGTTGAGTGATAAATTTGTAATGTTCATAATGCTTTGCGTTGTTTTTCTTTGAACTAAATTTTCGCGAATCCGGTCAAAAATAATGATGGTATCATTCATGGAATAGCCTAGAACTGTAAGCATAGCTGCAATAAATCCTGTATCTACTTCTATGAAGAAAATTGAGGCTATGCTAAGTGTTGCGAGTGCGTCATGAAATAGTGCTGCTATGGCGGCAATACCGTATGAAAATGTAAATCTCCAGGATATAAAAAGGAGCAGTGAGGTGCAAACTGTTAGGATAATCCAGATGCTTTTATTGCGTAATTCTTGTCCAATGCTGGGTCCGATAAAATCTACTTCAAGAGTTTCTATGGAACCAAAATCTTTTTGTAGCTGGGCTTGTATTTTTTTTAGAGCGGCGGTGTCTAATGAGTTTGTTTTAATCAAGATTTCATCTTCTGGGGTGATTTGTATGCTGCTTTTTTCTAAGCTTAATTGAGTTAAGGATGTGCGAATGCGTTCGATGAATTGTGTTGTGATGTCTTGTCGAGATTGTTGTTTTTGATCAGCTTGTGCGAGTTGTGCTTCGAGTGTTGGGAATTTTAGATTGAGAGTGCTTCCACCGACAAAATCGATGCCCCAATTTAAAACGGGTTCTGCTTTAAGTCCGCGAAGCGCCATGAGGGTAAACCCGGTTATAATGAGTAGTGTAGAGAGGGTATAGAAAAAATTCTTTTTTTCAATAAATTTGAATTGAAAAGTTTTCATGGCTGTCCTTTAAAAATGCGATCTTCATTAGCACAATTCCGAACAAAAATATTTAATATTACACGTGTAACTGTGATGGCCGTAAACATACTTACTAGAATACCGACTGATAGCGTGACGGCAAATCCTTTTATACTTCCTGTCCCAAGTGCAAATAGGGCTGCTGCGCCGATAAGTGTGGTGATGTTGGAGTCTAAAATAGATACTCTTGCACGGGAAAATCCATGTTGAATAGATGCTTGAAGGGATTGGCCTTGGGCTCTTTCTTCTTTGATGCGTTCAAAGATTAAGACGTTGGCATCTACAGCAATCCCGATGGTCAGCATAAATCCCGCGAGTCCTGGAAGGGTGAGTGTTGCGTGGAGTAGTTTGAGAATGGCAAAAGAGATTAAGATATAGATAAGTAGTGCGATGTTAGCAGCAATACCAGGTATACGATATAGGAAAAACATAAATAGAAGTACAACGAGTGTACCTATTGCACCCGCAATTTTACTTTTCTCAATCGAATCTTTTCCGAGTGTAGGCCCGACTACTTTATGCGAGACAATTTCGACGGGTACTGGAAGCGCACCTGCCTTAAGTTTGATGACTAGATCACGCATTTCTTGGACACTGAAATGACCAGAAATTTGGGCTCTTCCGCCGGCAATTTCTTCGTTAATATTGGGGGCGGAGATGATTTTGTGATCAAGAATAATGGCGAGGGGTTTTCCTGTATTTCTGCGTGTGACTTCTTGGAATTTTTTGGCGCCTTCTTTGGTGAATTCAATGTTGACGATGGGGTTGCCATTTTGGTCGTTGCCTGGGCTTGCGGACTGTAGATCTTTTCCGGTTAGAGCGGTTGTTTTGAGGATGATGGCACGTTCACTTGTGACTTTTCCCTGGTTATCGTAGCTGATGACTTTATCTATTTTGGCATCAGTACCTGCTAGTATTTGCAGCTTTTCTGGCGTTAGTTTGCTGACATCCCCGGGAGCCCATTCACCTTCTACAAATTCAAGTTGCGCTGTCTCGCCTACCATTTTAATAGCATGCTCGGGATCTTTAACCCCGGGTAGCTGGACGATAATTTGTTTGAAGCCTTTTTGGCTTATGATAGGTTCGCTAATACCCAAGCCGTCGATGCGATTTCTGATAACAGACATGACACCTTGAATGGTTTCGTTGTCTATTTTTTGGGTGGAAGTTTCTTTTGCTTCTAAAACAAGTTGGGTGCCACCTTGTAAATCGAGTCCTAATTTAATGGGAATCGTAAATAATATAGTGGTTGCGGCTATGATGATGAACAGTATGAGTGCAAGCTTTAATTTTTCTTTTTTAGGCATTTTATTTAGTATAGCAAAGTCCTTATTTTATTAAACTGATTTGTCTTTCATGTGGGGGAAAAATAGAACATCTCTGATGGAATGGGAATCTGTGAGTAGCATGACCAGTCTATCGATGCCGATGCCGAGTCCTCCGGTTGGGGGCATGCCGTACTTCAGAGCATTAACATAATCGTCGTCCATTTGGTGGGCTTCGTCATCACCGGCTTCTTGGGCTTTTAATTGGTCTTCGAATCGGGCTTGTTGTTCGATGGGGTCGTTCAATTCTGAAAACGCATTGGCCAATTCCATGCCCGAAATAATCAATTCGAAACGTTCAACAAGAGCGGGGTTGTCGCGATGACGTTTGGCAAGGGGAGAGGTTTCCCACGGATAGTCTGTAATGAAAATAGGTTGTATCAATTGTGCCTCAACGGCTTTGTCATAAATGTGGGCAATGAGTTGTCCTTTTTCTGGATTGAGGCTGATATCAAGGCCCAATTCTTTTGCTTTGTTTCGGAGTGTTTGTGTGTCTGCATCGGGGGTGATGTTGGCGTATGTAGAGAGCGCATCTGAGAGTGTCATACGTGCAAAAGGGGCTTTGAAATTAATGAGTTTGTCTTGGTAACTAATTTCGTAAGTGCCATGGATAGCGAAGACTAAATCTGAAATGAGGGTTTCTGTGAGTGTCATCATATCTGTGTAGTCGGCGTAGGCTTGGTAGAGTTCGATGGAGGTAAATTCGGGGTTGTGTTTGTATGAGACGCCTTCGTTTCTGAAGATTCGGCCAATTTCGTAGATTTTTTCGAAGCCACCAACGATGAGTCGTTTGAGGTGGAGTTCTGTGGCAATTCTTAGGAATGAGTCTTGGCCAAGTTCGTTGTGATGGGTGATAAATGGACGTGCTGCTGCACCACCATAGACGGTATGTAGGATGGGGGTTTCTACTTCTAAGAAGCCTTCGTTTCCTAAAAATTGTCTTATTTTTTGGATAATGATGGATCGGGTTTTAAATGTTTGTTTGACTTCTGGATTTGCAACGAGATCTACGTAACGTTGTCTGTAGCGGAGTTCTTTGTTTTGGAGGCCGTGGTATTTTTCGGGGAGTGGCTTTAGGGATTTGGTGAGGAGGATGTAGCTGTGCATTTTGATAGAAAATTCTCCGCGATTTGTGTAGAAAGGGACGCCTGTTATACCGATGAAATCGCCAACGTCTAACGTGAGAAGTGTTTGATACGCTTCTTCTGGAACAAGGGCGCTGTTTGCATAAAATTGAAGAGTGCCGCTGTCATCCAAAAGATTTCCGAAACAGGCTTTGCCGTGGCCTCTTTTTGCAATGATACGGCCAGCTATTTTAACTTCGGGAAGTCCTTCGGGAAGCGTTTTTTCAGCTGTGGTGTAGATGTCGATGAGTTCTTGAAGCGTGTGGGTTCTATCAAACCGATAGGCGTAGGGATTGCCTGTTTGTATTAATGCATTTCGCTTTGAGAGGCGAACGTTTTCTTCTGAAATATGAGGAATTTGATCTGTCATGGGATTATGCGGCAAAGGTTTTTATAGCTTCTTTTTCGTTGGTGAAGACGGCTATCTTTGTAGACATCTTTGTGATTTCAAGCACTCTTAAAACATCTTTTGTTGGATTTAAGAGAACTATTTTTCCAAGTTTTTGTTCCGCTTTTTTATGGCTTTCGAATAGAGACCATAGTCCTGATGAATCGATGTAGCTGATATTGCTCATATCAAGAATGATGTGGAGATTTTTAGCGTCTAAAAGAGTGTTAATCATTTCAATAAATTGCGCTTGTGTTTCGATGTCTAATTCTACAGATCCGATGACGTCAGAATTTTCTGAATTAATTGCTGTACCAAGATTAATTTTAATGAGGTTTTTGTTAATTTGTTTTTTTATGATTTCCATACGACGTCCCCTTATTTAGTGATGTATTTTGTTAAAATTAATTCAGTTCCTGTAGGCAGTTTAATAGTTTCGACGTTATCCATTAGGCTATATATTAAAAATAAGCCCAATCCAGATCCATCTAATTCCTTTAAGTGTTTTTCACCCTTGGTCGTTTTTTGTTGTGTTTTAGGATCACAAAAATCTTTAAGATGCACGTCAATATGATCTGTATATAGTGTCATTTTTATAACAATCTTACCATCTTCTCTATTTTGGTAAGAGTGCTCGATAATGTTGGCCTGGGCCTCATTTATCGCAAGCTTGAGATTATAGATGTCGCTATCAGAAAATCCAACTGTTTTTGTGAGTTCTTCTAATTTTTGACGCACCCATTTAATATGTTTTATCTCACTCGTGAGTGTATATGTGGTTTCGCTTATAAGACTTGGGACTGGCTTTGGGGGGTCTTTTTTTAGGTCTACTTTGAGAATCATCAGTGTAAAATCATCTTGTAATGTATGGTTTGTACAATAGGTTTGTATGGTTTTGTAACATAGGTCAACAATTTCTTGTGCGGGTTTTGCACTATGTTTTCGGATAAGATTTCTGAGTCTTACTTGTCCAAAGAGTTGGTTTTTCTCATTACGTGCTTCGGTGATGCCATCTGTAAAAATGAGTAGGATATCTTGATGTTCTAGTTGCATGTTTTTTTGTTCGTAGACCATGTTTTCATCTCCGCCGAGTGGAAATCCGACGGTGTCTAGTGTGGTGAATTTGTCTTTTCGAAGAAGTAATGCCGGCTCATGGCCTGCATTACAGTATTGCAAGGTGAGGGTTTTGGGATTAAGACTCACGAAAATGAGCGGCACAAATTTGTCTGTGACGGGATCATTGAAGAGAAGCTTATTGACTTCTTGTAGTGTTTTTTTAGGGGATGCAAAACGTGGAATGTGTGTGTGCAGAATGCTTTTTAGGAGTGCCATGTAGAGACCGGCAGGGATTCCTTTTCCTACAATGTCTGCTACGACAATGCCGAGACAGTCTTTTTTAAGATCGAAAAAGTCGTAATAGTCTCCACCAATTTCGTGTGCAGGTATCGAACATGCACCAAAAGAGATGTTGGGTAGTTCCGGTAAGGTACTGGGGAGTAGTCGTTTTTGAATGGCATGGGCTACTTTCAGTTCTTGGTCTATGGTTTGTTTTTTGAGATTATCTTGATATAGCAGGGCGCTATAGATGGATGTTCCTGATAGAGATGTGATGGTGAGTAATGTATTGATGTCGTCGGGGGTAAAGGTTTCTTCTGTGGAACCAAATTTTCTGGCGATGTGGATGAGTCCGATGAGTTGATTTTGTACAATAATTGGGATGCAGATATAGGAGTCTATTAATGTTTTTACATTTGGATTTACTGCGGGATTTTCAAAATATTTTTTAATATAGTAGAGCTCTTGTGTACGGTTTACGTATTCTGTAATAGTTTCACCATTTCGAAATTTATATTCATTTCTCACTTTATCGGGGAAATTAGCATGGACTTTTGTGAATAACTGATTTTCTAGTTTTAGTTGAATGGCGCCCATTTCTGCATGAGCAATAGATAGAATGAAATTCATTAAAACGTTGAGTAAGTTTTCTAAATTAGAGATGGAATTAATAATCTGATCGACTTTTGCAATCACTTCTAAGCGTTGTGTTTTGACGCGGTTTATTTTTTGGATTTCTGTGATGTCTCGGAATACCATAACGGTGCCGACGGGGTTGTCTTCATTGTCGATAACTGGGGAAATATTGGTATTCAGAATTTTATCGTTAAAAGTAATTTCATGATTGGTTAGGAATGTTTGAGAGTCGATGGTTGTTTGATACAAACTATAAATACCACTTTCTACTAGAAGATCCATTAATTTTTCATCGTTTTTAAATTGGGGATCTGTCGAGAATAAAGCTCTTGCTGCAGGGTTGATAATTTCGATTTGATGGCTGGCGTTGAGCATAATAACTGCATCGGTCATGCTTTGGATGAGGGAGTCCATTTTGGACTTTTCAAGTTGTTGGATAATTTTGAGACGTCCAAGATGTGAGGCGAGTTGGTTGGCCATTGTGTGTAAAAAGGTCATTTCGTTTTTTGAGAAGGTATGTTTTTCTGCGGAGCATACATTGAGCATGCCAATAATCTCTTCTTTAAAAAGAAGCGGGATATTGGCAAACGAGCGCATGGGTTCTGTCAGAACATTTTTTTTGGTATAGGATTCTTCTTGGCTGTAGGTGATTTTTTTAGGGTCAATAGCTTTTTGTGTAAAAGGGGTGATGCCGCTGATAACATCGTTTTGTATTTCTTTCAGTATGTCTGATTGAATGGGTGTCCTGAGATGTGTAATTAATTCACCATCGGGTACAAACTCTAGAAGTAAAATGACGCAGAGGTCAAAGTGTAGCACTTTATAGAGGGCTTGAATGATGAGTCGCACAATGTCGTCACGATTGAGTACGTTTCCTAGTGTCGTTGAAGTGTCATATAAAACGCTTAATTCTAGGATGCGGCGCTTGAGAGATTCTTCATCTTTTTGAAGACGTTCTTTTAAAACCTTGCGATCACTCATAAGGTTTTCTATTTTTTGATGGATGAGTAGATTGTCTAATGCAGTTTCGACGGTATGGATTAATTTAATTATTAGAGGTTCATTTTCTTGAGAGCCTATCTTTTCTCTTTTGGACCAGTTATTTGCGAAGACGATTCCAAAGGGTGTGTTGTCTTCGGCACAGAGTACAATAGATAGGCTGTCGTCGCAGGTATAGTCATAGGTTGCGATGTCTTTTTTTTGTTGGTTTGGATCAATGTATTTGAACGTACTCCGATCGGCTATGTAATGCAGTTTTGTCTGTGACTCGCACTGAGTTTGATGTTGCATAAGAAGCCATTTTTTTTCTAAAGTAGGTAGAGGCCATGGATTTTCTTTGGGATGTTGAAGGGTGATTTTTTCTGTATCCGCATCAATTAGATAGATCGAAACATTTGAAAAATGAAAGCCATTTTTAAGACCTAACGACAGTTTCTCTAGAATCTCTTGTTTGGAGAGGAGTCTGTCTTTGAGAGACTTGATGACGGTATCGATAGTATGGGGGGTACTATTAGGCATTGGGGTTCATGTCGGACTTTGTTTTGAATAGCGTATTCAGAATTTCCATGACTTCTTCAATATCAAAAGGTTTATAGATAATTCCGTAAATGCCTAGGTCAAAGGCAGGGGCGAGTATGTTATCAACGCCATAACCGGTCATGAGTAAGATCAGCAGATTTGGATTACGTTTTTGAATTTCTTTGATGAGTTCAATGCCAGAAATATCTTTGAGATTGATGTCTAAAAACAAGAGTGTGAGTTGAGGATTCTGGCTAATAAGATCGAGGCAGCGTCTTCCTGAACTGGTTGTAAGTGCAGGGTAGCCGACTTGCTGGAGGATGAAGTCGAAGATAGAAATAATAGAAGGGTCGTTGTCGGCCACTAATATATTTTTTTTATTGAGGGATTTCATTCTGATTTCATTATAGCGTAGATTTGAAATTCTAAAATTGCTTGTTTTATGTTACGCTCTGCATCCTATGATTTCCCGCTTTAGATTTTCTTTTGTCGCTGCCTCACTATTTTTGGTTTTATTATTTTCGGGCAGTATTTTTCATATTCATCATTCTCTCGTATCGCATAGCGATTGTGCGGTGTGTCAGTTCGTGGATGTGGTGTCGCACGGTGTTGTGCCGGCATCTGGATTTTTGCTTGTTGTTCTGGCTCTCGTTCTTGGGAGTTTTACTTATTTTATTTTGTCTCTCCAATCGATTTCTCTTTTGTCTTTGGGGGCACGGGATCCACCTTTTTTTAAGAAATAAGCCCCCCAACCCCCTAAAGGGGGCGCAGAACATTTATTAGGCCTTTCGCCCCCTTTAGGGGGTTGGGGGGCCTTGTTTTAAGCTTAATTTTAAGGAGAAATTTATGCGCATTATTATTGCGTTTTTGTTTGTATGTATGTATTCGGTATTTACGGTTGCTCAGCCGATTAATCTGGCTCAGCTTGCTCAGACTAGGATTGCTCAGTCCGAGGATGTTTATAAGTTAATGAGAAAGGCGCCGTGGGATACTCCTGATTTTAGTTTTATTGGTATGATTCAAGGTAATACTGGACAACCTGTTCGTTTAAATGAGGCAGAGTTTGTTGTTCAAGGTTACTTGTATCCGTCGGTTAGAGCTGATGTTTTTATGACGCTTTCTCGTGATGAGGTAGGGCAATTGGCCATTGGTATAGAAGAGGCGTTTATGACGGCTACTAATTTTTACGATAATTTTGGATTTAAATTAGGAACCAAAAGAATTGAGTTTGGAAAGATCAATGGATTGCATCCTGAGCAATGGGGATTTGCGACGCGCCCCACTGTTCTAGGTACTTTTTTAGCCGATGATGGATTGACTGGAGAAGGATTGTCGGTAGATTATTTATTTCCTTTGCCGTTTTTTCTTCAAGCACAAATAGGAAGCTGGCAGGCGCCTGTTTCTGACGAACCGGGTATCTTTTCGGGGGCATTTTATTCTGCGCGTTTGTCTACTTCATTTGCTTTGGATAATAATTCAGAATTAAGCTCAGGTTTGAATGGTGTATTTGATAATAATACGTCTGTTTATGGCTTAGATATGACGTATGTTCTGTATCCTGGATCTTCATCACGCCTCAAATTTCTAAATGAAGTATTATATTCTGTATCTAATAATGTAAAGCGATGGGGAGCTTATAGTTATTTAGTGTATAAGTTTGATCGGTATTGGGAGACGGGGCTTCGTTTTGATATGAGTGATTCTTTGGATGCTGAAAATGATCGATCAAAGATGTTGACTGGTGTTGTGACACATTCTTTAACAGAGACGTCAAAATTTCGTGTGCAATCAAGTTATGATTTAGATAAAAAATCTTCGGAAACAATCGTTCAAGTTATCTTTGGTCTTGGTCCGCATAGTCATGCGATTAATTAATTTATTTTTAGGTATTCTTTTTGTTTCGAGTACCCTGCAGGCTGGCCCCCTGCAGGTTGTAACCAGCACCATGGATTTGGCTAATATTGCAGCGTCGATTGGAAAGGATCGTGTCTCGGTTGTTTCGCTTACATCTGGTGCGCAAGATTTGCACCAAGTCGATGCTCGTCCATCTATGGTAGCGCGTGTACATCAGGCAGATATTGTGGTCCGTATTGGTATGGATTTGGATAGTTGGATGGATTCCATTATGGATGCTGCCAAAAATCCTCGTGCGCGACTTGGGAAACCCGGGTATGTGGACGCTTCATTGCATATTAAAAAGCTTCAAATTCCTCAGGGAAAAATAGATGGCAGTATGGGGGATATTCATATCTTTGGTAATCCTCATTATTGGCTGGACCCTGAAAATGGCAAAGTGATTGCGAAGTCGATTTTGGATGCGCTTATTGCGATATCTCCTCAGGAAAAGGCGTTTTTTGTACATAATTATACGGCGTATGTCCAAGAGCTTGATGGCAAAATTATAAATTGGAAGTCTGCTTTGAAGCCTTATAAAGGGATGAAGATTTTAACGTTTCACAGAGGGTGGCCTTATTTTGCAGAGCGATTTGGATTTTCTGTTCTAGGAGAAATAGAGCCTAAACCTGGTATTCCTCCTTCGCCGGGGCATTTATTGTCTCTGATTGCTCAGGTTAAGCGAGATCGTATCCAATTTATTATTGCTGCTCCGTATGATAATTTGCGAGCATGTGAAAAAGTAGCTAAAGACGCAGGAATTCCTTTGTTGGTTCTGGCTACTTCAGCCGGAGGCATGACAGGGGTTGTAAATTATACCGATATTTTTGATTATTCTGTAAAACAGATTACGACAAAGGTGTCTTTATAATGCTTGCTTTTATGCTATTGCCGATAGCGGCATGTCTTATTTTGGCGCTGATTCATGCCTATCTTGGTTTGCATGTTCTGACGCGTGGTGTCATTTTTGTGGATTTGGCTTTGGCGCAATTGGCTGCGTTAGGGGCGCTTGTTGGATATGCTCTGGGCTGGCCTTTCCATACAATGGGTTCTTATTTTTTTTCATTGGGATTTACGTTGTTGGGAGCCCTATTTTTTGCGCTCTCGCGATATCGGCATATGCGTGTTCCTCACGAGGGTATTATTGGCATTGTGTATGCCGTTGCAGCGGCTGTGGCAATTTTAATTTTAAATTTTATTCCTGCAGAAGCGGAACATTTAAAACATATGTTAGTTGGTAATTTACTTTATGTTGATCAGGGAGAAGTGATTAAGCTGGCGATTATGTATGGGTGCGTGGGACTGATTCATTATCTATTTCGACGTCCTTTTTGGGCCGTGAGTCGGGATGACGCGCCCATCCCCTATGCGCGCGCTTGGGACTTTTTATTTTATGCAACGTTTGGGGTGGTGGTGACCTCTTCTGTAGAGATTGCGGGGGTACTATTGGTTTTTGCGTATTTAATTATTCCGAGTGTATGTGCTTTTTTATTTTCGGATCGGTTAAAAAAGCAGGTGTTAATTGCTTGGGGAGTAGGTGTTTCTGCGAGTGCAATGGGTGTTCTGATGTCGATTCGGTTTGATTTGCCAACAGGTCCGGCCATTATTTGCACGTTGGGTGTAATGGTTGGGCTAGCGGGTCTTTTTAGTTTGAAAAGGGCAGCATAATGCAATGGCTGATTGCGGCATTGATTGCGGGCTTTTCTTTGTCATCGGTGTCGCAAAAGCCTGTGCCTTTTTTGGGACAAGTTCAGGCAAGTAGGGAATCGTTTTTGGTGAATTTCAAATCATATAATTTGTCTTCTTCGGAATCTATTGGGTTATATGGCGGGGAGCATTATCGGTTTTGGGATGATCATGGGTATTGGGGGGAATATGGGTATGGGGCATTGAGTGGTAAGCGATCGGGTTATTTGGAGGGGGGTGTTGTGGTTGGGTATCAATGGCCTTTTTTGAATGCGCGATTGCTCGTTGGCGCGGGTGGGGGTGGTGGCGCTGCACAGGGGGGAGGGTTTATGGTAAATCCGATTGTGTCATTAGGCTATCCGATTACGCATGAGTTGGTTTTAGGTGTTGAGACAGGGTATATTCATTTTATGAATGGAAATATTTCAAGTCCTACGTTTGGAATTGGCGCGACGTTTACGTTTTGGAATTTGTATGT
>CAMDGG010000018.1 GCA_945898045.1 bacterium UBP8_UBA817
TTTAAGAAAGGGAAAGTGCCTAAGCAATTAAAAGCAGAGCCGGAGATTGGGCATGCGATTCAGGTGCTAAATACATTGTATTTGAGTGACGAAGAGCGGGAGATTTATGAAAATCGGCAGCTTTGGCTTTTGGATGAAGAAGAGGCGCTGCGTACGGCTGAAATTCGAGGAATAATAAAAGGAAGAGTTGAAGGAAGAGTTGAAGGAAGAGTTGAAGGAAGAGTTGAGGGAGAAGCTATAGGGATAGAAAAAGGCAAGATAGAGATGGCAGTCAAATTAAAAGCCAAAGGGTTTTCAAAAGAAGTTATTATGGAAATTACCGGACTTTAGATAACCATGGTTTGACAGAGTGGGTGCTTTCTTTTATCTTTCGGAGGATGTCTTTTTCTCCTTTTTTTAGGGTTAGTGTTTTTGGAGTTCTTTTTTTTGGGGTTTTGGCGGGAATCAGTGTTGCAGAAACGCTCTCTCTAGAAACCTATTTAAAGCAAGTTCAAGCCCGTAATCAGGCTGTTCGTTCGTCGATGATGTCGATGGAGGCTGTTACGCTTCGGGCTAAAGAAGCGGGGTTTTTATATTCGCCTACTTTCTTTTCTGATTTTCAGGCGATGTCTGATTCAAGAAGACTGCAAAATCCTTCCTTTCAAGGTTCTAAAACTGATTATCTGATGGGGTCCTCAGGCATTGAAGTTCAGACCGAATTTGGTCTTCAGGCCTCATTAAGTTATCAACTTTCTTATACCTCTATTGTTGGTGCTAGTTCGGTTTTTGTTCCGCAGGCTAACTTTTTTGATGTACGTCCCTTGCTTTCAGTTAACTATCCATTGATGCGTAATTCTGGTGGTAAAGATACGCGGTCAGCTTTTGATGTTATAGAAGCACAGTCTTTGGTTAAATTGTATTCAGAATCGTATAAGGTGAAACAACTTTTGGCAGAAGCTGAAACGGCGTATTGGCGCTTGGTTTTGGCGCATGAGATGGTAGAGATTCAAATAAAAGTTTTGCAAAAGGCGTATCAAATTCGGGACTGGGCTGCCAATCGTGTGAAATTGCAATTGGCGGATCGTTCGGATTTGTTGCAAGTGGAGGCTGTTGCTCAGTTGCGAGAATTAGAGTTGCAGTCTGCTAAAGATGAATTATCTGATGCTGCTCGGGCGTTTAATGTCGCTCGGGGTGAAGATGCTGAGACGGTCTCTGAAGTGTTGGTTTCTTTGGATAGCGTTGGATTGCGTACATTGGAGATACCTGCTCGAGCTGATTTTAGAGAGGATGTTTTGGCTGCTAAGCAAGCGTATAGATTGGCCAGTTTAAATGCTAAATTGTCTGATGCGGTATATGATCCTAGTTTGGATTTGTTTGGGTCTATTGCATTAAATCGGCGTGATAGTAATGCAATAGATGCGGCCTTGAGTTCGTTTTCACTTTCATTTCCGACGAATGTTGTGGGAATCAAGTATAAGATGTCTTT
This sequence comes from bacterium UBP8_UBA817, assembly GCA_945898045.1. Lineage (GTDB taxonomy): Bacteria > Margulisbacteria > Marinamargulisbacteria > SXXA01 > SICP01 > SICP01. The sequence goes on from CAMDGG010000018.1 coordinate 1,466, forward strand.
GGATGGGGGCCGTATTTCAGACGTAAAGAAGGGGATCGTAAAAGAAGTAGAATCGGCGGCTTTGAGTTTTGATCGGAAGGTTTTTGAGCAAGATCGTGAATGGAAAGATTTGACTCAAAAATTTCATGATGTGAAGAAACGGTTATTGATTTCTCAGAAAATGGAAGCGATTCAAAAAGAGAAATGGTCTTACGAATTGGATCGGCATAGACAGGGCCGTACGACGACGTATCAGGTGATTATGTTTGAGCAAGACTATACCAATGCGTATTCTTCTCGTCTTCGTATTGAGGCAGATTTATTGCGATTGTTTACGCAGCTTAAGACGTTTGGGAGCTAGGGCATGGATTTAGCCAATTTATCTATAAAACGACCTGTTTTTATTACCTGTTTGGTAATATTGATGCTGGCGTTAGGTATGCTTGCGATCAAGAAAATTCCTGTTGATTTGTTTCCAAATGTGACTTTTCCGGTTGTGATGATTAATACGCCTTATCCAGGGGCGGGTTCTGGTGAGATTGAGACGCAAATTTCGAAAGTTTTGGAAGATGAATTAAGTACGCTTTCTGGGATTAATCGGATTCGTTCGACGAGTCAGGAAGGGTTGAGTACTGTAGTTGTTGAGTTTGCTTTAGAGACGGATATTAAAGATGCCGAGCAACATGTGAGAGATCGGGTATCTGCTGTGCAAAATAAATTTCCTGTGGATGCTAAAGCGTCTGTTATTCGTCGTTTAGATCCTGCGGATCAACCGATTTTGGTGTTGGCTTTGAATGCAGATTTGCCGGAAGGGGCACTTTTTGCCTTGGCAGATGAGCGAATTAGACCTCGGCTTGAGCAAGTGAATCATGTGGGGCTTGTGGAGTTGACGGGGGGGCGTAAGCGTGAAATTTGGGTTGAGTTGGATCGAAACCAATTAAAGGCGAGGGAAATTTCTGCGACGCGGGTGAGTACTGCGATTGCGGGTTCAGGACAAAATGTTCCTATTGGTAAAATTAAGAGCCAAGAGACAGAAACGGTTTTACGGACGCTAGGTGAGTACAAGAAGTTGTCTGATGTGGGGTCTACGATTGTTAATTTTTTGGGTAATGATGTGCCGGTGAGGGTGTCGGATTTGGGGGCGGTGAAAGATACGTTGTCAGATGAGACGGGTCGCGCGTTTGTGAATGGGAAGAAGGCGATATTTTTAAATATTTATCGTCAATCTGGGTCTAATACCATTGCTGTTGCTACAGAATTAAAGAAACGTTTGGCTTCAATTAATACGCAAATGAAAGATGCTCCAGGGCATCCTTCTTTGACGGTTGTGCGGGATGGGTCGCTACGTATTAGTGCGAATGTATTGGATGTGAAAGAGTCTATTTTGTTTGGGATATTACTGACGATTATTGTGGTGTATCTCTTTTTGGGGAATGTGCGCTCGACTGTGATTACGGGGTTGGCACTGCCCAATTCTTTGCTTGGGGCTTTTGTGCTGATGTCTCTGTTTGGGTTTTCGATCAATATCATGACGTTGCTGGCACTTAGTCTTTCTGTTGGGCTCTTGATTGATGATGCCATTGTGGTTCGGGAAAATATTTTTAGACATTTGGAGATGGGGAAAACACCGATTCAGGCGGCTTTAGAAGGGACAAGAGAAGTAACGTTAGCAGTAATTGCGACGACTTTTTCAGTATTAGCTGTGTTTGGACCAATTGCGTTTTTGAATGGAATTGTAGGTCAATTTTTTAAGGAATTTGGACTTACTGTTTGTTTTATTATGCTTATTAGCTTATTTGATGCGCTTACGATTGCGCCGATGTTATCGGCTTATTTTGCGGGACGCTCTTCTGAAAAACCACATTTATTGTCTAGGTTTTGGGACAGTACTATGGGGCTATTTCCCAAGTATTTCGGAAAATTTCAGGATGCTTTAGAGCGAGGGTATGTACATGTTTTACGGTTTACGCTGAGGTATCGTGTGATCGTTATTTTATTGGCGATTGGTATTTTTGTGGCGAGTATTCAGGTAATGAAACATGTCCCTAAAACCTTTTTGCCGGCGCAAGATTTTGGGGAGTTTGTGGTCGCGTTAGAAATGCCGCCAGGGACGAGTTTGGATGCGATGCATTCTGTTGCTAAGAAAGTAGATGGTCAATTACATAAAAATAAAGAAGTCGTGAATTCTGTTCTAACAGTGGGTGGAGATGCTGGACAGACTAATATGGCGTCGATGTACGTCACGCTGGTTTCTTATAAGCAGAGAACGATGAATACGTCTCAATTTAAAGACCGAATTCGTGAGCAGTTGAAGTCATTTTCTTATGCACAACCTATCGTGAAAGATAGTGATATGAGTGGCGGGGGTGAGCGTCAATTTAATTTGGTTATTATTGGGAATGATTTTAAAGAGTTAGAGCGAATTTCGACGCTGGTATTGGCACGTTTGAAAAAGCATGCGGCGCTTTCGGATGTTGAGATGAGTTTTAAACCAGGAAAACCAGAAGTTCAGGTGCGGTTTGATGATGCTAAAGTGGGCCTTTTTGGGGTTTCCAAATTAGTAGCTGGTCAGGAACTCAGAACACAAATTGAAGGGTCTTTGCCGGCGGTGTTTCGTGATAATGGAGTGGAGTATGATATTCGGGTAAGACTTCGAGATGATCAGCGAAATTTAAAGCGTGATTTCTCACAAATTTATATTCCTAATATTAATCAGTCGTTGATCCATGTGTCGGATGTAGCGAGTGCGGTGGACGCGGTTGGTCCTGCGAATATTACGCGTCAGGATCGTGGGCGTTATATACAGATTTCTGCCGATGTTGCACCCAAAGGGCCTGGATTGGGTGGCGTGGTAACGGATATTAAAAAGATGTTTCAGACGGATATTAAATTGCCTGAGGGAATGCGTTATGACTTTTTAGGTCAAGCTGAAAACTTTAAAGAATTAGGCCAAAATATGGCTATTGCTGCTTTGTTAGGGGTGTTGTTTATATATTTGGTTTTGGCGAGTTTATACGAATCGTTTATTACGCCATTTACGATTATGTTGGTGTTACCGTTGGCTGCTTGTGGTGCGTTCTATGCGTTGTTTATTACAGGAGAGTCTTTAAATATTTTCTCGATGATTGGGTGTGTGATGCTGTTGGGGATTTCGACGAAGAACTCTATATTGCTGGTAGATTACACACGTCAGTTGATTAAGACGGGCATGTCAGAAACGGATGCGCTTATACAAGCCGGTAAAGTGCGACTCCGGCCTATTTTGATGACGACGTTTGCGTTGATTGCAGGAACGTTACCGATTGCCTTGGGATTGAATGAGGCGTCGAAGCAGCGGGTGAGTTTGGGCGTTGTAGTTATTGGTGGATTAATTAGCTCGACTTTGTTGACGTTAGTTGTTGTTCCTGCGGCCTATGGCTATATCGAGCGATTGCGTGAGTGGTTGCTCAAGTTTCGACCGAATCGCTAACTTTCAATTTTAAAATACTGTCTTTTTTCAAGATCTTTCGAATCAGGTTGACTGTTTTTTTTGAGTCTAAGATAAGGGTTTTGAGTGCAGGTTCTTGCTCTAGAAATTTTGCAATGGTGCTTATATCTTCAACCTTTAATTGGATTTTAGATAAATCAAGTGTTGGTTCTAAATAAACTCTCCCATTTCTGAGTAATACTTCAATAAAATTTTCGGGTAAAGTGGGTGTTGATTTTCGTTCGTCAAAATTCCCAGGCGCTATTGTTGGCTCGGCTGCTTCTATCTGTAAGGTAAGGCTATCGTTTTTTATTGCCTCAATTTTTCGATCGGCAGTTTTAAATAGAGTATGATATTCATAGTCAAGGCGTTTCTTGAGGGTGTTTAAATGTTCTTTATAGGTGCTCTCAACAGGAATTAGACACTCATCTAAGAGTGATTGTCTAGGAGGACCAGAGGGTAGAAAGTCGTCAAATGGGACATGTTTCGAATCAATCGAAATTTTTCCCTCAAGCGTTGCTATTTTCTGAGTCAGATTTTCCAAAATTATTCTGAATTCTGGGGATATTGCTAGTGCGAGGGATTCTTCATCTACGTGATGGTTTGTTTGTTGGTCGTTTCTTCTTTGGCGGGTGCTTTCGTGTAGCACGTTTCTGAATGTTTCATATTGCTTTTGTGGGACATGGCACCATGTTAGGGTTAGATTTTGGATAGGGTCTGAATCTAAGGTTTTCATGAGTGTGTAGCCGATGCCTAAGTGGGGATATTTTGTTTGAGATATTTTTGCAATCTGAATTAAGCCGACGATTATTTTTGCTCGAGATTCAGGATTAGTGCTTTCTGAAAAAATAAGGTGTTGAATCCAGTTTTGAACTTGGCTGAGATATGTTTCATGCGCTGCTTTGTTTAGTATTGTTTCTTCTCTATCAAAAAGATGTTTTGCCGCAGTAAGACAAAGTACTTCTGCTGTTTTGTCGAAATTTTCAGGAAGGAAGATCGTTTCCTCGGGAAGGAGAGCAATAATTTTTTTCACGATAGTAACCCTTGGTATTTACTTGATTTAAATATCTTTATATAGAGTTATCGAAAAAATATTTAGAAATTTCAGGGGGTTACAACAGAAATGCTTGGTGGATAAAATACGGTTTTTTCTGGAGTTTTGTAAGTTGCAGTCATGAGGTTTGCAACAGAAATATCTTGGTCGTTTGCGACGCACGTTTGCCAGGCTTGAAGTGTTCTATGAAATCCGAGGGTTTGGCCTTCAATTTCTGTTCGGTCGTAGATACCATTACTCAAAAGTACACCATTGAGTATTCGTGTAGAATCCAAAACTTTTTTAATGAGCGCTTTAGGAACGGTAAGTTTTTTTAGGGACTCAACTGTATGGCCTTGTTCTTTTAAAATTGCGAGAAGAGGGTTAAGCGTTGGGGCGCCATTGACTTTTTTTTCGCTCAGTAATTTTTCCATAAACGCATCTGGGCCTATTTCCTGAGTGACGGTTTCTCGCCATTGATGGGATCCCTTAATGGGGTCTCCTGGCACCCAATTTCGTTCCATCCCTCTTGCTTGGAGTAGTTTCATTTGTTTTTCACCGATAAATATCCGTTCATGATCAATAGTAAATACGGGGTCGTGCACAACTTCTGAATCGTGTGTCAGTATTGCGTTTCGGATATTATCGATATCATTTTCTTGAAATAAAATATGAAGTACGTAGAGTGTAATCGCGACATCGGTCGGAATTTCTTTGGCTTTTTGTGTATTGCCAATAATATTGCGCGTATCTGTTCCCCTCGCGAAGCGGCGGTAAAGATTTATAAGTGAATCATTAGAATCTTGTCGCCCAAAAATTTTAGGAAAATATTGGCCAAGACCTAAAAAATATCCAAGATAAGCGGCTGCAACTTCACGTTTTGCTAAATCTACTTCCGCTATCGGGAATCCTTTGACGAGGTATCTGTGTGTTTTTTCATTATGTGTGTGTGTTGCCATGTACATGTCTTTTTCGTGGATATTGTGCTGGACAGGCAACTCTGTATTTGAAGGATGAGAGTGAATTTCGTGCCATGAAAATTTAGGTAGGGAGGCTAATCTGGCGTCATATTGGGGGGCAGTTTCTTGGTCAAGGGGTGGGACGAAGGGACTAAACGCTAATTCTTGTATAGGGGGTTTCCGGATGGGTATTTCTAAATAATTTGGTAGGGTTATTTTGCTAAGATCGAATTTTGTATTTGAACTAAGTCGTCGTGGGGATACGGGAATACGTGAAGCGAGTCTCGGTGCTTGTCTTGCTATTGTTGCCAATCTGAGTGCTGCTCCTGCCATGATGAGGCGGTATACTAAATCAATACTGAGTTTTACTAAAGGAGTATTTATGCATCATCGTCTTGAAGGGTTGGTTAAAGAATTACGGGAAATGGGGCTTTTGGTAGGGGTTGGGTCTTTGTTGTCTTGGGATCAGGAAACCTATATGCCTCCGGGTGCTATTGGTGTACGGTCGGAGCAATCGGCGATTTTGGCGAGTTTGGTGCATGAGATGATGACGGGAGATCGGTTTTCTGGGATTCTTTCTGAATTAATTGAGAGTAATACGGACGATTTTTCTGATACAGAAAAACGGTTATTAACGGAAGTACATCGAGACTGGAAGCGGGCTATTTGTTTGCCTACGTCTTTTGTGTCGGAGTATAGCCAGTTGGTGTCGCATGCCCAGCATATTTGGCAAGAAGCGCGGGAAAAATCTGACTTTGGTTTGTTTGAGCCCTTCTTAGAAAAGTTAGTAGAAAAAAGTCGTGAAAAAGCGGCTTATATCGATGCAAATAAAGCTGCTTATGATGTTTTGCTAGATACGTATGAGCCTGGGATGACGACGGCTTATTTGACGCCACTTTTTGCGACATTGCGTGAAGGGCTTGTGGATATTTTGAATCGTATTAAGCCCAGTGAATTGTCGTTGTCAGATCGGGTTTTTCCGGTAGAGAAGCAATGGGAATATGGGGTTTGGTTTTTAACGCAGATGGGCTTTGATTTTTCACGAGGTCGTCAGGATAAATCTACACATCCGTTTACGACTCAGTTTCATCCGCATGATGTACGGATTACGACGCGTTTGGATGCGAATCATGTGATGGACGGGTTTTCGAGTACGGTGCACGAGGGGGGGCATGCGTTGTATGAGCAGGGGTTAGATCCGGCTTGGTTTGGGACGCCATTGGGTGAAGCGATGTCGTTGGGTATTCATGAGAGCCAGTCTAGGATGTGGGAAAATCAAATTGCGAAAAGTGCGTCATTTTGGAAGGGGCAATATGGTCGTTTTCAGGCGCTTTTTCCAGACGCATTATCTGATATTAACTCGGAGACTTTTTATAAAACCGTCAATCGTGTGAAGCCGTCGTTGATTCGGGTGGATGCGGATGAAGTGACGTATAACTTACATATTTTGATTCGGTATGAGTTGGAAATTGCGTTGATGGACGGGTCATTGAAAGTGTCAGATTTACCCGCCGCTTGGAACAAAAAGTATGAAGATTATTTGGGGATTTGCCCGCCAGATGCAAGCCAAGGGGTGTTGCAGGATGTACATTGGTCGTGTGGCCTTTTTGGGTATTTCCCAACATATACGTTGGGAAATTTATATGCGGCGCAATTTTTTGAAAAAATGAAAGTAGATATTTTAGATTTAGATGGATGTATTTCACGAGCAGACTTTGCGCCGATTACGGCTTGGTTGCGAAAAAACATTCATGGTGTTGGCCGCGGGAAAACGCCTCAGGAATTGGTGAAAGACGTGACTGGGAAATCGTTATCTCAGGAGGCGTTTATTAGGTATCTTTTGGGGAAATATTTGGGGTAGGATGGAGAGTAACCTCATTCACACCGCATAACACTCATCTCCCCCCTCAAATACACCAAGTCTTTTGGGCCATAGGTAATACTCACCCTCCAAACCTCCCTCTCTGTAAACAAAGAGGGAGGCTTTTGTACTTCTAAGCCACTCTTTTTATCCATGGGAACTTGTTAATAGAGTATGCATGCTCCCCTTCTTTCGGAAAGAGAAGGGGTTGGGGGATGAGTATTAAAAAAAGACCGGACAGCCCTAGGGATTTTGAGCGGGTGGGGATGAGTGTTATTTTCTTTGTGTGTCTTTACATGCGTTGGTATAATCGATTTATGTTACTTTCTTTTTCTGACCAAATTGGATTTTTAAGTGTGTGTCTAGGGGCTTTGTTTTTTGGGGGGCTTTTGGGGATGGAGCGGGAATACCGGCAAAAGCCTGTTGGGTTTCGACCGGTATTGTTGGTGTGTCTTGTGTCTGCTGTACTTACTTTTTTCGCGTTTCATCTGTCTCCCAAATCTGATCCGGCGCATGTGGTTTCTCAGGTGATTTTGGGTGTGGGTCTTTTGGGTGGCGCGGTGATGGTGTATGCCCGTCAGTTTTTGAAAGGGTTGAAGCATGCGATTGGTATTTGGGTGGCGGGATCTGTGGGCGTTTTGATGGGTGGATTGTTTTGGCAGGCGGCTATTTTGTTGACGTTTGTGTCGCTGTGTTGCTCACTTGTAAGTTGGATCTTTTGCAAAAGTTCGGCGATACAGAATTTATACTCTTTAAGTATTGATGCCAGGACGATGAGTGCGTTAGCTGTGGTGGAAGATATGATAGAGAAATTTGGATTAATTGTTGAGCAAAAGCGAATGATGAAACAAGACTCGTTGCAGTTGGATGTCACGTATACGGCGACATCCTTGACGCATCATTTGTTTGTTAAGCGGTTATTGCATACCCGTGGGGTTGGGGATGTGAGGGTCGTTTAGCTTGTCTTATACATCATTATCTTCTTCGTCTGAGGTGTTAACGCTGACTAGTAGAAGACCATCGTTATGTTGAGGTTGCTCGTAACTTTCATCAAGTAGCTCTGGTCCAAATGTCATGTTGCCTGTTGGAGATAGATTCGGTGCTGAGGTGCTAAGTGTTTTTGAGTCAGCAAGATTTTTTGAGCCAGGGATAGCAGTTTGGCTTCCAAACGCTCTTCCCTGACCTAGTCTAGGTTGTATGGCGTCTTTTAGTGTGTTAAAAGCTGCTTCCATTTTTCGGTTTTCTTCTATAACAGCTTCAACACTCATTTCCATGAAGGGGTAAGTATTATTGAAGATGGCTAGAATCCCTGGGCTAGCAGGGACTATTTCTATATCTTCAGGGAATATTAAATCTCGTGTAGTAATTAAGGGGCTGACTAGTTTTAGAATTTCAATGGGGCTTATTTTTTCTACGTCTACGTTTTGTTTTATAGAGGCTCGGGTACTTTCGATCCACTGAAAATACATTTGAACCACTGGTATGCAGGCTTGATCTTTTTGTTCTTGCATTAACCGTGTGAAATTTCGTGAAGGACTGAAAAGATCAGTGGTTTCATCAAGTGGTTTTTTCGATTCTTCCTTCTTGATTTCTTCTAGTGTACATACGCTTGAATGAGTAAGTGCACTATGGATCTCGAAGGCGGAGGCAAAATCTTTATTTTTTAGGCATTCTTCCATGACGCTTCTAAATAGACGGTATACATCTTTTCTTTCTTTGGGAGTATCACGACAAAGTATTTGAGCAATAATGCTAAATCTAATTTGATTATTAATATGAGCTATTTTTTGTATTTCAATTAGATTTTGTTTTCCTACGTGTGTGAGTATGTTTTCTTGAGCAAAATTTATAAAAGCTTTCTTACTCATTTGTGAAATTTGTCTGGCCAAAAAGCTGATGACGATCGTTCTATCAGGTTCGTTTTTGGGGGTGTGAATCAGGTGAATAACACGTCTGCCACCGCTTAATTTTAGGAGGGTCATTTCGACAGAATATTCGGTGATTATTTTATCTAGTAATGAGTCTATTCTGGCCTTTAAATCTAGATCAGTTGCCACTTCGAACAATATATGAAGTTTTTTTATCCGACTGCTTAATAGAGCTGGAGTATATGCTTCGTACTTATCTAGTTTGGCTGAAATTTTTTGGTCAGTCTCTGAGAGAGGGGCGAGATCTGAACTAGAGAAGCCTGAAGCTTGTAGTTGTTTTCTTGGCTGAAATTGTATTGAGATGAGTTTATTCTGCATGAGTAGGGGTTCCTTATGACTAATATTCTTACTTATCGAATTTTTTTGTAAAAAATTTCACGATTTCTCTTTTTGGTTTCTTTTGAGTAGTATGTAGGTATGAGAATTTTAGGAATTACATTGGGAGATCCGGGTGGAGTGGGACCGGAGATTGTCTTGAAGGCATTGGCGGGGTTTGATTTTGGCACTGATAGTGTGCCGGTTGTGTTTGGGCCGAAGTCGATTTTGACGCATCCGTTTTTGATGCCGTTTCTTAAGAGAGAATTTTTGCCGTGGGCAGGACGTAAGCATGTTGTTGCTGGCGAATGGTATTGGATGGATATTCCGTTAGAGACGGAATTGGAAGTTGGAAAGCCCAACTCTGATAATGGGGCTGTGTCCTGTCGATCTGTTGAATGTGCGGCGATTCATGCGTTATTGGAAGAAATTGATGCGTTGGTGACTGCTCCTATTTCTAAAACCTCTTGGCGAATGGCGGGGGTTTTGGAGTCGGGACATACGACGTTATTGGGCCGATTGGCAGGCGATGAAACGGTGAGTATGGCGTTTTATACACCCAAACTTAAGACTATTTTGGCGACGGTGCATGTGCCTCTGATGAAAGTGGGTAGTCTTTTGACAGAAGCTTTGCTGACACAGACAGTAGATCATGCGCTTTTGCTTTGTGAGACGTTGGGGATTTCAGAACCGCGTTTGGCGTTGGCGGGGTTGAATCCTCATGCCGGTGAAGGCGGGCTTTTTGGAACAGAAGAAGCGAGTTTGCTCATTCCATTTGCAGAAAAGATGCGCGAAAAAGGTGTGGACTTAGCCGGTCCTTTCCCCCCAGACGTGGTGTATCGTCAGGCCTATGACGGACGGTTTGATTTGGTGGTGTCTTTGTATCATGACCAGGGCCTTATTCCGATTAAGTTATTGGCGTTTGAAGAAGCGGTGAATGTGACTGTGGGATTGCCCTATGTGAGGACCTCTCCGGATCATGGAACGGCGTTTGACATTGCCTATACGGGGCAGGCATCGGCAACATCGATCGTTGCAGCGATGCAGTTGGCCGTTCGATTGGTAACTAATGAAACATCGCGTTAAACAAGCGTTGGGTCAGGTCTTTATTAAAGACAAAAATATTATAGAAAAAATTATTCGATTCGCAGACTTAACTGTAGACGATGCCGTTCTAGAAATTGGGTGTGGTGAAGGCTGGTTGTCACGCCGTTTGTCGGAATCGGCAGGGTCTTTGACGATTGTAGAGTTAGATGAACGGTGGTTGGAAGATACCCAAGAGCGGTTGTCGGATCGCAATAACGTCACGTTTGTCAGGGGCGATATCTTAAAGGTGGAATTTGAGGGTGTTTCAGCGCCAAAATTTAAAATCGTGGCCAATATTCCGTATTATATTTCGGCTAAAATTATTCAGCTCATTGTGGCGCAGTGTGATCGTGTAAATTCTGCTTTATTGATGCTTCAGAAAGAATTTGCCCAAAAATTGGTGGCGGGGCCAGGGGATGCGTTGTATTCGTCTTTGGCGGTGTACACGCAATTTTATTTTAAGCCCAGTTTGGAATTTGTGATTTCAAAAAATTCGTTTCGGCCTGTTCCCAAAATTGATTCGGCCATGTTACTTTTGACGCCTCGGTTAGATCGTCCCGCGGATATTGACCCGACGTTTTTTTCGGCGGTAGTGCAGACTTCTTTTTGGGGGAGACGTAAGCCTCTTTTGAGTTGCTTGAGAAAAAGCCCGTTTTTGAACTTAAAACCAGGGATTGAGACCTTGCCTTTTTTTGAAGGGAGACTCGCTATTCGTGGAGAGCTGTTATCATTATCAGAATTTGAGCAGTTGTGCCGGGCTTTGAAGCCGTATACACTTTAATTTTTATCAACTAGGAGGCGTTTCTTATGTTTGATTTAGATCTTATAAAACACGTTTATTCTGTATTTCCTGCTCGGGTTTCTGCATTAAGAAACTTAGTAAAGCGGCCTTTGACACTGACAGAAAAGATTTTGTATACGCACTTATCAGATTCTTTACCGACGGTTCCTTATGAGCGTGGTGAAGCGTATGTGGACTTTGCACCGGATCGTGTGGCGATGCAAGATGCGACCGCTCAGATGGCCTTATTGCAGTTTATGCAGGCCGGAAAAATCAAAGTTTCGGTTCCTTCTACTGTCCATTGTGATCATTTAATTCAAGCTAAAGTAGGGGCCAAAGAAGATTTAATTACGGCCAATCAAACCAATAAAGAAGTCTATGATTTTTTAGCATCCATTTCTAATAAATATGGCATCGGATTTTGGAAACCTGGGGCGGGAATTATTCACCAAGTGGTTTTAGAAAATTATGCATTTCCGGGTGGGATGATGATTGGTACCGATTCGCATACGCCTAATGCGGGTGGATTGGGTATGGTGGCTATTGGTGTGGGTGGGGCGGATGCGATGGACGTGATGGCGGGCTTGCCATTTGAGCTTAAATTCCCCAAAGTCATTGGTATTAAATTAACGGGGCAATTGTCGGGATGGGTGTCTCCCAAAGATGTCATTTTGAAAGTGGCTGGCATTTTGACTGTTGAAGGGGGGACTGGCGCGATTGTGGAATACTTTGGGCCAGGGGCAGAGACGATTTCGTGCACAGGGAAAGGGACCATTTGTAATATGGGTGCCGAGATTGGGGCGACGACGTCTCTGTTTGGCTATGACGACAAGATGGCGGCTTATTTAAACGCTACGGGTCGTGCAGATATTGTTGCTTTGGCTGAGGGTATTCGTGAGCATTTGGTGCCGGACGAAGGTGCCTTTTATGACCAAGTAATTGAGATCAATTTGTCAGAAATGGAACCCTATATAAATGGGCCGTTTACGCCTGATTTGGCCACCCCTGTTTCTCAGTTTGCAGAAAAAGTGCTCGAAAATGGATGGCCAGAAAAATTAGAGGTGGGCCTGATCGGATCCTGCACCAATTCTTCCTATGAAGATTTAACGAGAGCGGCTTCTATTGCAAAGCAGGCCGTCAGTAAAAATTTAAAAGCTAAGTCAGAATTTACCATTACGCCTGGTTCAGAAATGGTACGTTTTACTGCTGATCGGGATGGCCTTCTTGCCGCGTTTTCGGCAATTGATGGAAAGGTGTTGGCCAATGCGTGTGGGCCTTGTATCGGCCAGTGGGCGCGTCATTCGGATGATCCAAGTCGTAAAAACTCGATCATGACATCGTTTAACCGAAATTTTGCAAAGCGAAATGATGGTAATGCCAATACCCATGCATTTGTAGCCTCTCCAGAAATTGTAACGGCATTTGCCTTGGCGGGGACGCTATGTTTTAACCCACTCACAGATACGTTGATAAACGAAGCGGGTGAGGCCGTAAAACTGGATGAGCCAGTTGGCGTCGAGCTTCCGCCAAAGGGATTTGATGTAAAAGATGCAGGCTATCAAGCCCCTGTTTCTGACGGGAGCAAGGTCCAGGTTGTTGTTAGTCTAGAGTCTGATCGCTTACAGCTTTTAGCGCCTTTCGCTGCTTTTGAAGGCAAAGATTTAATGGGCTTGCCTTTGCTTATTAAGGCCAAAGGGAAATGTACAACGGATCATATTTCTATGGCGGGTCCTTGGTTAAAGTATCGGGGGCATTTGGATAAGATTTCGGACAATTTGTTGATTGGTGCGATGAATGCGTTTACGGGTAAGCCCAATTCGGTAAAAAATACGATTACGCAGAGTTACGGTGCGGTTCCTGATACAGCCCGTTTTTATAAGGCTAATGGATTAGGTTCTGTCGTGATTGGGGATGAGAACTATGGGGAAGGGTCCTCGCGAGAGCATGCGGCTATGGAGCCTCGTTATTTGGGGGTTAGAGCCGTCATTGTGCGTTCTTTTGCCCGCATTCATGAATCTAATTTGAAAAAGCAAGGCCTACTCGCTCTGACGTTTGAGAATGCAGAGGATTACGAAAAAATTGAAGAAGATGACAAGCTAGATTTGTTGGGGTTATCGACATTTAATCCAGAGTCAAAATTGAGCCTAGTATTGCATCATGCCGATGGTCGCGTAGACAAGGTGCCGCTCACACATACATACAACCAGGCACAGATCGACTGGTTTAAAGCCGGATCTGCCTTGAACTTTGTTAATCAGAAAGGCTAGAGGGTTTTAGCGTATGATGAAGTTCTCGTTCTAGTTGTTCTTGTTTACTACTCTCAAATGTGAGGAGTAGTTTTTCTAGGACGATGTTGGGGGTGAGGTCTTCGTCCGAGATGATGGGGTGGATCGGGCCGATGGGATCTTGTTTTTCGTAGGGTAGGAAGACGTATTTGCTGTAGGAAACGCCCTCTTCAAATAGGGGGCGTGGGGGGGCGTGGCGGAGCAGTTCTTTGGCATTGGCTGAACGAGGGTTTAGTAGGACGGGTTTTCGGATAGGGAGGCGTGTCATGGGACAGAGTAGCCATTGGCGATTGCCTTTGAAAATTTCTTTGAGGTGAAACAGGATGGTCATCAAGGTTTTGTTTTCGATGTAGTCGTTTTTGGATAATGGACGTTTTGCGAGAGGATCGGTTGCGTGTTTCTCTAGGTGTTGGTCGAGGTGAAACCGGTTGTAAGAGTAGCCGTAGGGTGTGATGACTGCGTTTTGGTAGGGTTTGTGTGAGAGCGGACAGGTGATGTGGGGGCTGAAGCGTTTGTTTAGGGCTACTTTTTCTAGAATTTTGAGGGCATCAGAATCGGGGGGTGCTTGTTCTTGGAGTGTTACGATCGTTGGCGCGTACGTGGGGGCGATGAGGCTGCCTAGGGTTGTCGCGGAGAGTGTTTCTTGGTGAACGGAATAGCTTAGTGGGACAGGTATGAAGAGATTGGTGTTTTGATTAAACCGCCATTGGTCTTTGATGCCGATGGCTTTGAGTTGCCTGACGACTTCAGATTCTAAAAGTTTGGCTTCTGCGAAAAAAGTCCATTTATCGGTTTCTGTTTTCCAAATGAAGAAGGAGAGGTCGGGATAGTCGTCTTGTTCTTTTCGTTGGTTGATGAGTGGGAGGGTGGTTTTTTTAGCGTCTTCTAGAGAAGGATAGGTTGCGAATGTGTGTTTTATATATGATAGCGTTTCTGGGTTTTGGCAGGCATCTTCGTGCGATAAGGTTGAAACGATAAAGAGGATAGGCTCTTCTTTGGCTTGAAGATTTTTTGCGTGAGCGGGTGTTTGATAACTTCTGTGGACTTGCATCAGTGAAGTTCCTTATTGTGACAAAGTATTGACTTATGAATGGAGGTTTTTTTTAAACTTTTTAAAAGTTCTCTCTATATCTGTCAGTTTATTGTATGTGAGTCTTGATTTCAATGGTTTTGTTGATGGCCAAGCTTCTTTTTTAGACTGCTTTGATATAGACTTGTTTCTTTTTTGTAGCTAGAGATAAGGAGAGTTTTATGGCTTCAGTACGGGTTAGATTTGCACCTTCGCCGACAGGAAATTTACATTTAGGAACACTTCGGACAGCACTTTTTAGTTGGCTTTATGCGCGGCACCATCAGGGTGTTTTTGTATTGCGGATTGAAGATACTGATTTACAACGATCAGAGTCACATTATGAAACGTCTATTTTTGAGGGGTTGTCTTGGTTGGGTCTGGATATTGAAGAAGGGCCTGATCTGGGCGGCGCGTATGCCCCTTATCGACAATCAGAGCGAGCGGCGCTAGGGCTTTATCAAGCAGCGGCAGATCAGTTACTCGAAAAGAAATTAGCGTATTATTGCTTTTGTACAACGGAAGAGTTGGCTGCAGATCGTGCACTGGCTGAGTCGGAAGGCCGTCCGTATGTGTATTCTCGTAAGGCGCTAGAATTAAGCGAAGCAGACATTGCTGCAAAATTGGCTACTGGGGAGCCTTATGTTATTCGATTTAAAATGCCAGCGCATGAGACGGTGACGTTTCAGGATGTGATCAGAGGCGATATTTCTTTTGAGTTGGGTTTAATTTCTGATTTTGTTTTGTTGAAATCAGATGGAACCCCTTCTTATAATTTTGCGTGCGCAGTGGATGACGCGGCCATGGAGATTACCCATGTTATTCGTGGAGAAGATCATATTTCTAATACGCCTAAACAGCTCGTTCTCTATGAAGCTTTAGGCGCAAAGGTTCCCTTGTTTGCCCATTTGCCTATGATTTTGGGGCCTGATAAGTCTAAGTTATCCAAGCGTCATGGTGCGACCAGTGTGACGGAGTATCGGGAAGCGGGCTATTTGTCGGATGCTTTGTTTAACTATATGGCATTGTTGGGATGGTCTTCTCCTGATGCGCGCGAAATTATGACCCGAGAGGAAATAATGGCCTTGTTTACATTGGAAAGAGTATCCAAATCGGGTGCTGTGTTTGATGTTGTGAAATTGAAGTGGATGAATGGTCAGTATATTCGGAAATTAGACAAGTCGGCTTTATGGGATGCGGTGAAACCGTTTATTTCTGAGGCTGCACTTGAGGCGTTATCGGCACGGTATTCTCCTGACGTGTGTAAGGATATTGTTTTTTCTGTCCGGGATAATTTGGATGTATTAACGGATATTGAGCAGTATGTGCAGGTCTATATCGATTCTTTGGCTTCTTATAAAGAGAAGCTAGGTTCTATTCAGTTTTCAGAGTCGGATCGGCAGGTGTTGGCGTTATTTTTAGAGCATTTGCGCGCGTTGCCTGGGGCACTTAGTCCCGCCGATGTAGACCGTATTCTGGAGCTTGTTTTGGAGCAGTCTGGTTTTGGAAAGGGGAAAGTATTTAAACCTATTCGCCTTGCATGTACGGGATATCCTTCTGGCCCCCATTTGCCAGAGCTATTGTCTATTTTGGGCAAGGAACTTTTAATCGAACGGTGTTAGAGGCGTATGTTACTCAGTTTTTAGAGGCGTTTCGTCCGTTAGCGTTTCCAGCAGGGTTTGGGTTTGACGCCTTTTCTCGCGAGGATGTTATCGCGTATTTGTCGGATGAGGCGCAGTGGAATTTTCGCTTCAATAAAATTTCTGGGCGCGGCATTTTGTATGGCGTGTGTCATACGGAGGTGCGGCGTTCTCTTCTTAATGGCTTGGATGCTGAGGCTCGTATGTCGATTATGGATCGCAAGTTTAAACATTTTAAGGTGTTACCAAAATTGCATCTTTTGTTGGACGATGAGTCACTTCATGTTCAAGACGTATTGGATATAGGTATGGGGGACTCTGTGTATCGTGTGGATTTGGTGGGGGATTCGGGCGAGGTTTCGTCTGTAGTTATTAAGCAGGAAGAGTGGCCTTCGCATTCGTTTTTTTCTCAGGTGCTCCGTATTATGGGTTTTTCGGTACATCATGCCGGCCATGTGATCGATGATAGGGGGTGTTGGGAAATTTCGAGTTATTTGGGTTCTGATACGGCGCAGCGGGTATTGTTGGGTCGCGATGCTTCGGATGATTTTTCATCGTTATTGGATCAGTTGGCAGCACAGGCGGCGTTGGGGGATGTGTTTGGGCGTGGGGATCGGCATTTTGAGAATTATTTGTTTTATCAAGAGCAGTTGTATCCAATAGATGTTTCATTTTTGTTTTGGGAAGGAAACGAGGGTTGGGTTTGGAAATATATTGCGGGGGGCATGATGGAGATGAGCGCGCTTTCTATTTTTTCGGATCAGCCTGAGGTATTGAAAGCGGCTAAACAGCGTTTTTTTGATGTTTACTTAAAAACTCTGGCGTCTATTCAGGTGTGTGAGTCGAAATTAGTGCAGTGTATTGAGCAGTATTTTGGGCTAAAAGATCCAGATACGCGACGTAAGGTAGAGTATGTTCGGTCGCGTCTTTTGGATGTGCCAGGTTATTTTCTGGCTCAAAAAAAAATATATGAAGAAGCTTTTGAGGTGATGTTGGCAAGACGTGTTCAGAAATTACGTTTGCAGGAGTTGGTTTCGGCGTCGCCAGATATACTTAACCAAAATGCTTGGCTTAAAATGTATTATTTGGCAGACCGGGATCGCTTGAGCACTTTTTATCTTTTAGAGGATCATCCCGAAATCCAGTTCTGAAGTTCTTTGATGAGCTTGGAGGTGATGGTTTCTGTGTTGGATTCCGCATAAATTCTTGCGATGGGTTCTGTTCCCGAGAGACGAATGAGCGCCCAGTCTGTGCTGGTAAAGATGATTTTGAGGCCATCTCGTTGGTCTAGTGTTTCTATTGGCTGAGAGAAAAACGGTTGAAGGCTTTCTGATGTGGCAGTTTGGCACGAGGTTATGATTGTTTCTTTGTGACTGGGATTGAATGCGTGACTGATTTCTCCGAAGTGATGATTTTCGTATCCGTCATAAAGTTGGTTTCGTAATTCAGAGAGTGGGGTGGTGATTTCGGATAGGTAAAGAATGAGCATCACGGCTGGTAAGAAGCCACATTTTTCTAGCGTGTGAAAAGAGGTGCTGAATCCGCCAGATGATTCTACCCCGAATGCGATTTCATGATTATGGCAGGCTTTTTCGAGTTCGGGAGCAATATGTTTGAACCCTACGGGGGTTTCTGTATAGGCGAGGTGATGTTTTTTTGCGGCTGCTTTGATGAGACCGGAAGACGCTAGCGTTGTGACGAGTCCGGTTAAGGGGAGTCCCTTTTGCAGGGCGTATTCGGCTAATAGGGCGCAAATTTCTTCTGGTGTGAGGGGATTGCCCATTTCGTCTAAAATTGCATGTCTGTCGCTGTCTGGATCGTGTGCTATAGAAATGTCTGTGTGTGCCGAGATTAAATCTGTTAATTGTGAGTAGTCTGTTGGGTTTGTGGAGATATTTCCGAAATCTGAGCGGGAATCTTCGTGAATGATGGTACTGGTGATGATTGGTAGGTGTGGTAGGAGTTCTTTCCAGACGCTGGCTGCAGTGCCGTGTTTGGCGTCTATGGTGACGGAAATCTGCCGATTAGGGGTGCTATTAATCTTAGATAAGCTTTGAAGGAGTGCTTTTGCGAATTCTGGGATGGGGTTGATGATTTGAATGGCTAGTTTGTTATTTATTTGAGCTTCTGGATGCTGGAGGTGCTGATTGGCGCGTATTTGTAGCTGGTCTGTAACGTCACTTGGTGCCGGTGCACCGTTGGCTGGGTTAAATTTAATGCCGTTATAGTTAGGAGGGTTATGGGATGCAGTCAAAATTAGTCCGCCATCGAGCTCAAGGTGCTGAATAGCCCATGAAATAACAGGGGTTGCGGTATAGGTTTTACAGAAAAGCACTTGGACGCCCCGAGACGCGAGGGTTTTTGTAACGGCATGGGTGAAGCTTCCATTTGCGCGTTTGGGATCGTTTCCTGTTCTAGGATCGTAACCCACGATGAGTTTTGGTGATGATTTTGTTTCGAGAAGCATGTCGGCTACCGCATGTGCGATAGCGATCACTTGGGCAATCGTAAACGACTCGCCGATAATGCCGCGATGTCCTGATGTGCCAAATTGAATGGGTTTGTGAGTTGTCATAAGTATTGGTGCCGAGAACAGGACTTGAACCTGCACGGGGTTGCCCCCACTAGCCCCTCAAGCTAGCGTGTCTGCCAATTTCACCACCTCGGCAAAAAGGAGATTAGATCAGTGTGAGTATATCAATGGGGGGAAGATCTCTACAACCCTTGGTATACTATGATTACATGAGCTTAGCCCCTTTTATTTTAGATGATCAGATATTTGATTTCTCCCGCACGTATATTATGGGTATCGTCAACGTGACGCCCGATTCGTTTTCGGATGCCGGGCAGAATTTGGATGTGGATGCGGCGTTGCGTTATATCGAAAAGTTGATTTCAGAAGGTGCGGACATTATTGATATCGGTGCCGAGTCTACCCGGCCTGGCGCGATACCGATCTCTAGCGACGAAGAATGCCGCCGTCTAGAGCCTCTTTTAAAACAATATCGCCGATTTTTTTCTGTGCCGTTGTCGCTTGATACGATGAAGTCTTCTGTAGCAGAAATGGGTCTTTCTTATGGGGTGAGTCTGATTAATGACGTATCTGGCTTGGCGCATGATTCGCAGATGTCGACGGTCATTGCGCGTGCAGGGGCTGCGGTTGTGGTGATGCACTCACAGCCTGAGCCTATTTATGCAGATGTTATTGCAGATGTTACACTGTTTTTGTCGGAGGCTGTGCGTATGGCGTCTGAGGCTGGGATTACGTCTATTATGATTGATCCTGGTATTGGATTTGGAAAAACCCTTTCCGATAACTTATGCTTATTACGAGACTTGTCTCAATTGACTTCATTAGGACGGCCTATTTTGGTGGGAACTTCACGAAAACGATTTATTGGTACATTGACGGGAGAAGATGTGGATCAACGATTAGAGGGAACGCTGGCTTCTGTGGTGATTGCTGCTGAGCGCGGCGCGAATTTTGTACGTGTACATGACGTGAAAGCTACAAAGCGTGCTTTATTGGTGGCGGATGGGATTCGACTTTCATGACTTTTATGATAGAGGTTTATATCGGTTTAGGTTCTAATGTGGGTGATAAAGAGGGACAGCTTCGGCGTGCTTTGGAATCGTTGGATACGTCGGAGGGGATTCGGGTTAAGGCGGTGTCAAATTTCCTGCCAACCAAAGCCGTGTCGCGTGTCAGGCAGCCCGATTTTATTAATGCAGCTGCAAAGATTGAGACGTATTTGACACCGGATGAATTGTTAACGGTTTTGTGCGATATTGAAAAAAAGATGGGGCGCGAGAGTAAGGGGAATTATGACCCCAGAACGTTAGATTTGGATATATTGTTTTATGGCGATCAGATTGTGTGTACGGATCACTTAACGATTCCACATCCGTTGCTGCATGAGCGTTTGTTTGTGTTGACGCCGCTGGCCGAGATTGCGCCTGATTTTGTACATCCTGTATTGGGTGTGCGGATTCACACTTTAGAAAAGCAGTTGTTATCAGCATGATGCAGTCTTTTGAGGCGCATTCTTTGGACGATATGGCGGGGTTTGCGTCGTGGTTAGCTGCCCAGCTTCGCCCAGGGGATCGGGTGTTGTTGTCTGGCGAGATGGGGTCGGGTAAGACGACGTTTGTGTCGCTTGTTGCTAAGGCGCTACATAGCCGGACATTGGTTTCTTCGCCAACGTTTACGCTGATTCAGAAATATGAAGCTGATTTGCCTTTGGTACATATGGATTTGTATCGTTTAGAGTCGGAGCAGGCGCTTTTGAGTTTGGATATCGAGGCCTATTTATCTGATTCAAGAACAGTGGTTTTTATTGAATGGCCTGAGCGCTTAGGTCGTTTACGCCCAGAAGACTATCTAAAGATCGATTTTTCTTACTTACCTGCATTTTCGGAGTATCGGAAAGTTTCTGTTTTGGGTGTGGGTGGGCGTTGGGATGTTAAGGAAAGTTTCCTGTTGGGTTAGGGCTAAAACAATAACCCTAATTCAACTGCATGGTAAGTTTGGGGGTTGTCGCCTACTTTGTCACCCAATTCTTCGGTATAAAATGCGTATTGAAGATGTAGAATCCAAGCGTCAATGGCAACCCCTGCGGTAGGATATCCTTGGTGTAGGCCACCTCGTAATGTGACAACATCCTGTAGGAATTTCTTTTCTATGCCGACATAGATATTTTTGTAAGGGTCATTGTGTTGAAATTTGACATCTCCTTCAAATTCAAAACTCCCTACTATTCCACCGATGATGGGTAGTTGTGTGGTGTCAATTTTTTGAGCGTAGCCTATGCCAAAGTACATGGGTATGACTTCTTTTACGGCATTTCCGCTCGCGGTGGTTCCTTTGAGCTCTGTGCCGATATTGTATAAAACCATGCCCAATTTTCCAGAGCCCAGGGGCATTAATGTGCCGATAGCTCCTCCAAACCCGCTCATGGTTGTTTGGCTGACATTAAAGCTGTTTGAATCAGATATGAAGTCAGAGGATTGTTTGATGACTGTAAAAGATCCTGATGCTGGATCCATAATTCGACTTCTTGAGATATATCTGAGTGTTGCTCCTGCCGAAAAAACGGTATCAAAAAGTTTGAAGTTTTTTGAATAGCTCACCATGGGGGAGATGTCTGCAAATCCTGTGATGGACACTTCGGGTACGGTTGGATTGTAGACTCTTGTAAATGCTTGGCCTTGGGTAAATATGCCAATACCAATATTTTGATCAATCCAGGATAGTCCTGAAACGGCTGCTTTTCCTGCGATTGTCAGAGGTAAGGTGAGGGTGTCTATTTTATTTAGTTTTTCATTTTTGGTATGGGATTCAAAAAAATACGTAACTCCCCAGGTACCGTTTTAGGTTAAAGCAAATTTGATAGAAACGAAGAGGTTTAAGTTTTGTTTTCTTGAAGAAGAGAGAAAGCTTCGAATGGTGCAAAAGATTTGGGCTCCGAGTAAAGTACGAAAGGAGCCGGATATTTTT
>CAMDGG010000019.1 GCA_945898045.1 bacterium UBP8_UBA817
ATGATATAACGCACCATTTGCCATTTTAAAAAATAATTAACCCAATACCGAATTCCACGACGCATAGACCTAAAAGTATACTACACTAAACTAGATTTCTGATTTTCGACATGTTTTTCCACCAATTTAGCCACATCATTCGCCAAAGAAATAGCTCCCCCAATAATTCCTAACCCAGGAAACATGCCCAAAATTTCCCCAGCAATACCTAATACATCATGTCCAATCCTTACCATGCGTTTCACAGAATCTTCTTTCTTCGCTTCTTCTGGATGTAGTTTATGCTTAACAGCCTGAACCGCATCAGACGTCCGATTCAAAATCGTCCAGATTCTTCCCGCCAAATGAATACCCGAAGCAACAGACCCTGCAAAAGGAATGAGCGTCATAATATCCAACGCAATATCCATACCACGTTTGCTCATGTCCAAACCACGTTTCAAAGATTTATGTTTTTTTGCACCATGAATTTCTTCACCCATAGCTTCTACCACTTGCTCTTCTACTGCGCCAGAAGCCGCCGCCATCTCTTCGATAGCGGACTCAGACAAAGGCAAGCCATCCAGCTTTAAAAAATGTGTTTTTTCAGAAGAATTTGTCTTGGGCTTAATGTGCTCATGACTCACGAAAGACTCTATAGAAGCCGCAGCTCCTTCGGGATTTACGTCAATAATATTTAAATTAGTAGGAGATGCCATTAACGGCAAAGTACGTGTTGATTGTAAAGGAACAGGAGGTTGATTGGGAGCAGCACCTTTTGCCGCAGCAGGAGCAGCTGGTTTCGGAGGATTTAAATTTAAAGGGGGACGCGCAGATCCAATACTCACAATATCTCCTTACCTAGTTATCGTATAAACGATCTTAAAAATTTCAAAAAAGTTTAAGTATATTCTTATAAAGAAACAAAGTGAATCATGGATTTCAATGGATAAATTCCATTGAAAGGCAAACCAGGCTTCGTTTTTAACATTACTAAAAATTCATGCAGTTTATTACTATCCTCTTCTGAAATGCCTTCACGCAAAGATCGTAATCGAACCTGTTCATCCACATAAGTTAAAGTCACGGGCATCAAAACAGACGTCATTCGTTTAATAAGCTGTAAATTATCCAATTTAGCTTCAATTACAACTTGGCAAAGAATCAACACACCCGCACGCCGTGTATCCTGACTACCCAACAATTGCAAAATCAAATCATACAAATAATCTTCTTTTAAATCTCGGTCTTTCATTTGTCTACGAGCTTCGTCCATAACAGCTTCGATAAGCTCGTCATCTTTCCCCATAAATTTTTCGATCAATTTAGAAATGCCAGCCAAAAATTCTTTTAACCGGCTTAAAGCTTGTTGTGCAGTTGCTGCGCCAGCAAACAACATGCCGACCGCAGACCCTACTGCTTGAGTCACCATACTATGGTGACCTCTACCACCGTGATGCGCCACACGTTTCCCACCACCACCATGATGAGAAAACAACAAACGCTGAAACTCTTCTAAAGATCGCTTAACTGCATCCGATAAATTTTGAGCAAGTGAAGGTGGAGAAAAACCGGGTGGGCGTACAGGACCTAAACCATTCGTACTCATCAATAACTCAGCCTCCACATTTACAAGGTATCGATCTTAACGCATTATAACCCATATGATTATCAGCGTACTAGGTTGTGGATGGCTTGGCTTACCACTTGCTAAATACCTTAGCAAAAACTACACCATCAAAAAAAGCCCCGACTTTAACATTCGTGTCTTCGAAGATCACATCAGCGGAAACCTAGACTTTTTCAACTGTGATCTTTTGATCATCACGCTTCCATTTAAACGTACTTTCGAAAACCCATTTATTTATCCCCATCAAATTCGCCAAGTATTAAAACATGCTCCAAAATGGGTCATATTCACATCATCCACAAGCATCTATCCAGATACCCTTTTATTGGCAACCGAAGACATCTCTATAGAACCCCAAACACAACGACAACAAGCCCTACTCGAAACCGAACAGCTGATACAATCCCATGGCGCATCAACCATACTTAGACTGGCCGGACTCTATGGACCTGGCCGCCCCATCAGACCCTATAATCCAGACATGAATACCCCCATCAATTTAATTCATTTAGACGATATTATTTTAATAATTGAAAAAATCATTCAAGAAAAAATAACTGGACTTTTCAACCTTGTCTCAGACGATCATAGATATCGATCAGAACTACACGGACAGTTTAAAGATCAAAAAAAAATCGGGAAAATAGTGAGTAATCAAAAACTAAAAACAGAATTGGGGTACCAATTTAAATACCCTATCGTAACCCCCGACGCTTCACCATCCCACCCCTAATATCACTCACTGGAGACATCACCATAAAGGCTTTATCATCCATCTCTTCAATCTCGAGATTGAGCTTACTTAACTCCAACCGCGTCACTACCGTATAAAGTACGTCCATCTCTTTTTGATGCCCACGCTTTCCAAATCCCTGTTTGCCATTATAGATCGTAACCCCACGTCCCAAACGATACAAAATCCATTTGCGAATCTCGTCGCTTTTAACCGAAACGATCGTAACCCCCACATAATCTTCAATACCATGCACCACAAAATCTACTGTTTTAGACGCTGATAAATAGGTAAGAATTGAATAAAGGGCCGTTTCTAAATTAACCACAAACGCCAGTACCGAAAAAATGACAACATTCACCACCAAAATGACATCCCGCACATACACATTGCTACGTCGGCTCAAATACAACGCAACAATCTCCGTCCCATCAATCACGCATCCGCCACGCATCGTAAGACCAATTCCCGCTCCCAAAAAAAAGCCTCCGAAAACAGACACCAACGTTTTATCATATGTAAAAACAGGATAGTGCATCACGACTAAACAAAAAGCCAACCCTAAAATGGCAAAAAAAGTTTTGACTGCAAACTGCCAACCCACCTGCCGATAACCCATGTATACAAAAGGTAAATTTAACCCCACGACCAAAAAAGGCAAGTGAATAGGTGTTAGCATATTCACCAAAAGGGCAACGCCCATCATCCCACCATCAATCAATCCATTAGGAAGCAAAAAACCTTTTAGTCCCAATCCTGCAGACAGAATACCTACAATGACAAACAATACATCCCGAAACGATTTCATCTGTATCTCCTCAAAATCTAGTGTTACCGCTATACTCTACTGCTCATGGCAAACATAGACTATCTTATCATTGGACAAGGGCTTGCAGGCAGTATTTTAGGCTACAAATTGCATGCAGAAGGCGCCACCGTCAAAATTATCGATAATCGCAACAAGTCTTCTTCGAGTGCCGTTGCCGCGGGACTCATCGATCCCATCACCGGAAAACGATTTGCTTTGTCTTGGAAAATTGACACCTTACGTCCCTATGCCGATGACTTTTACCGCGATCTCGAACGCACGTTTAAAACGCAATTCTTACACCACAAAATGAGTGTTCGCCTCTTTAAATCTGACGAAGAAATTGCCTTATACGAACAAAAAAAAGAAGAAGACGGATTCAAAAAATATCTCCATAAATTCATCCCAGCAGACCCAGAATCCCCACACTTTCAAAACCCTTTCGGCGGCGTACAAATCAATCACACGTCCTATCTTAATATTCCTCTTTTGCTATATACACTTCGGAAATATTTTGAGAGAGAAAATCTTATCGTCTCCACAAAATGTGAACAGAAAGATCTTATAATCACATCAGACTGCATCAAATGGAAATCTATTGAAGCTAAGAAAATAATCTTTTGTGACGGCTTTAAAGCCAGCCAAAACCCCTATTTCAAGTGGCTCCCATGGCGACACGCAAAAGGCGAAATTCTCACACTCGATATCCCCAAAATGCCCCGCGACCGCATTCTCCATGCCAATGGGCATTGGCTACTTCCCACCAAAGAAGGCTCTTTCAAATTTGGTGCAAACTACCATTGGGATACCTTGGACAATATCCCCACCGAAACAGAAAGAACCGAACTTGAAAACGCCCTAAGTGACTTCATAAAACATCCATTCAAAGTTATCGACCACCAAGCAGGTGTACGACCCATTCTTATGGACACCAAACCTGTCATCGGAAGTCACCCCCAATTGTCCCACGTCATGATTTTAAACGGGCTCAGCTCTAAAGGCGTCTTACTGGCCCCATTCATAGCAGAACAATTCGTACAACACCTTCTGAAAGACGCGCCCATAGATCCAGAAATAGACATTCGGCGTTTTTCGTTTGCTAATCTGGGCATCCAACCATGAGCTTACCCGTACTCTTTATTTCACATCGTAGCCCAGACTTTGCAATAAATACTGAAGCAGGAAAGCCACTTAGAGCACTCGCAAAATCACTACCAGAACCCCAAAACATCCTCATCATTTCGTCCTATTGGCAAACACGCATACCCAGTATTGGCACAACATCTGAACGAGACATTCGGTTTGATTTCCCCATACCCGAAGACGAAACCGCACGCCTCTACAAACGCATCATCTATCCAGCAACACGCGCACCACTTCTAGCCGAACAGCTCCAAACGCTTCTCAAAACCCAGTATCCAGTCGTAGCCAGAAAAGAAAAAAGAAAGCTAGATCACGGCGCATGGATCCCCCTTCTTCATCTCTACCCATCAGCAGATATCCCTGTTCTACAACTATCTCTACCCGAATTCTCCCAAAACGATCTCATCTCATTCGGCAAAATCTTAGCCCCACTCAGAAATGAAGGAAGCTTAATTGTTTTAACCGGGAACCTACAAGAAAATACAGACCCTATCTTTATTGGGATTGGAGCGTCTGGAAATACGCCTGATATTTTATTTAGTTAAGAAAAAGCCCCCCAACCCCCTAAAGGGGGCGCATAAATAGAAGCATTAAATATTTCGAATTTTTCACCCCCTTTAGGGGGTTGGGGGGCTTATGTTTTAATACCCCGCCTCAAAATTCACCAAGTCCGAAATTTTCTCTTCATATTTAGGTTGATATGATAAAGCCGTAGCCAATTCACTCCGCGTCACAATACCCGACTTCACATTCTCTTCTTCACCCTCTCCAGCAATACCTGCACTACTTAAAAAGGACATCGCCTCACCCATCGTCAACGAAACATCCGGACGGAAACTACCATCTGGATAGGCCACCATTAATCCATTTTCAATAGCTGCCTCGATATAGGGCGCATCAGGATCGTTAGGAGCGATATCAGAGAAAAATGTCTTGGCTTTGGGTGCCACTGTTAAGCCAGCCGCTTTTACCATAACCCGTGCCATGTATTTCCGTGTAACAGGCGCAGTAGGACGAAACATCTCATCTTTATCCCCAAATACAATCCCTAAAGTAGCCATCAACTCAATCGCACGCTTCCCTTTCACCCCTTCCAAATCCTTAAACGACGCAAGACGCAACACCCTAACATGATACTGATGATCTTCATCATTTAATGTACGATACGTAATCGGTATAGAATTTTTACCCATCGTTAGTTTTCGAGAAATAGAAAACCGTTTATTGTCATCAATATACACACGATCTGTCCCCACCTTAATTTCTTTTACCATCGGAGATGAAGACCCAATTAAACGCAGACTTTCCTTCTCATGCACATACTTATCTGGCGGAAACGACATCGTCACAAAATAAGGTACATGACTTTCTGAAGACTCATTTCCTGCCTCGTCCTTAGCCGCAACATCTACATAACTAAACTCCGCCGGTACAGACGCTTTATCTTTATGCTCTGGTGGCAAAGGCGCGCGTCCTTCCCAAGTTCCCTCCGACACTTTGGCAAGAGGCATCGCGTTGCCGCCAAGAACACCCAAAACTTCAACTGTGTCTGGCGCGGTAAGTACCAATAAAACCATTTCGTCTTCTTCAGGGAAAATAGCAATATCCAGTTCAGGGGGAGTCGTATCTAAAGTAATCGTAATTGGCAAAGATTTTTCAGAATGCTCTTTATCTACAGACGTCGCTTCGGCAAAAATCTCATTTTTACCTTCTAGCAATCCAAAATCAGGCGCCACCCACTTCCCATAACGATTAGCCATCACAGAACGTACAAAGGCCCCATTAACATACAATTGAATCAATTGATTTTTAGGCCCTAACCCACTGATCTCTGTACGGCGGGTCGACGTCAAATAATCTTTGATTGGCTTAATGATTCTAGGCGTACTTAACTGAGACCCCCCCATAATTGTAAGAGATATAGTATGAGAACTATCAATATCTTCAGCATTAATACTCATATTATAGTCCAGACGCATATCGTACGGCTGTCCTCCAAAACCTGACACATTAGAAAATACAATACCTGTGCCCAAATTATACCGCTCAAAATCTGTAGACGAACGCACAGAAAATCCAGGGCTCAATAAATATTCCGCCCCATAAGAAAATCCAGAAAAAGAATTATGCACAAACAGTGAAAGCTGATCGTTAAGCATATCCACACGCCCACCCAAATAAAACTCGATTGGCAAGAAAGATTTCCCTCCCCCATCCACTTCAAATGGAGTCGAAAATATATTTAGCGCCGAAACCCCCAAATGGAGGCGATCAATCATATACGCCCCTAAATCATAGGTCCCAATAATTCCCGCATCTAATCCAATTGCACTATTTCTAGCACTTTTAACATCATGAGAAATATATTTCCCCGCAATACCAGTAGAAACCATATTAAACCCAAAAAGATCATAAAAAACCGTACTAACAGCACCCTGAAACACCTGATACCCAGACGAAAACGTCCCGATTTGACGATGAACATCGCCATCCAATACCGTTTCAGGAATCCCACCTAATCCCACCGATCCGTAGCTAAGACCAAATAATAATCGCTGCACCATATACTGACCATCTACCACAAAAGGCAACGTCAAATTAAAGGGCAAACTCCCAGATAAAAGGGTATAGTCAAAAGCATTTAATAATCGCTGAGACGTCAGAGAAAAGGGCATCAGATCCACTGTTCCCAATACAGAAGGATTAATCATCATGCCGCCAATATCTCCATCCAAAACCGGATTGGTGCCACCTAATGACATTTGACGTGCACCCACCATCATCGACTGCGGATTATCAATTGTGCGTGTGGCTGCAAAATTAGATGATATCCCTAAAAAAACAAGACCCATAAACAGGCTTATAAATTTCATTAGTAAACAGCCAACCGTGTAGTTAAGATAGATTTAAACCCATCTGTATCTTTTGCAACCAATCGACAAATATACATCCCCGATTTCAGAAACCCACTCAAAGAATCAAATGTAATCGTATTATATCCAACGCTTGACACCTCTTGATCCGAACTAAATACCTGGCGCCCTTGAAAATTATAGATGTACAACTTGATATTAGCCGCACGTGTTAAATTAAATCCCAACCGCAATGCCTCGGACCCAATATGAAACGGATTCGGATAAAACAAAAGATCTGAGACCTGAACCCGCGACGCCGAAATCAAAAAGGTCACAGACAAATCATCCAATGCAAACCCATCCAAATCCTTCACTTTCAAAACCAAAGCACCACTTTGAGACCCCAAATTCTGAATCGTTAACACCCCAGTAGATTGATCATAGGAATACATTCCATCCTGCAAATTACCCAGTGTACTAGCCCGTAATAAAGAAGTCCCATTCAATTGTAATTGCAAACTTCCATGATCAATAAACGCCCCCAATTTCTTAAACGTAATTTTCATTTGGCTACCAGGCTGTAACGCATTTCCAGCATTAAAGGTAACCGTTGTTCCCCCCGAAATGACCGAAATGCCAGAGACATAGGAAGGGAATTGCCACGAATACCGATCTCCCGACGAAGCCAATAAAATATTGGCAATCGTATTGGCTGCCGAAAACCAGCTAGTGCTCAAATAACGTGTCTCCATAGCCTGAAAATTCGAGCTCACCACATAAGTCGCAATCCCGTCTATAACCCCCGAACCTTGAGAAATAGCAGTACTATGACGTGCATCAAAATTAATCGTTAAGGTATTACCCGCATTAACAGTCACTGGAAAATTAACAACGGACGTGATTTTATACGTGAACTCATTTGAAATATCCCTGCCCGCAATACTCCCCAAATAAAATCCAGGATACAAGGACACCAAAGAAACATTCCGACTAGAGATATTTTGGACCCTAATTGTGCCACTAAACGTCGCCGTCTGATCGCTACCAGAGGTCACCGTCAACACCTTCATATACCGATCCAAAACAGCAAAACTAGCAGGCTCTTTTGGAACAGGGGTTTCGCCTCCCAATATAACCGTAGTCCCGCTACCACTACTTGAAATATTATTTAATTGAGCCCGCATATCATCTGTAGAAATTTTTGCAATCTGACCCAAGTCATAAAACACCATCAAAAATTGTGTGCCATTCACAAAAGGAATCCCGCTTAAAGTAACCTGATCTAAAGAAGCCAAGCCCCCAGAAGTCCCCCCAATAGAAAAAGAACCTAATAACGTATCCGTAACATCTAATTTTTTATTAGGAGAATCCCCTTCATCTCGATAAATCCACACCTTACTAACACCCTTGTTATCCGTTAGATAAGTATTGGTTTCATTTACAATTTGTACAGCAGCAGAAGGAATTGATTCTCCAGAACCCAATATGCCATTGATTTTCAAATACAACATAGGCACTTTACGCTGACCCCGAACCGCAAAGGTCGGAGAAATATCTTCGACGGAAATAATAGAAAGATTGGTTTTAACCAACTGAACAGAGGCAACAGGAGAAGAGGAGGTTGGAAGTGTTCCCAATAAATTCATCGTAACCGTTAAGCCAGATACAGAGGCCTTACCAACCGCCCCAGACAAAAAAGCATTCGCTGATACAGTCGTCAAAGAATCTAAACTACCTTCGCCAATGTCATACACAACAAACAACGTCTTTTCTTTATTAGCAGGATAAAAAACAGAGGTATCATCATTAAAAGTTTTAATGATCAATCCCGAAGTGCCATTCAAAGTCAACTCTGCCTTGGAAGCCGTATTGCCATTCCCTAAAGCCAAAGTTGATATCAATGTATCCCCTGAATTATCCCCATCAAATTCAGCATCTCCATTAGTATCTTCAAAAATCCGAATCGTTTTAATTCCTTTCGTACTCGTCGGATCCGTCACAAATGGAAACGTCCCCTTATTTTCGATAACCAATCGATTAACCGTAATATCCGCATGATTTGCCCGTAATGCAAAACGTAACATAGGCACCACTGTCCCAGGACCAAACGTATGTGTACTCGGCACAATATTGGTTAAAGAATCAAATGTTAATCCAGACACGAGAGATTCTGCAGGATCAGATGGAAGTGGCAATAACAAAGATCCATTTAACTTCAACCCAGAACTAGCCCCATCACCAGAAAATCCGGTAAGCTGCGCCTGAATAGTTGTCTGCGTACTAATATCAAAATCTTCACCTACATCATAAAACAAATAAAACGTATCAATATTAGGAGACGTTTTTCCCTCAGCAAAAGCAGAAAAATCACTCGATTTACCAAAAATAGAACTATCAAACACAATCTCCGATGAACTTGTAAAAGTCGTGGGGGTTAACGTCTTAACCAACCGACTTTCATCCGGATTGGACGTATCAAAAGCACTGGTAGAATTAGGGAAATAATACAAATAGGCTTTCGTAATACCTTTTGTGCTATTAGCCGTCGTCACAAAAGCACCTGCTGCATTGGCGATGCGCATGGTCAAATTATCATTGATCCCTTCTCCTGAAACCGCAATTGAGAACTTCAACATCGGCACCTTCGTCTGGCCTGGCAAAACAATAGCCGGTGCAATATCAGAAACCGAAATCGTACGAACCCCCGAAATAATAACGGTATTTGACGAAGGCTCCGCACTCAAATCTGCAAAAGCCCCACCACTAGTCCCAACCGACGTAACATGTACATTGGTTGTCGTTGCCGAATCATTCGAAATCAATGTTGCGGTAGAATCTACATCATACACAATAAAATAAAGTGCCGAAGCGCCCACTGCTATGGTTTGCTGAGCTAAACTCACTGTAACTTCGCCAAAAACAGGACTCGTAAACTGTTGTTCGCCAATCGAAACACTGGACGCATCAAATTGACCATTTACTGATGAAAAAATACGAACCCGAGAAATACCTTTTCCAAACCGCACTTTATCAGATACGTTTTCAAGCGTAACCTGACTCAACACCTCTGATGCACTCCCCGTAGCCGTAACAGACATACGCATCACTTCCGCATTAACACCTAACGGAATACGCGACTTGCCTGTACTCAGGGTAGCTGTAATGGCCGCCTCAGAAACAAGGGAAAAACAAAAAAACAACACTAAAAACGCAAGAAATCTACGGGGAATCCAGGACATTGAAATCACTTAAGAAAAACTCCTTGAAAAGAGAAAAACACGACACCCACTAGGCACCAGTATATCAAAGTTAGGACCAGACAAAAATCACTTTAGTTCGTCTGAAAAATCAAAGTTAGCATAAACATTTTGAATATCATCATCTTCTTCTAATTTCTCTAAAAGCGCCACTATTTTTTCTGCTTGTTCAGAAGATAAAGTGACCACTGTTTTTGGCAACATCGTCAGTTCTGCATTTGCAGGTGACAATCCCGCCGCTTCAAACACATCCAATGCCGCAGAATACGCTGCCGGAGCCGCAATCACTTCGATCGATCCATCGTCCTTAGCTTCAACCTCTTCAACATCCACAGCAAGCGCCACATCCATCACCAACTCTTCCGAAACGCCAGGCTCAAAAATAAAAACAGCTTTTTTATCAAACATGTAAGACACCGCCCCAGACGTCGCCAAACTGCCCCCCGCCTTACCCAAAACCTGCCGTAAATTAGGCACCGTACGATTTCGATTATTGGTCAAAGTCTCAATTAAAATTCCCACGCCAAAAGGCCCATAGGCCTCAAACATCACTTCTTCATACTGATCATCATCGCTAGGACCTTCGCCCTTTTTAATCGCACGCTTGATATTATCAGCCGGCATATTCACTTCTTTTGCTTTTTGCAACGCCAACCGAAGGCGACTATTTGTACCAGGATCAGAACCTCCCAATTTCACAGCCATCATCATTTCACGCACCACTTTAGTGAATGCCTTGCCTTTTTGCGCATCCGTTTTTGCTTTCTTATGCTTAATCGTTGACCACTTACTATGTCCAGACATCCGTAATGCTCCTTATATTGAGACTGATCAAAAAAGTATACATCGAGACCCCGTCCAAGGGGAATTCAAAAACCTAGGGTACACTTAGAGATACCATGAAAAAGAAATACATCCTGACCATTCTACATAATCAAACCCTCAGCGAAGCCTTCGTGCTAGATAAAAAAGCGCAAATCGTGGGTCATGGCCAACAAGAAATTGAACCCATAAAACGCTCTAGCACCCACATCGAATATGACCCTCTAGACATCATATACAGCATCCGATCCGCCATACACAAAAGCCTCAAATCAAACCAAATCGATGCAGAAGAAATCGCAAGTATCGGCATCAGCACCGACGCTCATACAACCGTTATATGGGACAAACAAACGGGCCTACCCTACCACAACTGCATCGCAAAAAACCATGAAGGTACCGCCCCCATCTGCCAACAACTCAGCCGCGACAGAATAGACGACAGCATTCGAGAACGCACCGGCCTCTCACTCACACAAGACGCACCCGCTACCCTACTCAAATGGCTCATAGACACAAATCCAGACCTCCAAACTCACCTCAAAAAGAAAACCCTCATGCTAGGCACCCTCGACACCTGGATCCTCTACAACCTCACCGGAAGAACCACACATAAAACAGACCGAACCCACGCGTCAAAAACTCTCTTAATGAACCTAAAAGAAACACAATGGGATCCTTTTCTACTCAAAGAATTCCAACTCAACCACGCCATTCTTCCAGAAATCATGCCCTCCCAAGCCGACTTCGGAACCACCCAACATTTTGTCCCGCTCCCAGACGGCATCCCCATCGTCACACTCTGCGAAAAAGACAGCGCCAGACTGATCGGCACCAGCGGATTTAATTTTGGACAAGCCAAACTCTCCTTCGAAAATACAGGAGAATTCCTAATCAATACCGGCACCGACTGCCCCGAAATCACCCCTCACGCCAACCCCACACTCATCGCAAACGGCGCAACCCCACACTACGGCCTACACGCCAAAATCCCATTCCCAAACATGGACATCCCCTGGTTCCCCCAACTCACAAAACTCACCAACCCACTCAGTGAAGCACCCCCAAACAGCGTCCACATCCTCCCCACAGATACCCATAAAATGACCCTATCTGGACTACACGCCGGAACAACCGCCGAAGAACTCACGCACGCCTATTTCGAAGCCATCGTCTTTCAAACCAACACCACCCTAAGACAACTAGAGTCCGAACACCGTCTCTATCTAAAAGAACTCAAAGCCGACGGCCCACTCTCTAGCAACAACCACCTCCTCCAATTCCAAGCAGACATTCTCCAGCTTCCCGTCATCCGAATGGCAGAACCCCAAACCCAAGCCCTTGGCACAGCACTCCTAACGGGCCTCAACAGCGGTTTTTTCAAAGACAAACAAGACATACAAAAACACCTCAAAATCGACCGCACGTTTTTACCCAGCATGGACCCCATCAGCAGTCTATCTAGATATAACCAATGGAAAAGATTTCAAACACTTTGAACAGTAAAAATTATAAATACATTTACAACTATTCACATATCAACATAGAATAATAAACATGATTACAAAAAAACAAGAATTCATACGAAATAGCTACATTTCAGAATTAGTCCCTTACCTTGATAATACACTCGTAAAAGTTCTAGTCGGACAACGACGCGCGGGAAAATCCTACATCCTCCAGCAACTTATTCAGCATCTCATCATCCAAAAGAAAGTTGCAAAAAAAAACATCCTGTACCTCAACTTTGAACTCCATGAAAATCAAGATATACAAACACAAAAAGATCTAACAAAAGTCATCGACAACTACCTAAAAACCGTATCCAATCAAGACACAGCCTATCTATTCTTAGACGAAATTCAAGAAGTACACGAATGGGAACGCGCCATCACTTCGTACCAAGCCAGTACTAAACATCAATTACAAATTTTTATCACAGGATCAAACTCAAAATTACTCAGCTCAGAATTGGCAACGTATCTCACCGGACGTTATATCTCCAAAACAATCCACCCATTTTCATTAGAAGAATTTGAAGAATTTCATCAACTGCCACACAACAAAGAAACCTTTTTAACCTACCTCAAAACAACAGGCATTCCAGAAGCCTATAATCTACCAAACGACGAGCTCAAAATCTCTTTTTTCGGATCCCTCAAAGAAAGCATCCTTATGAAGGACATTGTAAGACGCTATGAAATTCGCAATCCGCAACTCCTTAACACCCTTTTCCATTTTTTAATTGATAATATAGGAGGCCTTTTTTCAACAAAAAAAATAGTAAATACACTGAATACCCACAATATTAAAACCAATGTCAATTCAATCAATAGTTATTTAGACTATCTCGAAAGTGCCTATCTCATTAAAAGCATTCAGAGATACGATCTCAAGGGCAAAAAAATTCTAGAAGGCGAAAAAAAATATTATCTGAATGATCTCGCATTTCAAAATTATTTCACGAGCTCATTTGATATTAGAAACTCAAAATTACTAGAAAATTTCGTACTCAATCATCTGCAAATTAAAAGTTACAAAGTATACATAGGAAAATTAAACGACACAGAAATAGATTTTGTTGCCGAAAAAAATAAAAAGAAATTCTACATACAAGTAGCCTATATATTAGACACAGAAAAAGTAATTCAACGCGAATACGGAAATCTCGAAAAAATTCATGATCACTGGCCCAAATACGTCGTCTCCTTAGACGATCTCACACTCCCACCAAAAAATGGCATTCACCACATACAAGCATGGAATATTAGCGAGCACCTATCATGATTCTAGCCCTACACACCGCATCCCAACCCTACTCCATCGCCGTTTTCACAAACGACACCCTCTTCGAGCACACTTTCCACGCCACACACGCACAAAGCGAATCCCTCATCGACGAAATCGAAACCCTCTGCAAAAAAGCAAATGGCACTCTCTCCGACATCACCGCTATCGGCATCACCCAAGGCCCCGGCGGATACACCGGCATTCGACTAGGCATCACCACCGCCAAAACCATCGCCCAAGTCCTCAACATCCCCATCTTCGGCCTCTCAACGCTTGAAGCCTTCGCCAAACAACACGCCGTCGGCACCAATACCTACATCGTCACTCTACCCGCCACCCGCCACGACCTCAACATCGCCCTCTTCACCAGCAAAAATGGCATCTACAAACGCCTCACTCCCGACTTCACCTGCAGCCCCCAACACCTCGAAACGCTCCTAAAAAAATTCCAAGAACCCATCGTCCAATTAGGCCATGAGCCGCTACACGCCAACACTCTCATTAGATACGTACAAGAGTGTCTCAAAACCCAACAAGCTGGTAGCTACAAAAATCTACACCCCCACTACACGCATCCACCAACATCAGTCTTTTAGATTTCCCAAGAACACGCTAAACTATGCTTTCCCTAGGGGCGGTTAGCTCAGTTGGTTAGAGCGCTTGCTTGACATGTAAGAGGTCGTTGGTTCGATTCCAATACCGCCCACCAGCCTTCGCCAAGGCTACGGCTGGCACGCCAGCCCAGTAAACGCGAAGAAGGCTGTCCGCCATCTTGCCCGTCCGAAGTTTCAACGTAGGCGGGAGTGCTCCGCCGAAGCTTTAGCGTAGGAGGATGACGACGGAGGACCTCACAGAACAATCATCCGAACAATATGTCGATAAAATAAATTTATTCCGATATTTTTCAAAAAATTCTTCATCAAAATAACTGGTCGCAAATTGCTACCAGTTAAGTTTTTTAGTGATCAGAAACTATAATATTACTCCGACCACGGAATAGTACGAATTTAACACTCGCCTCTACCTCTCTATTCTAGAGAGGAGACAAAGCATAAAATACAAAACACACCCCCTTCTATGCTTGCAGAGAAGGGGAACCTCTAAATTTCCCGAACGGGAAATTTGAGGAAGGGGATGAGTATTACTAATTATTGGTCGGAGTAATAATTTTTGCCTTTCTCCCCCATTACTGAGAAAATAACAAAATAATCCCATGATAAAAATCTCTTCAACCTACCTCCGCTGGGCCTTCCTAAGCACCCTAAGCGGACTCCTCTCGGGCACAGCAGGCACCCTCTTCCTCTACCTCCTAGACTGGGCCACAAAAACCAGAGACACTCATACCGAAATCATCTGGCTTTTACCCATCGCCGGCCTACTCATTGGCCTTATTTACCACCATTTCGGAAAAGATATCTCAGCCGGAAACACACTCATCCTAGAAGAAATACACGATCCCAAAAAAATCACACCGCTCTATATGACGCCATTCATTTTAATAGGCACTATTCTCACGCATTTATTCGGTGGATCAGCAGGACGAGAAGGCACAGCGGTGCAAATGGGCGCGTCGCTATCTGACCAACTCTCCCATATTTTTAAAATCTCACCCGAAGAAAGAAAGATTTTATTGATAGCAGGAACTGGCGCAGGATTTGGCGCAGCGATTGGCGCACCGGTAGCAGGCATGTTATTTGGAATGGAAGTCATTTGGCTCAAAAAAATACGACTCATTGCATGGTTTCAATGCCTCATCGCCTCTTTTGCTGGATACTACACGACGATTTTTCTCCATGCCCCACACACACATTATCCCGCAATCGTCATTCCCAGTATGTCTCTTAAATTATTATTTTTTATCGCACTTTCAGGCATCGTATTTGGACTGGCGGCTAGAGTTTTCTGCATACTAACTCATGGTGTTGAAAAAATATTTTCGTATCTATCCTATCCGCCATTAAGACCTTTTTTTGCAGGATTTATTTTAATCGGTGCGTACCAACTCATCGGCACATATCAATATGCAGGGCTAGGCATATCGACGATTCAACACGCTTTACATATTCCAGCACACTATACAGACCCCGCACTTAAAACACTCTTCACGGCATTAACTGTGGGATCAGGATTCAAAGGCGGAGAATTTATTCCGTTGGTTTTTATTGGTACAACGTTAGGCAGTGCCTTGTCACTTATTTTACCTGTGTCTTGCGGACTACTCGCCGTCGCTGGTTTTGCGGCTGTATTTGGAGCAGCGGCAAACACACCGATCGCCTGTACATTGATGGCCATGGAATTATTTGGATATGAAGTAGCACCTTATGCGCTACTAGCCTGTGTCATGAGTTACTATGTTTCAGGTCGGCACAGTATCTATAAAGGACAGCGCTAAGTTATAACCCACAAGTGTCTTTTTTACCCCAAATCCGATAGCGATATTTAGCAACCACATCATACCCAAAATCGCATAAAGATCGCGGCAAAAATTTAAGAAAAAATGCCAACATTCGACACCCTAAAGTTAGCCGCGATAAAATAATGATCACAGCCTCTGACTTTACAAATATACTCTGACCATCCCACAAAATAACCGTACCCAAAGAACGTCGAAGCCCCTCGTCTAAAACTTTCTCAGCAAATTCTCCCTGTAACAATTCAAAAGAAAATATTTTTTGGGAATTGCGCTTCGATACAAAACGCGCAAAACGGTCACACAGACCACAAACCCCATCAATAAAAATTATCATCGTTCCATGCTATCATAAAAAACTGATGGCCTCCAAAACATACACCAAACGCATCTACCAACCCTCAGCGTACAAAACCCCCATCATCGTCCGAATAGACAATGACATCCCGTGGCTTGCACTTCCCTCAATTGCAAAACTCTACAAGAAAAAGCCAAACACGCTTCTAACACTCATCGAAGCCTTAACGTTTAACACCAAAACACACCGAAAAAGAGGTGTTGTAACAAACCGTAAAGGCAAAAAACAACAAATTTTTTATTACCATATCGACATCGTCATCCAAATTGGCACGCTTCTAAAAAGCCCCTATCTAGCGCCCTTTCAAGACTGGTTAACCCCCGTAGAATTGCCAAAATCACCCCGAAAAACCCCCCTAAAAACCCATATTCGTTTCTTAATCATTCCATTTCTATTTATTACATTCATCGCCTACCAACTGTTAATGCCTTTATCCCTCAGAAATGACCCTATCTCAGTCATCATTCCACATAACAGTACCACCAGAAATGTCTTAAGTATCCTCCAAAAAAACCATCTGATCCGAAGCCCATTATTAATCAGAGCCTACCTAAAAGTCACCCGCAATAAGCACACCATGCAATTTGGAAAATTTCAGTTAAATCGCAACACCCTCCCCCTCAAAATCATACACTATATCCAAAACAATCAAGGAGAACACGCCCTCATTCGCGTGACCATTCCCGAAGGCTTTAGCCTTCAACAAATCGCGCAAAACCTCGAAAAAGCAAACGTTATAAAAGCCGACAAGTTTCTTCTGTATACACAAAACAAAGCCAAACAAGAATTGGCCAAAGCATACCCCTTCTTAAACGATTATCCCCACGACACCATCGAAGGCTATCTTTACCCAAACACCTACTTATTTGCCTATAACACCCCGCCTAAAATTATAGTCGCAACAATGCTACGAGAATTTCAACTTAACATGCTACCCATCTGGGAAACCCGTATAAAATCAGGCCAACCCAAACTCTCTTTCCATCAAAGCTTAACCCTCGCCTCCATCCTAGAAAAAGAAGCCGTCGTACAAAGCGAGCTCCCGATTATTGCCTCCGTCTACCAAAACCGCATCACCAAGCGCATGCGCCTAGAAGCAGACCCTACCGTCGTCTACGCACTCGGCAAGTACCACAAAAAACGTGTCCTCTATAAAGATCTACGAATTGACTCCCCCTACAACACTTACAAATTCTTTGGCCTACCCCCAAGCCCCATTGCTTCGCCAAGCAAAAGAGCCTTCGAAGCAGCGGTCAATCCGGCCAAAACCGACTACCTTTACTTCGTCGCAAACCCTCTCACACACCAACATCTATTCGGCAGAAGCTACAGAGAGCATTGCGCTAATATTAGACGTGTGCGTTAAAGAAAGACCCCGCCCGACCTCCCCTTCGTAAGGGGAGGAGACAAGATTTATAGATTAGCTAATAACCTGGTCCACGTTATCATCTGACGCTGGACGAATATCCAGTACGTTTAGACGAATCTGCTCGCGTGCTTTTCCGTTACGACGTGATTGCTGATGGCGCTCAATTACAAAAATAATATCAAACCCAGAATCTGCACTCACATGTTGCTTTAACTCATTATATTTATCAGACAAACTAAACCCAACCGATGGGAAAAATTTACCATTATCTGTCTTATCTTTACGAAGATCCGTCACGATAAAATCCATGTGCGGCGTACGTGTATGCTGATATCTATTTCCAAACGTACGCACCTGAGAAATTTGGCATCGTTTTAGATAGAAAATAGGCACTTCGAAATACTGACCATACGGCGCCAGCTCTTCAAGCGTATCTACCAAACGTGGGCCCAATTGTGCAAACTTCAACGTATCAATAATTTCATATGAAAAATGGAATTGTTCTGGTGGAACTTTGGCCATTTCTGCATGCAACATCTTCAAGAAAACAGGAATATCATCTTCATGAATCGTAAATCCACACGCTTGTGAGTGTCCACCAAACGCATTGATCCGACGCGGCCCATTTTCAGTCTGGACTTCTGTTTGATACAACAAGCGTTGCTCTTTTTCAAAAAACGCTTCGCCTACCGCATTAATAACTTGGTAAACATTGATCGTTGGAATACTACGTACAGACCCTCTAACAAACACATCGCCTGTATATGAAGTCAAAATCATCGCCGGACGCAAAAAACGCTCGCGCAAACGGTCTGTATCAATCCCAATAACACCCGGATTCCAATTGTGTCCACGAACTACAATAATACGGTCTTCGTTTAAATTAACCTGCGCCTTAATATGTTCGTCAATCTCGTCTTCGATTTTGCTCGTCATATATTTACGTTGCTCGTTTACATCATCAACAAGCGCCGCTTCTTGCAAACCGTGACTACTCTTTTTAATCTTCTGCTCAAGCTCAAAAACTGTCGAGAATTTTTCCATTACTGTAGAAGCACGCTCTGCATTATGCTTACCTGCACCCAACAACAACAAATCCACAACAATACGAGAATCCGGAATCCCAGCATTGCGATCACCAATACGACCAGGCGCGTTCAAACGTGGCACAATCGTACGCGAAATATCACGAGATTGAAGCGCTTTAAATCCAGGTGCACTAATTTCTTTTAACGCCTTCAAACCTTCCATCTGCGTGTTATTAATGCCGTCGATTCCACGTTGAATCAAAA
The DNA here is from genome assembly GCA_945898045.1 of bacterium UBP8_UBA817. GTDB lineage: Bacteria > Margulisbacteria > Marinamargulisbacteria > SXXA01 > SICP01 > SICP01. The sequence goes on from CAMDGG010000019.1 coordinate 19,447, forward strand.
TACGGTTCATAGGCTCTAACAAACTCATCCGGTCAGAAACCGTTCCCAAGGTCACAAGTGCTAACAAATAATTCTGAAAATAAGCAGGCATTTCTGTGCCGAACCGATCAAAAACTGCCAACAAAAATTTAAAAGAAATACCGGCACCAGACAAATACTTAAACGGTGAATACCCAGTTACACGATACGGATTAACCATTGCAAGCGCATTAGGTTGCACTTTACTCAAAATATGATGATCGCAAATAATAACATCCAATCCCTGCGTTCTAGCATATTCAACAGCCGGAATATCATTACTTCCACAGTCAGACGTAATCACCAATTTGGCGCCTTTTGCTTTGGCCTCATCAATAATACGAGGTTGAAGCCCGTGCCCTTCTGTCGAACGTGTTGGGAAATCATATTCAACCGTCGCACCTAAAAAACGAAGACCCGAAACCAAAATCGTTGCACCCGTAATACCATCAGCATCCGGATCACCATTAATCATAATCAATTCACGGCTCTTAACCGCAGCCTCAACCCGATCTACACCATTTTTTAAATCTTCATCAGAAGTAACCCCATGAAACGCAGTTACCATAGACTCATCCGGCTTCAAAAAGGCTCTCACTTTATCTACATCGCCTTCACCAATTTTTCGTGCCAAAAGCACTTTTGATAACAACGGATCTATAGTGAGTGCCGTTGCAAAATTGTTCACAGCCTCTTCTGCCAAACTACTTAAATGCCACCTCTCGCGATTTACATCTTCAAACATAATAAAACTCCTTGACCCATTAACGGGTATATAAAAATAAGTAAGACTCCTACGAAATTTAATTCGTAAAGTGACTTTTAATATTAGAGGCCAAACGGCCTTGGTTACGACGCTCACGTAGCGCCTCCACCTCTGGGTCCACTGGGTCTTCGGGACGACGAATAAACGTCGTAGAATGCGTGGGTACTTCTTCTTCCCCTGGACGACCATTGGTATAGTAATAGGTGGCTAAAGACTTGCGTGTCCACCCTTCAGGACAGGTCAACGACTCGGGATGACCATGGTATGACTCTTCGGTAGTACTAAAAAGAACAAAGCGATTAAAAAGAGGTTGAACCCGTTTTTCACACGTTTCCAACACGTGACGTCCGTTGTCATCACGATGCCCCTTCCACAATTCAAAATTGCCACCATACGCAACGTCCCAATTTTGATTTAAATAAATTAGAGCATTTAACCGACGGTCCAGCCCAAACTTCTGATGCCGATTAAAATCAATATGCACGTCCAATTTACCACCTTTAACAATTTGGTGAATCCCACCACCACGATAATAAGGGTCTCCAATCACACCCTCAATACCTGTTAAATCTTCTAGAAACTTAAGAAAAACAGCCCCATTCATTGCAAGTAAAATATCAGCAATCGGATCTGGCAATTTAGACACTTGATCCATAGCCAATTTCTTTTCTAATGGATTATCGTACTTATAAAATTCAAAGGCATCCTGATCTGGGAATGCATTTAAAGCATCCGCCAAAACTTCCGTATCCATAAAATTATCAATCACAATATGGGGAAAAGGTACAGCAGAACAATAAGCATCACGGTGTTCTGCAGCCAATGCCTGCAAACGCGCTTCATCAAAAATAGGTCTCATAGAACGTCTATTCTAGGGGATTTACCGAATGAAGACAACCACAAGGCTTTCAAAATAGCCCGACAATGCGATATCCGAAAGGTCAATAACCGCAAAACAACCATCCCCACATGCCGCTGCCAAACCCAAAACCCACGCGCATGCTGCCAAAACGTCATATACGCATTACGAAGCCGCAACTGCACCACATAGTCCAACGCAAAATCCCGATCCCACCGAAAACCCTCCACCTGACGAAACACCACCGTTTCTGTATGCAAAATCTTATACCCTGCATCCAACAGTCGACAGCCCAATTCCCGATCTCCACCATACGGAGGCGCAATCCGAGCGTCCATCCCACCCACAGCAACATACGCCAAACGATTCACAAAAAAAGCCATATACGGCGCAAACGCCACACTAAACCCTTCCACGGCAGACGGAAAAATCGCACCTTCCCACTCGCTTTCAAACAAAAACAACCCATCCCGAATAGATTTCTCATTCAACGAGAGACGCTTAAACTCCAACCCCGACATCTTCCAAATCGTCGGGACAACCACACCACAATTCGGCCTCTCCAAATATGCAAACACCGGCTCCATATCGAGCTGATCAACCAGCATAGACGGCTCCCAAAAAAACATCACATCCGTATTCAAAAACGCAACCGCGTGATTACAGGTCTCCGCCAAACAGGCATAAATCGGATGCACCAAAACCCGCGCCTGAGGATACGTCTCCACCCAAAACCGCGCGTCATCTTCTTCTCCATGCACAATCACCACAATCTCAGCCGGAGCCAACTCCGCCAAAACCTGCATCGCCCCATACACATACGGCGCACCCGGCAAATCCAAAAGCACCACACCCAACGTCTTCATTGGGATAAAGATATCATAGACTCATAAAGAGATGATTATTTTTGTTATTTCGAGGGAGAGCTATACTGTTGTCTTAGCTCATCCGGCTTTGAAATGGTAATGCGAAGTTCACCAGCAGCATGGACAATGTGTCGTATAAAATCTTTTTCTTCTGTAGAAAAATTCCTATCTGAGGACTTTCCAGTCAACATAAAGTCATACCAACCTTTCACACTACTCACCCAATTTGCTTGCCCCTCTGATAGACCCGTCAGAACAGCCTGTCTAAAAACAGGATCTGTGACCTTCACCAAAAACTGTGAAGACCCGATACATAGTACCCCCCTGGGTTGATGATTTTTTGATTAGAAATTTGGGCAGAATTAAGAAATCGATCAGCAACAGCTTGAGACATGGAACCCCAAGCGACGAGTTCTTGGAGAACCTTAGGATCTGAGAAGGGATCCGGCTTGCCGGATTTTTGAGTGACCAATGGCAGATGGTCAGGAAGATGGTCTGTATAGAGGTTCTGGTGCTGATCAAGAATAATGGGTTTGAGGCAGAATAGAGAGGTGTTGAAAGAAGGGTTTTCCAGAAGGGCGAGTTCAATGGGAGATAAGTTGTCTTTGTAGGCGTTCTTTCT
>CAMDGG010000020.1 GCA_945898045.1 bacterium UBP8_UBA817
GGCTATGTCAAAGCAGACTTCGTTAAAAAAGATGTCACAGATAAGCAATTAGAGTATGGCGCAATCAAAGGTCTACTGGCTTCACTCAACGATCCCTATACACGTTTCATTGAACCCAAAGGATTCGAGCAAATGCAAGACCGTCTAAAGGGAGAGTTTTTTGGCATAGGTATTCAAATCGGCATGCATAAGAATCACCTGGCTGTTATTGCACCCATTCCTGGAACCCCCGCAGAAAAAGCAGGTCTAAAAAGTCTCGATCTCATCGTCTCTGTAGACGGGAAAGCAACAGATGGCATGGCCATCGAAGAAACCGTCAGTTTGATTCGAGGTCCTAAAGGTACCCCTGTTGTATTAGAAATTAAACGAGCGGATCAGAAAAAAACATTTAAAGTCACCATGCTGCGTGACACCATAAGAACGAATGCTGTAGATAAACAAGAGATTTTTCAACGTAAAGAAGGCCGAGTGGGCTATATTCGACTCACTACATTTGAAAACCAATACGCAACACGTGAAATGCAACTGGCTATTCAAAATCTACACAAAAAAAACATGGAAGCACTTATTGTAGATTTGCGTAATAACGGCGGTGGACTTCTGAAAAACGCCATAGGAATAGGCGGGTTATTTATGGAGAACGTACCAATTGTTCACACAGTTGATCGTGAGAAACGTCGTCAAACCCAATATGTGTCCGGTACCCCGCAATACGCAAAAGGGCCCCTCATTATATTAGTCAACGAAGGGTCTGCCTCTGCATCCGAAATTTTAGCCGGAGCGGTTAAAGATAACCATCGGGGCACCATTGTTGGTAAGCACACGTTTGGCAAAGCATCGGTGCAAAAAATTATTGATTTAGAAGACCACTCCGCAGTTTTATTAACCATACAAAAATATCTCACTCCAAATGGAATCGATATTACCGAAAAAGGCATTACGGTAGATGTACAGGCAGACATTCCAAGCGCAACTATTAAAGCCGCACAAAAACCAAACTACACGTATTCCTATGACAAAGATCCCCAATTACAAAAAGCAATTGCCGTAGCCTTACAAAAAATTAAAGAAACCAGAACCCATCTCGTTAAAAAATAAGTAAACCCTCAATGAAATTTGGACTCCTCTCAGCAGATTATCAGCACACCTCCCTTGCCAACTTAGAAAAAGTATTTCTAAGTAAGGATCATATTACGCATCTACTAAATACACTAAAGCCCATCGAAAGTATTAAAGAAATCGTCATACTTTCTACCTGTAACCGAGTGGAAATTTATTTTGTTTCCAATACCCCTCAAGAAGCCGCAAGTGAAATCAAAAAAGCGATTGCCAACTTTCGCGGTATTAATCCAAAAGAATTAGATCCCATTTTCTCGGTACATAACGACCCAGATGAAGTCTTAACCCACTTATTTGATGTGGTCTCTGGCTTAAAGTCCATGGTATTCGGAGAAACAGAAATTTTAGGCCAAGTAAAAGCGGCCTATGACATCAGCCACCAAAATGGGTTTACAGGGGCAACATTTAATAAACTTTTCCAAACCGCTATTGCAACAGGAAAACGTGTGCGTCACGAAACCGATATTTCTAAAGGTGCATACTCGATAAGCTCCATTGCAATCGACGGAATAAAAAGCAATATTAAAGACTTTAAAAACAAACATATTCTCATTGTAGGCGCAGGAACCATGGCATTGCGTGCTATTAAAAAATTAGCGGCGCTTGGACATACAAAATTGTCTATTTCGAATAGGGGTGAAGATAAACTTAATCGTATTTCCAAAAAGTACGGCATCCATATTATTCCCTATGAGCAATGGATATCCCAACTCGATACCTTAGACATTGTTATCATGGCAACCGGAAGCGAACACTATCTTCTCGACAAAACAGCCCAAACCCCAGAGATGGTTGTAGATTTAGGCGTTCCTCGAAACGTTAATCCCAACGTCTCAGAAAATACGGGTACCCAATTATTATCACTTTACAATCTCCAAGAAATTGCAGATAAAACCATTCATAAAAGAAAAAAAGCCCTCGATAAAATTGCCACCATTCTAGACGAAGAAAAAGCCAAGCTCTGCAAATGGCACGAGTACAAAGAAAACGCATGTCAAAAACAATCCGCCTAGGTACTCGCGGATCCGCACTTGCACTTGCCCAAGCCCATATCGTTAAAACTGCCCTAGAAAAAAAAGACCCAGAAATACTCATTGAAATTTGTCCCATCAAAACAGAAGGGGATCAAGATCAAAAAAGCACTCTCTCAGAAATAGGTGGCAAAGGGGTTTTCATCAAAGCAATCGAACACGCCCTCAGTCAAGGAGCGGTAGACATCGCCGTACATTCCCTCAAAGATGTAACAACACATCTAGAATCCACACTCTGCTTAGCGGGATTTCTCAAGGCCGAAAGCAATGCCGATGCCATTGTAGGAGGTACCCTAAAATCCCTCCCAAAAAATGCGGTAGTCGGAACCAGCAGTCTCAGACGCCGGGCACTTCTCAAATTACAGAGACCAGACCTAAACTTTGTTGATATTCGAGGCAATGTCGAAACGCGTATTAACAAAATAAAGCCAGGTAGCATTGATGCCGTTATCTTATCTGAAGCCGGCCTCATCCGATTAAACCTCATCCATCACATCCAAGAAAGACTCTCTCCCGAAATGTTTTACCCCGCACCAGGACAAGGGGTCATTACCCTAGAAACCAGAAAAGATGACGCTATTAATATATGGCGATGCCAAGCCATTTCTAGCCCAGAGCAAACGTTTATTTCAGAAACTGAATTTGCACTCTTACAAGCGCTAGGATTTGATTGTCGCATTCCTTTAGGTGTTTACTCTACCCAAAATCAGATGACTATTTTTATCTCGGATCTCACTTTAACCAAGCACATCACACACACTATAGACATCTCTTCAGAAACAAGATGGCAATCACTCGAAAAGGCAGTCCAAGTATGCAAAAAATTCCTAGCGGATACGTCACACTAGCCGGCGCCGGGCCAGGTGATCCGGAACTCATCACTATCAAAGCCAAGCGCGCAATCCAAAAAGCAGATGTCATTTTATACGACTACCTCGTCCATCCCAATCTCCTAAATGACGCCAAGACAGACGCGCTCGTCATTTGTGTCGGAAAACGAAAAGGCTACCACAGCAAAAAACAAGACGAAATTAACCAACTCATGAAAGAGTACGCAGACGCCGGAAATAACGTTCTCAGACTCAAAGGTGGTGATCCCTGTCTCTTTGGTCGCAGTGGCGAAGAGATGTCTTTTCTGAAAGCGCACAACATCCCATACCGACTCATCCCAGGCGTGACATCTGCCCTTGCCGTGCCCGCATACGCTGGCATCCCCATTACCCATCGCGACTACGCCAAATCAGTTGCGATTATTACCGCCAGTTCTAAAGAAGGTGAAACGCTAGACGACATTCACATTCCTGACGCAGAAACCCTCGTGTTTCTCATGCCCATGACGTCATTATCCGATCTCTGTAAACGTCTTAGTACCCACGCCAAATTTACAGAAAATACACCCGCCACACTTCTCTACAGAGGCACCACTGCCGATCAAAAAACAATCGTCGGCACACTCAAAACGCTGCCAGAATTACGTGACCAAAACGCCATCACACCACCCGCTATATTAGTCGTCGGCCCTGTCGCGAAACTCGCCCAAGAATTAAATTGGAGAGATACGCTTCCACTTTTTGGTCAACGCATCATTCTCTTGCGAACCCAAGAACAATCCGAAAATACTATAGAAATGGGAACTGATATGGGTGCAGAAATTGTCTCAATACCCCTCCTAAAAATCCAACCCAATACGCAACAAAAAAATGCGTTTCCAGTATCCAAACTTCAAGCTGCCGATACCCTTATTTTTACAAGTGCAAACGGTGTCCAAGAATGGAAAAAATGGCTTTTTAAAAATCAACAAGACATCCGTATTACCTCACACAAAACGATTATAGCCATCGGCCCAAAAACGGAAGAAGCCCTAGCTGACATCGGCCTAATCGCCGACAAAACGCCAAATAAAACCAAAACATCAGACGATATCCTAGATCTTTTTGATATCGATCTACATAAAAAAAATATTCTCCTTCTCACTGCCACAGGATCTCGAAATGTCTTAGAAAACGAACTCAAAAATCGAGGGGCTATCGTCACGAGATTCGAACTCTACACAACTGTTCCCACACTACTTCCACAATCAATAGACATCCGAGACGGAGATTGGATTTTCTTCACCAGTGCCTCCACCGTTAAACATTTTTTTGATTCAACGCTCTATCAAAATCAAAAAATAAAACCCGTCTGCATCGGCACGATTACGCAAGCTGTACTGCAAGAAAGATTCACAGGACAAGTGTATCTTTCCACAGAAACAACACTGGAAAGTATGTTTGATATGGTTAGTAAGGGTATTTAAAAAAATGAACAGTCAAACACAACGCATTATTTACTGGCTAAACCACGAAGCATATTCACGACAACACTGGGCAACAGTGACCCAAGAATGTTTAGAAAAAACAGACCATACTTCCGAGCCAGCCACAAAACTATTAGCCGAAAATTTACGCTCGGTACATGAAAAATTCCGAGATGCAGTCGTTAAACAGGGCAACGCTTTATACGACTTTATATCCATGGGCTTAGACGAAGTCGACTGGATGATCGTGGCCAAAGACGTAATGGATCGTCAGATAGAAGCAGGATAGATCTTGAATAAATTCTGGATAGGACTGCGCTAGTGGCGTAATTAATCGATGAATTTTATCACTGGTAATTTTTTAAAAATATCTTCATGAATAGCATTCAATTCACTGCGTGCACTATGAGAAAGCTCTGCATTATTCGTAACAAATAAAGACTCCATAATGTGATCAAATTCTACTGGATTCCCTAATGTTTTAACGTCGTAATAGTTCTCCGAAAATTTGGCAATCGTTTGTAAAATTTGTGTCTGAGCTTCAAACTGCTCCCGAGCAGGAATTCCCTCCGAACCAGGAGCATTATACGCTGCAAAGCCTGCCAGAAATTCTTCGCCTTCTGATGATACCAAGTCATGTTTCAACGCATAAATATGCCGTATTTTTTCTGTTTTATCAGACATATCTGTTTGATGACTAGACAATTTAATTCGTTCCAAAAGCTCACGTTGTTTATCTGGCGGCGACCATCGCTAAACTACGAATCACAAAGTAAGACATCAAAACGTTAGGGTTTACGAGGGGCTCACTTGGTTGCAAATCCTTAGAAATCTGGGCCCGCACATCCGAATATGTCCCATCAGCGCCAATGAGTACTGATCCCTTCGGAATTTCAAAATCATGGATAGACTCGCCGTACCTAATCAGACCTCCCAAGCTTCTTACTTGAAATCAAAAAACTACTGTTTTTTAATAGTTAGTCAAAATCGTAAATGGAGCCAGAAAGCTCTGTTTACGGCGTAAATGGATTGCGAATGCTCCATTTTCATATATAATGACCTAATGAAAGCACTAAATAGACGGTTGTTAACGGTATTAAAGGCAACACTTAAGCGAGGAAAAAGTGTGTTGCTCTTGGGCCCTCGTCAGACCGGAAAAACCACACTGGTTCGACTCTTGGGTGAAGATCTGTATTTAAATTTTATGGATGCCCAGCTTCGGCAAAATTATGAGAGAACTCCAGGGGCCTTAATTTCTGAGGTTAAAGCCATTGCAACACGCTTAAGTCGTAAGCCTCTGATTATCCTGGATGAAATCCAAAAGATACCCGACGTGATGGATGCCATTCAGGTATTAATTGATGAAGGGATCGCGCAATTTGTGATTACAGGATCTTCCGCAAGACAGCTACGAAATATGCTGCCTGGCCGTGTAATTAAGTATCAATTATCGCCATTGTCTTTGGCAGAATTACCCACACAAGAGTTACTACCTATGTTACAAAACGGATCTTTACCAGGCATAATTTTTATTGAAAATCAGAGTGAGATTGATGATGAACTGCGTACCTATGTGAGTGTCTATTTAGAAGAAGAAATTCGCAAAGAAGCCCTCGTTCGAAACCTAGGGGCCTTCTCTAGGTTTTTACAGCTCGCTGCGTCACAGTCTGGCAAATTGGTGAGTTTCCGTGCACTGTCCCAAGATGTCGGGATTGCTCACACAACGATCGCAGAATACTATCGAATTTTAGAAGATTGCATGATTGTAGAGCGAGTAGATCCTATCACAAAAAGTCAGTCACGCTCACGACTCACCAAGTCCTCTAAATACCTCTTTTTTGATCTAGGAATTCGCCGCCTCGCCGCCCAAGAAGGGCTCTCCCCGTCTCAGGAAACCTATGGGCATCTCTTCGAGCAATGGGTAGGCTTAGAATTAAATCGATTTTTACGTTTTAAAGGCTCCGGGAATCTACGGTTTTGGCGAGATTCTTCCGGCCCAGAAGTAGATTGGGTCATCGAAATTTTTGGAGAATACATCCCAATAGAGGTCAAATGGACGACAAAGCCTACGCTCAAAGATTGTAAACATGTCATAACATTTCTAAACGAATACAAAGAAGCCAAAAAAGGGTTTGTTGTCTGTCGTATTCCCCGCCCAATGCAACTCACTCCAGAAATTTTGGCTATACCTTGGGAACACCTAGCGGAGATTATAAACGAAAAATGAAATCTGATTTTGCCATAATGTTGGATATCTATTGTTCTTCTTTTTGATCTCTTAAAAAAATGATATTCTCCAAGCCATGATTTTTGAAAAAAATCATCAGTATTGGAAGAACTTAGATTGGGGTATTCAGATAACCTCGATTTTCTTAACCATTTTCTATGGGTGTTTGCTAGTTGATAATTTCTCTTATTTATTCGGAAACCCATTTAGCACTAGATTTTGGATATATCTAATAGAGTTTACTTTGAAGGCCTGCTTAATAAACCTTGGGCTATGGATCAGTACAACAAATTTCGGGAGAAGGCATCACTATAAAACATTGGGGCCTATCAGCATCTCTTTATGTGCGGGGGTGTTTATTTTCTTAGGTGTCGGACAAAGCGTATTAACTTTTCTTGTCGTGCTGATACATATTGTAGCCGTATATTCGCTTTTTAAAAAAAGGAGCATTTCATGATTCAAATACCTTTAATTTCTCTAAGGTTAGAAGCCACAGATGAAGCCTATGCATATTTTGATCAACACATTAGAACGCTCCCAAGAAATTCAAAAGGACAAATTAATGGTAGATCTTTTGAAATGTGGAATACAGATGTAGATGCTTTTCGTCACGCGTATGTTAGCGGAGTTTTTACTCAAGAATATAACGAACAGACGGCAGATTTTTTAGGCCGACTCAATGAAATGTCGTTGACTCGTGAACCTGAAGACGAAGAAAATATGGATTTATGGAATAACGCAGTAGGCCGAAAATATGGCAAGAGTTCAAAATCAAGAAAAAATCTGGCTGATAAATTAAAAAAAGCTCTTGAGAATGGGGAGCTAATTATTTCTCCTAAAGATCCAAGAAAATTCAAAGGAAACAAGTCTCGTTCTTCAATTGATACCCAAAAACAGGTAGTAGTAATTGAGGAAGAGGACACAGGCCGCAATGAAAAGTTTCTGGATTTAATTTCAGGAGTAATTATGTCAAAGGATAAATTTGTTTCGCAAATTCAAGAAGGCCAATATCCAGGTTATCATGTAGCATCAATCGATCAAGATATAACGCCCATGTCTAAGCCAGATGATTTGATTGAAAATAATTTAGGCTAACTTACCAACTTCCGATATAAAACATGCAAAGAAAGAGGATGACTCTCATCCAAACGAGGATGATTAAAATACCCTAAAAAATCCCTTTCCATTCCAATCTTTTCCATAACATTCCGACTACGTAAATTTTGCGGCACCGTAAAAGACACAATTTCAGAAAGAGACAAAAACTTCCCAATAAAATCCATCACAGCCAATGCTGCCTCAGTAGCATACCCATGTCCCCAATGCACACTCGCCAACCGCCACCCAATCTCCACCGCAGGCGTAAATGGCGCCCCAAACAGGACATGAGCTAACCCCGTATACCCAATAAATTCCCCCGTCCGTTTCAACTCCACCGCCCACAACCCATACCCATACGTTTCAAAGTGCCCCCGAACCTTTTCGAAAAACAGTTCCACCTGATCACGACTCATCGCACCCGGCAAAAATTCAATCACCTTCGGATCTTGGTTCATTTCAAAAAAGGGGGCCAAGTCTGCTTCTGTCCAAAGCCTAAGGATAAGGCGATCGGTTTCTATTCTTCTAAAATTTGGTTTGGAGATCATCTAAGCTTCCCAAATAGCATATTCAAATAAAAATCTAATTAGTTCGAATTCTACCAGATTAAAATTAAATAATGGGTATGTGGATTAGCAGGGCTCCTGTACTTTAGAGCCGTCCCCATGGTCAGATATTGAATATATTGATGGGCTAACAGTATAATTTTTTTTAATTTAAAAATAGTTAATCAATGGGGGCATTATGAAAATCAGAAAAATGAAACTCTTATTAATTTTTCTGATTTTAATAATTCCTGTCTTAGCCGTTGCGGACCAACCTGCATATCTTTTATTTGATGGATATTCCCTAAAGCTTTGCAACAAACAAGGTGCTCTAATAAAACAATGGAAAGCGGGCGCGGGATCTATATTCTCTACAGTAAAAGATCAATCCCAAAAAAATAGAGGTCCACTACCAGAGGGCACATATATAGTGAGACGTGACCATACCATTTTTTTCAATCACGACGACAGCAAATCAAAATTAAAGTGGTTTCTAAAATACATTGCATGGGGAGATCTCGCTATTCCACTAGAACCTCATGCCACCAATAAAATGTACGGACGGAATGCTTTTATGATTCATGGTGGAGGCTGGATAGTAGGCTCAAAGGGTTGCGTGTATGTTTATTCAAAAAGTACAGAAGTGTATCAGGCGTTAAAACAATGCTCAGGAAATGTAGAGCTTATGGTCAAATATTAATTTGTCTTAAACCACACCTCACCCCGCACCAAGGTGCGACCCTCTCCGCGCTAACGCCCAGAGAGGGTAAGAACAAAACCAGAAAGCCCCTCTCCATTCGTCAGAATGGGGAGGGGTTGGGGTGGGGTCGAACAAGGAAAGTGGTGTCGTTTAGAAATGCTCCGGTACCTAAGCTCCGACCCCTTTTATTCTTTTATTCAATTAATCTTTGAATTAATTCTCTCTCAGCATTAATGTGTTCAATTGTTAACATTATAGTTCTATATTTTTTGTCGATTCTGTAATGTACGACTGAAACATTAAATGACGCATGAATTTCTCTTGTATTTTGGCTTTTTAACAGGATATCTTGAATTTTACCAACGGCAACTTTTTGATCTACTCCGTCAATAGGTAGACTTGCGATATACAGAATAAATGGGGATAGCTTTTTTGCAATAACCTTATCCCCTGCCCCATAATATTGCGCCATAGCCTGAACGGAATGTAATTTTGTACTAGAACTCCCGTATAATGCTACCTGGTAAAAAAATTCTGGATTTTCCCTATTATTTAACTCCCAATAACACGTCCCATCCTTAGATATTTCCATCCCTTTATCATTAAACGCCTTAGCTTTTAATGTTTCTCGGAGATCCCCAGCCGTTACCCCAGATAGATAATGATTTTTATTTTCAGATGATGCTTTTGCGCAAGATTTAATAACTACCACAGCAAAAGCTATAAGTGCGATGCTAATTACAATTTTTTTTACATTCACTACACTTCCTCCCAGGAAGATTTTAAATCGACAATATCACAGTTTTTTTAAGATCAAAATCGATACCCAAAGGTCGAAAGTAATAAGTGCCGTAGCTTAGTAGACGGAGCATTTGGGGTGTAGAGGTTGGAATTTATTTGCTTCGACGCTTTGGCTCCTCCCTCTGATCCTGATCTCTAAAGATCGTTACTCACCCAACATACCGAAACATCTCACGCAAACACGTCAATGCTTTCTCTCTAGTTTCCTCCGAAATATCCACCCGATCCTCAGCATCCGGCACCGTCAAAACCCGTTTAATATCTGCCAGAGAATTCGACTTCATATATCGGCACATCGTACATGACCCCACAAACGTCTTCCCCGGAACCTCCGCCTTCAACCGATTCGTTAGCCCACACTCCGTCAAAATAAAAAACGTGTCTTTCTTCGACTCTCTCACATGCGTCATAATCTGCGACGTGCTACCCACGTAATCCGATTCCGCCAGTACCTCATCATTACATTCAGGATGACTCACCACGTCCAAATTAGGATGCGATAAGCGCAAATATTTAATCATATCCGCATCGTAATCCTCATGCACGTAGCACGTGCCTTCCCAATATTTAATCGTCTTTTGAACACCCCGTTTCTCAAGTTCCACAATCGCATTTTTCGCCATCAATTTATCAGGTAAAAAATAAATCTTATCATTCGGTATACGCTCCAAAATGTCATAGACATTGGAGGATGTGACACAGACATCGCACTCAGCTTTCACATCCGCCGTCGTATTGATGTAACACACAAACGTATAATCAGGCAGCTCAGCACGCAGGCGTCGGACATCCGCACCGGTTATAGAATCAGCCAAACTACAGCCATTATTTTTACTTGGCACAAGCACTTCTTTGGTTGGATTTAAAAGCTTCGCCGTATCCGCCATAAACTTTACAGCTGCAAACACAATCATATCCGCATTGGTTTCTACTGCTTTTTTGCTCAACTCAAACGAATCACCCACAAAATCCGCCACACCATACAAAATCTCAGGGCTCACATACGAGTGCGCCAAAATAATCGCGTTCTTTTCTTTTTTAAGTCGATTAATCTCATCGATCTGAGGTGCTATCTCTTCACATTTTTCGCGTGTGAATAAACACGTTGACCCACCAATTTTAATATCTTTTAATTTTGCAAATAAAGCTTCAGCGGTCATCGTACTCATACTGTTTCTCCATCATTTCCAATCGCACCCACAGGACAAGCTTCTAATGCCAATTCGCACGCCGTCTTATCTTGCGCTGAAATCGGTTGCTGATACACAATTGCATGATCATGTGAGGGGGTAAGGCGAAAATGGCGTGGCGCTAAGCCAAAGCAGGTGTCACAGGCAATACAATCTGTGTCCACATAGTAGGTTCCGGGAATATTATCAGTATAACGATCAGTATGGGTTGCCATTTGGGTCCACTTTCTTGTAGGTTTGGTGCGCCCGGTAAGATTCGAACTTACGACCTACGGATTAGAAGTCCGTTGCTCTATCCAACTGAGCTACGAGCGCATGTATTAGCGTTGATCGAGATATTTTGAGAAGTCGTCAGGATTTATTGTATCAATAAAGTCTTTAAACTTCTGCGTTTCTTCTTCGTCTTTTTCAGAATTCACCATTTTGGCTTTTTGCATGACTGCTTCTGAAACGATAATAGGCACTTTCGTGCGTACCGCAATTGCAATAGCATCCGACGGCCTCGCGTCAATACTAATGACTGTGTCAGGAGCTTGGGCCTGGATGACTTCAACTAATGCGTAAAACGTATTGTCTACAATTTCGTTAATAATAATACGCTTCACTTTTCCACCCAAGACCGTGATCATTTTGGTCAACAAGTCATGTGTCATCGGACGTGGGGATTTGAAGTCTTGCAGTTCCATCGCAATGGCGGCTGCTTCAAACATGCCAATCCAGATAGGTAAAAAATTGCGATCTTCTGCATCTCGTAGCAGAACAATAGGGGACATGTTCTTGGGATCAAACCCTAAGCCACCAAGATGCATTTCAATCATGGGAAAAGTTAACGGGTTGCTTCAACGATGCGTTGGAATACAGCCGGTTCTTGAATAGCAAGTTCAGATAAAACCTTGCGGTTGATCAAAATATTTTTTTTCTTCAAAGCACCTGTGAATTTTGAGTATGAAACACCTAGAACATCAAGTGCTGCATTGATTCTAGCAATCCAGAGACCACGAAAGTCACGCTTTTTAAGACGACGGTCTTTGTAAGCATGTGTTAGTGCATTAAGAACAGCTTGGTGTGCAGGGCGAAATAATTTAGACGACGCGCCACGAAAGCCTTTTGCTAATTTTAGAACTTTTTTTCTACGATTTCTTGCGACATTACCACGTTTGACTCTAGACATTGTTTATTCCTCCAGTGAGCTGATTGAGATTTATGCTTGATAAGGAAGCATCAGCTTCACTTTGCGTGCGTCCGAAGGACTCACTTCTGTTGAATTACCTTTGTTTCTCTTTTTTTCTGAACTTTCATGCTCCAAAAGGTGGCGCATGCCAGCACTGTTGCGTAAATATTTACCTGTACCTGTAACCTTGATACGTTTTGCAGCAGATTTGCGTGTTTTAAGTTTATTTTTCATGACTTGTTTCCTTTATGATATTAAAAATAGGGGTTATTTTGGGTTGATCATGACGATCATTGCGCGGCCTGTACGAGACATGCCTTGCTCTGGAACGCCGATATCACTAATGTTTTCAATGAACCGTTTGATTAGGACTTCGCCTAATTCGGGATGCATCATTTCGCGTCCCTTAAAAGATAATACCAATTTGATATTAAACCCTTTTGCTAAAAAATCTCTACCTCTGTTCAATTTGACCATAAAATCATGATCGGAAATTTTAGGGCTCATTTTTAACTCTTTAACAACTTGGCCTTTATTGCTTTTTCGCGCTAATTTCTCTTTTTTCTGTTGTTGATATCGAAACTGGCCGTAGTTAATCAATCGACATACAGGAGGTTTAGCACTATCACTTACCATGACCAGATCAAGATCCGATGTGGCTGCTCTAGAAAGTGCATCTTGAATCGTAACTACGCCCAATTGGCCGCCGTCGTGATCGATCAGTCTGACTTCCTTAGACCGAATCTGTTCATTAATGATGTGGTTTTTTATTGACGTTCCTCCAGCTCATGATAAATCGTGAACGCGGAGTATACCATTCTTAAGCTCACTTGTTAAGCCCAAGTATTTGCGACTCCAACCAGGTCTCAAGAGGCACTTGACCCAAATCACCGTCTTTTAAGCTCCGAACAGAGATTTGACCCGAGTCTTTTTCTGCGTGTCCGATCACAAGCATGAACGGCACTTTCTCTTGGGTTGCTTGACGAATCTTGTATCCGATTTTCTCAGAAGAGTCATCCAAAACCGCCCTAAACCCAAGTGCTTTACAACGGGCGAGTACTTCTTTTGCATACGCCTGAACTTCTTTAGAAACGGTCAAAAGTTTAAACTGAACCGGTGCCAACCACATGGGGAATTTGCCCTCGTAATGCTCAATTAATACACCGAAAAAGCGTTCTACAGAACCAAATAATGCGCGATGTATCATGACCGGTTGCTTTTTCTGGCCATCCGTATCGATATAGGTCATGTCAAAACGTTCAGGTAAATTAAAATCAAATTGAATCGTAGAACATTGCCATTCGCGCCCAATAGCGTCTTCAATTTTAATGTCAATTTTGGGCCCATAAAATGCGCCGCCACCATTGTCTACTTCATACGGTAAGCCCACAGTTTCTATCGCATCTTTTAGAGAATCTTCAGCCATTTTCCACTGGTCTAAATTACCCACAAATTTTTCTTCGGGACGGGTAGATAAGAACACTTTGAATTTCTCGAACCCAAATTTCTTGAGAATATTTAGGGCTAATTTTAGGACTGACAAGATTTCTTCTTGCACTTGATCGGGGGTACAAATTATATGGCCGTCATCTTGTGTAAAGCCACGGACGCGCATCAATCCATGTAATGCGCCTGAGCGCTCAAAACGATAGACCGTTCCTAGTTCTGCATAACGTATGGGGAGATCCCGATAAGACCGTTGGGCGTTTTGATACACCAAAATATGGAAGGGGCAATTCATGGGGCGAACAAAATAATCTTGTTCATCAATGGCCATAGGGGCAAACATATTCTCTTTATAAAACTGTAAATGGCCGCTGGTTTCCCAAAGATTGGCTTTGCCAACATGGGGGGTATAAAGCAAGTCATAATCGGCTGCAAAATGTTGGTCTTTCCAATAGGTTTCAATAATATTTCGGATACGCGCACCTTTGGGATGCCATAAAATAAGACCGCCCCCAATATCATCTTGAATACTAAATAAATCCAAGGTTTTTCCTAGGACACGATGATCCCGTTTGAGCGCTTCTTCTTGTTGTTTGATGTGAGTCTCTAACTCTTCTTGTGTATGAAATGCTGTTCCATAAATACGTTGAAGCATTTTATTTTTTTCAGAACCGCGCCAATAGGCTCCTGAAACACGTAGTAATTTGATCGCCCCAATTTGACCTGTATGCTCCACATGAGGTCCACGACATAAATCTATGAAAGGGCCATTTTCATAAAACGAATACTCATTTAAGTTAAGATCTTGAATGATTTCTAGCTTATAAGTCTGATTAAGATCGGAAAACCGTTTTTCAGAGTCTTGACGTGACATGTCGTATTGCTTGAAAACCTGTTTTTCTTGAATGATTTGACGCATGTATTTTTCAAGTTTTAAAAGATCGATAGGAATGAGTGTCCGCGGCAATTCTAAATCATAGTAAAACCCTTCATCGATTGCAGGGCCAATACCCAATTTAGCATCTGGAAAAAGACGCAGAACTGCTTGCGCCAAAACGTGTGCCGCGCTGTGTCTAATAGTAGAAAGTGGGAAGATTTGATCAGACACGGTCTAGTTGTAACTCATAGGAAAACCAAAAATAAGTTCTTCCGGAATCATATCGTTGGTGAGTGCCAGGTCGTCTTCTTCAAAAAGGCCAGAAGCGTAGAGAAGTGATTCAATTTCTGAAATATCACGAGGTGCATCTTTTTTTCTTGGCGCTGCTTTTAATTCTGAAATAGCAGGCAGTTTAATACAAATGTTTTGTGCAGACTCAGAAGGAACTGGAAGCCCAAAAAGAAGCCGACGCTCATTTTTCTTTGCAAAAGGGTCTGTTAAAACCTCTGTACAACTTGAAGTCTTCAGGGTGCGATCAATAGACTCGCGAAACTTTTTTGCAACAGAAGCTGAAATAGAACGACTTAATTTCGAGGTGGCGATTTCCTGCGTTTCTCCAATACCTTTACAGCTAGGAAACATTGGGGATGTTGCTTTGAATCCGCTTTTATGGGGTTCTACAACAACTTCTAAATAAGGGAAATTTAAATTCACGGTTCTACCTTTTAATGAGTGGGAAAATTAGGAGCAAATGAGCATAACATGTCGGCATAACCTTGTCTAATCCGCACTCAATCTATAAAGATTTCCCATAGGCAATACCTATTCCCCAACGAAACCCATCAATACTATTGTCTGTAACATCCAGAAGCGATCCGCGAAGTGCAATCTCAGGTGTTAAAAAAAAGTCAGTTCCCAGATTAAGCGCATAGTGTTTATCAACACCCCCCACATCTCCCAAGACAACCCATACATCATTAATGGCGTAATCAAGCCCTGCCATAATAGAGGGGTCAATAGAGTTTGCAAATGTGGCTTTAAATCCAAAATGCGCACCCAATCCACCTTGAAATTGCTTGGATGCCACCATATAGACATTGGTCAAATCATTAGATGAAATATTCTGTATCCCTACGGCAACCATGACAGGAAATCGGCTTTCATCCGACATTAAATAATATTTTGCATTTAAAAACATACCTTCTTTTGGAGCACTTCCCCCAACCACTCCCAATTCCCAATTTTTAAACGTTCCCAAATTTGCCTTATAGGACCAAGTGTCATTTGCCGCATCTTTAGCAAAAAGATAATCGTAGGAAAGATTAAATTCTTTGTATTTTAAAGCTTCTGCAGTTGGCATTGTCACAAGTCCTGTGGGCCCATTAATCGTCGGACGCGCTTCACTTTGTGACATAAAAATAAAGCTAAAAAGAACTAAAAAAATAGAAAGAAATTTTTTCATGAAAGACTCCGTTTTGACTGTTTTATTAAGCGTTTTAATCGGGCTTGATCTGTAAGTTCTTGGCGATGCGGCTGTGCTGGAAATCCAGAGAAAAAAGCACCCTCAGGAACATCTTTTGTAACCCCTGACTTGGCGGCAATTACTGCACGATTTCCTATTTTAACAGAGCTAATCCCAGCTTGGCCACCGACCATCACATAGTCCCCAATTTGGGTGCTCCCAATAATGCCTACTTGTGCCGTAATAATGCAGCATTTTCCAATTTGAACATTGTGTCCAATCTGGACTAAATTATCAATCTTGGTGCCCGTGCCAATACGTGTTTCGCCCAAACAGCCACGATCAATCGTTGTGTTTGCGCCTACTTCTACATCGGATTCCAAAATAGTCTGGCCAATATGAGGGATCTTATTATGGCGACCGTCTTTCTGATAATAACCAAATCCATCCGCTCCCAAAACTACACCGCTATGGACGACCACACGATCTCCAAGCGTTACATGATCATAAAGCGTAACATTTGCATGAAGAGTGACGTCATGTCCTATCGTGCAAAATGCACCAACTACACATCCCGGGCCGATAGAAACATTACTGCCGATTTTAGACGTAGGATCAATAGTGGCTCTATCAGAAATCGTGCGTTGCGTTTGAGAGGATTGAGCGGCCCACCACGTGATCACCTGAGCCAATGCCTCACGCGAATGCTTTACGAGCACATGCGGTATATGGGCAGGAAGGAGTTCCGATGTAACAAACGCAGATGCAGCAGAGATTTCTGCTGCCGCAACGTATTTTTTTTCAAGAACAAAACTTAAAGAGCCCGTCTTGGCATCTTGCAAAGAGGCAATGGCCTCAAGAACGATCTTGGGATCACCGACTAACTCTCCACCTGTAACCGTGGCAATATCAGATAATCGAAACAAGGGTTTATTTGTTTAATTTATCAGTAACAAATTCAGTTAAATCAAATCCGCCAATATAAACAACCCGTTTATCAAGAACGGTATCGATACCATATTCTTTAGCAACTACTTTTGCGGTCTCAATAATTTTAGAAAATAGGCTGCGTTGAATTTCAGACTCGCGCTTTAAAATTTCTTCTTGCTTTGGTTTGATTTCAGCTTCTAATTTTTGAATACGCTCTTTAATTTTCTCTTCTTTTTCTTTGTTCTCTTTCGCCTTATCAATTTCGACTTGTTTTTCTTCTAGAAATTTTTGATATTCTTCGCGTTTGCCTTTGATATCACGCATAATTTTGTCTGCTTCTTTGTAGCTTTGCAAAATGCGATCCATATCCAAATAGCCGATGCTATCTGCCGCATAAAGTTGTGAAGAGAGTAAAAGTGCTGTCGCTAAAAATAAAAGACGTTTCATGTGAGTTCCTCGCTTTATTATAAGATTTTTTTCTACTATATCCTAAATGGGGCGCTTATCAAAAGGCCTGTCCCATATTCACCTGGATGCGAATAGCGCCTTCGTTGTCAGATCCTGCATCCACGCGTAGTGGGCCCAAGCCAGGGATGGTAAATCGCACACCCACTCCCTTTCCGACAATAAAGTCACGGTCCAAGTGAATCTTCGAAAATGTTTGGGGAGCCATTCCAGCATCCACGAAGAAAACAAAAGAAAACGATTCGTTAAACAAGAAGCGGTACTCAGCACTAGTAACAATTTTTTTGTTCGAAGCCTGAAACATGTTGTCCGCATAACCACGTATCGTATCGCTAAACCCTACTCTATATAGCTCAGGTTGATAAATAACGGCGTCACTAATTTCCGGACTGGTTAAAAAACCTAAATCAAGCCGAAGTGCAATGGTCTGTTTCTCATAAGTTGGAATAAACTTCCGTATAGCCAAATCAAGCCGTGTAAAATCTAGGGCCCTACTGGTGATTTTTAATGTTTTTTCAATGCCAAAAGAAACATAGTGTCCATCCCGGGGATTAAAACGCACATCTCTTGTATCGTTTTCTACCCCAAACGTATAACTATTAATTTCATAATCACGCGCACTGGTAGTGACAGGCGCTACAGTGGACACAGGTACATTGACGGTTTCCCATTTAAACGAATGGGTCACTCTCCATTCATAGGAAAGGGGTACGCCAAATTCAAGGGCTGCACCTTTGCGATGTTCTGTGCGAAATCTATCATTACCAGTTAGGCCGGGAAGTCCGTTGACGGTTTGCCCGTTGGTTGACCATAATCTTGTCGCAAATGAAACATGGCTATCCCCTATATAAGGGGTAAAATACCTAAATTGAAATCTCGTATTTTGAGCAGAGTTAGTCCCGCCAAAACCAAACTGACCCTTGAGTGAAATTAATTGTCCGGTCCCCGCAATATTTTCCCAGAAAAGATCCGAAAAAATACTGGCGCCTGTCTGAGGGCTATAACCCGCTCCAAAACTAAACTGACCACTGGTGGGTTTCTCTGTCACATCAATTTGTAAGTCATAGGTATCGTCTGATGTTGGTAAGATATGAGGCTGTAAGTCTGAAAAATAGCTTAAATTATAAATGCGCCTCAAGTCTTCTTTTAAATGATCTGCTTGCAAGACGTCTCCCAGTTTTTCAGTCATTTCACGTGTAATGACATAGGCCTTTGTCTTGGCGTTTCCTGTAACCGAAATACCTGAAATAATTCCTTCGCTCATAATAATTTCTAGAGAGGCATCTTCCTTCTGTGGTAATTTAACTTGCTTAATACGGGCTTGAAAATACCCCCTTTCTTTATAAAGAAGCTGTATAGCGGCGACATCCGCACGGATATAATCCAGACTTAAAACATCTCCAGCGCGGGATTTCATAATAGCCAAAATGGCATCACGACTCACTGCTTTATTCTGAGATAGTTTAATCTCTTTAATCAGTGGGTTTTCCGTGACCTTAAAGATAACTTTAGCGCCTTTGTCTGTGGGAATAACTTGATGGGTCACTTCAGAAAAAACGCCCAAGCTCTGAATATTTTTGACATTTCGTATTAGTTTTGAATAATTTAAACGATCACCGGGCTTAAGAAAAATAGCGTTTTGAATAAGTGCCAGTTGAACATGCGATTGACCTTCAATAACAATTTCGGAAACGGTGGGGCGCTGTTCATTGAGTTGCGCCATTTGTTTTTTCTCGATTTCGGATTGTTTCTCTGAAGAAACACTAATGGGGCTCGCCGTTTTCATCATCTCTTGCAAACTCAATGCAGGCTTTATTGCCGAATCGGCAGACGCAAATGAACTAAAAAGCGTGCAAAAAAAAAGCGAAAATAGAAATCGCCTCATTTAAAAAAGGAGGCTTAAGATAATAGCAGAAACCAAGAAAACAGCAGCTACAATAGTCGTGAATCTATTCAATCCCGCTTCCATGCCGCCATTGGAACTAAACATATGCGCTTGTCCACCGACGCCACCCAATCCAGTTCCTTTAGGTGAGTGCAATAGTACAGCGCCAATAAGTAGGATAGCCGAAACGAATTCAATAATAAGTAATAGGATTTTAAACATAGACGAGAATTATATCGGAAGCCAGCGGGTTTTAAAAGCAGCAATATAACGTTAGAATGAAAACAAATAGGATTTCAATTATGACCTTTAACCCTTTTATCATTATTTGTTTTTTTACCTTCATCATTCATGTGGCAGAGTCACTCGCCTATTGCATGCGTTTGGCAGGCGTCCGCACCAAACAAATCGCTATTGCTATGGCTTTCGTGACCAGTACCTTACTGATTTCTCGTCTTTCCAATATGTTTCAGGCGCCACTCTTAGGTGCTTCCGTCGACTCTGCGATCAAGTCTGGATCTGTCCTGGCACTAGATAGTTTAGAAGTCCATTTTAGGATGGTTATTTTTTGTGCCTTTTTGGGATCTCTTGTCGGTGCCTTTTTAGGGCCCACCTTTGTCCGGCTTTTTTCGCTAGCTATAAAAAATTTCCTTAAAAACGGTTCCGTTCCCAAACTCATGTTACGTTTATTCTTGCCAAGAACGTGGAAAATCATTGCGCAAAATTTTCAAATGCCCTCACTTAGAATGTTCGACAACATTTCTCTAAAGCGGCTACCTAAGCAATTTCTCGTAATCAACATTGTTGTCACGTCCATCTACACAATCGGTGTGCTTTGTTCTCTCTACGCAGGGGCACACTTGCCTCACCTTCGTGCTACTGCCAGCCAATTGTCTGGGATCGTCAACGGGATGGCGACGATACTTTTTACAATGTTTGTAGATCCTTCGGGCGCTCGCATTACAGACCAAGCAACACACGGTGTGCGTCCAGAGGCTGATGTGAAATCTGTTGTGTTTTTCCTACAGGCAGGTCGTCTTCTAGGAACGCTCATCATTAGCCAAATTTTCTTCAAGCCCTTCGCACTTTATATCATGTGGGTCACCAAAGCGCTTGGGCATGTATTTGTATAGAGAGACATGATTTCCCAATCCCGTTATCACGAACTTTTAAAAATTCTCTCAGAGCATGCCCATCTCTATTACGTCTTAGATACACCCATAATCAGCGATTTTGAATATGATCAGCTCTATCGCCAAATCGTTGAATTTGAAGAGGCGTTTCCGCTCCTAAGCGCTCTCAATTCTCCGACCCGTCGTGTTGGAGGAAAGCCTTCAAGTAAGCTCGAATCCTATACCCATATTCAAAAATTACCGTCACTAGGAAATGTGTTTGACGCGACTGAATTACGCGCATTCTATGACCGTGTTCTCAAAGCTTTGCCACAAGAAAATATCGTATTTACAGTCGAACCTAAAATTGATGGCCTTGCGGTTGCACTTCATTATCGAGACGGACAATTCGAAGTAGGCGCTACCCGTGGTGATGGCTACTCAGGTGAAAACGTAACCCAAAATCTACGCACCATTCGGTCTCTTCCTCTTACGCTAAACGCCACAGAAACCATGGAAGTGCGCGGCGAAGTCTTCATGCGAAAAAGTGTTTTCGAAACTTTAAAAGACCAATTCGCCAACCCCAGAAATGCAGCTGCCGGAGCCTTGAGACAACTCGATTCCAAAATAACAGCATCGCGCAAACTAGATATTTTTATCTACCAAGGACTTTATCCAGGCATTACAACCCATTACGATCTCTTAACCTATCTCAAAGAACTCGGCCTACCCGTTGTCCCTGATGTCCAACGTTGCTATACCTTCTCCGACATTCAGGACGCCTGCCAAACGATTCTCAATAATAAAGAAACGTATGACTGGGGAATCGATGGTGCTGTTATAAAAGTCGATGAAAAAAAATGGCAGGAAGAATTGGGCTTCACCAGTAAATCTCCCCGATGGGCCATTGCCTACAAATTTGAAACCGAAAAGGCGATTACGACATTAACCGACATCATCGTTCAAGTGGGACGTACAGGCGTCCTCACTCCCGTAGCAGTTCTAGAGCCCGTCCAGCTCTCGGGAGTTACAGTGCACCGCGCCACACTTCATAACCAAGAAGACATTCTCCGTAAAGGCGTCTTAATAGGCGATAGAGTACTCGTGCAGCGCGCAGGCGAAGTGATTCCTGAAGTGATTAAATCATTCGAAACATTTCCATATTCACAAGCTTTTGAAATGCCAACCCTCTGTCCCGAATGCCAAACCTCTGTATTGCATGTTCCCGAAGAAGTCGCCGTACGCTGTCCCAATTTCGACTGCCCCGCACAAATCAAAGGCCGAATCTTCCATTACGCTTCCCGCAAAGCCATGGATATCGAAGGTCTTGGCGACAAGCTGGTAGAGCAATTAGTAGATTCCGGCTTAGTTCATTCACTCCCAGATCTTTATCGTATCCCCATGGAAACGTGGACTTCTTTAGACAGAATGGCCCAAAAATCGGCCCAAAATATTTATGATGAATTAGAAAAATCTAAAACAAAACTCTTCTCAAAATTTCTTTTTGGACTAGGTATTCCCTTTATTGGAGAACGCACAGCGCAACTACTCGCCCAAGTGTTCCCCGACATGAAATCTCTGATGTCAGCTTCTTATGAAGCGTTACGCAACGTCCCAGAAATCGGAGAAAAAATAGCCACCATTCTCACACAAACGCTTTCAACACAAACGTTTCAAGACATGATAAACGATCTCACTGACCTAGGGCTGTCTCCGAAACCAGATGCTGCACTTGCCACAGGAAAACTTTCCGGAAATACATTCTTGTTTACCGGCACTCTCTCTCGTAGAACCAGAACGGAAGCCGAAAAAGCAGTTGTCGAACAAGGGGGGAAAATTATTTCAGCGGTCTCTGCAAACCTGACTTACTTAGTCGTCGGAGACTCTCCCGGCTCAAAAGTGGACAAAGCAAAAGCGATCAATCAAAAAGCAGGTAAACCCATTGTTCAGATTTTGTCTGAGGACGAGTGGGAAGCTCTGTTATAAAAAAAGCTAGAGAGAAAGCCCCCCAGCCCCCTAAAGGGGG
>CAMDGG010000021.1 GCA_945898045.1 bacterium UBP8_UBA817
GGGTGGTATCAAATACATCTGTCCTTGATTGTACTCTCGAAAATTGTACGCCATCTAAAAGCTCCTTTTCTTGGGATGCTTTTATTATCTCAGATTTCCACACATCTTTCTAAAATTTACACGCGAGAAGGGTTTGTGGGACAGGCTCTTTAGCATTTGTAAAATTTTGTTTTGTAGAGTCTGATTTTCTGGGAATTTTATCGAATCTAGTATCACAGATAAGGCTACGGCTATTTTTCTGATATAGCTTCCACGGTAGATTTCTTGGTGTCCTTTACTCTGGAGGAGATCTTCTAGTTTTTGGATGGTTTGGAGTTCTTCGTCAGAGCTATCGTGTATTTTCTCTAGTGCTAGGAGTGGAAGAAGGTCTTTTAGTTTGGTTATCTTGTCTAGAGTTTGTGTGTGTTTTGAGGCTGCGGGACTATTTTGTAGGGATATAATTTTGTGATGTGAGGTGATAGTTTTCTGGGTCATGAAAATACGCGCCTGTTTTTTATTCTAGAGAATTATCGGTTTTTATTTTCATAAATTTCATTCGAACGATCTTAAAATGCCGTTGCTCTGGCAACCCTCCCCCCGGCGGGTTTCTCTTGTTTTAAGAGAATAGTCCCAACGGCATGTTGAGATCGTCCTTAATTGAGGCTCAAATTGATGTGAAGCGTTTGTACTTGAAATTCCATAACGATGGTGAAGAGTGGGTTTTTTCTGTAATTGACTATGTTTTGTAATTCCATACCTGTTTGTGGTGTGGTGTTAAATAAACTTTGATCAAATAAATTTTTCGGTTCCATTTTTGTAGCCTCCCTTTTTGGTATACGGAGACTATGCCCTTATTTTTTGTGGGTTAAACCTCTTATTTTTTATGCGCTTTTGTTTGGAAAATGCGTTAGAATGTGAGGATATGTCCTATCCCTTTGTTAATCTGTATGATCTTCTTAGTGAGAGCGTAAAACGGTTTCCGGAAAAGATGGCTTTGGCTGCTAAAAAGGAAGGGGTTTATGTACCGCTTACGTATAAGGATCTTTCGGAGCGCGTGTGTGGGTTTGCGCGTTATTTAGCGAGTCTGGGTGTTGCTCGATCGGATAGAGTGGCGCTATTGAGCCATAATAGTCCTGATTGGGTGATGGCGGACTTGGCTGTTTTGGGATTGGGCGGCGTTGTGGTTCCTATTTATCCGACGTCTAGTGTGTCTGAAGTAGCGCATATTTTGAATGATTCTGGGGCGGTAGTTTTGATTGTGGAGTCCCAAGAATGGGTTTCGCGTATTGAGGAAATTCGTTTAGGGTGTTCTGCTTTAACGACTGTGATTTGTTTGGCAGAGGTGTCTTATGATTTTCCTGCTGGTGAGTTGCCGGAGTGGTGGGGTAGGGCTGGGTCAGATGATTTGGCGAGCATTGTGTATACGTCTGGGACGACGGGTAACCCTAAGGGTGTGCAGTTGTCGCATGGGAATTTTTTGTCGAATGTTTTGGACGGATTGTCTGTGTTTTCTGTATCTGAACAAGATGTTGTCTTGTCATTTTTGCCTTTGTCGCATGTGTTTGAACGGACGGCTGGGTATTATATGATTTTGGCTGTTTCTGGGACGATTTATTATGCGGAGTCTATGGATACTGTAGCGGCTAATTTATTGGAAGTGCGGCCTACGATTTTGATCAGTGTGCCGAGATTGTATGAGAAGATTCAGGCAAAGATTTTGTTTGAGGCAAGAGGTGTGAAGAAGTTAGTTTTGAAGTGGGCTCTTTTGATTGGAAAGGCTAGTGCTGTTTTTCGTCGGCAGGGTCTTTCAAGTCCCTTTTTATTAAAGATTCAGTGCCGGGTTGCAGATAAACTTGTTTTTTCTAAAGTGCGTGACAAAACAGGAGGTCGCCTGCGTTTTTTTGTATCGGGGGGTGCGCCTCTTGGGAAAGAATTGGGTGAGTTTTTTGAAGCGATGGGGTTATTGATTTGTGAAGGATATGGGATGACCGAATCAGCCCCCATTATTGCTGCGAATCGTGTGGGAAATTATAAGTTTGGAACTGTTGGATTGGCGTTTCCTAGTGTAGAAGTGAAGTTGGGTGAGGACCAAGAATTGTTGGCGCGTGGCCCTAATGTAATGAAGGGATATTGGCATTTGCCAAAAGAAACGGCCGAAGTTTTGGATGCCGAGGGATGGCTTCATACGGGTGATATTGCAAGTATAGATTCAGAGGGATTTATCTCTATTGTGGATCGCAAAAAAGAATTGATTGTTTTGTCTAATGGGAAAAAAGTAGCGCCTCAAGTTGTTGAGGGCCAATTGCGTACGAGTGTATATATTTCTCAGGTGATGGTGCATGGGGAGCGTCGGTCTTATTTGACAGCGTTAATTGTGCCGAATTTTGACGCACTGCGTCAGGCAGGTGCGGTATCGGAAACTGCTATTAAAGCGTTTTTGGAAAAAGAAATTTTGGAGAAATCACGGGCATTTGCTCCGTTTGAGACTGTGAAAAAATTTATCGTGCTAAAAGAAGAATTTTCGACTGAAAAAGGCGAGTTAACGGTGTCGCTTAAGCTGCGACGAAAAGTGATTCTTGCGAGGTATCAGACTATTTTGGATGCATTATATGACTAGGAGAATAGAGAAATGATGAAAGAACGTTTGGCTATTGTTGAAGGTGTTCGGACTCCAATGGGAAGAGCCGGTGGTGTTTTAAAGACGTTTGGTGCTGAGACATTGGGCGCTATTGCAGTGCGTGAGTTGATGGAGCGTAGTCCTGTTTTGGCTCAAGATGTAGATGAAATTGTTTTTGGGAATGTGGCACAGCCTTCAAATGCAGCTAATATTGCGCGGGTTGTGGGGCTTATGTCGGGACTTCCGAAACAAGTGACGGGTGTAACTGTACATCGTAATTGCGCATCGGGTATGGAGTCGATTACGACTGCAGCTGCGAAAATATTTTCGGGCGAATCGACGGTTATTGTTGCGGGTGGGACGGAGTCGATGTCGAATATTCCGTTACTTTTTAGTAAGTCTATGACGGAATTTTTTGGTAATTTAGCAAAAGCCAAAACATGGCAGCAAAAACTCAAAGTTTATCTGCAATTTCGGCCTCATTTTTTGACACCTCGTGTGGGTGTTGTTGAGGGGCTAACGGATCCGGTTTGTGGACTGATTATGGGTTTAACAGCTGAAAATTTGGCGAAAGAATTTCATATCACTCGCGAAGAGCAAGATGCGTATGCGCTGTGGAGTCATCAAAAAACAGGCTTGGCGATGAAGGCGGGTATTTTTGCGGAAGAGATTGTGCCTTTGCCGCTTTTGCCGGAGTATAAATCTGTTCGTTATGAAGATGAATTGTTACGAGGCGAGCAAACGCTTGCGGCTCTTGCGAAGTTAAAACCTTATTTTGACCGTGTAAATGGAACCGTTACGGTAGGAAACGCGTGTCCTCTTACAGATGGAGCGGCAGCGGTTTTGGTAATGGCAGAATCTGAAGCGAAACGTCGTGGGCTCGCGCCTTTGGGGTATTTGCGTGAGTATGCTTATGCTGGTTTGGATGCACACCGGATGGGGCTTGGGCCGGTATTTGCGACGGCGAAAGTATTTCAGAAGTCTGGATTTTCTTTGGCTGATATGGAGTTGATTGAAATCAATGAAGCGTTTGCGGCACAGGTGATTGGGTGTGAGCGCGCAATGGCTTCGGATGAATTTGCGATTAGAGAACTTGGTTTGGATAAAGCGATTGGGGTATTGGATCGGGATAAATTAAATGTGAATGGTGGGTCGATTGCATTGGGACATCCGGTGGGTATGACGGGTACGCGATTGGTGATTACACTCTTAAAAGAATTGAAGCGCCGTGGATTACATCGCGGTCTTGCAACGTTGTGTGTGGGTGGTGGACAGGGTGCGGCCCTGATTTTGGAGAGAGACTAATGGTAGATCGCATGGATGCGTTTTCATTTTCAGTATCGCAAGAGGGAATTGGAACTTTGGTTTTTGATATGCCAGGGGAGAAAGTCAATAAGTTGACGAGTGATGTGATGGGGCAATTGGACAAACAGTTGTCACTACTTTCTGGGTATTCAACGTTGCGGGTTTTGATTATTCGAAGTGGTAAGCCTGGCATGTTTATTGCAGGGGCTGATATTTCGGAGATTGAGACGATTAATGACATTGCTCAAGGTGAGCAAAAGTCAGTGATGGGTCAGTCTATTTTTAATAAATTGGCGGCCTTGCCTTTTCCGACGATTGCAGCGATTGAAGGTGTTGCGTTGGGCGGCGGATTGGAGTTGGCCCTCGCGTGTACGTTTCGTGTGGCGAGTGATCATGAGCGTGTTCAGCTGGGGCTTCCTGAAGTGAATTTGGGTATTATGCCTGGTTTTGGTGGCACACAACGGTTGCCAAGACTCATTGGTTTAGAAGATGGCCTTCCTATGATTTTATCCGGATCAACTTTGGATGGGATGAGAGCGGTTAAGAAGAAATTGGTGGATGCGTGTTATCCAGTCGCCTTTTTTGAAGAACGGCTTCAGGCTTTTGCGTTGTCACTTCGGGTGCCTGCAAAAGTGAAAGAATTAAAAGAAAATCGGGCGCGTTTAGGCTCGCTTCGGGTTTGGTTTATGAATCGTACTTTTATTGGGCGCATGATTGTTTTTCGAATGGCTGAGCGGTCAATTTTATCGAAAACACATGGCCTTTATCCGGCGCCTCTTGCAGCACTTCTTGTTGTAAAGCATGGGTTTTCACGAACGTTGCAAGTGGGGCTTCGATTGGAGGCTCAAGAATTCGCGAAGTTGGTGCCGACACTGGTGTCTAAGCGTTTAATTCAATTGTTTTATGCGCAGGAAGCGTTAAAAAAAGAAAGCCGAAAGTATGGTGAGGGGAAATGGGCGAATCGTCGTCTGGATTGTGGTGTTTTGGGTGCGGGTATTATGGGTGGTGGGATTGCCTGGTTATTGAGCCAAGTTGGGACGGTTCGTTTAAAAGATTTAACGTGGGAAGCAATTGCGCAGGGATATGCGACGGCCAATGGCATGTACGCGCAGTTATTGAAGCGTCGTAAAGTACGTCCCAATCAAGTCGAGTTGGGTATGCGTCGTTTCTCGGGGTCTTTGGATTTTAGCGGATTTAAAAATAAAGATGTGGTGATTGAGGCGGTTGTGGAACAGATGTCTGTGAAGCAGGCTGTTTTTAGAGAGTTAGAATTGGCTGTGTCAGAGCATACCATTATTGCGACCAATACATCGGCGTTGTCTGTAACCGAAATGGCGACCGTTTTAAATCATCCTGAACGCTTTTGTGGTATGCACTTTTTTAATCCTGTAAATAAGATGCCCTTGGTAGAAGTCATTCCTGGTGAGAAGACATCACAAGAGACGGTGGCTGCCATTGTTCAATTGTCGAAACTTTTGAAAAAGACGCCCATAGTGGTTAAAAATTGTCCTGGATTTTTGGTGAATCGGATTTTGATTCCATATGTGAATGAGGCGATTTATTTGCTTCAAGATGGGGCGAAAATTGATCGAATTGATGCGATCGCGACAGCATTTGGTATGCCGATGGGGCCGTTGATGTTGGCGGATGAAGTGGGCCTTGATGTGGGATACAAAGTCGCTAAAAATCTAGAAGAGGGTTATGGCGACCGGATGAAACTTTCGGAAAGTTTTGAAAGTTTGCATCGTTGTAAAAACTTATTGGGACGCAAGTCTGGGTCTGGGTTTTATTTGTACGATCATCGGAAGCATCCTAATCCAGTGGTCTATGAATGGGTTAAACAATCTGGGGTTTCGGGTTTAACTGATGCAGATATTTTGGATCGCCTGTTTTTAACATTGGTTAATGAATCTGCACGATGTTTGGAAGAGTCGGTTGTTGAAAATGCGGCGGATTTGGATATGGCGATGATTTTAGGAACAGGATTCCCTCCTTTTAGGGGCGGAGTTTTACGTTATGCAGATGATAGAGGTATTTCGGAAATTGTGGATAGATTGGGAGAATTTCAAGCGCGTTTTGGAGATCGGTTTAGCCCGGCGCCGCTTTTGGTGAAGATGGCTGAGCAAAAAATACGTTTCTTTGAGGAGAATCTATAATGGGTTTTTTAATTGGGATTATTGTACTCATCGGTCTTGGATTTGTAGGCGCGCCGTTTTGGGTTTGGGTGATTGTTAGTTCTCTGTTGGTTTTTGGTGCGGGTCTGACGTCTTTGATTGGATGGGGGCTTTGGGCTGTGATTGCGGTTGTTTTTTGCGTGCCGGCATTGCGCAGGCTTTGTGTAAGCGGTCCTATTATGAATATGATGATTAAGTACAAATTCTTGCCTCAAATTTCGTCTACAGAGCAAGAGGCGATTGATGCGGGTACGGTTTGGGTGGATAAAGAATTATTTTCTGGAAAGCCAGATTTTAAGCGCATTTTAAAAGAGTCCTATCCTGTTTTAACAGAAGAAGAGCGGGCGTTTTTAGAAGGACCTGTCGAGACAGTGTGTCAGATGGTAGATCCTTGGAAAGTATCGCAGAAGCGGGATTTTTCTCCTGAAGTTTGGGACTTTCTTAAAAAAGAACGTTTCTTTGGTATGGTGATTCCAAAGTCTTTTGGTGGGCTAGAATTTTCTGCATTTGCACATAGCGCGGTAATTTCAAAGTTGGCCTCTCGTTCGATTAGTTTGGCGATTACAGTTATGGTGCCCAATTCTTTGGGGCCGGGCGAATTGTTAACCCATTATGGAACGGGTGCGCAAAAGTCACACTATTTGCCAAGATTGGCTGTGGGTGAGGATATTCCGTGTTTTGCTTTAACAGAGACAGAAGCGGGTTCTGACGCTGGATCTATCCAGGCCAGTGGCGTGGTTTTTAAAGGTGAAGATGGGGCATTATATATGCGCTTAAACTGGAAAAAGCGATGGATCACTTTGGCGGCTATTTCAACAGTAATGGGTGTGGCGTTTAAGCTTAAAGATCCTGAGAATTTATTGGGACATGGCGAGTCTTTGGGGATTACGTGTGCGCTTGTAAAACATGATACGCCAGGTGTTGTCTTGGGCCGTCGTCATGATCCGTTGGGTATTCCTTTTTATAATTGTCCAACAGAAGGGCATGATGTCGTTTTGCCGATTGATGACATTATTGGTGGGCGCGAATGGGCTGGCCAAGGCTGGCGGATGTTAATGGAATCTCTATCTGCGGGACGTGGTATTTCGTTGCCGTCTAACTCTACGGGTGGTGCCAAATTGGTGAGTCGGGTGGCTGGGTCCTTTGCAGCGATTCGTCAGCAATTTGGAATGTCTATTGGAAAATTTGAAGGTATTGAAGAGCCATTGGCGCGTATTGCGGGATATACCTATATTTTGGATGCGATGCGGACGTTTACATGTGGGGCTTTGGATATGGGCAGTAAACCTGCCGTTGTGACTGCGATTGCCAAATACAATGCGACAGAGTTATTCCGAAAAGTGATTAATGACGGTATGGATATTTTGGGCGGCGCCGGAATTTCGGAAGGTCCTCGGAATTTATTGGCTGAAGCGTATCGTGCGACACCGATTGGTATTACGGTAGAGGGCGCCAATATTTTGACACGGACTCTGATTGTTTTTGGGCAAGGGGCGATTCGGTGTCATCCGTTTGTTATTCCTGAAATTAAGGCGATTGAGTCGCGTAATGTCGCGGCGTTTGATGTTTCGTTCTTTGGTCATGTGGGACATGTCGTGCGCAATAAGTGTCGGGCTATTGTATTGACGCTAAGCCGTGGACGCGGGGTGTCTGCGCCAGTGATGGGGCCTACGGCTCGGTATTATCAGAAGCTGAGTTGGGTGTCTGCTGTTTTTGCCATTTTTGCAGATGTTGCGCTGGCTACTTTGGGTGCAAATTTAAAGCGAAAGGAAAAGCTTGCGGGTCGTTTTTCAGATGTGTTGTCTTGGATGTATATGGCCACGTCAGTCTTGCGTCGGTATGAGGCAGATGGTCGTTTGCAAGAAGATTTGCCATTGGTGCATTGGAGTGTTCAGCATGCGCTTTCTGAAATTCAAACGGGTCTACTAGGTATTTGTGCCAATATGACATTGTTACGGCCTATGGGATGGTTGTTGCGTGTGAGTCCTGTGGGATGTGCGCCTTCAGATGCGTTGGGTGGTGAGGTTGCTGCTTTGGTGCAGGTGCCCGGTGCGCAGCGGGATCGATTGACGCAGGATATTTATCGCTCAAGTGACGAGACGGATGCGATGGGTCGTTTGGATGCGGCGTTATCGGCGGTTCACGCTGCTATTCCGGTGGCGCGTGCGTTACGAGAAGCGATGCATGCTGGTAAGCTTGAAAAGTCTATGAGTGCATCCATGCTAGAGCGTGCGGTTGCGCTTGGTATTATTTCTTCTCATGATGTGGAAACAATCAAGACTTCAGAGCGGTTACGGAAAGATGCAATTCAGGTGGATGACTTTAGTTTGGAGGGGTACCTGGCTCGGGATTAGAGCCAGTGAAACCCTTTTGCCAAAACTGTGAAAATAAATCCTGCGAATAGCGATAGCATGCCGAACATCCATACAAGCATTTGATTTCTGGACTGTTCTATTTTTAGACTTAATTCAGCTCGTATAAGTGCTATATCTTTTTGTACGAGCAATACATTGTTTTGTACTGCTAGTACATCACTTTTGGTGGATAAATCTTTGTTATGTAGGTCTTGTTGCGCATACTGATTTATTGCTTGAATAACTTTTTCTGTTTCTTCGACTTCAATTTCAGCAATGGCTTCGCTGAGGCCTGCTTGTTTGAGGCGTTTTAGGTGAACGAGGGGGTCATCAATAGAAAGATTAAACATTTGCACCATATCATAAGCTCCATTTTTAGTTGGTTCAATGTATGATATCTTAGTTTGTTTTTATGTCAATATATCTATATACTTAAATTAAGTATGACGTTATTATTATTCTTGTGAGATGTGTTTGTGAAAAATATTGTCATACCCATAAAAATGGGATAAACTGTTGGGCTGTTTTACATTCTTTGTGATTCGGTAGCTCAGTCGGTAGAGCAATTGACTTTTAATCAATTGGTCGCGAGTTCGATTCTCGCCCGGATCACCACTCTTTTTACTTCACAAAACACTTCGGATTAATTTTTCCATTCTCTAAAAACAAAACGCCTTCTGATACTAAGAGGGCGTTTTTTGTTTTGGTGCCTTCTCCGCCGGAGTAGTTGCCGATTTTGCCAGTGGCACTCACCACGCGGTGACAGGGAATTTCGATGAGATAGGGGTTTATGGCCATGGCGTGACCTATGGCGCGGGCGGCTTTTGGGTTGCCAATGCGTTTGGCGAGGTCTTGATAGGTGATGACTTTGCCTGCTGGGATTTTTTTGAGTTCGGCGTAGACAGTTTTTTGGAAATGGGTCATTTATTGAAGATAGCAAAATAAAGGATTTATGCATATTGGATTTTTTAGATAAGGCTGTGATAATTGATGCTATGAAAATCGTCATTGCAGAAAAACCTAGTGTAGCCAGAGATCTTGCGCGTGTTTTGAAGGTGTCTCAGAAGCGCGAGGGGTATTTTGAGGGGAATGGGTATCAGATTAGTTGGGCGTTTGGGCATTTGGTGCGGTTGTTGGATGCTCAGGGGTATGACCCTGCGTATGAGAAATGGAATTTAGAGAGTTTGCCAATTGTGCCCGAGCCGTTTCGGACGGAGGTGTCTCCGGAGGCGAAGCGTCAGTTTGATGTGATTGCGGGTTTGTTGTGTGGCGCTGAGGTGGAATCTGTAGTGTGTGCGACGGATGCGGGGCGTGAGGGCGAATTGATTTTCCGGCATATTTATCAGTTGTCGGGGTGTGATAAGCCGATTCAGAGACTGTGGATTTCTTCGCAGACGGATCAGGCGATTAAAGAGGGTTTTGAGAAGTTGCGAGATGGGGCGGCGTATGAGTCTTTATATGATTCGGCGTTGTCGCGGTCTGAGGCGGATTGGTTGGTGGGCATTAATGCGACGCGTGGGTATACGAAGCGGTTTGGCTATGGGCAGGGCGTGATGAGCGTTGGCAGGGTACAGACGCCTGTTTTAAAACTTATTGTGGATCGTTTTGTGGCCAATCGTGATTTTGTACCTGAGACGTATTTTGAAGTTCATGTGAAAGTGAAACATGAGAATGGGACGTTTCCGGCGGTTTGGTTTTTGGATAAAGAGTCGCGTCTTATGGACGGGAAGGTCGCGGATCAGATTGTTGCGGATGTGAAGCAGGCTGGGACGGGAATTATTAAGAAAGTTTCTATTAAGCAGCAGACCGAGCAGCCGCCATTATTATACGATTTGACGGAGTTGCAAAAAGACGCCAATCGTAAGTTTAAGTTTTCGGCGGATAAGACGTTGCAGACGATGCAGGCGTTGTATGAGACGCATAAGATTTTGAGTTATCCTAGGACGTCGTCTCGGTATTTGTCTGCCGATTTGAAGGCGAAAATTCCGGGGTTGATTAAGAACTTGGCGGAGGCGGGCATTTTTGAAGGAGTATCGCGTGGATTGTTAACGCAGGATTTGGGTAAACCTAATCGCTTATTTGATGATAAGAAAGTAACGGATCACCATGCGATTATTCCAACAGATAAGCGGCCCGATTTGTCGGTTTTGTCTAAAGACGAGCGATTAATTTATGACATGGTTGTGAAGCGGTTTTTGGCCGGTTTTATGCCGAATTGTGAGAAGGAATTGACGGAGATTGTTTCTGGATTTTCAGAGCATGTGTTTAAGTCTAACGGCACGGTGATTCGTCTTTGGGGATGGCGAGATATTTATCGTGGTGATGAGGACGAAGACGATTCGAAATCAAAAGATAGCGCGGGGCTTTTGCCGATTGTTGCCGAAAATGATGGCGTGATTCCTCAGGATATAAAGGCCATGAAGAAGCAAACAAAAGCGCCGTTGTTGTATACAGAAGCGACGATTTTGGGTGCGATGGAAACCGCTGGAAAAGCGATTGAAGATGAAGAGTTGCGTCAGGCGATGAAAGAATGTGGTCTGGGAACTCCGGCGACGCGTGCGCAGATTTTGGAACGCTTGATTAAGGTGCAATATATTTTTCGTCAGAAGAATTTGTTGGTGCCAACGGATAAGGGAATTCAGTTGATTGGGGTGGTTCAGGATAAGGCGTTGTTGTCGGCGGAGTTGACTGGTGATTGGGAAAAGAAATTAAATCAAATTGTACAGGGGACGTATTCGCGCATGTTATTTATGGAAGAGATTAGAACGTTTACTCGGTCTATGATTGAGAATTTAAAACAGTGTAAGGTGGCCAGACCGATTGCGGCTGAGAATAGTTTGGGTAAATGTCCTGTTTGTAAAATTGGGGAAGTGGTTGAATCAAAAATGGCGTATGGGTGTAATCAGTGGCGCCAAACGGGATGTAAATTTGCGATTTGGAAAGAGATTGCAAAGAAGAAAATTTCGGAGCCGATGGCTAAAGCACTTTTAAAAAATGGTAAGACTCAAGTGTTGAAGGGCTTCACGACCAGTACCGGCAAAGAATTTGAGGCGGCACTTGTTTTGGATCCTGCGACGGGTCGCGTGGGGTTTGGTAAGTAAGTTTATTTCGGAGCCAACAGGCTTATTTCTCCTGATAGTTCATCACAAGAGAATATCAAGGTTTGCGTGGGATCATTTAGTTTGTGATCAGATTGTCTAGTGTTTGTAAATAAAAAGGTATGGCCTAGTTGTTCTGCAAAATAGATGCCGAATTCTTGCGCAATGAATTTAAAGGTGCTCATCGGCATACAGGTTAATCCTTGATTTTCAGTGGAAAAAAGATCTGCTCTGATGGCTTGTATAACAGGATTTTTTTTAACGTCTTTTTGAAAATAAGCATCTAGTCCGACGGTATCTATTTGTAGTCTTTTACCTGTATCGCAGATTATGTTTTGTGCTTGAGCGTGGGTGGCGGGCATCATTATTTCTGTTTCTTCATCGATGGCATCGATAATTTCTTCTGCAATTCCAACGATTTGTTCTTTGATTAATTGTAAATAAGCTGCATTTTTTTCTTGAATGAGGGCATCATGTTTTGCGATAAAAGCCTCTTGTATTGAGCGGTGAGTTGTTCCTAGAATTTTTTCGCTGTGGGACTGGCTTAAATGGAATTCTAAGACTTGCCAAAATGTGCCAGAAGATAGAAGTGGGGTTTGTTTGTAGCCTGCGATATCTATTTCTAAGTATGAAGTTGTGGCCTCTTTTCTTCTTTTTGCGGGTTCAATTTCTGGAGATGCTTTTCGTTTTTCGGGTTTAGATTTAGGAGCTGTGTTAGAAAGTACGCCATAGTGATCATTTTCTAAAAACAGGTGAATCGTTTTGGGGTTTTGAAGTGTTTCTAATAATACAATATCGGGTGTTTCTGTATTCGCGACGACATGAATATTTCCGGTTTGATCAGCTAGGCCGATTTGAATAGGAAAAAGCTGAGTGAAAATGCTTATTTCGGGGCTTGTTGCATATTTTTTTGTTGCGATTTCTTTTATAGGTAATTCGAGTCCTTCTTGCGTGGTATATGTAAGGTTAGGTTGTTTGAAGAGTGTTTTATTGATGTCTATGTCCGCGATGTAGGCGTCGCCCAATGCTTTTATAATAGGATTTCTTAAAAGTGTTTGTGAGCTTTCGTCAAATTGTGTGCCGGCTTGCATCAGAATTTCTGATAATGCGACGCTAGGAAGACATTGTTCAAAGAATTCTAGATTATCTGAATGCAGACTTGCTTCTGGGCCTCCCAGGGCCATAAATGTTTGTGCTAATTCAGTGAGTCTGGCTGCTATTTGTGGTCCGATGAGGTGTCGTAGCGATTCGTCTGGAATGAGTTTTTCTAACGCGCCAGGAATAAGTTCCGGGTTTTCGCCGAGAGTAAAGAAGTCTGGATTGGTATATAGATTGTTTTGTTGTTTCATGAGAACTGTAAAATGTGTTTCTAAGCCGATGGTGAGCAGAGGGTGTTCTCTTAGAGTTGCTGGAATGGGGATTTTTCCAGATAGCGTACAGGGTTTTGCGTATTCTCTCATGAGGTTGCTGATCTCTAGGTAAAGATTTTTTATGAAAATGTCTTTGTCGATAGGTTTTTGGCTTAATAGTTTATTCGCTTCTAAATGGGGGTTTATTTCTAGGTGATGCCATTGTCTGAAAGTTGTTTCTGACAAGCTATGAGACGTGTCTCGTAGTAAATCGGGCCTCTTAATAAAACTTAGCCTAGGGGGGGGGCGTCTGTTGGTTTTTGTAGAGCTATGGCGTCTATGATGGCTTGGTAGAAACAGTTTCCATCACCGATGTGTTCATGTGTATAAAGCTCCCCAATTATTTGATTGTTTAGGTAGATATTTCTAGTGGGGGCGATGGCGTTTACTTGTGACGGGATATCGTTTTGTGTATTGAGAATACCAATTAGTGTCTGATTTTTTTTGAAATGCTCTCTTATATCTGTGGCTATTTCCTGATTTTCTGAAATTATGCGCAAATTTTGTGTGTAAATGGTTGAACTTTTTTGGTTGCAAAATGATATTAATGATAGGAGCGAATTTGTGCCGGTTATTTTGTTGAACTGAGCAAAAGTATCTTTTAAAAAAAGATGTAAATCTGAAGCTAGTGAACAAAAGGTTAGAATTTTTGTGGCTAGAAGATGGGTATATATATTTGAAGCTTGAGAGGGTTCTTCTAACAGGGGGAGTAGGTTCTTGAGTATGTTATTTGCTATAGGAAATAGGTGATCAACGTTTCTTTCAGCGGCTGCTTTTGTAAACTCATTTAGCATATCTAAAATTTCTTGGTGTTCTTCTGTAAAACTAAAGGGAGATGTGTCTGGTGAGGTGGCAATTATTTTATGCATAGGAGTTCCTTTGAGTGGTTTGATGGATACGGTTCTGTGGTGGTTGGTATGCAGTGGGTATTATCTCCTAATCTTTGACGTTGTTTCAAGCCTTGCGTTATGATGGTTTTGCTATTTTTGGATTTATAACGAAGGGGTCATTTTATGAAATTTAAGTTTTCTTTGAAGTTACATACACAGATTTTTATTGCGATGGTGTTGGGTGTTTTGGTGGGGGTTGTCTTTGGCGGGTTTACGGGCGTTTTGCTGCCTGTTGCCGATATTTTTGTGCGCGCCCTTCGGATGATGATTGTGCCGTTGGTGTTTTCTTCACTTGTAATGGGGGTTGTGAATTTAGGGAATATTAAAGATTTGGGGAAGGTTGGAGCGCGCTCATTTGGATATTATCTAGGAACAACGGTGTTGGCGGTTTTGCTTGGATTATTACTGGTTAATGTGATTCAGCCTGGGTTGGGTGGAAATTCTAATTTGTTGTCGCATAGTGTGCAGGCTGATGTGATTCACCAGGGTGATTCGTTTTCTATGATAGATATTTTTACCCAAATTGTTCCTGAAAATATTGTGGAATCTATGGTGAAAGGCGAAATGCTGCCACTTATTTTTTTCTCATTGTTGGTGGGCTCCGCGCTCAATTTAATCGGGAAAAAAGGCGAGGGATTTAAATCGTTTGTAGATGGGTTAAATGAAGTGATGTTGCGTATTACCCAATGGGTGATGTTGCTGGCTCCTGTGGGGGTGTTTGCATTGATGGCGACGTTGGTGGGACGCACTGGATTTGCGGCATTAAAGCCCTTAGCGTTTTATGTGATTGTGGTTTTGTTGGGCCTAGTCTTGCATTTAGGTGGGACGCTATCCTGCTTTTTGTTAGCCGTAAAAGTGTCTCCCAAACGTTTTTTTCAAGCGATGGTGCCTGCGCTTGCCACTGCGTTTACGACCAGCAGCAGCTTGGCCACGTTGCCGGTGACGATGGATTGTTTGGAGCGCCGTGTGGGTGTCTCCAATAAAATCAGTAGTTTCGTTGCGCCTTTGGGAGCGACCGTGACGATGGATGGGACGGCGTTATTTGAAGTGGTTGCGGCAGTATTTATTGCTCAGGTTTACGGGTTTGATTTGACGATTATGCAACAGGTAGTCATTGGCTTAACTGCTACCTTGGGATCGATTAGTGCTGCAGGTGTTCCGAGTGCTGGGTTGGTGACAATGGTCATTATTTTGCGTGCAGTCAATCTCCCGATAGAGGGAATAGGCCTTATCTTAGCGGTTGATCGTATTTTGGATATGTTTCGGACTGTTGTGAATGTTTATGGAGATGCCTGTGGTGCCGCATTTATTGCCTGTTTGGAAGGCGAGAAACTTGACGCGTTAAGTTAGTAATTTTTGGTTTTACTTTCTTGGTTTTTGGGAAGTACAAAGGTATAGTTGAATTAGTTGTGTAATTTCCCAAGGAGGGTGTGTATGAGAAACGTAACCGTGTCTCGGTTTGTTATTTTTGCATCGGTAGTTTTGATGTTATCTGGTTGTGGTACGAATATTTTTAAGGGGTTGGATTCTACGTCGCACGGAACCTCTGCTGAGCAAGCAAGAGATGCTGCTGATAAGGGTGACTATACCGTGGCGTTGGAGCAAGCTAATAAAGTTCTTGAAAATGGTAATTCGACGGTTGAAGAAAAAATAGACGCGAAGAATATTATTGGCGGGTCTATTTTAGCGAAAAATGGAATTACTGTACTTGATTTGGGTGCGCGGCTGCTTGAATTTGACAAAGGAACTGTTTCTACCGCTGATGTTAGTAATGCGAATGATAATATTGTTGCTGCATTGCAATCGATTGTTTCCACTATTTCTCCAGAAGATGTGGCAGCTGCTGCCGACGCATTTAATGATGCTGCAGATTTGCAATCGACATTAGGTACTGAGAGTGTCGGTCCAAGAATTATTGTGCCGCAAATTGTTGTGCCAAAGGCACCTTTGTTGCCATCCTTGAACTCAAGTGCACAATTTAGGCGTGCGTTTGCAAATGGGACTGTTGTTGTAAAAATGATAACGAGATATTTGGATGTTGACGTATCTGACTCTGGGACGATTGCACTCAACATTACGGCTATAGCTGAATCAATAACTGCTCGAGATGTATTGGTCTATCTTACGACTTCTCCTAGAACAGTTGTTTATTACGCAAATAATTGTATAGATGCTTTGCAAAAAAGTAAGGTATTCACGACTGCTCAACAAGACCCATTACTATCACTTCAAGAATCAGTTAGAAAACTTCTTACTTTGAGGACAGCGAGTGATTTGTCGGAAGGAACCTACACTGGAAGTTCTGGAACTTATTCGGTTGGCACGTCAGTTCCAACTAATACTCGTAATACGGCTATTCTAAATGCGATGAATGATATTTTTAGAAATACGTTAAGAAAATAAAAGGGGAGGTTAATAAATGAGAAAGCATGTTTTAGCTGGGCTTGCAGTGTTTTTGTGTATGCCCGTTCTGAGTTTTTCGGCAGATAGAGACTTGAGCTTTTCAAGTATTCGACAACGGGGTATGGGTGGTTCTGGGGTTGCGTTAACATTTGATGAACATGCGTTGTATAAAAATCCGGCAGGCTTATCAAGAGCGACAACCGATTTTAATCTGCCTAGATTACGGGTTGAGGCGAGTAATTCTATTGTTAATAATCTTTCGACTTTCCAGGATATTGCTAAAAGTGGTTTAGACGAGTCGGAACGGATTGCTAAATTAAAAACATTGGTTCCATTTCATGGTGCTATTGATTTGGCCTTATCACCGATTGTTTCTTTTGTTCGACCTGGATTTGGAATTGGTGTTTTTTCTCAAGGTAATGCGTTTGTTCAGGTTACTGATCCTTTTTCTCCTGTAGTTAGTGTTGAGGCGAATATGGATTTGGGGGGGCTTGTGGGTGTTGCAATGGATACTCCTTTTTTACCAGGCGTAAAAATGGGGTTTTCGGGAGGCATTATTGGGCGCGCTGTAGTCTATGATGCGAATACTAACAAAAATGTCTTTGTTTTAAATTCAGACGAGTTTATTAAGCTTGTTGATGGAGATTCTTCTGTTTCTGCTAACCTATCGACGGCAACAGGGGTTGGCCTAAATGTTGGTTTCTTGGGTGATATCAAAACGCCTGTAG
Organism: bacterium UBP8_UBA817; assembly: GCA_945898045.1. Taxonomy (GTDB): domain Bacteria; phylum Margulisbacteria; class Marinamargulisbacteria; order SXXA01; family SICP01; genus SICP01. The sequence continues at coordinate 16,958 of CAMDGG010000021.1, forward strand.
GAGATGGGACTTGGGGACTTGCTTTCAATAATATTGGTGCGACTTTGAAGGGAACCCGTAAAGTATTGGGTGCAGATAAGGAATTTGAAGTCTCTCTGCCTTTTACAGGAACAGTTGGATTGGGTATCAATACGTCTGCTCCGATTGTGGGTGATTTTTTAGTAGCGACGGATTATCGGTTTATTTCTGATGAAACCAATTTTTTTAAGAATTTAGCGATAGGTGTTGAAAAGCCTTTGCTGGGTGGCATGCTTATGCTTCGCGGTGGGGTTAAAGACGGGTATATTACAGGTGGAATTGGGGCTAATCTTTGGATTTTTCAGCTTCATTATGCGGTTTATACAGAAGAGTCTGGACGTTATCTGGGGCAACAAGCGAATACATTGCAGATTGTTGAGTTGGGCTTTTTATTCTAGACATTTCTATTCGATCTGAGTGCGAGCGTCTGTTGGGGGATTTCCTGACAGGCGCTCGTTTGGCGCATGTCTATCGTGTTGCTGAAACGGCTGTGGCTCTGGCAAAGAAATGGGGCGTGTCTGAAGAGGACGCTTATTTGGCGGGGCTTTTGCATGATGTTGCAAAAAATCTTACTCCGGAGTTGCTCGAGAAAGAGGGCGTTTTGGTGTCGTTGGAAAACCGATCTTTGTATGCAGCGTACCCTAAAGTTTGGCATGCCTTTGCGGCACCCTTAGTATTGCAGTCTAAATTTCCGGCTTTACCAGAATCGGTTCTTTCATCGGTACAGTGGCATACGACGGGGACGATGGAGATGTCTGTACTTTCTCAAATTATTTATGTGGCCGATTTTATTGAGCCTGGACGTGAAGCGCATGGGGTAGCATTTATTAGAGAGTTGGCTTTTGAGAATTTGGATGAAGCGACGTTTGGGCTTGCGACGTGTTCGTTATTGTTTTTGCTTAAGCATGCAGAGGTGATTCATCCTCAGACGTTTTTATGTTTGGATTATTATAGGAGTCAGCTTTCTGTTGGAAAGGCACGAGGGATAGCTGCTAAACTGGTGGGATGAACTCTCGATTTTTTGTTTCTAAATTAGTTTCTAAGCGTATTTTGTTGCCTGTAGTTGTCTGTTTTTTGGTTTTATTGATAGGCTATTTTTTTCTCTTTTGGTTTCATCGAGAGACACCTGATGTGTCAAAAGATAGACAGTCTATTGGGAAGATGACGCTGCTGGCATTTGGTATCGATTTAACGACTGGGGCGCAGCATTCTGACACGATTATGGTTGTGCAGTTGGATTTTCTTGCCAAGCGGGTAGGCGTGTTGTCTATTCCTCGAGATACTTATTTGCCTGTTCCTGGCCACGGTATGACCAAGGTGACCCATGCCTATGCTCATGGAGGGACGCCTTTGTTGCTTCAGACGGTTTCGGATTTTTTGCAGGTGCCTATCCATCACTATATACAGGTGGATTTGCGGGGTGTGGCTTCTTTGGTGGATGCGTTGGGGGGGATTGATATGGATATTGCAGCGCCTATGAATTATGAGGACCATGCAGGAAATCTGCGCATTCATTTTGATAAGGGCAGGCAGCGTTTAAATGGGGATGAGGCTGTAGAGTTTTTGCGATTTCGTCATGATGCTCAGGGTGATTTTGGTCGCATGCGTCGTCAGCAGTTGTTTATTAGGGAAGCGTTTCGTCAGATATTTTATACGTCCCATATATTGGATGTTCCGGTTCTTTTTTGGCGGCTTAATCGTCATTTCGGAACTAATTTGTCATTCGATCAGGTGGTGGGGTTATGGATGGATGTTTCGGAGCTATTTAAGTCTAATCGTTTGGACATGCAGGTGTTGCCAGCGTCGTCTTATTGGTTGGATGGTGTGAGTTATGTGCGTGTGAGTGAGCAAGATTTAGCGACGGCTAGATCACGCTTATTATTCGGCTCTGACTATGTAGAGTCGACGGGTGCTATACCAACTAAAGGGGCTCGTCTGGTGCTGCCAGAAGAGGCGGGTAACTGGTGATATTGGTTGACCCTCTTGATATCATTGTCTATGATTGCACCTTGTTTGATGTTTTTTTTATTTGTGCCTAGGAGCGTTTTTGTTTGAAGACTGTTAAAGCGGTATTATCGGAAATTGTTAAAGCGGGCGATGAGTCCCATGCGATTGATAGCAGGACGTATGATATCGGAGAGTATTCTCCTTTGGCGGATTACGCTGTTTTGATGACGGTGAAGACGCATGTTCATTGCAAAGCGATGATGAGTGCTTTGGAACAGGCATTTTCTGAATTGAAGTTATCTGATGCACCTGATTTTTTTCCACATCCGCATGTATCGGGAGTTCCTGAAAGTGGCTGGGTTATTTTGGATTTCAATTCAATTTTGGTGCATATTGTCCAAGAAGAATTTCGCGAGCTATACCATTTGGATGAAGTCTATACAAAGCAAGGTGTTATTTACTACAATTAGACTGTAGTTATTGGGGCCATAGCTCATCTGGTAGAGCGCTTGCATGGCATGCAAGAGGTGAGGGGTTCGATCCCCCTTGGCTCCACCATTAACCTCTTTTTTACGAACTGTTTTTGGTGGTTTTGAACTTGTTTTTGGAGCTTATTTTTCATATCAACTAACCCACTTTTTGGTGGGTTTTTTTGTGCCTAAAAGTTCGTGTTTTTTTGTTGGGAAATGGTTAAGGGAGTTCGTGATTTTGTGAGGGGATTTTGTGGCGGGGATCGAACTTTTTGATGTCGTTTTTAGGTGTGTGTATGTGGTTTTGGGGTTTTTAGGGGGTATTGCGATTCTCCCGTGGCCTCTTTTTTGGCGATTATGGGGGTGGCATGACCATTTCGATGGGCCACGGGAGGCCGGAAAAATGGAAGCTTAGCTTTTCGGGGAAGTAGGTAATGTCTGTGAGGATTTTGAGGAGGTAGGTGCGATAGGTGGCGATGTCCCATGTGTCGGCTTTGTCTCGGAAATGGAGGAGCTGGGTTTTGAGGGAGATGAGGGAGATTTTTGCCTCGGTATGTGCGGTGATTTCTAGGTAGAGGGTGGTGATCTTAGATTTGGTTTGTTTGGAGTCTCGCAACAATTCTTCGATGCGATCGTTGAGGCGTTGTTTTTCGGGTGAGCTGAGGATCTGTGTAATGAGTGCATCAAGATACTGATCGTGTTTGTTTTTAAGGTTGGTGAGTTCTGTTTCTAGTTGGGTGATCTGTTCGTGGATACTTTGCTCCGTGGCTTCGATGTGGGTGTTGTGGGCGGTGATGCGTGTTTCTAAGGGGCGAAAATATCGGTCTTGGGTGAGTAGGACAAGACAGGTTTTCACGGCACTATGGATGCGAGGGAAAGCAACATGCTTAAAAAGGCAGGTGCTTTTTTTGCCATGGGTACCACTTGTGCAGCGGTAGTAATAATACTTTTTGGTTTTTTGCTTGATGGCATAGCTAGGGGTCATGGGCGAGGAGCAGTAGCCACAGCGAAGGAGTTTTTGTATTTCGCTCTTACTGTCTGCATTTCCAAGATGGCCGCGTTGGCTAAAAATCGTTTGGACTTTTTCCCAAAGAGAGTCTGCAACCAAGGGTTGATGAAGCCCTGGATAGGTTTTGTCATGCCAGCGGAGAGACCCTTTGTAGATGGGGTTTTGCAAAATTCTTCTTAGCTGACTATCTGTCCATAACGCGCCTTTGCGTGTCGCACTGTGCGTGGCTTGTAGCTCCTCGGCTACAGAGGCCACGGATTTTGTTTCTAAGAACTTTTGAAAGATAATTTCAACAATTTGTTGTTCTTTTTTAAAGGGAACCAGTTCTTTATTAAGACAGAGATAACCAAAGGGCGTACGTCCCCCATTGTGTAGCCCTATACTCGCTCTGTATCCCATGACATCGGTGATCCGTTCTGAGGTTTGTTCCCGCTCCAATTGTGCAAAGACCAACGCCACGCGGAGCATGGCTTTTCCCATGGCGGTGGTCGTGTCAAAGTTCTCTTTTAGAGAAACAAATTCCACATCATGATCTTGCATGGTGGTCATGAGCTGTTCGAAGTCGAGAAGCGATCGGGACAAGCGATCTAGTTTTTTGACAACGACGGCATCGATCTTTTTGGCTTCTATATCTTTAATCAATTTCTGGTATTCTGGGCGATTGGTGTTGCCACCGGACTTTCCTTTTTCGATGAGGATGTTGTGGATACGAAA
>CAMDGG010000022.1 GCA_945898045.1 bacterium UBP8_UBA817
ATAACTTCCATTCCGCTGATCTATCCAGAATCTCTGACCCGCCTTGCGGGCAGCTACGCTGTTCTGGACAGATCACTTCATTTAAGTTTTGCCTGTCTTTTAGGATTTTTTTAAATCCTTACACGTTGCACTTTGACATTGAAGACGGGGGTTTGTTGTTTTTGTGCGAAGCAGTCCGTTTGTAACATGGGCTTATATCAGAAAGCACATTCCAGGATGTGGCGCTTCATTTTTCTTCAAGGAACCCGGCTCCTACTATGCCTTAGGTCCAGTGATATAGAAAATTCTTGTCCATTTAAATTGATACAAAGTACACTAGAGGGCTTATGCTTATTCAAGTTAAAGATGTAGAGGTTCATTATGGGCCGCGTGTGATCCTGGATAAGGCCACGTGTACCTTTGGGTATAATGAAAAAATTGCGGTGATTGGTCGTAATGGCGCGGGCAAGTCTACGCTGTGTAAATTAATTATTGGTGAAGAATCGCCTGATCGCGGCAGTGTAAAATTGGGGTCTGATTTGCGCCTGAGTTATTTGGAGCAAAAAGATCCGTTTGAGCCGGATGAAACCGTATTGGAATTCTTGATGCGTTATAGCGGTAAACAAGAATGGGAATGCGGAAAGATTTCGGTACGGTTTGGACTAAATCAGGACTTTTTGTGGTTGCCGATTTCTGCACTTTCGGGTGGCTATCAGATGCGGGTGAAGTTGACGGCGATGTTGTTGAGAGACCCGAATTTTTTGATTTTGGATGAACCGACGAACTATTTGGATTTGAATACCTTGCTGTTTTTGGAACGGTTTTTGGTGACGTTTAATGGCAGTTTTTTAATCGTGTCGCATGACCGTGAGTTTTTGAAAAAGACCTGTTCTTATACGGTGGAAGTTGAGAACGGTAAAGTGGTGTTGCATAAAGAAGGGCTAGAAGATTATCTGGCTTATAAAGAAGAGCAGTTGCAACATGCGATGTCGTTTAATAAAAATGTTGAGCGGCAGAAAAAACATTTGCAGTCGTTTGTAGATCGTTTTGGATCGAAGGCGTCAAAAGCTGCTTCAGCACAATCGAAGCGCAAACAAATTGATAAGTTAGCGACGATTGATATTGATCGTCCGATGAGTAATGTGCGGATTAAGATGCCTGCTATTTCTGTCAAAAAAGGGCAGGCGTTGCAAACCAAATCGCTTGTGATTGGATATGGTGATAAACGTGTGGCCGGTGGGATTAATGTTCATGCCAATAAAGGGCAACACATTGCAATTTTGGGTGATAATGGCCAAGGAAAATCTACTTTCTTAAAGACCATTGCAGGAGAATTGCCTCCGATTTCTGGGACGTATGAATGGGGCCATGGTGTCAAAGTAGGATATTACGCCCAACATGTTTTCAAAGAATTGCATGACAACGACACCGTTTTGTCGTCACTGGAGCAAATGGCGGATAGCAGTACGCCGCGCCAAACAGTTTTGGATATGGCCGGTAGCTTTTTGTTTGGTGGAGACGATGTGCGGAAAAAAGTATCTGTTTTGAGTGGTGGAGAACGTGCTCGTTTGTGTTTGGCGGGATTGTTGTTGAGCCAGTGCGATGTCTTGCTTTTGGATGAACCTACGAACCATTTGGATTTTGATACCGTTGAAGCGTTGGCGGGTGCACTCGCGACGTATTCTGGAACAGTGTTCTTTATTAGTCACGACCGAACATTTGTGAATACTCTTGCAACCGCTATTTATGAAGTTAAAGATGGCGGTATTCGCTTGTATCCAGGAACTTACGAAGAGTATGTCTATCATCTTCAGACTGCGGTTGAAGCTGAGTTAGGGAAAAACTAAATGCGTCCTAAATTAGAGTCCCCCAATCCAGACTCCAAAGTCTTGATGCATTCGTGTTGTGCACCGTGTGCGGGTGAGCTGATGGAGGCGATGTTGGATGCCAAAATTCCTTATGAAATCTTTTTTTATAATCCCAATATTCATCCCAAACGTGAATACGAAATTCGTAAATTAGAAAATATTAAGTTTGCAGAAAAATATAATATTCCGTTTATTGATGCGGATTACGATAGCGATAATTGGTTTACTCGTACCAAGGGTATGGGGAATGAGCCGGAGCGCGGGATTCGGTGCACGGCCTGTTTTGATATGCGCTTTGAACGCACGGCTTTGTATGCGTATGAGCATGGATTTTCGACCATTACGAGTAGTTTGGGGATCTCTAGGTGGAAGAATATGGATCAGATTAATGACTCGGGTGTCCGCAGCGCGTCGCATTATCCAGGGGTTACGTATTGGACGTATAACTGGCGTAAGTTTGGGGGTGCAGAGCGTATGTATCAAATTGCAAAACGTGAAAATATGTATAAACAAGAGTATTGTGGGTGTGTGTTTTCTTTGAGAGATACCAATGAATGGCGTGAAAAATCGGGTCGAGAAAAAATTAAGATTGGTGAACAGTATTACGAGGAAAAATTACGGGAGGAATCTCAATGAGTGCTAAGCGATTGTTTATAGCGGCAACGCGTCAAAATGATGGCAAAACGATGACGTCTCTAGGACTTTATAATGCGTTCCAAAAACGGTTTAAATCGATTACGTATATGAAACCTGTCGGCCAACAATTTTTAATGGTTAAGGGTGAAAAAATCGATAAAGATGCGGTTCTATTTGGAAAAGTTTATGGTATCCAGGATTCTTTGGCGATGATGAGCCCGATTGCGGTACCAAAGGGCTTTACGGAAGCTTATATTGACCATCCGCATCCACAAGAAATTCACGGCAAAATCCTGCAACATTTTAATGCGCTTACCAAGGGGAAAGACTTTGTCTTAATTGAGGGTACTGGACATGCGGGGGTAGGCTCTGTTTTTGATGCGTCAAATGCGGACGTTGCCAAGTTGTTGGGGACGAAAGTAGTGTTGGTTTCGTTGGGTGGTATTGGGCGTTGTATCGACGAGATTTTATTGAATAAAGCGTGCTTTGATTTGATGGGCGTAGAAATTGCGGGGGTCATTATTAATAAAGTGATTCCTGATAAATATGACAAAACGGTATCTTATCTTGAGAAAGGTTTGGCGCATAAAGGGATTCGCTTTTTGGGTGCGATTCCGTATGTGAATATGTTGAGTAGTCCGTTGATGCGTCAGTTGCAAGAAGGTCTGGGGGCCGATATTTTATCGGGCGAAGATCAATTGGATAATCGTGTGGGCAAAGTATTGATTGGGGCAATGGATTCGACGGATGCATTGGATTATTTCGAAAAAGATACGGTTTTGGTTGTGCCTGGAAATCGCGAGGCAATTATTATGACGGCATTGTTTGGAAACTTGCTTAAAAAGAAAGTGGATTTTAATATTTCGGGTATTGTTTTTACAGGTGGCATTGGTCCCGATGATAAAATTTTTCAATTGATTAAACACACCAAAATACCGATGCTTTTGGTGCCTGATGATTCTTATAGTGTAGCGACGCGTATTAATTCGATGCTTGTGAAATTGCGTGCGGAAGAAACAGAAAAGATAGAGAAGATTCAGTATCTTGTTGAAAAACATGTCGATGTCGATGAAATTTGTAGGGTGATGTAATGTTAAAAGAAACGATTTATGCACCTATTCAATCTGATTTAGACGCGATCGAAAAAATTATTTCAGAACAATTACGAGATGAGCCCAATAAGGGTATTTTAGCGATTAATGAATTTATTTTAAAAGCCCCTGGAAAACGGCTTCGCCCTGCGCTTATGGTGTTGATGTTTTATGCCAGTCTTTCCGATGCCTCTACCGTCTCTAAAGAACGTGTTCATAAATTGCATCAGGCAGCTGCTGCAGTGGAATTGATTCACATGGCGTCGTTGATTCATGATGACATTATTGATCATGCTCCGATTCGGCATCACCAACCCTCTGTTCAGGCCAAGTTTGGCATGGAGATAGGTGTTGTTCAGGGGGTGTATTTGTATGCACTGTCTTTGGGTCTTTTGTCGGATGCGGGTAATATAGAGGTGCTTTCACGTATTTCGTATGCGGTGAAGACGTTGTGCCAGGGTGAACTTTCTCAGGTGTCTGATCGCAATACTATTCGTGAGATGTCTGAGTATATGACGGTTTTGGAACAAAAAACGGGCGTTCTTTTTGCAGTTGCGTGTGAGTGTGGGATAATTTTGGCTGGTGCTTCTGATTCGTTTAGAAAGCAAGGGGCTTTGTTTGGCGAAAATCTTGGTGTTGTGTTTCAGATCGCTGATGATTATATGGATTTTATGGGGGATGAGAAAACGCTGGGGAAAGATCCTGGCCAAGATTTTGAATTGGGTGAAATGACGTTGCCTATTTTGTTGTTATTAGCTGCGGCTAAATCAGAAGACGAACGGAGTGAGATTGAAATGCTGATGTCGGAGTCTCGACCAGAAGACGCGCTTTTGAAATTGCGTGATCGTGTCCATGCGTCTCAGGCGTTAAATCAGACCAAAGAGATTGCAGTTCAGTATTTAGAAAAGGCTGAAGGGTGTTTAGAGGGTTTTTCAGATACGATTTATAAGACTAGTTTGGAAGTTTTGTTGGGGTTTGTGGAGCAGAGGGCTTTTAGATAACCCCGCCCGGCCTCCCCTTCGTAAGGGGAGGAGACAAGATTTGAAAATTTTTACTCAGATTCTACGTGGCTTTTGTATTCTTCTGGTGTGAGTAAATCGTCTACTTCTTTTGGATCTGAAAGTTTCACTTTAATGAGCCATCCTGAGTCATAAGGAGAATCGTTGATGATGCTTGGGGCACCTACAACCTCGGCGTTAATTTCGGAAACGATTCCGGTGACTGGAGAGAAAAGACTGGAGACTGTTTTGACAGATTCTACGGAACCAAATTCATCCATTTGTATAACTTCAGCACCTACATTGGGAAGGTCGCAAAAAACGATTTCGCCTAATTCTTCTGTGGCATGGGCTGTGATGCCAATGGTTGCAACGTCGCCGTCTACCTTTACCCACTCATGTTCTTCTGTATAGCAAAGGTCCGATGGAAACATGTTTGTAACTCCTTTAAAGTTGAGGTTAAATTTTTTTAGATTATGGGAGGTTTTATAGGTTTTGTCTACACTTTTTTTGCATGGTTTTAAGTTCGATAACCCTTTATAATCAGGCTTGTGAATTCTTCTTCTATTTTGGTGATTGATGCGCTGTCTTTACTCTTCAGAGCGTACTATTCTATTCCTACTACATTGCGGCTTCCTGATGGGACTCCTGTTAATGCTGTTTTTGGTTTTGTGAATTTACTTTTCCAAATTAGAGATACGATTAAACCAAAGTATTTAGTGGTTTGTTTTGATGTGAAAGCGCCAACGTTTCGGCATGAATTGTTTACCGAGTACAAAGGACATCGTTCCCCACCTCCTGAAGATTTTGTTCCTCAGATTGCGCTCCTAAAAACGGCGTTAGATGATTTGGGTATTGTCCATATCGAAAAATCTGGATACGAAGCTGATGATGTCATGGGGACGTTGTCTCGCATCGCAGATGAGCAGCAGATTCCTAGTTTTTTGATGACGGGGGATCAGGATGCGTTGCAGTTGGTGTCGGCGCATACGACGGTTATTTTAAATCGGCGCGGCGTGTCTGATGTAGGGATGTTTACACCGCAGTTGGTGCAGGAAACGTATCAGTTTAGCCCGGCTCAGATGGTGGATTATAAGGCGTTGAAAGGGGATGCCTCGGATAATATTCCTGGGGTGAAGGGTATTGGTGATAAGACGGCGTTGTCACTTTTGATGTCGTATGGGTCTCTGGATGGGATTTATGCGCACTTGGATGACATTATGCCCGTCCGTGTAAGATCTCTTTTAGAATCAAATCGAGATATGGCGTTTTTATCGCATGAACTTGCTACGATTTGCCAACATGTTCCTTTAGAGATTGATTTGGAGACGTTTGTTTTTAATCCTGATTGGGATCGGATTATCACGTGTTTTAAGACGTTTCAATTTCAGGGACTTATTAAAAAGTATCAGAGTCGTATGGTTGCACCGGTTGTAGCTCCTGCTATGCCAATTGAGAGGGGAGAGGCGTATCGGCTTTTAGAAACTTTGGAAGAGATTCAGACCTATGTTGTTAATCTCAAAAATGGCTTTGCGTTTGATTTAGAAACGACGTCTTTGGATATATTGGACGCGCAGATTGTGGGGATTTCTTTTAGTGTGGAGTCTGGATCGGGGGTTTATATCACTTTAAATTCTTATGTGAATGCGAAAGCTTTTGATGAAGGGCCGATGTCGTTATTTGGGGGTGAGCTGCCTGCCGTTTCTGATGTGTTTGCACTCAATCCTATTTTGAAACTATTAAAGCCACTTTTTGAAGATGTATCGATTCCGAAAGTGACGCATCATGGAAAATATGATGCTGGTGTTTTAGTGAATTATGGCATTGAAGTTCAGGGTATTACTTTTGATACGATGCTGGCGGCTTATTTGCTGTTTCCGGGCGAGAAAATGGGTTTAAAAGATCTGTCTCGGCGTTTATTAAATGTTGAGATGTCTGATTATGACGATGTGGTTGGTAAGGGAAAAGCTGCGGTCTCTTTCTTGGATGTGCCGTTGGCAGAGGCGATGCATTATGCGATAGCAGATGCAGATATGACGTTGCAGTTAAAGCTATTTTTTGAGCCGTTATTACATGAAAAAGGTCTGTGGCAATTGTTCTCAACGATAGAAATGCCTACACAAATGGTACTTATGAAAATGGAGCGTTTGGGTATTCGAATGGATACGCAGTATTTGGGAACATTGAGTCGTGATTTCGCAAAACGATCTGAGGTTTTGAAAGCGCAAGTGTATGAGATAACAGGGCATCCGTTTAATTTGAATTCCACAAAACAATTGGCCGATGTCTTGTTTGTTGAGATGAAATTACCTGCAATCAAGAAAACAAAAACAGGATTTTCAACGGATTCGTCTGTTCTAGAAAAATTACGTGAGTATCCGATCGCAGAAGCGATGTTGCAGTATCGGACTTTGGAAAAATTGCAATCTACCTATGTCAATGCCTTGCCCAAAATGGTGCATTCTCGGACTGGACGTGTGCACTCGTCTTTTAACCAAGTGGTGGCCATGACAGGACGTTTATCATCTCAAAACCCCAATTTGCAGAACATTCCGATTCGGACCGAAGAAGGCAGCAAAATTCGTCGGGCGTTTGTACCTGCCAGTTCTGAATTTCTTTTGTTGTCTGCAGATTATTCGCAAATTGAGTTACGGGTTTTGGCGCATTTATCGAACGATCCCAATATGATTCGTGCGTTTAGAGCGGGGGAAGATATCCATTCTGCGACGGCTTCGTTGGTGTTTGATGTGCCCCTTTCCGAAGTGACAAAAGAGCATCGGTATCGTGCAAAGACAGTTAATTTTGGTATTGTGTATGGCCAGTCTGCGTTTGGGCTTTCAGAGACTTTAGGGGTTTCTCGTGCAGAAGCCAAAGACATTATTGATGCGTATTATGCCAAATTCCCAACGATTCGTACGTTTATGGATCAGACCATTTCGGATGCTCGTGAGAACGGGTATGTGAAGACGGAGTTTGGTCGAATTCGTCCGCTGCCTGAGATCAATGATCGCAATATGGGGCGCAGACAATTTGCGGAACGTGTGGCTGTGAATACGAGAATGCAAGGCACGGCGGCAGATATTATCAAACTGGCGATGGTGCGTATTCAAACCGAAATTGAGACTGAAAAGTATAGGTCTTCGTTGTTATTGCAGGTGCACGATGAATTGGTTTTGGATGTTTTAAAATCAGAGCAAGATGTGGTGGTACCGATGGTTAAACGTATTATGGAATCGGTGGTTGAGTTTCAAGTGCCGCTGCTTGTTGATACGGCAGTGGGTGAGAATTGGGAATCGGTTAGTTAAAAAGGGGCGTTTTTAATAAATTAGGCCTCTTTTAATTGCCCCGTCAAATACCGGTGAATGATACTTGAAATCATTGTTTGATAGGGAATGCCATCTTTTATTGCTTTAATATGGGCAAGATTATAATCCTGTTCGGTAACCCGTAATGTAATGCGTTTTGTTTTCGCAATACTTTGCTTTGCCATTTTTTTAAACAATGCCTTTTTTTCGGTAAAGTCTGAGACAGATTTCCACTCCCCTTTTTCCAAAGAGTTTAAAATATCTTTCTCTTCTAAATTTAATTTTTCTTTCTTCATAAGGATTTGCCTCCTAGGTATTTGATCATTGTTGTACCAAGCTAGAAATAATCGGATGCGTTTATTTAATGCTTTACTTTGATATAGGCTGAGATAGAGATTGAGTTTTTCGAGGTTTAATTTTTCTTTTAATTCCGTTTGGTTGAATCTCAATGATTCAAATTCTTGAGGCTGTGAAATGGGATGAAAATACAGATAATCTAAGATAGCTTTTTCTAGCTCCGCCATTTTGAATGTCATGTCGAACTGTGTTATCAGGGTATATCCAAAATTTAAATTGGGTTTGACATGTTGATATATAAACGTGCCGATAGGTGTTGTGATAGTTTTGGTTTTAAGAGTTGAAATACAGGTGAGTCCGTAGTTACTTTCGGGCAATATATTGTAATAGCTTAAGGCTGTTTGGTTAGAAATGTAGGCATGGGGATAGAGTCGGCTTGCGAGTGTATTGAGCGTGCTGTCTGTTTTACGAATGTCAGTAAATGTATAAAATCCACTTTTGAGTTTTTGAATATAAGCTTTATTTTGCCATTCAGTTAGACGGGTTCTATGGAAGTTCTTATCTACTTTTTTGATGTCCGACAGGGAAAATCCTGGAAGTGGACTTAAGGCTTCTTTAAATGCGATGAAATTCATTTCATTTCCTTTTCGACCTATTTTTAGTGCGAAATGGAAATATTATAGCATATAAGCGCGATTTTGGAGTGTTATTTTCTCAATGAGAAATATGGCTCTTTTTTTATCTACTTACATAATCTAGAATGTATATCTCAATTTTAGATTTATACTCTCTCGAGTTTATGTGTCCAGTTTAGTAAGGGGGTTAGAAAGAAAACGCAAAGAAGCACTCAAGGCATTACAAGCCTTTATGGTATGATTTTCTTAATTATGAAAGCCCTAAATAGTATATTTTTAACTTTTACGATATTGCTTACTATATACGGCACCGCGCAAGCACTTCAGCTTGCAACAGTAGATGATGGCTCAAGAATAATCGTATACCCTGATAAATCTTGGTCCAATCCAACAAAAAATATTAATATCAAAACCTCAGAAAAGGCAGTTGAAGGACGTGTCACTCTTACTCATGCCAATGATAGTGATAGCGGGGATGACTTTTCAAATAAGATAGAAATGCGCATTGAATATCAAAACAAAACAGACAAAACGATTATTGGGGTGGCCTCAGACATTACTGTCCAAAATATCTTTGGAAAGATCATATACGAAACTACAGCAGAACAGGAAATGGACCTGCCTCCCAGCGATGAATTTAAATCACCACCCACTGTTTTTATATACAAAAAAGGCTTTGGAAATGAGACCTATTCGGCCCTTTTTAGCCCTGCGATCTCAGGCAAATACAAAATTCGAATTACCCCCAAAGTTGTTATCTTTGAAGATGGGACTCGCCTGGAAGCTAAAGAAGCTAAAAACGGACGCTAATCATCATGAACCACTTCTTTATTCAACAAAAAAAAGAAATCAAAAAAGTATTTCTGTTACTTATTTCAGCATTTTCCTAGAAAAAATGGGGGATTGATTAATGCAACGCGGATACCCTCGATCTGATGTCAAATTGTTATTTGGTAGAGCTGCGCTTCGATGTGCGTTTCCAACCTGCCGCCGTGAAGTTGCATCTCCAGATGAAGACACTCCAAAAACTCAAATTGGTAAAATTGCACACATCATTGGACATAGCGACGATGGACCACGTGGAGATAGCTCATTTCCCAGAGAAAAATTAGACACATATCATAACTGGATTTTATTATGTCCAACATGTCATGACACAGCAGATGTCGAACCAGAAAAATACACCGTTGAATTACTTCGCAACGCAAAAGCAGAACATGAAAGTTGGGTTAGAGCATCACTAGCAATAGAGATTCCAAATATAGGATTTGCTGAGCTAGAAATTGTAACAAAAAGCATTGCTACTTCATCAAGACTTATTCTGTCTGATTTTGTGTTAACACCGCCGTTAGAAAAAATGAACAAAAATGGATTAACTCCAGCAATCCATAGTTTACTTAGTATGGGGTTAAGTAGAAACAGCGAGGTCAAGGCCTTTATTCAAATGTATGCGGAAATAGATACTAATTTTCCAGACCGTTTAAAAGAAGGTTTTATAGTAGAATACGATCGTCTTAAAAGTAGCAATATTGTAGGGGATGCACTTTTTGAAACTTTATTACAATTTTCTTCTGGCAATAGCTCAGACTTTAAACGTACAGCAGCAGGATTAGCAATTTTGTCTTACTTGTTTGAATCATGCGAGGTATTTGAGAAGTGATCCTTCCAACAAAACATATATCAACTGAATACTCCCTCCTTGGAGTTGGAGCAAAAATCCTGGAACAACTCGACTCAAATTATACTGTGACAAACCTTTGGGAACGAGTAAGAAATTTTCCTGAGATAAAAGCCTACTGGAAGTTTATACTAGCCCTTGATTTACTATTCATGATGGGTGTTTTAGATTTAAAAGAAGGGTTGTTAATAAGAGTTGAAACATGATTATTAAAGTCAGCGCAAACAAACCTTCATTCAAAACTACAGAATTCACAAACGGCTTCAATGTTGTTTGGGCGGACAGAAAAAAAGAGTCCGCACAAAAAGAATCACGAAATGGTTTGGGTAAATCAACCTTAATAGAAATCATTCATTTTTGTCTTGGGTCTAGCACCAAAAGTGCACTCCAGCTTAAGCCTCTCAAAGGATGGAAATTTTCCTTACAGATAAAAATTCAAAATCAAACAATAGAAGTAACAAGAGCTATTGATGATCCTGGCTTTGTTCAAGTTAATGCAAATACATCTTCTTGGCCCCTATTGCCAAAAATTAAAGATGGATCAGAAACCTACACAATTAAACAATGGACTCAGATATTAGGCTCACTGTGTTTTGGATTATCGCTTGAAAATGAAGATCAAAAATATAAGCCATCATTTCGCTCACTTATATCCTATTTTATTCGAAGGACTAAGGATGCCTTTTCTGTTCCCTTTGAATTTTTTAAACGTCAAAATGAATGGGACAAACAAACTCACAACGCATTTTTATTAAATCTTTCTTGGGAACATGCTGTAAAAACACAAGAGCTAAAAGATCAAAAGACAGGATTACAAAACTTCAAAAAAGCAATTAAATTAGGTGTCATTGATGAATTTTCAGGATCATTAGGCGATTTGGAAGCCAGGAAAATTCGCATTAAAGCCCAAGTCGAACAAGATGAAAAAGACCTGCGTGAATTTAAAGTCTATCCACAATATGTCCAACTAAGAGAAGAAGTAGATTTTTTGACTCAAGAAATCCATAAAGAAGTCAATGCAAATATGGTGGATCACCGATTATTGTCTCATTACAAGCAAAATTTAAGTTCAGAAAACTTGCCAGTAATAGCGAATATTGAACAACTCTATAAAGATGCAGGTATTTCATTACCAGGAATTACACTGCGCCGACTAGAAGATGTAAAAACATTCCACGACAATATTATGCATAACCGAAAAGAATTTTTAGCAACAGAAATTAGAAGAATTAAAACTGAACTAAGTAAACGGGAAGATTCCTTAAAGATAAAGAGTTCTGAGAAAGATGCCAAAATGCGAATACTAAGCACCCACGGCGCCTTAGAAGAATATACACTTTTAAATACAAGACACTTAAATAAAGTGCGAAAATTAAATGAAATTACTGCAATGGTAGAAAATATAAAGTCATTCAATAATAAACTGAGTAGCGTAAAAATTGATCAAGAGGTTTTACAACAAGAAACTAGGCGAGATTATGATGAAAGACAAGAGATCAGAGAAAAAGCCATTACTCTTTTCAATTCCTATTCAGAATTTCTTTATCAAGCACCTGGAAAATTAGTTTTAGATGTTGGTCCTACTGGGTTTAAATTCAATATTGAAATAGAGCGCTCAGGAAGTACGGGAATCAACAATATGAAGATCTTTTGCTACGACTTAATGCTAGCGACATTATGGGCTCAAAGGGTTCCGTCCCCAAGAGTTTTAATGCACGACAGCAATATTTTTGATGGAGTAGATGAGCGACAAAGGTCCTTAGCTTTACAGCTTGCAGCAAGAGAATCAAACACATACAATTTTCAATATATCTGCACTCTTAATTCTGACAATATTCCCTGGAATGAGTTCGCTAGTGATTTTAAAATAGAAGATTTTATTCGTTTAAGATTAACTGATGAGGGGATAGGCAGCTGCCTATTAGGCGTAAGATTTTAAAAAACTTCTATCCTGTGTCACAAATCGATTAAGATCAGGGCTCGAATTATTATGTCCAGGGTTTTTGGGGGAGATCATATTAATGCGTCAAAACGGAAGCCTGTTTGTCGGAACTCTCACCTTTCCACTCAAAATCACAGGTACACATAATATTCCTGTCCCCATAGGCGTTGTCGATTCTACTCACGCTTGGCCAGAATTTGTTTTCGGAAACATAGGGTAGGGGATAGGCCGCTTTTTGGCGTGTGTATTTGTGTTCCCATATGTCGCCTGTGGTTTCTTTTGCGGTGTGTGGGGCGTTTTTGAGGACGTTGTCTTTGCGGTCTGAGAAGCCCGTTTCTAGTTCGCCGATTTCGTTTCGGATGGCAATCATGGCGTCGCAGAAGCGGTCGAGTTCGGCTTTGTCTTCGCTTTCTGTAGGTTCGATCATGAGGGTGCCGGGGACAGGCCAGGACATGGTTGGTGCGTGGAAGCCGTAGTCCATGAGGCGTTTGGCGATGTCTTCCACTTCGATGCCGACGGATTTTTTGAAGGCTCTGCAATCTAGGATAAGTTCGTGAGCGACGTGTCCGTTTGTTCCTGTGTATAGAATAGGATAATGGTCTTGGAGTCTGGCTTTGATGTAGTTGGCGTTTAGGATGGCGTATTCTGTTGCTGCTTTGAGGCCGGCGCTGCCCATCATTTTGATATAGGCGTAGGAGATCAGAAGAATACTGGCGCTTCCGTAGGGAGCAGATGATACTGTTGTCGCGGGATGTCCTGGGAGGTATGGGGCGAGGTGTTTGGCAACACAGATGGGGCCAACGCCTGGGCCGCCGCCACCGTGAGGAATACAGAATGTTTTGTGGAGGTTGAGATGGCATACATCGGCTCCGATTCTTCCGGGACTGGTGAGACCGACTTGGGCATTCATGTTGGCGCCGTCCATGTACACTTGGCCACCGTTTTCATGAATGATGTTGCAGATGTCGATAATGGTTTCTTCGAATACGCCGTGTGTGGAGGGGTAGGTGATCATGAGTGCGGCTAGGTTTTCTTTGTTGTTTTGAGCTTTAGTTCGGAGGTCTTCGATGTCGATGTTGCCGTTGGTATCGCAGTTGACGACGACGATGTTGAGGCCGGCCATGCTTGCGGTTGCGGGATTGGTTCCGTGTGCAGAAGACGGGATGAGAACGATGTTGCGATGTCCTTGGTTTTTGTTTTCTAAATAGGTTTTGATGACGAGAAGGCCTGCCAGCTCGCCTTGCGCTCCGGAGTTGGGTTGTAGTGATGTGGCGGCGAAGCCTGTGATTTCGGAGAGCATGTTTTCTAGTTCGCGAAATAATGCAGTGTAGCCTTGGGTTTGTTCTTGGGGTGCGAAGGGGTGGAGTTGTCCAAATTGTGGCCAGCTGACGGGGATCATTTCTGTCGCCGCATTGAGTTTCATGGTGCACGATCCGAGTGGAATCATGGAGGTGTTGAGAGCAAGGTCTTTTTGTTCTAGGTGATGTAAGTAGCGCATCATTTGGGTTTCGGAGTGGTGTTGATTGAAGATGGGTTGCGTGAGAAATGGGGTGATTCTGGGCGTGCCTTGATCTGGCTGGGGTTGCGCAAACGAGAACGTGGCTTGGATCGGATCGGTTTGTATGGCCACTGCTCGAAATAGGGTGATGATTTGATCACAGTCTTTTTGAGTGGTTGTTTCGTCTAGTGAAATGCCGATTTCATCTTTATGGTCTTGTCTAAAATTATTATTTTGTTGTGTGGCCGATTCTATGAGTTTGTTTTTTTGTTCGCCTGTTAATTGAATAGTGAGTGTGTCGAAATAAGTTTTGTTCTTAAGTTGAAATCCAAGGTCTTCTAGAGATTTTGCGAGTGCTGAAGTGAGATTTTGGATATTTTTGGCGATTTCTTTTAGTCCGTTGGGTCCGTGATAGACGGCATACATAGCGGCCATATTGGCGAGAAGCGCTTGCGCTGTACAGATATTGGATGTGGCTTTGTCTCTGCGAATATGTTGCTCTCTGGTTTGCAGGGACATGCGATAGGCTTTGTTGCCGTGTTTGTCGATGGAGACGCCGATAATGCGACCGGGCAGTTGTCTTTTGAATTCATCTTTTGTTGCAAAAAATGCAGCGTGTGGGCCTCCAAATCCAAGGGGAACCCCGAAGCGTTGGCTATTTCCAAAGACGACATCCGCGTCCCATTCTCCGGGTGGGCTAAGAAGTGTGAGGCTTAATAAATCTGTGGCGACTGCGACTCTAATCTCTTTTTCATGTGCTTTTTTGACGAGGTCTTTATTGGTATGTATCGATCCATCTTGTGCGGGATATTGGAGTAGTATTCCGTAGAGATTGGGATTGTCTAGGTTGAGTGTTTCGATGGCGCCGACTTGGACTTCGATGCCGATGGCTTGTGCCCGGGCTTGTAGAACGGCGATCGTTTGTGGATAGCAGGTGTCAGAAACGAAGAAAAGATTAGCTGTTTTTTTTGCGTCGGTTCGTACGCGATGGAGAAGGGTCATAGCTTCGGATGCGGCGGTGCCTTCGTCTAATAGCGAAGCGTTGGCGATGTCCATTTGTGTAAGGTCACAAATCATGGTTTGAAAGTTTAAGAGGGATTCGAGGCGGCCTTGTGAAATTTCGGCCTGGTAGGGGGTGTATTGGGTATACCATCCTGGATTTTCGAAGAGGTTTCGGAGAATGACGGAGGGTGTAAATGTATTGTAGTAGCCTTGGCCGATATAGGATTTTGCGACGGTATTCTGGGATGCCATTGTTGCGATTTCTTGGAGATAGTCTGCTTCTGAAAGAGGGTTTGGTAGGTTGGGTTGGTTGCTGAGTCGGATACTTTGGGGAACAGTTTCTGTGATGAGTTGGTCTAAGTTTTTCACGCCAATTTTTTGAAGCATTTCGGAGAGGTCGTTTGAGGAGATGCCGATGTGGCGATTTTTGAATGTGTTAGTATTGGATTTCATGAGAGGGTCCTTGCAGGGTTTGAATTTGTGACTAAGATTGTACCTAAAATATGGCTGAGCGTTAAGGGGAGTTACTTAATGAAATATATGATTTTAGTGTTATTTTTCTTTTTGGCGGTTCCCAATTTTGGGGATGATACCAGTACAATTTTGACGTTTATCCATGAGCGATATCCATCTGTAGGGTCTGCTAATGCGAGAGAAATTTCACAAGCGATTGTGACGGAATGTGAGGCTGTTGAAATGGATCCGTTTTTAGTAGCGGCGATAATTGCTGTGGAGTCCAAGTTTAATCCGAAGGCTCGTGGTCATGGCGGGGCGGCTGGTTTGGGGCAAATGATGCCTGGGACGTATCGACGTCAGGGGGTGACTGATCCCTATGATATTCATGAAAATGTTGCTGGAACAGTAAAATATTTGGATGGATTATTTGCGTATTGGCATCACTCCAAAATTGCACGTCGATTGGCAGTGGCGTCTTACAATAAAGGTGAAATGTATTTTAAAAGGCGAGGCGGAAAATTAAATGCGTCGGGACGTCGGTATGTCGCAAAGATTCAGCGACAATATGATCGAATTGAGGCGCTAGATACGCACTAATTGGACGATCTGTTTCAACAGAAATATTGGGTGCAATAACCTTTTTTAAAAACCGATAACTTGACATAGGGGACGTTGGAGAATCATCACTTTCGCAATAGCAAAAGGATATGACCATGTTCAAAGTTGTCGCAGTACCTAGTTTGGATAATATCTTTTCACTTAAAATATCTTTGCCTTCGGGAGTGTATCGGGCATTGCATGCGGCTCAATTTGGTTCCAATGAATTGGCGCCCAATGGTAATGCGAGTTATATTCCTGGGTTGGTTCATACTATAAAGGTGGTTACTGACTCGTCACTTTTTTTTAAATCCCAAAGAGATCCTGAATTTTTTAATTTACAGGTGATACCTAGTTACAATGCGGATTCTAAAAATTGGTCTATTACGTTTATTTTAGGTGACAAGAAATCGTCTCCACAGACTTTAGTGGTAGAGACGGGTAAAACGTTTAGAGAGTCACTGGCAGTTAAAATTAAAGCATATCTTAATCAGAATTCTTTAAGAAGAATTAATGAAAAAGAAGTTGAGTTGCATGCCCTTAAGACTGTGTTTGGTGAGATGGGTTGGGAAAGTGCTGAATCGAAGCTGAATTTTCCGGAAAATGATTTAGACGTAAATTTAAAAGATCAGTATTTTTCTTTGGTAAAAACCGGGATAAACGATGTAAATGATCCTGGTGAATTTGGTGTTACGATTGGTACGGGAAATTCGAATGGAACTCCAGTTTTTTATTCTATTGGAGATTCTGATTCGGTTGCTACGATACAGTCTACTTCTAAAATGTTTTCTTTAGCAGCGTTATTAAACGACTTTCCTGGTCTTGATCCTGCAAGCTTAAAAGTTCCTTTGAGAGCTCAGACTTCTAAAGATGGGTTTGGAAATAGGTCTAATGCCCCACGGGTATATGACGAGAATGGAAAGGGTTCTACGCACGTATTAAATGCAAGTGCTAATCATGGCGCTTTATGGACGGCTATTGCGTTTAAAGTACAAGGTAGTGATGCTTTTTCAGGTACAGAAAAGTTGTTTAAAAGCCTGGGTATTCCTGTTGAGGTGAATCCTGTGATTTTTAAATCCGAAATGGATTCGACTTTGACGGATCGCTTGGACCATATAGAAAAATGGAAGAGCTATAGAGAGCAGAAATTTGTCGTTTTGTTAGATCATTTTGGAAAAGATTTATTTGAAGAAGCTAAAACAGAACTCAAGGGTGTTCATTCTAGATATGTTGATGCGCTTTATTCTTTTCAAAAGGCTATTATTGAAAGTAAGCAGAATGGTTTAGAGTTAAATTTTTCCGATGGGGTTAAACCTAACTTTAATAATGCTGTTCAGGCGTGGAAAACTGCTAAGGCGACCCTAATTAGTAAAAATCCAACTCAGAAGAAAGCGTATAAAGAAGCTTGCCAGAAATTAAAGCTATCGCATGGGGATAATTGGACACGGGCTCAGTATTTGATGTCTAAAGGCGTCGGTCACTCTGCGGGTTCTCTAGATGTTGATCTCATGGATTTTGAGTCACGACTCAAGCTTGAAATGGATTCTTATGATGCAATGGAAGCCTATACAAAACACTGTTCTATAGAACTGAATACGCAAGACTACGCTAAAGCAACGCATGCGTTACTAGTTGCTTCTGAAGGTAAAACTTCTGTTATGTATAAAGCGAATGCAGCACAAGTAAGTGAGCAAATGCGCATGTCAGGGGGATATAACGACACGGAATTTGTGAGTCAAATTAAAGAGTTGGGCATTTCTCTTAAAACGGGTGTGGGTGGCATGGTGATTGGTTATATGACTCAGAGAGACATGCTTCTAAAGTCTGGTGTAGATGTGGCTGACTTATCCAGGTATCAGGACACATATAAAGACTTGTTTGGCACGACAGGCCTTTCTGTTACGGCGTTGTCTAGAGGCCTGAATTCGTTTGGAAATCCTGACAAAGCGCTTCGATTTGTTGTTGAATTTTTTCGGGATTCAATTAATCAGTTGAAATCTAAAATTGAAAGTCAAAAAGTTTCTGCCTCTGAGACAGCTTCTCTGGTATCAGTCACTTCTTCAACTCAATCGACAAAGTCTAGTGGCGTGATAGAAGCGAATCAAATCTGTGTGGCAGGAAGTGTTTCTAGCTTAAGAGCAAAGTTTCTTGAAGCGGCAGCGGCGGCTTAAAACTCAGACGTGAAATGAAATGCAATATCGGGATTTTCTCTAATTTCTCGTTCTAGGCTCCACTGTGTTTCGGCGAGGTAGACAATTTTTCCTGAAATGTCTTTGGCAATTTGTGATGTGCGGCTTCGTATAAAGTCTTGAAGCGTATTGTCGTCTTGGGTTTCTAACCAACAGGCTTTAATGAAGCTGAGATTGTCAAAGCGGCATTTTGCGCCATATTCATGTTCGAGGCGATATTGGATGACTTCAAATTGTAGCGCGCCTACTGTTCCAACGAGTCGTTCTGGACTGTTGTATCTGGTGAATACTTGCGCAACGCCTTCTTCTCCCAATTGTTCTAGGCCTTTAAAAAG
>CAMDGG010000023.1 GCA_945898045.1 bacterium UBP8_UBA817
CTGAGGATGTCCGCTTCGTCTGCACAGTGGAGGAGAAATTGTAGCCATTGTTGTGGGGTTTGTTGGGTCATGATTATAGTTCCTTTTTGATGAGAGAAAGTAAGAATTCGGGGGCGAGATCAGCTCCATTACTCCATGTAATTGTTCCGAGTTCGGTGTCTACATGAAGGGTTTTAAATAATTGAGGGTTTTTTAATGGTTCGAAGACTTCTCCCCAAAGTGTAGTTGTTAAATCGGCTATGCCTTGAGTGCCGTTATTGAAAGTTAAATGTACTTGGTAGTCTTTGATGTGTTTGGCTTGAGTTATGTGTAGGAACATGGATTACTCCAGGGGGTCTATTTTATGTAATGTTTTATGTGTTTGCGCTAGATTCCAGTTGTCAGCTAATTCATTTTTGTGAAGTGTATACCATTCTAGAACGTGTTCTAGCGCACGTCTAGGAAACTTCCCCTCTACGATTCCATCCAAAATAGTGACGCTGATTTCATGTCCACCATATCTTGCGTGGAAATGAGGGGGTGCATGATCATTCCAAAACATGCTTATGGTGATACCTAAAAATTGACTAATGATTGGCATATCGGAGAAATTATATCCTAAATTTACGATATTTAAAATTTGTGGGTTCTCGGTTAGAATATGTTTACGTGCCGAAGTGGTGGAATGGTAGACGCGCTGGACTCAAAATCCAGTGAGGGCAACTTCGTGTGGGTTCGAGTCCCACCTTCGGTACCATGTTTTTGTCTCACTAAATTTTTTAATGATTGATGTAAGGATGGCCATGATTAGTCAGGAATTGCTGAACGGGAAGTCTGTTTTGGTTACTGGGGCAACCGGTTCGTTTGGTAAGGCCTTTCTTAAGCGCGTATTGGACGAGTTTAAGCCCGCTCGTTTGATTATTTTTTCTCGCGATGAATTGAAGCAATATGAGATGCAGCAGTATATTCCTAACGGGGGTAATGTGCGGTATTTCATTGGGGATATTCGGGATCGGGATCGGTTGGCGCGGGCGTTTAATGGTGTGGATATTATTATTCATGCAGCTGCGATGAAGCATGTGGAAGCGTCTGAATATAATCCGTTTGAAGCGGTGAAGACCAATATTATTGGGGCTGAAAATATTATTTCTGAAGCGATTAATCATCGGGTTCAGCGCGTGATGGTGTTGAGTACGGATAAAGCTGCGAGTCCTGTGAATTTGTATGGGGCAACGAAATTGTGTGCTGAGAAATTGTTTGTGGCGGCGAATCATTATGTCGACGCGTCTTCTCCAACGTTGTTTAGTGTGGTGAGATACGGCAATGTGGTGGGTAGTCGTGGGAGTGTGATTCCGTTCTTTTTGAAGAAGCGTTCAGAAGGCGTGTTGCCGATTACGGATGTGCGGATGACGAGGTTTTGGATTACGTTACCCGATGCTGTGACGTGTGTGTTGGAGTCGTTGCGTGATATGAAGGGCGGCGAAATTTTTATTCCGAAGTTACCGACGATGAATATTTTGGATTTGGCAAAAGCAGTTGCACCCGACTGTCGACAAGAGATTGTGGGAATTCGATTAGGCGAAAAAATTCATGAGTCTTTAATTACAGAAGATGAAGCGATGCATGCGGTGGAGCAGGAGAATCGGTATATTATTCAGCCTGATAATCATTTTCGAAATTTTGGAAAACATGATGGCGTCCAGGTTCCGGAGCATTTTAGATACACGAGTGAAAATGCCTCGATGAAATTGACGATTGAGCAGTTACAAGAGATGCTCAAGACGTTGACTATTTCTTAAGAAATGACACTCAATTTTCTGCCTTATTCACGGCAGTTTATTGATCAGGCTGATATTGATGCAGTGACGGCTGTGTTGAGGTCTGATTGGTTGACGCAGGGGCCGGATATTTTGGCGTTTGAGCAAGAAATTGCTGAGTATGTTGGTGCGCGTTTTGCGGTGGCTGTTTCGAGTGGTACGGCTGCGTTACATTTATGTTATTTGGCTGTTGGTTTGGGTGAGGGAGATGAGATTCTAACGACGCCGAATACGTTTGTAGCGACGTCAAATGCGGCTCTATATTGTGGTGCGCAGCCTCGTTTTGTGGATATAGATTTAGAGACGGGTTTAATTAATTGTGCTTTGGTTGAGGCAATGATTACGCCCAAAACAAAGGCTTTGGTGCCGGTAGATTTTGCAGGATGTCCTTCCGATTTAGCGCCGTTGTATGCACTCGCAAAAAAACATGGATTGGTTGTGATTGAAGATGCGTCGCATGCGTTGGGTGCAAAGTATCGGGACTCTATTGTGGGCGATGGCACGTATGCGGATATGACGGTATTTAGTTTTCATCCTGTAAAGCCTATTACGACGGGTGAGGGTGGCGTGATTACGACGAATGATCCGGCTTTGTATGAAAAATTGCTTCGCTTGCGGACGCACGGAATTACTAAGACGGAGATGTCGCAGAATCCGGGGCCTTGGTATTACGAGATGACGGATTTAGGGTTTAATTATCGTATGACAGATTTCCAGGCGGCCTTGGGCCGGACGCAATTAGCCAAGTTGGATGGGTTTGTGGCGTCACGTCATGAGACGGCGTTGCGGTATGATGAGGCTTTTAAAAATTTATCTAACGTCCGTCCCTTACGTGTGCCTGATGGCTGTGTTTCGGGTCATCATTTGTATGTGGTTAGGATAGATTTTGACGCGATTGGTCAGACGCGTGCTGAGGTGATGGCGACGTTAAAAGAGAAGGGCATGGGGTCTCAGGTGCATTATATTCCGGTGTATCATCAGCCGTATTATCAGTCTGTGTTAGCAGAGATGCCGGTGTGTCCGGTAATGGAGCAGTATTATCGTGGCGCGTTGAGTATTCCATTGTGTTCGTTTATGTCGGGTGCGGATGTGCAGCGTGTGATTGATGCGATGTGTGTTTATGGCTGATTTTATTGTTCCGGCCTGTGTTTGGGGTACGGCACAATTGGGGTTGGCATATGGGATTGCGAATGTATCGGGAAAGCCGACGGATCGTGTGCGTGACGAGATTGTAACGGCGGCGCTGGGATCTGGATATTCTTGGTTCGATACGGCGCAGGCGTATGGTGATAGTGAATCTGGGTTAGGGGCTTCTTTTTTGACGTCTTCGGTTGTTCCGACTGTTGTGACAAAATTGCATCCTGATTTGGATCCATGTGATGCGTCTGGAATTGTAGATGCTATTGCGGGGTCTTGTCGTCGGCTAGGGATATCGTCTCTTTTGGGGGTGATGTTGCACCGTGCGGAGTGGCTAGATTTTTGGGAGTTGGGATTGAGAGAAGGATTGTTACGGGCTCAGGAAATGGGGCTGGTTTCTCGATTAGGGGTGTCTGTGTATTCTCCCGAAGAATTAGACCGTGTACTGGATATGCCGTCGATGACGATTGCGCAGGTTCCGTTGAATGCGTGGGATCCTCGTTTTGTGAATTCTGATGTTTTGATTCGTGCAAAAGAGCAGGGTGTGTTGTGTTTTTTGAGGAGTGTTTATTTGCAGGGACTTTTGCTGATGTCTCCTGATCAAGTGGGGGCTCGGCTGCCCGTTGCGCGTGAGATGTCGGTGGTATGGCATGACTTATGCGAAACATTACGGTGTACGCCACAGCAGTTGGCTGTGCGGTATGCACGTCGATTTGGATGTTCTCTGGTGATTGGTGTGGAGACGGTAACTCAGGTGCATGAGACGGTAACGTTGATGGAAGACCCTATGTTATCAGAAGAAGATTTTCGGTTGGTTCAGGAGCGGTTACATCCACTTGCAAAAAAAGAGATTGTTAATCCAGTGAATTGGTCTGTAAAATGAATTTATGAGTATTGAAAAATCACTTGCGTTTCAGGATCGGGCTAGACGGATTATTCCGGGATGGACACAGTTGCTTTCGAAGCGTCCGGATCAATTTTCTGCTGGTGTGTGGCCTGGTTATTTTAAAAAAGCATCTGGCGTTCATGTGTGGGATTTAGATGGCAATCAGTATGTAGATATGAGTATTTCGGGTATTGGTGCTAATGTGTTGGGCTATGCAGACGCGGGTGTGAATGCGGCTGTGATTGAGGCGATTGGTATGGGGTCTAGTAGTTCATTGAATTGTTATGAAGAAGTGGAATTGGCTGAAAAATTATGTGAGCTACATCCCTGGGCGGAGCAGGTACGATTTGCGCGTACAGGCGGAGAATCGATGACGGTTGCGGTGCGTATTGCACGTGCATTTACTGGTCGATCTAAGATTGCTTTTTGTGGATATCATGGCTGGCATGATTGGTATTTGGCTGCAAACTTGAGTACAAGTGAGGCGTTGAATGACCATTTAATTAAAGGTCTTGAGCCAGTAGGGGTTCCTAAGGAATTGGCGGGGACGGCGATACCGTTTCGGTTTAATGATTGTGAAGCGCTTGAGAAAATTGTGACACTTTATGGGGATGAGTTGGCGGCAATTGTTTTGGAACCGATTCGGAATGATGGCCCTACTGAAGAATTTAAAGCGATGATTGCGTCGGTGCGTGAACGGACTGGCGCCGTGGTTATTATTGATGAGATTTCGGCAGGATTTAGGATTGCTCCGGGTGGTGCGCATTTGGTGTTGGGGTATGATCCAGATATTGCGGTATTTTCTAAGGCATTAGGAAATGGATTTCCGATTGGGGCCGTGATTGGTAAAGAACGTGTGATGTCAGCAGCGGCGCGCAGTTTTATAAGTAGCACATGTTGGACTGAACGGGTGGGCGTTGTTGCTGCACTTGCGACATTGGATACCTATTGTACAAAGCGTGTACATGAGCATTTGATTGCGATTGGGACGCAGGTGCAAGCGGGGTGGAAAGCGGCGTCTGAAGCGACGGGCTTGAAGATTTCGGTAAGTGGGATTGCGCCACTCAGCCATTTTGGATTTTTGTATGATAATCCATTAGAAATGAAAGCCTATTTTGTGCAATTAATGATGGCCAGTGGGTTTCTTGCGTCGAATTTATTTTATTCCATGTATGCGCATAAGTCGTTTCATGTGGAAGCGTATAGTGCGGCTGTGACACAGGCTTTTGCCGAAATTAAACGTGCGCATGAAGCAGGCGAGTTACGGTCTCTATTGAGAGGTAAGCCTGCTAATTCTGGTTTTTTGAGGCTTAATTAGTGCGTATTGGTGATCGTGAGATCGGTTCTGATTATCCGGTTTATATTATTGCGGAGATGTCGGGTAATCATGCGGGTCGTTTGGATAAGGCTCTGGAGATTATTCGGAGTGCGAAAGAAGCAGGGGCGGATGCAATTAAATTGCAGACGTATCGTGCGGATACGATTACATTGGATGCTCAGACGCCTGATTTTTTAATTCCTGCTGATGATCCATGGCATTACAAGGGAAATTTGTTTGCGTTGTATGAGGAAGCGTTTACACCATGGGAATGGCATGAAACGTTATTTGCTGAAGCGCGCAAAATTGGAATTGAGATTTTTTCGTCGCCTTTTGATGGAACGGCTGTGGATTTTTTAGAGAATTTAGGGTGTTCGGCGTACAAGATTGCATCTCCTGAAATTACGGATATTCCGTTATTAAAACGTGTCGCTCAGACGGGTAAGCCGGTGATTATGTCGACAGGGTTGGCGGAGCTTGCAGATATTGAGTTGGCTGTACAAACGTTGAAGGACAATGCCTGTATTTCATATGCGCTTTTGAAATGTACCGCGAGTTATCCGGCACCTCCCGAACGGATGCAGCTACGGACTATTCCAGATATGATTTCTAGATTCGGATGTCCCGTGGGATTGTCGGATCATACGTTGGGAATTGGGGTGCCCGTGGCGTCTGTAGCATTGGGTGCGTCTATTATTGAGAAGCATTTTATGGTGAATAAAACAGACGAGTCTGTCGATAGCTTTTTTTCGTTAGATGCCATTGAATTTCGTCAGATGGTGGATGCTGTTCGCATGGTTGAGAAGGCGTTGGGATCGGTGTCTTATGAGGTGCCTGGTGAGTCTGTAACAAAGTTTAAGGCACGACGTTCTTTATATATTGCAATGTCTATTCGTAAGGGTGAGGTATTGACTGAGATGCATGTGAAATCGGTGCGTCCGAGTTGGGGATTGCATCCCAAATATTATGAATCAATTTTGGGCAAACGAGTGAATTGTGATCTTGAATTAGGGGATCGGCTGAGCTTGGATGTCATCGACTAAACGTCATATTGTCGGGATTATTCAGGCGCGGTTGGGTTCGACACGATTGCCTGGGAAAGTCTTGATGCCGCTTTTTGAAACGCAGTCTGTTTTGGAAGTGATGTTGTCCCGGTTGGCGCCTTCGATTTATTTGGATCTGGTTGTTGTGGCGACGACTACGGATGTGAAAGATGATGCGATTGTAGCGTTATGTGAGCAGCTGAGCGTGCCTTGTTTTCGGGGGAGTGAGACGGATGTGTTGGATCGGTATTATCAGGCGGCAAAAGCGTATGGTGCGACGGATGTGGTACGTTTAACGGCCGATTGTCCTTTACAGGATTATGAGGTTGTAGATCGCCTGATTGAGTCTTATCTCAATAGTGATGTTGATTATGCTGCCAATGCAATGACACCAACCTATCCAGATGGATTTGATGCAGAAATTTTTTCGTTTACGGTGTTAGAAAAAGTCTGGAATTTGGCGAGTCGGCCTTCGGATCGTGAGCATGTAACCCCGTATTTACATCGGCATTCGGATCAGTTTCGGTTGGCGAATGTTGCGTATGATCGGGATGTGTCGCAGATGCGGTTGACGTTGGATGAGCCGCGAGATTTCGAGGTGATTTCTCAGGCTGTTAATGGGCTTTTTGGTAGGGGCTATTACGTCCATTTGACAGAGATTTTGGCGTATATGGAAGCTCATGCTGAAGTGGGGAAATTAAATGGGTCTATTATTCGGAATGAGGGATATTTGAAATCTATTGAGAACGAATAAGTCCATCTAAGTGGACTTTTAATTCTTGGTAGCAGGTGGGCGCGGCGGCGATGTAATCGATGAGGTGTTTTTCGGTGTCGACGAGGGTGTAAGAAATGGTAGCACCTGCGAGTTCGGCAAACAGTAGGCCCGCGGCGATGTCCCAGAATTTATTGGCTTTTCCAAAGCATCCGCCTAATTTTCCATCTGCAACGTAGGCGAGATTCATCGCGGCAGATCCAGTGCGGAGACAGCCTTGAGAAAGATCATTAAGTCTGCCAAAAGTTTCAAATTCTTTGAGTCGATTTTGAGGGTCATAGGCTTTCCCAGAAAAAGCTTGTGCAAGTAGACTTTGGGAAAGAGGACAATCGTTACGTTTAAGTGAGATTTGGTTTTTGAAACAGCCGATTCCTGTAGCGCCGTAGTAGAGTTCTTCGGAAAGTGGATTGTAGATAGCGCCGACGATGGGTTTTTTGTTTTGGATAAAGGCAATGGAAACACAAAAAAGAGGGATTTCGTGTATGAAATTAATGGTGCCATCGAGTGCATCTACGACCCAGTAGTCATCAGTTTTTGGGCCGATAAAGCCTTGTTCTTCGGTGAGGATGCCATGGATCGGATCTTTTTCTCGGATGATGTTGATAATCTCTTGTTCGGAGAGGGTGTCTACTTCGGTTACGAGATCACGGAGGGATTCTTTTTGTTGGGGATGTAGTCCTGTTCCATAGTGTTGGAGGAGTGCGTTTCCGGCTGTGACGGCTGCATTGATGGCAATTTCTAGAGTAGCATTTTGGGTCATTTGATTTGCATCCTTTTGAGCTCTGTCATATCAGGTCCCCAGGCTTCGACAAGTAGCTTGAAGAGGGCTTCATGTGGGTTTAGCTTAATAATTAATTTGAGGAAATTTTCGGGTGTTAGGGCGTTGACGAGATAGGTTATATTAAAGTCAGGGTCGTTTGTTTTATTGTAGAGAAACGCAGCAAAAATGCCTTTCATGATATTGTGGGGGATGACGCCTGAGGCGAGTGCCAATTGTGCCGCACCGATGAGTCGGTTATCAGGTTCTAATTTTCGGAAGGGTTCGCGCGCTACTCTGCTGATGGGATCATAGAGGAGAACATTGGCAAAACGACTGAGTTCTTTTTCGCTGTACCAATCAATAAAGTCGGTGTCGATATGGTAGCGGATTTTGAGCATTTGGCTCATTTCAAGCATAGCTTTTTTTACGATGTCGTAGACTTGTGGGATTTGCATGCCTTCGTGAAGATATGTTTTGTGACAGAGGGATCCGCAATAGGCTGCAATACAGTGTGGGGTGTTGTGAATGTAGAGTTTGGCGAGCCATTGTTTGGTGAGTTCTTTTTTGTCGACGTAGTGATTATTGCCGCCTAGAGATTTTGCGCGATCGTCGATAAAGCAGGTTCCATTTTCTGTGACGATGCTGAGGGGGTCTTTGTCGAGGAGTTTTTGGGGTGCTGTGTTTGATGTGATGACGTCGGGGATGCCGAAATAAATATGGGGATTCTTGGATAATTTTTGAAGAATTTCGGTGAGGGTTTCGTCATTTTCAAACAAGACAATGGGGCAAGTGGCTTTAGCTAAATTAGGCGCGAGTGCTTGTACATGTCGTGGGCCTACTGCGGTGATGATGCCGTCATAGGTGGAGAGTGAGGGCAGTTCTTCACCAGGAGAAAAGCACTTGGCGATGGGAACTTTTAGGGTGTGGTATTGGTCATTTTTGGTGCAGTAGGTGGTGAAATATTTTTGGGTGTTGAGTTGGTCTCGTAGGGTTGGATTGGATTCTACATACGTTAGTTCGTATTGGTCTGGCGGAAACACCCATGGAACGTATCCACGTCCTATAGCCCCTGCGCCATATATGAGCAGCTTTTTCATTCGGTGATGACCTTGAGGGTGTTTTTGATGCGGTTCATATTTTGTGTTGCTTCTTCTAGGGTCGTACCACTTGCGATAATGAAGCAAAATCGTTTGGTGCAGTCGATGTAGGGTTCGATAGTGTCACCGGGTGCGTAGCGGAGAAAGAGGTGTTCGAACCCTGGAAGTTTTTTTGCAGTTTCTATGCCTTGGAGTTCTTTGAAGATGCCGGGTTTTGGCCAGAGTGATTCGGAGAGTCCGACTCTATTTTTTGATGGCTGAAGAAGTTGTGGATCGAAGAGTTTTCCGAGTGCGGTGAGTGCGGCTGCTTTTAGGATGTTTTTTCCAGTGGCCGCTGGGACGAGGTATTGGCAGTCGAACCCGCCTGAAAGACGAACGGTCATTTCAATAATGCGAGGACCTTCTGGGGTGTTGATCATGTCATATTTTGCGGCTCCGATTGTGATGCCGATTTTTCTGGCAACATCTTCGGCAATGGCGCACATGTTATTTTGCACGTTTTCGGGTAGTTGGCTTGGATGAATGAGGCCGGTTTCTAGGGGGAATCCGTTGGATTTATCGAAGAGTCGGTCGGTGATAAACGCGCGGTGAAAATTGCCGTTGCAATCAAAGAGGGTCTCGACAGTATGTTCACTACCTTGCCATGCGGATTCGATGAGGGCTTTTTTTGAGCGGGAAACGGCGATGGCTTGTTGGGTGATTTCTCTCATGTCTTCTAGATTTTCTGATTCAAAAAGTTTGGAGCCTCTGCTACCGGAGCTGGAGGTGTTTTTGATGATGAGGGGATAGCCGATTTCTTGTGAGATGACTTGGAGATTTGGCAGGTCTTCTTGGCCGATGCTTTTGAATTTTGGTTTGGGTAAATCAAGACTCTGCATTTTTTGCCTGAAAAGGTCTTTGTTATTGACCAAGTGTGCTATTTCTGTGGAAACACCTGGAAGCTTGAGATGGTCGGTGAGACGTGCCATGGTTTCCGGTGCGTCTATGCCTGCGGCTAGTACTGCGTGTATGTTATGGCCTTGTTGAATAAGGGTATCGGCCAGTGTGATGTGTGCTGGAATATCGAAGATGTCGAGGGCATAAAATGTGGTAGCCAGTGTACTGCAAATACAGTTGGGATTGCCATCTGTGACGAGTGTTTCGTAGCCAAGCTTTTGGACTTCCTCGATCAGAGGGACTTGTAAGAGTCCGCCGCCGATGATCCAGAAATACGTCATGGTTTTTGTCCGAAGAGGATGATTTCTCTGCCGATGTTTTGTTCTGTAAAAAAAGTATAGAGCTTTAGTTTGAGGTTATTTAAGCCGGCTTTTTTAAGGTTCATTTCTAAGGTCATTCGTTGTGTGTGGCATGTGCGCCCGATGTCGTCATTGCCAATGTAATTGGTGCCCATCATAAGGAAAAGTTCCATGGGAAATGTTGCGAGAGTATCGGTTACTTTGAATCCACAAGATTCGACGAGTGATGAGAGACTTTCTTTGGAGAAGTAGTTGATATGGTGAGGGGGTGCTACCCAATAAGGATGTAGATTGAGGATGTCTTGGGCTGCTTTTTGGAGTGGATTGAAATCGTTAGGGACTTCGATGCAGAGGATGCCGCCAGGGTTTAGAAACGTATAGGCGCGTTCGATAAATGTTTTGGGATCATGGATGTGTTCTAGGGCTAGGTTGATGGCATCGAAAGTTCCTATGGTTTCGGGTGTGTAGTTTTCAAAAAGACCTTCTAGCGTAGGGATGCCTTTTTTTTGCGCGAATTCTCTAGCGGGAGTTGAGGGCTCAATGCCTACTGTTTTCCATTCGCGTTTTTGGCCTACTTCCAAAAAAAGTCCTAGAAAACTGCCGATGTCGAGCATGGTTTTGTTTGGTTTTTGTATGTGTTTTTCAAAGATGTCATAGCGATCTTCGTAAATGGTGTACCAATAATCTTGTTCGCGGATGGTTTTTTCTATCCAATCGGGATAGTGATTTTGATAGTAGTCTTCATCGTAGAGTTGCTTGAGTTCTTCTGGTGAGGGAATGGGGTTGAGGCGGGTGTAATGATGAGTGGGATCTTGGACTAGGGTGTAGTTGGTCGTATTTCTTAGGTGTGGATTCGCCATTTTTTCTGTGGTCATGGCCAAAAACGGTATCACAGCTGGCAAATTAAGTCTATTATTCGCCTTGTTCCTTTTCCGTCTATTAGGGTGCCTATTTGTTGGCTGTTGCGTGCATGGTTTTCGATGCATTTCTTAATACAGGTTAGTAGCTGTATTTTTGTCATGGTTTGATAATATCCCAGCGGGAAAAATCCTTCGAATTTTGAAAGGGATGTTTCGTCTCGAGCGTCTTCTTTGAAATTGCTGATAATAATGGTGGGTAATTTTAGAATAGCGGCTTCATAAATTGTTGTGCCTAAGCTTGTAATAAGGATGCCTGCCTTGGCCATTATAGGGCTGATATTCTGGCAGTTCTGGTAAATAGTGCCTGTGGTTTTTGGGATATTTCCTGTAAATGCAGGCCCAATAATGATGTCAATTGGCCAAGGTAAATTTTCGGATTCAAGCCAGCCCAGAATTTTGGGTGTGAGGTGGTTAGGGTCTGATCCTCCGAATGAAATGAGAATTCGGTGCCGTTCGGAAAGTTGGGGTAAGTGATTTTTTGTATGTAGAAATTTGGTGTGAATGGGGGTGTAGTCTGCGCCAGAAAAACAACGTCCCGAATACCCTGTCCAGTCTAAGGTTTTATAGGGGAAGTGTGGATTGGGATAAATATTAATGTCTGCAAGTAGGCGGCTATTGTTGAGGCAGTCGATTTGTACGACCGGGACAGTATGTTTTTTTGCGAGAAGAATAATGGCTGTCATGTCATGACGTGTATCGATGACTAGAGTTATCGCTTTTTGTGTTTCAAAAAAATGATCAGTTAATTCTGTGATGTTATGGGATGGAATAAGTGATGAGAGAACTGGGTCTTGGTTGGTAAAGCAGGTATAGGGGAGATTTTTTTCTTTAAGAATTTGTATGAGGCTGAGGGTTCTAAATATGTGGCCTAGGCCTTCTTTTTTAGAGCCTGTTATTAGAAATGCGATCATATTTTTGAGTGTATCCAGATATATATTTTTAACAGGGTGTTAGCGATAATAATGAAGAGGTAACGCATGTAAAAATAGGCTAAAATTGCGATAAGAATGGGGGCGAAGAGCTTAAAATAGACGAGTATGGTTAGGGCGGTGATGCCGGCTGGAATATCAGCAATTTGAAGAGCGATGACCCGTTCTTTTTGAAAGGTGAGAATCAGGTGTTTGAAACTGGAAATACAGATATCAAGACGGCGTTTAGACCATTTTTTGAAAAAATATTTTGTTCCTAAATGCTGTTTGCCTATCCATTGGATGTTGACGTTTTGTATTTCGCCTCGGCTACTACTTTCGTCATGCAAGACTTCGAAGTAGGGGTTACAGAGTGTGCCCAAGCGAACTTGTCGATATTGCAGACAGAAATCAACGTCTTCATGTTCGAACCAATAATTAGTGTCGAATCTTATGGCTGTTTTTCGAACGAGCATGCATGCCCCTGTTGCGGCGACGCAGCTCATGGGGCGTTTGTAGAGGTAGCTTTTTGGGGAGTCATTGCGTCCAAAATGGTGGGCCCAAAAAGGGTGGAATCGGAAGTACATGCCAAAATGGTTTAGTGTTCCGTCTAGATTGATGATTTTGTGTCCGACGATGCCAATTCTCGGATTCTTTTCAAGAAAATCGACAGAGGTTTGTAGTACTTCTTTTTGGAGGATAATGGCGTCGTTGTTCATGAGGAGTACGTACGGATATTTGGCTTGATCGAGTCCCCAATTTTGTCCCTCAGAATAGCTGTGGGGCGTTGTTGCGTATTCGATACGAATGATGGGGCTGAGGTTTTGAATGGTGAGGTAGGTTTCTTCCATGGGGCGTGTGCTGAAATTTTCTAGAATGAGTATTTCTTTGACACACGCTTGTGCGAGAAGTGATTCTACACATTCAATGAGTTTTTCTTGGTGGTTATAACTAAGAATGAAGGCGGTTGTGCTCATAGAATTGCTATAAAGATACTATGGTTTTGACCCAAGGGAGAAGCCATTTTTGGGTATTGGCATGATGGGCCATGAGTTTTTTGCGTAGGGGTTGTTTGGTTTGCCACCAGTCTGGAATGTGATCGGAAATAGAGGTTATAAATTCTGCGGCGGCTTTTCCTGATGGAAAGTAGAGATTTTCGGATTCCATTTCTTGTAGCAATACAGTTGCTTCATCGTTTAGATCACAGTGTTCTGGTTGCCAGAAACAGATCACGGGGATATTAGCGGCTAAGCAAATAAGAAGGGTTGTGCCGAGGTGATCGAGGCAACAGAGTTCACAATTTAAGAGAGACTGGTGCAGATCTTTGATGCTGGGCTGAAGCCAGTGCAGGCTTTTTTTTAGGTAGTCAAAATCGGCTAGTCGACGGTTGGTTAGGGGGTAAGCTCGGTAGGTAATGTGGGGTTGAAGTTGAGTGGGGAGGGTTCTTAAAAAAGACAGTTTTTCGTTTCGATAACTGAGAAACTTTGTATCTAAAAAGGGGTAGGGAATGCAGTAGCTATTCATTGGATTGATGTCTGTTCCGACGAGAATAATTTCTTTGGATTTGAAGCGATGTTTATTGAGAAATTTTTTAAGATAGGGGGAGGGTAAGGGGAGTATATTTTTTAGGTCGCCGGCTTTTGTCCAACCCCAGGAGATGAAGTAGTCAAATCGGTATTCAAAGAGCATGGGTTCTCGATGGGCTAAGTGCCATCCATAGTTTCCGCCATGTTGGGTGCTGATGAGAATTTCTCCGTTTTCTTTGGCATGTGCAAGATAAAATTTAAGTTGTTCGTGATAGACCATGACGGGGCCCACGATACGTATTTTTTGAGCGGTATATTTTTTTTTCAGGGCTTTGGCATTGTAGTGAGTGAAGTAAGTTGTAAATGAAAGTGGAATCGTTTGTTCTAGTAAATTTTGCATGATGGGGAATAGTGAGGTTTCTATGCCTATGATGGGTTGGTTTGTCATCAGACTTTGTGGGTCAGATTTTTTTTTGCTTTTTTTGAAATTTAACAAATATGAGAGGGCGATTTCAGAAAAAGTTGAGAGACCTTTTACGCGTAAGCATCGTCTAAATCGGGTATCCGAAACGCTTTCAATTCCTTTTTTGTATGATGGTTTTTCGGGTGTGATGATGTGTTTTGGGAGTTTGGTTAATTTGTCTTGGAAGGTGTTGCAAAGTAATTCTGAGACGAGCCAGCCATGAAGCAGCGGGTCTTGGTATCCTCTATAAATAAAGTCAAATGTGTCTTTAAATTCCCAGGGTGTTTTGGGGGTGATAGGTGAAAATTGCAAAGGTTCTTGTGAATCTGTTACTACGGATTGGAGTAAAAGAAAGTAGGTGTACGTGGTGCTAACGATATATCCAAGCCAGGGTTTAAGTAGGAGTGCCCAAAATTCAGGAGAGTATGTAGTTTGATGTTTAGTATTTAGATGATGGGTTATCCAGGGAATGATGTCCTGATCGATCCATATGTTGAGATTATGGTTTAAGTTTGCGGCTTCTTGGTGAGATAGATTAAAGGTGGGTAAGGTGTGTGCGAATTTAGAAAGCGATTCTTCGTTGCCAGGGAATCTCCATAGAAAAAGTGGTTTATCGGTATCTATTTTTGAGTGAGTTTGAATTGTATTGAGCAGTATTTTTTTCATTTGAATTTTTCTTTTATGTTAGGAAGTGAGTATACTTTATACGCTATTTTTTCAGAAAGAACCTATTTTAAATACATTAAAAAATTTTGTGTTAGCCCTGAGACATAATACCCCCCTAGTTCAATTGCAAAGTATGGGGAGGAAATACTTTCTGCTAGTGAAGAAATCATACAAAAAATACAAGGGATCCACACCATAGTGTTATCCACATTTCCATGGCCCAAGGCCCAGTAAAGCCTTGGGGTGTGGGACTGTGGGTAACACGACATCGTTAAGAAGCTACATAACATGGGCACCTTTTTCCTGAAAAGGAGGTGCCTATGACCTATCAAGAGATGGTGACTAAAATGGAAAAAGAAAATCGGTATCAATTTCGATATGAAATGGTGAAATTTGCCAAGGCGAACGGGATTAAG
>CAMDGG010000024.1 GCA_945898045.1 bacterium UBP8_UBA817
AAACTATCACCTCACATCACAAAATTATATCCCTACAAAATAGTCCCGCAGCCTCAAAACACACACAAACTCTAGACAAGATAACCAAACTAAAAGACCTACTTCCACTCCTAGCACTAGAGAAAATACACGATAGCTCTGACGAAGCACTCCAAACCATCCAAAAACTAGAAGATCTCCTCCAGAGTAAAGGACACCAAGAAATCTCCCGTGGAAGCTATATCAGAAAAATAGCCGTAGCCTTATCTGTGATACTAGATTCGATAAAATTCCCAGAAAATCAGACTCTACAAAACAAAATTTTACAAATGCTAAATAAAATAGAAAATAAATATGGCAAATATTTAAAGCACGAAATCTTACGAAGAAATTTAGAAAATTGGCAAAACGAAGCTAACATCAGTACCCCACAAAAAGAAGCCCGAGCTCAAGCAAGCCAAAGGATTTCTGAAACATGTCTTTCAGAATCAACAACCCTAGAGCTTTCTAATATGAAACTCACTTCCATTCCCTCTGGGACATTTCAATTTCTTCCAAACATTGAGGAAATTTATTTGGGCGGAAACCTTATCGATAAAATAGCTCCAAATACATTCAATGAATTACCAGCGCTTACGACTCTTAGTTTGGAAGCAAACCGCATTACACGCATAGAGTCCTACGCATTTAATTCACTACCTAGGCTTACCGAACTTGAATTTTATAGCGGTTTCTCGAATGGCAACAAAATAAACTCAATAGAACCAAATGCATTCAACTCACTAGAAGGCCTTGTCAAACTAGTTTTAATCGGGCAAACCCTTGAGTCCTTAGATCCGAATTCATTCAATGAAGTACCTAATATTACACATTTGAATTTACGTGGAAATAAACTAACTTCCTTAGATCTAAGCAAATTCCCCTTACTAACTGAACTACACTTAGGACGAAACAAGTTTACAACAATTGCAGAAAATACATTCGACGGCCTAACTCGATTGACTACCCTTAACTTGGAACACAACAGAATTACAACAATTCCAGAAAATACATTCGACGGCCTAACTCAATTGACTACCCTTAACTTGGGAGACAACGAACTTACAACAATTCCAGAAAAGACATTCGACGGCCTAACTCTATTGACTACCCTTAACTTGGAACACAACAGACTTACAACAATTCCAGAAAATACATTCGACGGCCTAACTCTATTGACTACCCTTAACTTGGGAAACAACGAACTTACAACAATTCCAGAAAATACATTCGACGGCCTAACTCGATTGACTACCCTTAACTTGGAACGCAACAGAATTACAACAATTCCAGAAAATACATTCGACGGCCTAACTCAATTGACTACCCTTAACTTGAAACACAACAGACTCTCCTCACTGACACCAGGACGCTTATTTGGAAACCTGACTTCTGTACGCACGATACAATTATCGAACAATAGATTAAATTTAGCTACAGCCGCGGCAATTACAACATTCAATACAGCTGAAGGACCACACCGTCACATAGAATTTTCTATAAATGACAGGCCTGTTATCGGAGATTCAGAGATAACAGAAGCCTCTCTCCCCGAAATGATTCGTCTATGGAAAGGATTAGACCCTTCAGAAGAAGTCAACCCACTATGGAGCACTCTCATCACACAGAGACCCAATCAATGGCAACCATTCACAACTTTCTTGACCCGTCTACACAATGAATGCCCCAGAGACAACGGTGAAATAGACTCTCAGCTTAAAATCAACATCGATACACTCTTAAAACAAATGGAAGAAAGCTTCACGGGTGATTTAGGCCAAGCCAGCCCTATAACATTTATTCAGAAATGTCTTAACGTGGCAACCATGTCAACAGACACCTGTATCGATCGCGTCAAAGTGGGCTATGTCCTCCTGCAACTCGAAAGCGCACTTTTTGCCTGTACAGACGAACAAACCGAACAAAAGGCTGCGCTGAAAAATCGAATCGATCAGATAAACAAAACCATCGATTTCGTCGGAAACGTAACTGACGCAGGCATCTTATTTGATACAGAATTGAAAAAATTCATAGACATCCCACCCCAACCTGGTTATTCAGAACATAACGAGGATTCAAAGCTTAGCATCCAATTTTACCGCGAAAAACAATTTATAGACTTAAATAACCCAACCCCAAAATTTGTATGGATACGTATTGGAGACCTAGTCGAAGACATCCTAAAAATAGTGTACGAACTACCAGACATGAGCACTCAGATACACAAAATTGATATGAGCTATGCTGGATGCTGTACGATTGGAAAAAATACGGATTACATGAAAGCAGCACTAGAATACATACTCGCACCCTCACAAACCCACGAATAACAAAATGAACGTCATTTAAATTTAAATAATATAAATATTGACAAATATGAAAGATAAACATAACCTTCAACACCTATGAAGGCTCCAAAGAAAACCAGACACAGCATCCGCCTAAAAAATTATGACTACTCCCAAAAAGGATACTACTTCATAACAATCTGCACACAAAACCGCCAACCCCTATTCGGCCAAATAACCAACAAAAAAATGCACCTAACCACCGCCGGCCATTTGATGGAAAAATGGTGGCCCCAACTACAAAAAAAATTCCCACACATCAAAATAGACACCCACATCACCATGCCCGACCACATCCACGCCATCATCCAAATCACCCAAACCCCCGCAGCAGAAGTACGGGCAGACCTATGTGTCTGCCCTCTTCCTTCATCCTGCCCTCTTCCTTCATCCTGCCCTCCTCCTCCATCCTGCCCTCTTCCTCCATCCTGCCCTCCCCATCAATCCTGCTCTTCATTTTTTTCTGGATCTAATTCTTTTGAATCCCCTGCCTTTGGATCTTTTCTTGAATCTGATTCTTTTGGATCTTCTGATCTTAAATCCTCTGCTTTTAGATGTTCCTCTTTTGAATCTGATTATTATGGATATACCTCAATTGGGACTGATTTCTTTGCACAAACAATGGGCGAACACATAGGTTCGCCCCTACATACCGTGTCCATACATACCGTGCCCATATATGCCGTGGTGCAATGGTTTAAAACGATGACGACGAATGATTATATTCGGGGGGTGAAATGTGGGGAATTGGCACCGTTTACACGACGGGTGTGGCATCGAAATTATTGGGAACGGATTATTCGGGATGAACGCGAATTGAATAATGTGAGGGCGTATATTCGAAATAATCCTGGGAAATGGAGAAGATCTTAACGTTTAGATACAGCACCCATTAAGCGATCAATTTTACGAAGAGAACCTCCCCATTTTTCCCAGGCACCTTCTTTGGAATATTGTTTAAATAGGGCGTACTCTTGTACTAAATCACGAATGGCTTTTTCTCTTTCAGATGACAGAGCGATGGGCATGGCTTGCGCAGAAAGGCGTGGGGTTTGTTGGCCGACTTGGTCACTCACCGCACCGGAGAAAAGTTTATTGATCCCCTGCCCCAGTGTCTCTTCCATCACCAATTGATCTCCGTATGCAAACACCACGCGCTTAAGCTCGGGCAGCTTCCCTTGGGTTGCCTGCAAGTAAATAGGTTCTACGTAAATGAGTGCGTCATCGATAGGAACCACCACCAAATTACCCCGAATAACACGTGAGCCCACCTGACCCCAAAGTGTTAGTTTCTGAGAAATTTCTGTATCTTGATCAATGCGAGATTCAATCTGCATCGGACCATAAATCGTGCGCTCTTTAGGAAACATATACACTTTCGTCTGACCATAATTTGCCAAATCACACTTCGCGCCAAGCCACGCAATCATGTTGCTCTTATTGGTGGGCGTAAAAGGAACCATCAAGATAAACGACGTGTCTTTTTCTCCAGGTAAACGGGTTGTCATGTAGTAAGGCTCCATAATTTTAGCCTCTTCACCCGAATTTTGTTGCGGGAATTCCCAGCCATCTTCTCGATTATAGAAAACTTGCGGATCTACCATATGATACGTGCGATACATTGACGCCTGCACACCAAACAAAAGCGCGGGATAGCGAATATGCTCCTGCAACGCGCGAGGCATTTCTGCAAAAGGCTTAAACAGGCCGGGATATATTTTTTGGTATGTCCGAATCATCGGATCCGTCGCATCAGAACAATAAAAATGGGTCTGACCACTATAGGCATCCACCGTCGCTTTTACGGAGTTGCGAATATAATTTAGCCCTCGCGAGTTGATAGGCTCGGAATACGGATAACGATCCGAAACCATATAGCCATCTACCATCCAGACCAAACGACCTTCATCCGAAACCACCAAATAGGGATCTTGCTCAAAGACGACAAACGGCACAATTTTTTGCACAATTTCTAAAACCGTCCGATCATAGAGAACACGGCTCTCAGACGAAATAAGCGAACTAATTAAAAATTTAATATCAGAAAATTTAAGCGCATAGACCAAACGCTTAAAAAGGCTATCTAACTTAATACCCCCCTTACCCTGGTAATGCGTATAAACATTCATATCCCCTTTGGGGTAATCAAATTCAGGCTGACGTGTATTCACAATGGCATATGGCATTTCTTTTTCGCCGAAATAAATTTCAGGCCGCTTCACAGCGATCGGAACATGACTCACAGGCGGAATATCCTGAATATAAAAATGAGGCAACCCTTCTGGCGTTACTTCGTTAACAGGCGTCATGACCAACCCAAATCCATGCGAATAGACCAAATGACGGTTCACCCACGTTTGCGCTTGGGCAGGAAGCTGCGACATATCTAGTTCACGAGGTGATAACATCACCTGCTTCAACTCGGAGCCAATACGATAACGATCTACATCAATATTAGGAAATGCATAGTACAAACGAATTTCTTGGAGCTGGCTAAACGTTTGTTTGAGAGGCCCTGCATTCCACAAACTCACGTTATGAATAGTAGACGCATTGTCACGCAAACTTTCGGAGGTAAGTGGCGTTTTAGCAGGAAAAGAAACCACCTCAAATTTATCCAACCCATAGGCCTTTCGTGTAAAAGCAATATTATATTGAATATAAAGTTTCTCTTTCTCAAATTCATTTGGCGTCACCACATACCGCTGCACCATATTGGGATAAGCACCTACACCCAAAAGCGTCACACCCCCCAAAACAACCAAAGAAATAATCGGCAACCCAACAGAAACGCGAAACGCATAAAACACTAATAAGGCCGCCTGTAACAACGACAAAACAACCATCACACGATACGCAAACAGTTTAACCATAACAGCCGTATACCCAGCACCAACCACCACGCCATGCTTGCCATACAAAAGCTGGAACGACTGCAATCCAAAATAAACAGCTACCCAAACCATCACCAAAGCCAGCAACACAAAGATATGAATTTTAAGCCAGCGGTTTCGAACCCCTGCGCCAAAAACATATACCAATAAATGGCGAGATACATACACCCAACCAGAAACCGCTAAACCCGCTAAAAACCAAACAACTACCAATCCATAAATAGCTTCTATTGCTGGAATCGTAAAAAAATAAAACGATAAATCATGGTGAAAAATAGGATCTGAAATACCAAACGGAACCTGAGAAACACCTGCATACAAGAC
This sequence comes from bacterium UBP8_UBA817, assembly GCA_945898045.1. Lineage (GTDB taxonomy): Bacteria > Margulisbacteria > Marinamargulisbacteria > SXXA01 > SICP01 > SICP01. Next base: position 5,585 of record CAMDGG010000024.1, read on the forward strand.
CTGCCAAATATCCATTGAAAAGAACGCCAAGAAAAGCGCGATCCCACTGGAAACCGTCAAAGCAAGAACCCAAGACCACCCTGAAATCGCCTTACCCTGAGAAAGGGTTGCCCAGTCATATAACCGTTTATTTAAGAAAGAGAACGGCGTTTGGAATCGAGGAATCCCTGTAACAGCCGTACGCCCCGCTACCCAATTGGCGAAACAGAAATTGCCTAATATCCAAAAAAAAGAAAGTACGAAAACACAGGCAAAAACAGTCGCTTTTGCACCCACAACCCGTGCCCACAAATCGCCATAACCAAAAGAAGAAAACCACAAATAATCTGGATAAAAAGTTTGAAAAATTGAAATCACAAAGAAACTAGCAAAGACACCAATACCCAATAAAAAATAACGCGATAAAGAGCGAAAAATACTAGGCATTATGTCCCCCAATCTCAATGATTAAATTTGGTAGCGGCGACTGGATTCGAACCAGTGACAACACGGGTATGAACCGTGTGCTCTAACCAACTGAGCTACGCCGCCAAATGGAGAAGCTCCACTCTATCGAAAAGCCGTCAAAACTTCAATACAGCTTATGCTTTAGGCTCGGCCATCAAAACAGAACGCTTCAAAACCATCACCTCGCGCGGCGTCATCTTCTGAAATTTTCCAGATTCTAATTTACCCAACAAAATTGGTCCCACGGCCAAACGTTGCAACCCCGTCACCTCATAACCTAAAGCCGCAAAACTTCTACGAACGATACGATTACGCCCTTCATGAATCGACACCAATACCGTCACATCCGACACACGCTCCACCTCAGAAAATTTTACGGGACCATCTTCAATAAAAAAACCTTCTAGCAAACGTCTACAATCCGCATCTCGAATCTTATGATCAACCGTCACCCGATAGAGCTTTTCAAGCCCATGGCTAGGATGCAAGATACGATTAGCCAGCTCGCCATCGGTGGTCAACAATAACAACCCCGTTGTTTGCCTATCCAAACGCCCTACAGGAAACAAATTAGGCGGCATATGACGCACATAGCGACTCAGATCCGGTCTGCCCGCAGCATCCGATAAGGTAGTGATCACATTTCTGGGTTTATGAAACTTATAATACAAAAAACCAGACGAAATCATCACAGGAACACCATTAACCATAACCCGATCTTTTTGAGTATCGATGGTGGCGGTTAACGAATCGACAACCACACCATTAAGCGTCACCTTTCCCGCCGTAATCAGAGGAACAATATCGCGCCGGGAATAAGTTGTCTGGGAGGTGATGAATTGAAGTAATTTCATAGTTAAAACCTTTCTGGCATAATTTCTGCCTGACTGTGTTCAGAAACCCGTAAGGTCTGAGAAGGCAAGTCTACGTTAAAATAATCACCTTTCATAACCAGGCCATCCGATTGAATTTTCACAAGCCCCCTCCCTTCAAACTGCTGTGCCCCCGCATGCCAATTCAACTGAGACGACTCTAGCAATACCTGACGATCATTCACATGGAAAACAGCTTTCGAATTCTCCAATGACAAATCTGACGCGTCCATATCCAAATGACATAAAGGCGACACAAGACTTAAAACAACGGCATCTTTTTGATAAAACGAACCCTTCACATCTCTCAACGTTGCCCGATTGGATTTTTTTTCGACAGTTGCCTTTTCAGCCACCATAGACCAAACCACATGCCCCAACTCTAACTGGGACAACCGAACCCCTTCAAATTCAAAATCGGCACGTTTTACAGAAGAGGCAACAGGCAAAGACAAATTAGGTTCAATCAAAGAAAAAAAAATAATGGCCCCAAAACAAGAAAGACCCAAGACATAAAATAATGTTTGTTTACATCTTGTCTTCGAAATTAATGCCACTGGCTTTCTCCTTTGTCTTAAGCCGTCCCACAGTGATCATTTCAGTAACAAATCCCAAATAATTTCCGGTCCGTCTATATCCTTCTGCCAATAAAAAATGAATCGCCATCGCATCCTTATCTACTTCAAGCGCACGCTTACACCAACCAATACCTGTTTCAGTACGATGTTCTTCGCCTTCAATAAACGCAATAAATCCCATAGCCCAAACCTGTTTAGGATCACGCTCTAATACACGATAGAAAGAAGCCTTAGCCGCAGCTTTATCTCCCATAAAATAATACCCAAACCCCAACTTAAAGGGATACGTTGGCTCATTAGGATTTTCATCACTTAATTTTTTATACCGCTCCACCACTTCTGGCGCATAACTTTTGGGAACCTTTTTTAAAAGTTTCCATCCCTTTTCAATAAATCCGTTATACCCATATGCCATGGCCAATTCGAACTGATCTTCAGCTGTAGGATTGGCTTTGTACGCACGTACGTACTGCCTTATTTCAGTAATAACGGGATCATTTGGAGAATAAATACGCGCCCAGAGAACATTCCCTGAAAAAAAGAGTAGAAAAGAAAACCCTATCACACATTTTTTCATAATCGAGGCTCTTTCTTAATACGAGGCAAATAAATATCATTTGTGATATTGATCCATAAAACATGCAAATAGCCACCCAACAGCTCGCGATTAAATAAATTTGCTATGATTCGCACAAAAAGATCCAGGCAAAGCACAATACGATACAAAATCCCTGCCACAACACCATAATGTTTATACGCCAAATAAATGCCCCCACGATACCCTTCAATGAGAGAACCTACTTTACGATATTGGGTAGAAAGCCCACCAAAATGAATCACTTTTGCCTCTGGAAAATAAAGAATAGGATAACCCTTGTGTCTCAAAAAACGGCACATATCAATATCATCGTTATAGAAGAAAAGATTCTCATCCATACCGCCCATTTCATCCATCACAGATTTCCGCATCAAAAATGCAGCACCCGCAATAAACGGTACAAATCGCGCACGATCTTGCTTAAATCGCCAATGCCCCAGACTACTTCCCGGGCATTGCAAACTCCCATCTGCATTAAGCAACTTCGGACAAATCGCCCCCAAATGAGGCTGACGTTCATGCTCATCCACGAGCAACTGCAACGTATTTTTCTCAAGAACCGTATCGTTATTTAAAATAAATAAATAACGCCCAGACGCCTGATTAATCGCCTGATTATTGGCATATGAAAATCCTGTATTTTCTGTATTTTTGATTAAATGAATACGATCTTTGTAGGCCGATAAAATCTCGAGAGATTTATCCGAAGACGCATTATCAACCATCCACACGTCATAAGCATATGAAATTTCAGAAGCAAAAAGAGAGTCTAAACAAACCTCAATAAATTTGGCCCCATTAAAATTAACGATGACAACACTGATATCAACCAAAAACATCAGCCGTATCTAAAAAAACGACATCCTCATAGACAGGATTAACCAAGAGCCCTTTTTTTCGAGAAGTAGAAAATAAGACATTGGCCAGAACCTCTTCTTTGGTCACGGACTTATCTACTAAAATCTCCCAAACAATCCATTTAGTTAAAGAATCGGACATCACTTTACATAAGAAAAGTTGCTCGTCCTCCCCCACAGAAACAGCCGGAAGTTTATCGACAAAATAGCCTTCTTTATTCGGATTTAATATTTTAAACCCTTGCAACGCCTCTTCTAAAGACCCCGATAATTCAAACAATTGAAACCGACGCAACCGTTTAAGGGGCGTATACCCCATCACGCCATGCAACGCTTCAAATGCAGACATGGCATGCAAATCGGTATTTTTTAAATACGTCCACAAACGACTCATACTGCTTCCCTCATCGCCACAAACAACTTCATCCAAGGCCCATCGACATCCTCAAATTTTTGGCTCGTCCAAGAACTATCAATAGAAATCGGAATTTGTTTAGAAAATGCGGAACGTTCTGGGTGCGGCATCATCGCCAACACATTGCCACGCTGATTCGATAACCCTGCCAAATTTAAATAACTGCCATTTGGATTAGCAGCGTCAGAAACAATTCCATTTGCATCACAAAAAACAAATGCCGCATGGTCTTCCACTTTCACTTCTGGCTTCAAGACAAACCGGCCTTCCCCGTGATTAATAGGTATTGGCAACACATCAGACTCTGAAAAATAACGCATAAATAAACTTTTTTCTGGACGCTGTGGCTTCACAAAAATCCAATCACACATAAATCCAAGTGGTTTTCCGTCACGCGCATTACGTGCCAGTGCAACCGACACCTCTTGCTCTCCAGACACATCCGGAATCAACCCCGCTTCGGCCAAAATTTGGCACCCATTACAAATACCCAAGATAGGTTTACCCGCATGTGCCGCTTCTGCCAAAACACCCACAACAGGCAATTTCGCAGAAATCGCACCTGCGCGAACACGGTCTTGATAAGAAAATCCACCTGGCAAAATATAAGCATCAAACTTGGCAAGCGCTTCGGAAGAAAAATTCCAACGAACAATTTGGGCATCAAATCCAGCCTTTGTCGCTGCACGCGCCGTCTCATACTCGCAATTACTACCCGGAAATTGTATTACCGCCAAACGCGCCATATCTACTCCAGCTCTCGTCCAGCATTAATCGCCGCAATCATGCCATCAGAAACAGCGGTTGCAATCTGGCGAATTTGTTTCACACGAATATCGCCTGCAGCATAAATACCTGGGACAGTCGTACGCATATACTCATCAGTTAAAATAAAGCCCTTCTCATCCACTTTAATAGAAAGCGTTAAAAGCTCTTTAGGCGGGATACGTCCAACATACACAAACAAACACTTAATATCCAACCAGGTATATTGCCCCGTGCTTCGATTTAAAACTTTAATTTTCTCAAGTCTATCAACACCAAAAGCATCTTCCACTTCCGAGTTCCAAATAGGTCTAATTTTGGGATTCGCCAAGACCCGATCTTTCAAAGCTTTGACAGCTTTTAATCCATCCGAACGATGAATTAAATAAAGATGATCCACATATTGAGATAAATAATCTGCTGCGTAACAGGCACAATTACCGCCGCCCACTACGGCCACATTTTTGCCACGATACCAACTCGCGTCGCCCTGTGCATAATAAGAAATTCCACGTCCCATAAACTGACGCTCAAATAACGTACCCAACGGCTTTGGCTCTAAACCCATCGCCAAAATAATCGTTGCTGCTTTATAAACTGTTCCCAAATTGGTATGCACCAGTTTAATTTTCGCGTGGCTATCTTGAATCGAATCCACAGACGTACAAACAAACTCAACATCAACCCGTTTCAAATGATCTTCCATTTTTGATGCTAAATCTACGCCCAAAATACCATCCGGAAAACCCAAGAAATTATCCACAATATAAGCGGTAGACGCTTCTCCACCAGGCAGAGATTTGTCGATCAACAATGTCTTAAGTTTGGCGCGTCCGGCACAAAGTGCAGCAGACATACCAGCAGGGCCAGCACCAATCACAATTACATCATACGCGTCAGAACTTTGACGAATAGAAATATCTACCTGAAGCTTGATTTCTTCAATCATATAGTCCGAGTATACAAAAGTTTTATTCTTTTGGTAACGGGCGTTATTTTGGAAGCTGATCTACTGACAAGCGTACGCGAGGTCGGGAAGAACCAGTCACACCCTTTCGGGTCGTCGCACGAAATTTCTGATGCAATAAATCCACCCATACCCAATCCCCAAAAATAGCGTCCTTGCCCTGCATTGCCTGGGCATGTCCCGTAAGCGTGACCAACTCTTTATTTAAATCATAAACAATCGAATCGGACTGACCCGTCATCGTCGCAAAAACAAAGGTCGGCTTTTCAGAAGCAATCACCTTATTTTCGTTACCATAAACGGTCACTTCCCCACTCATCAATTTCATATTCCCACGCACCAATTTCACGGCATTATATAACGTTACGACTTGCTTCACTTGATCATACCGTCCCCGATTGGCCCGCACCGTCATATCCCTGCGCTTCACCACCACATTGCCAGAAGCCAGCATCACATTTTGACGTGCATCAAACTGAAAGACATCTGCAGCAATATCGATCTTGGTAGATTCGGCTGAAAAAAGAGCTGTTCCAACACTAAAACACACACAAATGAGCAATAGCCTAAAGCGCATCAATTTCATCGGTACAGAGTCCTGTCGCCTCACTAATTTGAGTATGATTTAAACCCAATTTTTTAAGGTTCCGAGCAACTTCAATCTTTCCTGCAATCTTTCCTGCAATTTCCCCTTCAACAAGCCCTTCTATTCTACCGTCTTCTCTACCCCCGATATAATGCGTTCGGACAAGGCTTTTCTCATCTCTTAAATTATCCATAAAACGATCATACCGACGTCTTTCAACATCGTCCAATCGCAAAAAATCCAATGTTTTCGCCGCTTGAGACAATCCCTTTGCACGAAACTCTGGTTTAATGGCGCTTTCTTTCAAAAAATACATCCACTCATCAAGTTTATTTTGAACTTTACTTTTGAACTGAGGAACTTTCAAAACATAGTATTGTGGATACACATCCGACACACCTTGAATAGTTTCCGGATACATTTTTTTCTCATCTTCCCCAAGTTCAAGTCGATCATGACAATGAATTCCCTCAAAATGGGTTTGGCCTTTGTAGATATAATCTTTCCCATGGCCAAGATCAAAATAGACAATATTGACGGAAATAACTTTGGGAATTTCGCCATACTCCGAACCCTTTTCAAGATGCTCCACAACAACCCGTGAAACCCCATAAAGCATCCGACTCAAAAAATCCCACTGACGCACACATTGCACCTCAATAATTACTTTTTCGCCGCCACTCAGCTCCGCTTTCAAATCTACACGAATGGTCTTATCTCTTTCTTGCTCTTGATTAGATTCACTTTCCAAAATCGCATCAATTTTGACATCAGTATGCAACAGCTCCGACAAAAACCCTTCTAATATACTGAAGTTGGCCTTATTTCGAAGCAAATACTTAATCGCCCAATCAAATCTAACAAGCTTTTGCATAGTTGATTTAGTAAATCAGAGAAAAAAAATCATGTCAATT
>CAMDGG010000025.1 GCA_945898045.1 bacterium UBP8_UBA817
CATTTTTTCTACCAAGAAAATGTCCCCCTTATCCCACGCATCATGACCGAAATCGCGCATAGCGAAACCGGCATCGACATCAACCCCGGCGCCAGTATTGGAGAGCGATTCTGCATCGACCACGGCACAGGCATCGTCATCGGCGAAACAAGCCACATCGGCAACAACGTCAAACTCTACCAAGGTGTCACACTCGGCGCACTCAGCGTCCAAAAAAGTTCCGCACAAACAAAACGACACCCCACCATCGAAGACAACGTCACTGTCTACGCCCACGCCACCATTTTGGGAGGCGACACGGTAATAGGGGAGGGCAGCACCATTGGCGGCAACATTTGGCTGATACAATCCATACCCCCACATTCAAAAACCTATATCTCAACGGCCCAACAAAAAGTAGCTGTTAGAAAATCAAACGCATGAAATCAGTGCTAGATAAAATCATTACCGACAAAAAAAAGTCTATTGAAGCCCTCTACGAAAATAATTTTTCGTTCTTAAAAAATCTGCAAAAACCCGGCCTCTCTCTCATCGCAGAAATCAAAAAGGCCTCACCATCAAGGGGAGTTATTCGGGCAGACTTCGACCCCCTAGAACTAGCAAAACAGTTCACCAATTCTGGCGCTTCAGCCCTCTCCATTCTTACAGAAGAAGACCATTTCCTAGGTAATCCAACTTATATTAAACAAGCCAGAGCTGTAACGAAGCTCCCTATTCTTAGAAAAGATTTCATCATTGATCCGATACAAGTCTATGAATCTAAATTCTTGGGAGCCAATGCTATCCTGCTCATCAAGGCCATTCTCACCAAAGACCAATGCCAAACCCTACTGAACCTTGCTAAAGACCTCCAACTAGATACACTCGTTGAAGTCCATACAGAAGAAGAACTTAACGACGTACTGTTGCTCAAAAACGTTCAAGCCATCGGTATCAACAACCGAAATCTTCATACATTTGAAATAGACCTAAACCTAGCGCTCACTCTTGCCAAACAAATTCCAGACGGTATACTCAGCGTCGCTGAAAGCGGGTATTCAACTCCCGAACAATTACACCAGTTAGAAAAAGCAGGCATCAACGCCGTACTCATCGGAGAGGGTCTCGCAACCCATCCGAACTTACTCACATTTTGGAGCAATTCATGAAAGTTAAAATCTGTGGCATCACCAACAAATCAGACGCCTTAGACGCCATAGCCCTAGGCGCAGACGCACTAGGATTTATCTTCACCAAAGAAAGTCCCCGCTATGTTTCTCCAGATGTCGTCCAAGAAATCTCCGAACATGTGCCCCCTTTTGTTCAATTGGTTGGCGTCTTTTTAGACCAAGAAAAAACCGAAATCGACCAAATCATTAACCGATGCCGCATCGATCTTATTCAACTTCATGGACATGAAACCCCCGAGTTTTGTCGCACCATGAAACGGCGCGTTATCAAAGCCTTCCACGTCGCAGAACTTTCAGACATCGACGCAATACCAGCCTATATCGGTAGCATCTCAGCCGCACTACTTGATACCAAAGTAGCCAACAAACATGGCGGAACCGGTGAATCGTTTGATTGGGGCATCGCCCTACAAGCCCAAGAAAACAATGACATTCCCATTATTCTTGCCGGTGGCGTGAACAAAAGCAACATCCAAAAAGCAATCCAACTCGTCAATCCCTATGCCGTAGACGTCTCATCAGGCGTAGAAGAATACCCAGGAAAAAAAGACTACAACAAACTAGAAGCCTTTATACAACTTGCGAAGTTATAAGTTCCCTAAAATAACGACGCTGCATCACATTAGCCAAAGTAACTAACATATCATCTCTAAAAAATGGTTTAACGAGATAAAAATGGGCCCCATTTTCAGACGCATCGATCACAACATCTAGCTCATAATAATCGACCACTACCACAATATCAGCAGACGGACACACAGATTTCATTGCTTGTAACGTTTCCGCTTTATCTTTTCCTGGCAAATAAATATCCAACATCACCATATCTGGAGCCGGATGCTGCTGTAAATAATCCGATGCGGCAGCAACAGAACCAAAATGATGAAATTGATACAAAGGAGACAAAAATTTTGCCAAAACCTTTCTGAAATCAGACTCATCTTCCACCATCAATAACGACGGTTTACGATAAGTATCCATAGAAGGGGAGTCGTCAGAAAATAATAAAGGGACCTCTTCTAGATATAAAATTCTGCCCTTAACACGTCTCTGATTTAGCTCATTCCAAACACGATCTCTCCAATCAAGAGTAACGGCTACAGAAGGCAATTTATGTTGAATAAGATCTAAGAAATCGCGCCTAAGAAAAACCCCCGACAACGCTTCCTCCAACGCATGAATAAGCAACGATTCCACAAAAGGCTTTGGAATATAGCCACAAATACCGGCCTGCATCAGCTCCAACGTTTCCTGCATATCTTCGGGACGAACGGCGACAAAGATCTCCGTCGTAGAACGAATCTCCTGTAAACGCTTTACCAAATCGCCAAACGGCACCACGTCATCAGGAGAATGTAAAAAGACCAAATCTAAAGCGCCATCCAATCGTGCATAAGACGAAAAAAGCTCTTCGCAACTTTCGACATAAACACAACGATACTGATCCCGAATAAAATCCTGCAAACGCAAAATATGAAACGGCTCAGGATCAAAAACTAACAATACTGGACGCTCAGCCATAACCCCACCCCTTACAAAAAAACTTAATAAATAACCCCGCCCCCAACAACACGATCACCTTGATACAACACACAAGACTGTCCTGTAGGCATAAACGATTGTGCACTCAATAATTCAACACGAGCCTCACCATCACCACACGAAATTACTTTTCCGGTAACCATCGCCATCTGAGAGCGCATCTTAACCCCAAATTCTTTTCCTACAACATCTTCGCTAGGATTCACAAGCGTCACATGTTTTAAGGCCAAAGAGGCATGCCTCAAGCCTTCCAAGGGCCCAACCACAACTGTATTGTCAGCGGCATTAATTTTCAAAACATATAAAGGATCAGGCCCACTAATATTAATCCCACGACGCTGTCCAATCGTATATTGATAAATACCCGCATGCGTCCCTAATTTCTCACCATTCAAGCCTACAATATCCCCAGGCTTCAAATACTCTGGATCGGCTTGCTCTTGTATAAATGTCTTATACGATTTTTGTGTCACAAAACAAATTTCTTGGCTGTCTTCTTTATCCGCATTCACCAATTTTAGCTCACGTGCCATATCCCGAATTTCGGATTTATCATATCCACCTAACGGGAATAAAACAGACTTCAATTGCTCGGACTGCATCATATACAAAAAGTAAGACTGGTCTTTAATCGGATCTTTCGCCCGACGCAACTGATACGTACCAGTAGCCGGATGATAATATTTCTTACAATAATGTCCCGTTGCAATATAGTCCGCATCCAAGTCTTTGGCCTTGGCATACAACTCTTCAAATTTAATGTGACGATTACATTCCACACAGGGATTAGGGGTATGGCCTTGTAAATATTGAGACACAAAATGATCAATCACTTTTTCTTGAAATGGCGCGCGAGAATTAATCGAGTAATGAGGAATACCCAACGCACTCGCAACGCGCTTAGCATCATTCACTGATCCTAAATTACAACATGCAGAGTCCTTCTCGCTATCCGATGGCAACAATTGCATCGTAATTCCAATGACATCATACCCACGCTTTTTCAAAAGCGCAGCCGCCACCGAAGAGTCAACACCACCACTCATACCTACCAAAACACGTTTTTTCATAAGCTGTAAATAATACCTTGAAGCTAGACTAGCGACAACCTTGCCGTAATAAGATCCATAATTCCCTTATTGGCATTTCGATTTTCAATTAAATGTTTAGAAAATTGCGCATGCTGTTCCCACAATAAAGGGGAACGAATCAACTCCCCAACTTCCATAATATCTTGCTGTGCCTTTGCAATCTCATCAACAGAAGAATTATCTCCACCAACCCCCACAGGAATCTGACTCCGAAACCCACACTGACCATCTGGAGACGGATTTTTTTTATCGTATCCAAATCTCACATGCTTCACCAAAGATTCAGTTAATTCAAAATAGCGCGCCAACCCCTTATTTTCTGGATCAAACTGTTTTGCCTCAGCACAAAAATCTTTCCAAAATGGACCATTAATATGTAAGGCCTCGTACATAGGAAGCCCTCCCATAACGATACACTCGATCAAAGAATTAATACCTGTGCACCCTTTTGGTCCCATCGAAGCCTTACCCAATCGCTCCATGTCTCCTGGCGAAAGGGGGAAGGGATCAAATAATCGAAGTGTTTTATTTCCCTTGGGCTCAGACACGTCAAACCGTTGCTCGATGACGCCGCCATTTGGATCTTCATAGGAGAAAACGACATTACTAATGCCACATTCTCTTAAACTATCTCGATACCAACTTAACTGCTCAAAAAATGTTAAATTAGGATCATAGAGCATATATAATGATTTTGGAATTTCAGAATGCCTATGATCGACAGGGATTCTGTCCCATGTATGCAAAACACAATCTATATCACGACCATCCTCTGCAAGTGAAGCGGCCATCACTAGTAAAGACCGCACAGAATTAAACGAAAGGTGATGATACATCATTCCCAAAACCCTGTTTTCACGACCGCCTTCTGTCAGACAAGAAAGCAACCACTTATTTTCCAAACTCTCCAAATGTTCAGGGTGTTCTTGAGAAAAAGTCTCATGCGTAAGAGACACCGGAATTTCGGTTGGGAATAACAACCCGATTGAAGTAGGCGACACTCCAAAAGATTTTCCGCCGGGAGGAACATAGAAACTAGGCCCACCTTCTTGAACAGGAATCGCAGGAATCTCACGTCCAACTGACTTAGATATTTTTGCTAAAACATCAGCCCACATCGACGCGTCTTTTATAACAGGAAAACAAACTACTACCTTTGGATCTTTCATCGTTTCTGGAACAGAATTTAAAGTATAAATCGGAATATCCGGATTCCCAGCCTGCAACTTAGATAAAACAGAAGTAGATTGCTCAGAAAACAAAGGGGGATTCTTGACAACACAAACACGGAAGCCTTCAGATTGAAGCATTTTAGAAAACTTCAGGACAGACGATAAATCACCACCGCCACCTACAGGCTGGTACATTAAATAAACTAACGGCGGAATACCATCCCTCTGTAATGCCCCTGCAGAATGCAGAGGAGCCAGAGACACGACTTTCTTTACAGTTCTCATTGGTATCGCTCCTCTATTCATAATAGAAAGTATTGGCCTAAACGGCATCAGATAACTCACAAATCAACCCTCTCATCAAGAGATACCTGCAAATGAGAAGTCAACATGTCCAAAATATACTTATTGGCATTTCTTTCCGTTATTAAATAATCAGAAAATCGTTGCCACTGCGACCAAATTTCAGGAGAACGTAGAATTTCACCAATCTGCAGCATAGAGTCGTGCGCTTTTTGAATATCCTCTACAGAAGAATCATCACCCCCAGCACCAGCAGGCACTTGCTCTCTATAACCAGAAGGCCGAAACCCAGAAGGGCCAACAGGGGGAAGAAGATTAACCCTGCCATAGGGAACATGTTTAACCAAAGAGTCTAACAATTCAAAATACTTGGCCAGGCCACTCTTTTCTGGATCAAATTGCTTTGCCTCAACACAGAAATCTTTCCAAAGCTTTCTATTTTCCCATAAAACTTCATACAGGGGTAATTTGCGGCTTGATATCGCGTCGGCAAAAGAATTAAGGCCTGTGCATCCAGCTATAGCTATAGAACTTTCAGATAAAGTAGCAAAATCTTGAGAAGCCAAAGGAAAAGGATCAAGCAAATGAACAATTTTCCCCGATCCTGACACTTCAAATTCACGATCATCTTGCCCAGGAGAAGAAAAGACCACTTTACTTATTCCTAATCCAGACAAAATTTCTCTATACCATGCAAGCTGATCAAAAAATTTCAAATCAAAATCATAACTCCGCAGTAAAGACGTCGGAATTTGAACCTTGTCAGAATAATCATATGTTTTTAAAACAGCGGTTACATCCCTAGGATCTTTACTTAAAGCTGAAAGCATAACAAGTAATTCTCTAACCGAATTAAAGTGCAAATGATTGTATATAAACAAAAAAGCCTGAGAATTTACATCATCACCCAAAAGGCTCTTCAACCACTCATTATCCAGATTTTCTAGAACAATCGGCTGACTACGCAAAAAAGACTCATGCGTAGGGGGTTCAACATTACTAGGCTTAAAACTAAACCCTATACTTTTTTTACCACTCGCATCCAGCCCAAACCCCAACGCCACCCCACCAGGGGGAAGATAAAACGAATCGCAATTCATCTGAATCGGCAAAATCGGAACATGCGTACCGTGTAATAAAGTTTTCTTACAAATCTGAGCCCACATATTCTCATTTTGAATAACAGGTAAACAGATAGCTAAGCGGGGATTTTTATACGAATCAGGAACAGTCTCATGTGTAAAAACTGGGATATCAGGATGACTGGCGTTTAGTTTAGACAATACATCTGTACGTTGTGCAGCAAAAAAAGAAATAGTATTTTCAATAAAACACACCCGAAATCCATAAGCCTTGACTAATTTAGCCGTAGAAAAAGCAAGCGCCAAATCACCCCCTCCACCCACAGCACAAAACAGTACATAAATCAGAGGCGGGGCCGATAAAGAGACCACTTTCTTTACAGTTCTCATGCATACTTATCGATTTTTTTTAAAAAAAATTGCAGCTTTTTTACAACCGCATTAACAATTCTTTCTCAGAACAGGCTAATTTAATCTCACCAACGGTCAATACACGATCATGTAATAACGACGCCAACAACGCCGCATCACACACCTCCAACACATCCACAATATCCGCACAGGTCCCAGCCCCACCAGAAGCAATCACAGGCACACGAACCGCCTCCGAAACCGCACGAGTCAGTGCCAAATCATAACCAGATTTCGTCCCATCACGATCCATCGACGTCAACAAAATCTCGCCCGCACCCAACTCCGTTAAATGCACCGCCCACTTCACCGCATCCAAACCTGTCGCATTGCGCCCCCCATGCGTAAACACCTCAAACCGATCCCCAACTTTTCTGGCATCTATTGCCACAACAATCGCTTGAGACCCAAACTTAATCGAACTCTCTCTAATCAATTCCGGATTCAAAACAGCCGCCGTATTGATAGACACTTTATCTGCACCCGCATTCAACAAAACGCGAATCGTCTCAATGTCGCTAATCCCACCACCCACAGTGAGAGGCATAAAGACTTCATTTGCCGTCCGCTCAACCAGATCTTTCAAAATCTCACGCTTATCCGAACTCGCCGTAATATCCAAAAATACCAGCTCATCCGCACCTTGTTCTTCATAGCGCTTAGCAAGCTCGACAGGATCACCCGCATCTCGCAAATTAACAAAATTTGTACCTTTTACAACACGCCCTGCGGTAACATCTAAACACGGAATAATTCTTTTAGTTAACATAAAAACCCTCTTATTAAATTCATGAAATAAGCCGAAGTATACTACATATCACCACAGACAAAAAATCGCCTTGGCGATTTAAGAACGTTATAAAACTAATTAAAAATAAATATATTACAAAATAAAAATTTAATGTTAGAATCATAAAAAAAAACAAGAGAGAAGCAAATAATGAAAAAAATAAATCAAAAAAACCCAACCAGCTTCGAGTCGCTCAAAAAAGTCACGGCTGGTGGACAAGAATACTGGTCAGCTAGAGACCTCTCAAAAATACTTGAATACGCAGAATATCGAAATTTCCTGCCCGTTATCGAAAAAGCAAAACAAGCTTGTATCAATAGCAAACAACCTATCCACGATCATATCGTGGATATCCACGATATGATCGAAATCGGAAAAGGAGGAAAAAGAAAAGTTGAAGATATTTCTCTATCCAGATACGCCTGTTATCTAATAATTCAAAATGCAGATCCAACAAAAGAAATCGTCGCACTAGGCCAAACTTACTTCGCAGTCCAAACTCACAAACAAGAGCTTACCGAAATGCAAGCCTATCAAACCCTAAAAACAGAAGAGAAAAAACGACTATTCCTAAGAAACGAGCTTAAAACACACAATAAACTACTTGCACATGCCGCTAAAAAAGCGGGCGTCGAAAGCCCAATGGACTACGCTATCTTTCAAGATCATGGATACAAAGGACTCTATGGAGGCTTAAGCGTAAAAGAAATCCATCAAAGAAAAAATCTCAAAAAAAGCCAAGGCATTCTAGATCATATGGGAAGCACCGAATTGGCTGCAAATCTCTTTCGAGCTACGCAAACAGAAGAAAAGTTAAATCGAGAAAAAATCCAAGGAAAAGTAAAAGCCAATAAAACACATTTTGAAGTCGGAAAAAAAGTTCGTCTAACCATAAAAGAGCTAGGGGGAAACATGCCAGAAGAACTGCCTACCGAAAAATCTATTCAAAAATTAGAAAATTCACCATACCCTCTCACATAATCTTCATAAGTCATTTCACTCTTACCTTCCGGCTTCACCAAAATAGGCACGAACTTTTCATTTTCAACACGCGCATCTAAAACCTTCACTCTACGCCCATCTTTCGACACATACGCACCGGGAACAGGCGAAAAAGCCTTCACTTTCCGAACAGAAGATCTAGCATCTCCAGACAAATCCAACTGCAACGCGTCCTTCTGAATTTTTTTACAATACGTCGCCAAAGTTTCATCCTGAAAAACCGGAGTAGGGCAGGCCCCTTTCAAGTAGTTAATCATCACCTCAGCCGATAATTCACACAATCGATCATGCAATTGCCCTAACGTTTCCTCTACAGAAAGGGGAATACGCGCCAGACTCAAAATCTCTCCTGCATCCATGCGCTCATTCATGCGAATCAACGTCACGCCCGTTTCTGTATCACCCGCCAAAATTGCCGCTTGCATCGGAGACGCACCCCTATAACTAGGCAATAAAGACCCATGCAAATTCACACATAAATAATGATCGGTGACAGACTTCGGCAAAATCATGCCATACGCAATCACCACCACCAAATCCGGCTGAAGCATCTCTACGACAGACGCCACTTCTTCTTTAGATTCCGGCGTAAAAACTGTGAGCCCCAAAGAATGTGCAAACTGATGCACAGGGGTAGGGGACAACTCACGCCCTCTACCTCGCACTTTTACAGGCTGAGACACAACACCAACTATCTTACTTATGCCAAAAAAGTCTACCAGGGCTTTTAGCGTAGGTACCGCAAAGTCAGGAGAGCCCATAAACAACACACGATTAAACTTCATCTTCAAATCATATCTGGCTAGCGATTAGAAATAAAGAGATACAAATTGCGAAAAAACTTACTTTTATAACGGCGAACATGTTCATTTAACTGCCGGATAGACGTAATGTCATAGTCTGCCAACCACACCAAAAACGCTTTTTCCCCAAGCACCGAAATCGCTCTAGCAATAAGCGCACGTTTCTCGACAATGGTTAAAGAGGGCATCCCTTCCGGAGAACGTGAATACCGAGATGTCTTCGTCATTTTTAGCAGCTCCTAACTTGTTTTAATTCTGGGCATTTTTGATACATATGATTGAGATGGGTCTTTAAAGTAGAGACAGAAATAAAGAGTTTTTTTGTGATCATCGCATTAGAAAGACGCTGTAATAATAAAAACCCAATCTCAGTTTCTTGCGGCGTAAATTTTTTCTTTTTAAACAGTTTTCTAAAATAATTAAAATGTTGATCCGCCACATAAAATACGGTCATTGTTGATTTTTTCTGATCAGAAAACTTATGGAAATCACACAAATGAGACCGAATTTGTTGGATTTCACCCTGCACGCTTCCTGTGTCAGACTCGCTAACGCATTCCCTGCATAAAGCCCCAATTTGATCACCACAGATTGTTGCGCACACCTCATTTTGAAAAACGACAGCCTGAGCCTCATTTTTGACACAAACCCCCATGCCATCCAAGTTAAGTGCCGACGCATCATTTTTAAAATTTGATTTTGACACGCGCCTACTATATCAACATCCCTGGTTGATATCAAAAACACTTCGCCACCACTATAGTACCGACATGATTAAACTCACCCCCCAACTCATCTCGCGCTACAACCTAGAAGGGCCTCGCTACACAAGTTATCCAACCGTTCCCAATTGGCCGCACACAACGAGCCCTGTGCAATATCCCCAAATACAAGAGCCCGCCTCACTCTATATTCACGTGCCATTTTGTCAAAAACGGTGTTTCTTTTGTGCCTGTAATGTCATCGTCAAAAAGCTAAGCCCCGAAATTGGGGACACCTATATCGATTATTTATCAAAAGAAATGGCTCTCATCTCTATCAAAAAAATAAGCCTAAAAGAAATACATTTTGGAGGCGGCACGCCCACCTATTTATCTGACACCCAATTAGAAAAACTCCACAAAGAAATTAGCACTTATTTTGACCTATCCACTCTCACAGAAATGTCTATAGAAATTGATCCCCGAACTATCCTCATCGAGCGACTCAAAACACTCAAACGACTGGGCTTCAACCGACTCTCTTTTGGCGTTCAAGACTTAGACGAACGGGTACAAAAAACCATCAATCGTCAGCTCTCATTCGAAAAAATTCTAGCCCTGTTTTTAGAAGCAAAGCAACTAGGATTTAAATCCATCAACGCAGACCTTATCTACGGACTTCCTAACCAAACTCCTCTCACATTTCAAGAAACACTCAAACAAATAACGACACTAAATCCCGATCGAATCGCACTCTACAGCTTCGCCTATCTCCCCTCACATCACGCCCATCAAAATGGCTTTAATCCCAAATTATTACCCACGCCCAAAGAAAAAATGGCACTATTCTTAATAGCTCGAAACTATTTTTTAGAAGCCGGTTATGTCAGTATTGCCATGGACCACTTCGCTAAAAAAGACGATGACCTTGCCTTAGCCTTTAAGAACGGAACCATGAGACGGAATTTTATGGGATATAGCCCGCAACCCACCCGAGATTATATTGGCATTGGCGTCTCAGCAATCGGGTCACTCTCACACCAGTTCTTTCAAAACATCAAAACGCTACCAGACTATTATGCCAAGCTCGATCAGCACCAATTGCCCATAGTAAGACATTACGCGCTAACCCAAGACGACATCATACGACAATACACCATCGAAACGCTCATGTGTCAGTCTTCCCTCAACAAAAAAACATTTCTAGAAAAATTTAATCAGCATTTCGACGAGTATTTCAAAGCAGAACAGAATAGTTTATCCCAATACGAATTAGAAAAATTATTAAACCAAACACAAGACGAGATACAGCTCACAGAATTAGGTCAATTATTTGTACGCAATATCTGCATGGTATTTGACGCCCACTTAAATAAGACCTCCCACACCTATTCCAAAACCATATGATCAAACCCTGTATTCATTGTGAAACCCCCACCCAAACTACAGAAAAAACAGACCTGGTTTTTTGTTGTGCCGGCTGCCTAACCGTCTATCACATTCTCAACGCGAGTCATATGACACACTATTATGAACTCAAAAAAACAGCGCCCTTGTTCTCAAAAGCCAAACCCATCACGCCCATATCCGATCCATTCGATTACCTAGACACTCCCGAGGCACTCCAAAAACTTTGTACAGACGAAACACGTCGCACGATGGCCTTTTTTGTGGAAGGCATTCATTGTGTCGCCTGCATATGGCTCATCGAAAACCTAGGCCGCCTTATAGAAGACGTCGCACACATCCAGCTCAATCTAGGCAATTCTCAACTCACCATCACACGAACAGAAACCGGCTCATTCGCCAAAATAGCCAGTCTACTCAATCAAATCGGATACTACCCACACCCCCTAAAATCAGAAGAAACGGCAGAAATATCACACAAAGAATTCAGAAAATCTCTAGTGCAAATTGGCATAGCTGGTGCATGTGCGGCCAACATCATGATGTTTTCCGTTGTGCTGTATTCCGGCGCCTCTGGCGACTACGAAGCCCTCTTCCAATGGGCCTGTGGCGCAGTCATTTTGCCATCTATTTTCTATGCCGCTCGACCTTTTTATAAAGGAGCCTGGACAGCACTCAAAGCCAAACAAATCACAATCGACGTCCCTGTCGTCCTAGCCATTATCTTAGGAACAAGCCTCAGTTTTCTAAACCTCCTCATTAAAAACCCACACATCTATTTCGACTCACTTTCCGTCTTTATTTTCTTATTACTCTCCACCCGATTATTTTTTAAAACCACCTATAATAAATTAGATTCACAAAAAAACTTCATCCCCCTCTACGCAAAAAAAATAGGGCAGGGCAATTGCCTCACCGAATCACTCAAACCAAACGATATCATCGAAGTTTCAGAAAATAGCATCGTTCCTGTAGACGGAATTTTAAAAAGCCCCATCGGCTACATCGACGCACACGTCATCACAGG
>CAMDGG010000026.1 GCA_945898045.1 bacterium UBP8_UBA817
GAACTCATGTTCGACAGCGAAAAAAACATGGTTCGAATCGACATGTCAGAATACATGGAAAAACATTCCGTCTCCCGTCTCATCGGAGCCCCTCCCGGATATGTAGGTTACGACGAAGGTGGCCAGCTTTCCGAAGCCGTTCGTAGACGCCCATATGCCGTTATTCTGTTCGACGAAATCGAAAAAGCGCATCCCGATGTCTTTAATATTCTCCTCCAAGTGTTTGATGACGGACGCCTCACAGACGGACAAGGTCGTACCATAGATTTCAAAAATACCATCATCATCATGACATCAAATGTAGGCAGTCAATTTATCCTGTCAGAAACCGACGAAACCAAACGTGACGCCAGCATCATGACCGCTCTCAAACAGCTTTTTAAGCCCGAATTTCTAAACAGAGTCGACGACATCATCACCTTCAAAAATCTAGAACAAGATCAACTACACAAAATTATCGACATACAAATTTCCGCACTCAACAAACAATTAATCCCCAAAGAAATCGTCTTAACTCTCACAGACAAAGCCAAAAAACATCTCGCAGAAATTGGCTACGACCATGATTTTGGTGCCCGTCCATTAAAACGACTTCTAATAAATCAAATACAAAATCCTCTCGCCATGAAACTCCTGGAAGGCAGCGTCAATGAAGGTGATCGGATCACCATCGACAGCGATAACAGCCAACTTATCTTTAAAACCTAAGAAGGTTCATTATTCCAGAGAAGTATTATTAGATTTTAGTTTGAGATAATTCTTACGGCTGATGACTTTTTTCCCTGTCTTTTCTTCAAGTTCTTTTCTTGCATTTCCTGCAATCTTTCCACCCGATTTTGCAGCTTGCTTATTTTCATTGAAGCCTTTGGTATCTTGGGTTCGTGCAATTTCAGTTGTCGAGGCCTCTCCAAGCATGGTAAAGATTTGCTCAAGGTTGGTCATGTGATCCCGAAGATTTTCCCTTTTAATACCTTTGAGCTTTTTATGTTCCCCTGGCTTTAAACCAAAAGTAGCCTCATGAATTTCAGCTGTAAGGATTGCATACTCTCGATTTTCTTCTACACCACGCTTTTGCCATTCATCTGTCAAATCTTCACGAATTGCAATGCCACGCATCCGAATTTCAATCCAGTCGTCTGGGTAGCCTTTGGCCTTGTATAGCGCACGGGTTCGCTTCGTACCTAACTCGGGATCGTCAATTTCTTGAATTCGTTCATAACCCACCTTGGCAAGCCAACGCTTGAAGGGTTCAGCTTTGGTAGATGGGATGGATTGAACAATACGAAACATTGTCTCCGTATTGGCACAGTCCGTAGCATACTTTTTTCCGTCAGATGCTTCTAATTTCAGTTGTCCGATTTTTTCGGACAACTGCTCATAACCTTCTTCTTGAATCTTCTTTTTTAAGTCACTCCAATATTTTCTTGGTCGACCCGAATCAGTGAGCAATTCGATCACATCAATAACAGAAAACCACCATTCATTTTTGTGAATAACTCTCCGTATGTTTTTACCCTTGAATACCGAAAGCATAGATGTCGACATGGTTTAAGAGATTAACACAAGCCGCTAATCAAAACAATTTGCCCACCTTTACAACTAACACCCGAGATAAACCCGCATAGTCTAAAAGAAACTGGTAGTGTTCGTACCCAAGCTCTACCAATATCTGGGTCAAATCTTCTTGTTGAGTTGACCCAATTTCAAACACCATCCGTACTTCGGGATGTGGCCTTGCTATCGTTAATAACCGTCTGTAATATCCGAGGCCATTTTCATCTCCAACCAAGGCTTCCCTAGGTTCAAACTCACGTACCCCTCGATCAAGCCCCACAAACTCCGACTCCGAAATATACGGCGGATTACTCACCAAAAGCACCGGCAATCCCGATGCCAAAATAGGTTCCCAAATCTCTTCTTCTGAAAAAAAGTCCGCGTGCCTAAACGCTATAGAAACACCTAATCGATTTGCATTTTCTTGCGCCACAGAAAGTGCTGTTTCGGAAATATCCCAACCAAGAACACGACAGGCAGGACAAGCCAAGACCAATTCAATACCAATAATTCCAGACCCCACCCCACATTCTAAAATAGTCATCGGCGTTTCTTGCAAAATTTCTATAGCTTTTTCAACCAACAGCTCCGTTTCTGGCCTCGGAATTAAAACGCCTGCCCGCACAGTATAAACTTGTCCGCGAAACACAGCCGAGCCCAACACATACGCCAAAGGAACGCCTGACAAACGCTGCTGAACCCAGCCATCTACCTGTGCTATTACCGCACTATCAAGCTCACCTGACAAATCACGCAACAAAACAGACGTCTCGATTTGCATTGATTCGCAAAGCAATATTTTTGCTTCCAAAGCAGCTTCGTCAGTCACAGCTACCAATTGAGATTCCAGTTGTTTTAAATAGGAAAAAAGTGTGATCACGCCTTCATTTTAGCGAGACGATCCGCAGTAATTAACGCCTCAATAACAGCATCTAATTTGCCACTCAAAACCTCTTGCATATTATGTAGCGTCAATCCAATTCGGTGATCCGTCACACGATTTTGAGGGAAATTATACGTCCTGATTTTCTCAGAGCGATCTCCCGTTCCTACTTGCACTTTACGCAAACTAGCGTGCTTCGAACGAAGCTCTTCTTCCCGCTTATCATAAAGCCGAACACGCAACACACGCATCGCTTTATCTTTATTCTGAAACTGAGACCGCTCATCCTGACACGCCACCACAACTCCCGTCGGAAGGTGGGTAATGCGAATCGCCGAGCTGGTCTTATTCACGTGCTGACCACCCGCACCACTTGCGCGATACGTATCAATACGCAAATCTTTCTGATCAATCTGTATATCCACTTCCTCGGCTTCCGGCATAATCGCCACAGTGGCAGCAGACGTATGTAAACGACCCGATGATTCTGTAGAAGGTACACGCTGCACACGATGCGTACCGCTTTCAAATTTAAATTGACTAAAAACGCCCTGACCCGAAACCGAAAAAACAATTTCTTTAACACCACCAATTTCGGTCAGATTTTCAGACATCACTTCCACTGTCCAGCCCTTAGTTTCAGCATATCGCACATACATACGATACAACTCAGCTGCAAACAACGCCGCTTCGTCGCCCCCTGTACCAGATCGAATTTCTACCCAGGCATTCTTGGTATCATTGGGATCTTTCGGCAACAAAAAGATTTGAAGTTGCAATTCGAAATGAGCCATTTGTTCTTCAATCGATTTGATCTCAGAAACAGCCATTTCTTTCATCTCTGGATCTTTTAAAAGAACTTGGGCATCGCCTAACTCTGCCTCAAGCTTTTTAAGAGATCTAAAATACGAAACGGGCTCTTCTAACTCCGAATGCTTCTTAACCAATTCCTGGTACAAAGACTGATTAGAAATAACCTCCGGATCAGAAATCCGTCTTTCTATATCGTTTAGCTTGTCTTCTAACCCTTGAAACTGCTCAAACACTAAGTCGTTTGAAGGTTATATTTCTTACGGAATTTCTCAACACGGCCTTCCGCATCAAGAATACGCTTCTCACCAGTGAAAAACGGGTGACATCCTGCACAAATATCCACACGAATTGCTTCACGTGTAGAACCAGAATCATACGTTGCACCACAAGCACAACTAATTACAATTTTATGATAATCGAACGATGTTTGTGTTACTATTTTTTTAGACTTTTTTTCTGCGGCCATAATAAGCTCCAATCACAACATTACAAGAGGTGGAATTGTAGCCAAGCTTCTAACGACTGTCAATGACCATTGATACAGCCTATATCTTCGGCTATACTTTCATAAAGTATTTCTCTCTTTTACTATAAGGACTCACATGGAAACTATGGGCAATCCATTTTCAATCATCATCGATAAAGATCACCTCTCCCCAACTGTTCGTATTCAAGGGGAAGTCGATATACACACCTGTCCAGAACTCAATCAACAACTTAATATACTCATTTCTGAAGGCCACAAAACCCTCATTCTTAATTTAGAAAAAGTTCATTATATCGATAGCACCGGCCTTGGCATCATCGCGCATGCCGCACGTAATATCCAATCAGATAATGGAAAATTGGTTCTCATTTCGAGTAAGCCTCAAATCAAAAAACTAATCGACATGTCTGGATTAAAAGACAAAAATATTAGCTTATTTGAAACAGAATCTTCAGCACTCGAAAGCTTGGTTTCCTAATGTCAGAAGTCAGTAAAGTTAGTATCACGATACCCTCTTCTTCTGAGTTTGTAGGCGTTGTTAGACTTGCACTTTCAGGCATCGCAACACGTATGAATTTTAGCATCGAAGAAATAGAAGATATTAAAATAGCCATTTCAGAAGCCTGCACCAATGCCGTACAACATGCCTATCCAAATTCAACAGGCACTATTGAAATCACAGCTTTAATTCACGAAGACAAACTAGAAATAGAGGTACACGATACCGGAACAGGTTTCCATACAAATGTTCTCGGAAGCCCTGAACAAAAAGAAAAATCCGAAAAAAAATTAGGCCTAGGCCTAGGTCTCACGTTCATCAAAAATCTAATGGACGAAGCACACGTTCAGTCAGAACCCGGCAAAGGCACCACCATTCGGATGGCCAAGCGCCGACCTACTGACGTTCTGTCCTAATGTCACCCCAGTTACTCCTCATTATTGGCAGAGGTATCCTAGCGGCATTGTGCTATTGGGATGCAAAAAAACAAGGCCTCTCCGAAACCTATGCGTATGGCCTCACCCTACTCACCTTTTTCTTTCCCGTCTTTGGTATTCCAATCTATTTCATCGTTAGAAGCCAAGCCCATGCCATCAAATCCAAAATGCCCAAATTATCCACCCGTCTCTGCCCAAAATGTGGTCATGATAACCCCGGGAATTTAAACCAATGTGAAAAATGTCAGAATCAACTGACACTGTAGCCCTCTACGTTCACGTCCCCTTCTGTCAAAGCCTCTGCCCCTACTGCGCCTTTTACAAAAAACCCTGGTCATCCGACGAAGAAATCCACTATTTAAACGCCATTAAAATCGAACTTGATCACTACAAAAACAACTTTGCACCCATCACGCTCCACAGCATCTTTCTAGGTGGCGGCACCCCCTCTATCTTAAGCCCTAAAACTCTCGAAACCCTCCTCACCTATATTCACCAAACGTTCCCTCGAACCACCACCTGCGAGTCCACCAGCGAAATGAACCCCGAAAGTGTCACACAAGACAAACTCACTATCCTAAAAAACTTTGGGTTTAATCGCATCAGCATCGGCGTCCAGTCCTTTCAAACCTCCGAACTCCAATTTCTAGGTCGCACCCATTCTCAAAATAAAGTCGTAGAAGCCATCCAACTCCTACACAAAAATAATCTCAAAAACTTCAATATCGATCTTATTTTCGGCCTCAAAAATGCCACGATCCCCTTACTCAAAAACACACTAGATCGGGCCATCGCACTAGAACCCACACACCTCTCCACCTACGCACTCAGCATCGAAGACGGCACCCCTTTCGAGCGAGAACATGTCAGCCCCATGGACGACGACCACCAACTCACCCACTACCGATACATCCGAAACTACCTCAAAAAAAATGGCTACGCCCAATATGAAGTCTCCGCCTTTTCCAAACCCGGCTTCCAATCCCAACACAATCTCACCTACTGGACCCTCAATCCCTACATCGGCATCGGCCCCAGCGCCAGTTCTTTCTACCTCAACCAACACTATCAACAACCTAAAAACCTAACCACCTACTGCAAAAATCCCATCGGCCCCATCCCCACAAACCACACTCCCGCCCCCAACAACTCAGAACTCATACATGACTACATCAGCACCCATTTACGCCTCATGAAAGGCCTGTCTCTTGCCAACTTTCAATCCCGCTTCAACAGTAATTTTGAAGAAGAATTTTTCACCCCACTCGCAAAACTCTATAACCTAAAACTTCTCAAAAAACAGGGAGCCTATCTTCGCGTCACAACCAAAGGTCTTTATCTCCTGAATACCGTTCTACTGGAATTGATGCCATAGTACCAATGGCACTAAACTGTATGACACTACTTGTATGATACTATGTGTATTGATACCATATGTCCTATGAAGGCATTCCTAATAGACCAAGCCATTGAAGAAGAAAATTTTTGTAACTTTGAATCCGAGCGAGAAGCTTTGCGGCGACACATCAAACAAAAAAATCACATCGTTTTATATGGCCCACGAAACTTTGGAAAAACATCCCTAGTCAAAAATATTATAGGAAAAGAATTCAAACAAACGCATCCAGAATCTTTTGTATTCTTTGCTGATCTCATCGAAGTCAGATCCATGGAAATGCTAGTCTCAAGATTAAGAGCGGCTTTTGAAAACTCGTTTAGACACTCTTTTCCGGCTAAAAATCTAATCCAAAAAACAAAACGACTACTATCCGCCCTACGGCCAGAAATCAATATTGATCCCCTCACAGGACAACCCAGCTTATCTATCACACTATCCGAACAAAAACATCAGGACACCATTGTATTTATATTTGAAATGATTCAAGATCTCGCAAAAAAAATGCCATCGCTCATTATCATCGACGAATTTCAAGACATTGCAATCATTCCAGAAGCCCAAGCCCATTTCAGAGCTGCTTTTGAAATAACAAAAGACACCCCCATCATCCTTCTAGGATCCAAAAATCACATTCTATCTCAAATTTTTGCCAACCCAAACGCACCCCTAGCCTCCTGGGGACAAGACATTTCAATGGGAAAAATCCCATACACAGACTACCATCTTTATATACAAGAAAGATTTAGCCAAAACAAGAATACTATTTCACTAGAAACCGCAACAGAATTACAAGATTTAGTGAAACGCGTCCCCGAATCCATCAATACCCTATGCCAGCACATCCACATAAACCACGAAAACACAGACATTACACTAACAATCGTAAACACAGCCCTCCAAACTCTCTTAGAATCAAAAACAAGTCGCTTCGAAAGCTACCTCGCACATTTTTCAGACTCTGAACAAAAAATACTGATAGAAATAAGTCGCATAAGAATCATAGAAAAACCACAATCTATAGCCTTTATAAAAAAAACAGGAATGACGAATAAGTCAGTAAGCCGAATCATCAAAAAATTATGGGACAACGGCGTCATAACAAAACAAAAAGAAGGCTACGAACTTACAGACCCCCTACTTGAACACTATATACGCCTGTACCGCATATAAAAAGGTTTAAAAAACCCAATTTAAACCCATATATCTCCTAGATATACAGGAGAAATCAAATGGTTACCCCCGTATCGTTACCAAGAAATCGATCACACGCAATGTCTCAGCCAACCAAACCACCTACTACCGCGTCTAAACGTACCTCCTTACCTGGAATACCCATCACCGTAGAACACGATTCAAAAGGACACGAGAACGCTGCACTAGCTGCACTACATATTGAACAAGCACAAATACCAGGTAGCCAAGAAATGGGCACCTCCACTTTAAGCCGACTCAATAGCAAAGCAAGTGATCTAGCAAAAGAATGTCGTACGAAGATATCCACAGAGACAACAGATCCCACCAAACTACTAGAAAATAGAGAGACCGCTAAACAACTGATGAAAAGCTTCGTAAGTGGTACTAGTCCAGATAACGAAACTAAGTTAAAACCAAAAAATAGAATGAAAGCCTTATTTGAAGCAGTCAAAAGAGCAGATTCTCCTGAACTTTTAAAACTCTTTGAAGAAACATTTAATATAAAAGACATGACAGACACGTTTAAACCGGTTGACCTCAATGCAAAAGATGCCATTCAACAGATTAGAGATATAGATCACAAACAAACCATGGCCAGCTTTCAAACCCCCACGCCCGAAAAATTAGGCGCTGACAGCTTCCGAATTGGTGCTCATTTTACGGATGCCAAAGGAGTAAAACGGGTTCAACAAGGCGCAGAGCTACAACAAAATCTCATGTTAGCTTATGCCCTAACAAGCACCCATGAAGGCCCCACCTCTACACATTTTATGCACGGTGATCGATGTACCCTTATGGCTGCTAATGACCAAGAAAATCCCAACGCACATAAAGAATTACTCCGTACCCTCAGCGTAGATAGAGACTCCTTTAACAAAGCGTTAGGTGGACGAGAAACTGAAGTAGGCAAGATAACACTCCCAACCCCCGCATCCTCACATAATTTTGAAATACACGACGGTACCCTGACTGTAAAAAACTTGAACTATTATGACTTCTTAGCGAAGAAAGAGGGAAAAACACTTAGCCGTGCAACACAACTCCATTTTCATTTATTAACTCAAGGCATTCTCAATAATGACAGCAAAGTATTAATCAAAAACGATGAAGAGAAATTAACCGCTGCAGTTAGAAGTTTTAAAGACTTCAAGGGTACCAGATTAGACGAAGCCCAAATCAAGTTAATTGTAAAAACCATTATGTACTACGGGCAAGAAGGGGTCCCGATTGAAACAAAAGGATTGAACATCGGAGCCCACCAATTAATGGGCCAAATTGCAGTTGGTGGAGCTGGAAACATGGTCATCGATGCTAATGGCGTTGCACAAACCATCAAGCCAGACGGCACCAACGGAAGCTTGTGTATTGTTGCCAAAGAAGACATGAAGGGAGCCGATGGAACATCCTACGCTGTAGTAGCCTTTGGAATTGAAGGCGCCAATCCCTTAGAAACCAATATGCATACCGGTAAGTTGCATTTAGCAACAGGACGTCATAACTTCAAAGCGGGAGGACAAGCGGATTCTTTGACAATGGCTCAAGCAGACCAATCTTTTGTCGCGGGACTAGGATCAAAAGAAGTAAAATTGACTGCAGCAGAATTAAAAATACTCACACAAAAAATGAATCTACTCAAAGAAGCAAGGATAACGCACCCCAAACAATACCAAGCTTTTGCAGACAAATTATTGTTAAAAACCACCCCAGAAGCGAGAGAAAACCTCTATCAATCTTTCGAACGACAATATATTAAGGCTAGAGGAAACCAAGCTACGGCATAATCTCCAAAAAAACGCGTTGCAAAATGACTAGGACTATGAAAAAGTCTTCAGCATGAGCCACTTCGAAATCGTCAAAAAATCCAAAACCTCCAAAGCCCGAGCCGGCATTCTACACACACCTCATGGTCCCATCGAAACCCCCGTCTTCATGCCCGTCGGCACACAAGGCACTGTCAAATCCCTAACCCCCCAACATCTGCACGACATTAACGCCCAAATTATTTTAAGCAACACTTACCACCTAGCCCTACGACCAGGCTCCAAACTCATCAAAGAAGCCGGCGGCCTCCACAAATGGATCGCGTGGCCCAAACCCATCCTCACGGATTCCGGTGGATTCCAAGTCTTCTCCCTGTCAAAAATGCGAAAGATTACCGACACTGGCGTCACATTTCAATCTCACATCGATGGTAGCAAACATCTCTTCACCCCCAAATCCGTCATCGATTTTCAACACGACTTCGGAACAGACATCATGATGCCCCTCGACATTTGCACACCCTATCCCGCTACCGAAGAAGAAACAGCACGGGATCTAGCCATCACCACCCAATGGGAAACCGAAGCCGCAGAGTATTGGAGATCACTGAATACCCCCCAACTTCTTTTCGCTATTGTACAAGGAGGCATGTACCCACACCTCCGAGATCGCAGCGTCGAAGCCCTGATCAAACTAGATCTGCCAGGCTACGCCATTGGCGGTGTTAGCGTCGGCGAACCCATAGATAAAATGTATCCCATCATCGCCCACACCACCCCCCAACTCCCTGAAAATAAACCTCGATATCTAATGGGCGTCGGCCTTCCCGAAAACCTAGAGTATGCCATCGCACAAGGCGTGGACATGTTTGATTGCGTGCTCCCAACCCGTCTCGCGCGTCACGGACAACTATTTACAACCACAGGAAAATTAACCATCAAAAACGAACAATTCAAAACCGACCCCCTTCCCATCGATCCCCTATGCCAATGCTACACCTGCACCCATTTCTCCCGATCCTATCTAAGACATCTTTTTATGGCGAAAGAACTTCTCGCAATGACTCTACTCAGCCTTCACAATGTCCATTACCTCATTCAATTTGTTCAAAAAATTAGAGATGACATCCTCGCCTCTTAAATCGTGCAAATACTGATTGTGGGGGCAAAGTCTTCGACCCAATACTGGGGGTCATATGACAACGTTACTTTAGCATCGGAAAAGTAGTGTTGTAACTGAGAAACAAATGCGTCTATTAATAAGCTTTTATGAGTAGTAAGTAATCGTATCGACTTCGGAGAAGTCTCCGAAAGTGTCATTTGACGATAGACGTCTTGCAAATCATGGGCCAAACTATCTTCTGAATTAAGAACACACGTTGCATTATGAAACCCAACGATCGCTCTATCATTGTCACTCACAACTTGGCGTCCCAATAAACGTTGAAACCACTCCTGTTTTCCGACGCGCTCTATTGTTTCAAAAATCATAAATAGCTTCGGAATCGGTACATCTAACAAATGAGAAATGCCTTTTTTCGAAAATTGCTGCATCACCTGAGAAGCAAAAAGACGAACGCCCACTCCAAAGCTACGACTATCCAAAATAACAATATGCTCCGAATGGACTTCCGAAACAGCCTCCGATATCAACTGAAATCTCTCTGGCCACAAGATTGATGAATCTGTAATCATGACAATATCAAAAAAACCAAAGCCAAATAACATTTGAAACAAAGCTACAAATCCCGACTCAGAATACGTCGCCTGAAGCTTTACAACCTGAATACCCTGAGCACAAAACCAATGATGCAACATGTACGCACTGGGTGGTAACAATACTATTTTATGATAAACCGTTTCAGTATGGTGTATTTCATCCCTAATCCGTTGAATCCGAAACACATGATCCAAAAAGGTAATTTCATCCTTTTCCTGAATAGTCGCTTTAGAAAATGAAGGATGCGCATTGATCCAACGCAACAAGTGATCAGACAATTCGGGGCTTTTCCATCGAGATTCTGTCAAATGATCCGAACGATTTAAGATATTTTGTACAAAAGTCATTTCAACCAAGGCAATAATCGACAGTGCCAATTCAGAAAAAACAGGATTTCCACTTTCAAAACTTTCAACCAGGGTTTGCAAAAAGGGAGGCGCCAAAAATACCTGCTGGCTCTGAG
>CAMDGG010000027.1 GCA_945898045.1 bacterium UBP8_UBA817
ACAGTGCTTTCGTTTGACCAAACATTTAACCCAGAATTTCTAGGCATCGTTGCAGCCTCTGCAGCACTCAGCGTATCCGATATTCCATTCAATGGCCCAGTCGGCGCAGCATTAATTGCAAGAGTCGACGGCGAATATATCTTTTGCCCATCTATGGAACAACTTGAAAAAAGCGACTTAGAAATTGTAGTTGCCGGAACAAAAGACGCCATCTTAATGGTAGAAGCCGGTGCAAACGAAGTCTCTGAAGAAGCCATTCTTGGTGCAATTAGCGTTGCGCATAAACACATTAAAGAAACCATCACACTTCAAGAAAATTTGGCCGCTCAAATACAAAAAGAAAAACTACCTGTACCAGCAGGATTTTCTAACCCATCTCTAGAAGCACAAATTAACGACTTTCTAAAAACAACGATCGAAGACAATATGAAATCTGGCAACAAAACGCAGATCGAAACATTGTTAAGCACACTTGAAAAAGAAACCGTTGAGAAATTTACAGCAGAAGATGGCAGTAACAAAGCAGAAGTAAAATATTTCTTCAGCAGCCTCAAAAAAGAAAAAATCCGCAAAACAATTATTCAAAGTAAAGTACGCCCAGATGGACGTGCGCTAGACGAAATTCGCCCCATCGAAATCGAAGTTGGCACGCTTCCTTCAACACACGGATCTGCCTTATTCACACGTGGCGAAACACAAAGTTTAGGCGTTATTACACTAGGAACACCTGACGATGAACAAATGGAAGATGGCCTACGCAACACAACAAAAAGCACTTATTTCTTCCACTACAACTTCCCTCCTTACTCAGTTGGAGAAGTCGGAAATTTTGCAAGAACAAGTCGCAGAGAATTGGGCCATGGTGCACTAGCAGAACGCGCTATTAGAAGCATTCTTCCTACACACGCAACGTTTCCTTATACCATTCGTATCGTTTCTGAAATTCTAGAATCCAATGGCTCTTCGTCAATGGCTTCAGTCTGTTCAGGGGCATTGGCACTTATGGATTGTGGTGTTCCAATCACAGCGCCAGTATCTGGTATCGCAATGGGCTTATTGATTGATGAATCTGGCTATGTTGTTCTATCTGATATTCAAGGCCTAGAAGATCACTACGGCGACATGGACTTTAAAGTAGCTGGAAGTAAAAAAGGAATCACCGCCCTACAATTAGACATTAAAGTCGGTGGCCTTTCAGAAGAAATTCTTAAAAATGCACTAGAACAAGCCAAAAAAGGCAGACTTCACATCCTAGACAAAATGCTTCAAACGCTTGAAATTCCACGTGAAGAAGTGTCAAAAAATGCCCCTAAGATCGATTTCATCATGGTCAAAAAAGACAAGATTGGTGTCATCATCGGACCGGGCGGAAAAATGATTCGCAAGATTGAAGAAACCAGTGGCGCGAGTATCTCTATTTCTGAAACAGTAGAAGGACAAGTCTGCATCGCCGGAGAAAATGCCGAATCTGTAGAGATTGCAAAAAAAATGATAGAAGGTCTTGTGAAAGAAGTAGAAAAAGGCGAAGTATACGAAGGAAAAGTGGTACGCATCACCAACTTCGGCGCATTCATCGAACTACTCCCAGGAAAAGAAGGACTTCTACACATTTCAAAAATCTCAAAAGAACGCATCGACAAAATTGAAGATGTGTTAAAAGAAGGCGATGCAATTACCGTAAAAGTATTGGAAATTGATGCACAACACCGTATCAGCTTAATTAATGCAAACTACGAAGAAAGCGTTGCTTCAAAAACAAATTAATTATTGGAGGATTACCCCTATGCAAAAGAAATCATTACTCGCAGCAAGTCTACTCGTATGTACGGTTTTTACATTCGGATTTTTGGGTCTTGGCGCCAAAAAAGATTCCATTGCAACCGTTGGAAAAACACACATTACGCTAAGTGATTTAAACGATCGCATCAAAACATTTCCAGCACAATATCAAGATGCACTTCGTCAAAAAGAAAACAAAGTAAAACTACTCGATCAAATGATTGATGAACAACTTTTGTTAAATGCAGCAGAGAAAGAAAACATCGCAAAACGTGATAGCTTCAAAAAACAAATGGAAGACACCAGAAAACAATTGCTTCTAACTACCATTATGCAAGATAAAATTGATGCCCATACCAATGCAGCCGATGCAGAAATCAAAGCCTATTTTGAGCAAAACAAATCCCAATTCGGAGACCTAGAATACCGTCACGCGAAACATATTCTAGTCAAAACAGATGCAGAAGCAGAAAAGATTTTGTCCCAACTCAAAAAAGGTACAGACTTTGATCAACTTGCAAAAACACATTCGATAGATCCATCAGGAAAAAATGGTGGTGACTTGGGATGGTTCACACGCGGCCAATTGATTCCAGAATTTGAACGCGCCGCTTATTCACTGAAAGGCAAAAACAGTCTCTCGGGTGTTGTCAAAACACAATATGGGTTTCACATCATCAAACTACTTGAAACCAAACAACGTCCCGCACTTAGTTTTGATCAAGTAAAAGAAGACATTAGAAATGCACTACGCACACAAAAGAAACAAAAACTAACAACCGATTATCTTGAAAAAATCAAAAAAGACATCAAAATAACACGCGACATTTCTAAAATTAAATAAGTCGTAAAAGGGAGGATGAATGTCAACTCACATCCTGAAATCTTATGCAAAGCTAAACCTTGCATTGCACCTTTATCCTCCCAGACCCGATGGCTATCACCCGCTTCATTCTATATTTCAAAGCATCACACTCCACGACACTTTAACCATCATACTTTCTAAAGAAAAAACCTATAACCTAACAACCTCCGATTCAACACTAAATAATACGACCAACCTCATCACAAAAGCCTACACGCTCCTCCAAAACGACATCCCCTTCGGCCTATCCATCCATCTTGAAAAACAAATACCTATCGGCGGCGGACTCGGTGGAGGCAGCAGTAATGCGGGCTATTTCCTTCAATTTCTACAACAACAACTCCCCTCACTGTCTATTCAACAACTCCATACAGTGTCCACCCAACTGGGCAGCGACGTCCCCTTCTTTTTAACTGGGGCTCGGGCCGTAGTCAGTGGCATCGGAGAAACCATAGAACCCCTTCCAGCATCTCCACAAGCTTACGTCCTCATAAACCCCAACATTCTTCTCCCTACCCCATCCATCTACCAAGCATTCGACAATGAAACGCCTTCCACCAGAACCCCGCAGACAACCAAAAACTTTCTAAAACAAAGCACTTTGGGCGAGAACGATTTTAAAGAAATTGTCTGGAAAAACTACCCCCTCTATCCCATTCTCGAGACAGCACTCAACGAAGCCAAGCTCCCCCCCATTTATCTCTCAGGATCAGGCGCGACTGTATATATGTGTGCAGACTCACAAGAGCACGCACAAAAACTAGCAGATAAAATTCAAGCTCTCTTTCCTGGCTATTGGGTTCGGCCCACCCACACGCTATGAACATCAAAAATACCACCTGCTTTTTAGTCGATGCCACCGGGGTTCTCTACAACGACGAAGGCCCCATTCCAGGCATACAAAAAACCATCCAAAACCTCCAAAAACAAGGCCTCGTCATCGTAGTAACCAACAACAGCAGCTACTACCTCACCTACATCGCCAAAAGACTCCAAGACTATGAAATCCCAATACCACAATCACATATCATTTCATCTGGACAAGGCCTACAAAAAGACCCCGAAATACAGCCATTAATCACTCACAAAAAATGCTATATCTATGGTGGCCCAAACTCATACCCATACATCGAAGACGCCGGCGGACAGCCTACAGAAAACATCAAAAATGCAGCGTGCATCGTCCTCACCTCATCACTGAAAGAAAACAACCAAGCCATTTATAACCAAGTCAAAAACCATTTATTGAAAAACCCCCTACTACCCGTCATTTGCTGCAATCCCGACACCCATGTTGTGGGAAAAAACAACACCCTCATACCCGTCATTGGATACTACGCAAAAAAACTCGAAGAAGACTGCAAACGAAATTTTATATGGATCGGAAAACCCTACCCAAATTTTGCCACTCTAGTCAAAAATCACATCCAAGCCACATTCGGATACACACTTAGTAAACATACACTTTTTTTCGATGACAATCCCGAAAACTGCCTCGCCTTTGAAACCCAACTCGGTATACAAAGCTGTCTGATTAAACAAACAGGATTGGCACAACTCGCTCCATGGTCAAACATGCCTCACCCCAAACTCACACGCGACTCCCTAGCATTATAAGCTCAAAATCCACACTTCTAATAATTCTGTGCAACCATCAAAAAACATAGCAAAATGATGTCATGATCATCAGAAAGCTCAAAAAACCACTTGAAATCACCACCTCTTATTTTCTTTTTGGCCCTAGGGGCATCGGAAAAACAACATGACTAAAGCTACATTACCCCCAGGCCATCTATATCGATCTACTAAAAGCAAATGATTACACCCTTTTACTTGCAAACCCCTCCAGACTAGAAGAATTTATACACACAAAAAAAATTCCCCAACTTCTCAACGAGGTTCATCGATTAATCGAAATACACAAAACACAATTCATCTTAACAGGATCTAGCGACAGATCTCTCCGAAAAAACGGGGTCAATCTCTTGGGTGGACGCGCACGCACCTTCCATATGTATCCTCTGACTGCTATAGAACTCGATGAAAAATTTGATCTGAAAAAAAGTATCGCATCAGGACATCTCCCCCTCACTCTCTATGACAATGAACCCGAAGAATATCTCAAAGGCTATATTCAAACCTACCTAAAAGAAGAAATCCTACAAGAGGGGCTAACACGTAACATAGGGGATTTCAGTAGATTCTTAGAAATTGCCAGTTTCTCACAGGGATCTTGTCTAAACTATTCAGAAATTGCCAGAGAAACATCTTTAGATCGCCAAAAAGTCACCAGTTATTTCAATATTCTTGAAGACCTACTTATTGGATATAGAATTCCTGTCTTTACAAAAAAATCCAAAAGGAAACTCACAACACATCATAAGTTTTATTATTTTGACGTGGGTGTCTACAAAAGCATCCGTCCAAAAGGCCCATTAGACAGACCCGAGGAAATTAATGGCCCTGCCTATGAAACCCTAGTCCTACAAGAAATTCTGGCAACATTAGCCTACGAAAACAGAAACGATACCGTCTATTTCTGGAGAACCAACACAGGCCACGAAGTAGATTTCATCATCTATGGTGAAAATTGCTTCACCGCAATAGAGGTCAAAGGCAGCGGTACTATTAGAACCGCTGATCTTATTGGACTCACACTTTTCAAAAAAGATTATCCTACCGCCACCTGCATATGCCTCTATATTGGAAAAGAAAAAAAACTGTTAAACAATCATATCCAACTCATTCCAATTGAAACAGCACTACAAGACATGTCTTGGCTCAAATAGACATCTCCTAAAGAGTAACAAATACGCAACTCCCTAGCATTATAAACTCAAAATCTGCTATACTCGCTTCTGATGAAAAAACTAAGACTCTATCTTGATACATCAGTGATAGGCGGATGCTTTGATAAAGAATTCGAGGAATTTTCAAATCAATTAATGTTAGAAATTACCGATTCCCTTGCAATACCTGTGATTTCAAGTATTACCGTAGCAGAAATAGAAAACGCCCCAGACATGATCAAAAAACAACTCAAAAAAATTCTTAAATTACCTCATACAGAAGAAATTTTTGTAACCCAAGAAATTAATAATCTAGGCATGCAATATCTAGACCAAAAAGTTATTCCAAAAAAATCGCAAGCAGACGCATTTCATATAGCAGCAGCAACTGTCAATAAAGTGGACATTCTAGTCAGTTGGAATTTCAAACATATTGTTAACGTGCATCGCATTTTTGGATTCAATTCAGTTAATTTAAAAGAAGGTTACCAAACGCTAGATATTAGATCCCCACGGGAGGTTTTAAAAAATGTCTAAAAAATTATATATCAATTGTGTTGAACTCCAACGAGATATCCGAACAAACTTAATTGAACAATACAAGGGAAAATCGTTAGGGGAAACAATGTTTGCCCTTGAGAAAAAAGTCAAACAAAATACAGCTTGGATCAATATCCCAATTAAAAACCCCCAACCCCGAAAATAACAAATACCATGAGAATTTACCTAAGAAGCATCGCCTATTTAAAACCTTACCTCTGGTGGTTCTTTCTCTCTCTTCTTTTAGCCTCACTTTTCTCCACTGCCAACGTCTATTTTCTACCGCTAGTTCGAGATATCGTAAATGCCATCAGCCAAAAAAATCTAAGCTATTTTCACAACCAGATTTTTAATGTCATTGGCCTATTTAGCGCACGGCTTGTTACACAGTTTGGCCAGGCCTATTTGACCGCATGGATCAGCAATAAAATTATTATTGATATCAGACTACAACTCTACAAAAAACTACAACATTTCTCGCAAAGTTTTTATTCAGAATGGAAAGTAGGAGAACTCATTAATCGACAGTTTTCCGATACCGCCAACCTACAAGGCGGCATTCTAATTATTTTCGAAAATCTCCTGCCACAAACCATTACTTTTTTCGGCGTCCTTACCTACATGATGATCTTAAACTGGAAGCTTACCTGCTTCAGCATCATTGCTATCCCACTCTTCGTTGTCTTAATATCCAAATTAAGCGTTTCACTCAAAAAAGTAACCAGCCAAGCACAACGCAAAATGGGCGATATCACCCACATCACACAAGAAAGCATCAGCAATATGAAACTCGTCCAAGCCTATAACATGGAAGACAGAGATTATAGAAAAATGAAACGCGAATATATGCACAACTTTAGAGCCCTTATGACCGGTGTAAAAGTCAAAAACAAAGTGGAGTTTAGCATTTCATTTCTCCAATTCCTCGTCATCACACTCGTGCTTTGGTACGGCGGTCTAGAAGTCACCCAAGGCCAAATGACAGGCCCACAACTGGCCTCATTTTTTACCGGAATCTTGCTTCTTATTGACCCCATTATTGTACTATCCAAAGTCTCCAATAAATTACAAGTCGCTTCGGTATCCGCAGAGCGCGTCTTCGAACTCTTAGATACACCCGTTGATATCCAATCGCCAGAACATCCAACCCCGCTTGAAAATCCAAAAGGCAATATCAAGTTCAACAATGTCTCATTTTTTTACAATAAAACAAGTGGCCCCGTACTAAACAACATCTCTCTAGAAGCCAAAGAAGGTGACACCATCGCCCTTGTTGGGCTCTCAGGTGCAGGCAAAAGCACCCTTATCAACATGATACCCAGATTTTATGATCCCTCAGAGGGCAGCATCACTTTAGATGGACAAGATCTGCGTACACTTAACGTTCATGAACTTCGACAACACATCGCCATCGTACCCCAAGAAGATCTTCTCTTCCGAGGAAGTATTCTAGAAAATATTCGATACGGAACACCCGATGCAACACGAGACGAAGTGATAGAAGCTGCCAAAATGGCCAACGCATGGGAATTTATTGAAAAACTTCCAGGAAATCTCAGATCTAAAATTGGGGATAGAGGCCGACTTCTCTCGGGTGGCCAACAACAACGACTTTCCATTGCCAGAGCTATTTTAAGAAACCCAAAAATTCTTCTTCTGGACGAAGCCACATCCGCATTAGATTCTGAGTCCGAAAAACTCGTTCAAGATGCGCTACTTAAATTACTCAAAAATCGCACCACTTTTGTAATTGCGCATCGACTCTCTACCATTATGCATGCCACCAAAATTGTCGTGATCGAAAATGGAAAAATAGAAGAAATCGGAACTCATGAAGACCTCTTAAATCAAAACGGTCTATATGCTAAATTCTACTCCCTCCAATTTAGAAAATCTTAATTAAGGAGCACACATATGATACCTATGGACAAACTCACACTTAAATCTCAAGAAGTGTTACAAGCGGCAGGAAAAAAAGCACAAGAATTAGGACACCAAGAACTCACCGATCGCCACCTACTATTTGCTCTCGCCACTGTTCCAGACACAGCGATACTCCCCATTTTAAAAAAAGCAGACGTCTCTATACCAAACCTAGAAAAAGACCTCCAAACCGCACTCAACAAACTCCCAAAAGTAGAGGATGCAAGCAAACAATATCTCTCACAAGATCTGAATAAACTACTAGATAACGCACAAAAAGAAGCCGAAGCACTTGATGACGACTATGTTAGTTGCGAACATCTTTTACTCGCCACACTCAAAAGCAACACGGACGCCGCAAAAATTCTCAAATCATTAGGTCTCAATGAAACGGCTGCAAAAAAAATACTCCAAGAAATTCGGGGCAGTAGCAATGCCAACACCCAAGATCCAGAAGGTAGTTATCAAACCCTCCAAAAATTCACTATCGACCTCATTGAGCGTGCCAAAAAAGGCAAACTTGATCCCGTCATCGGCCGAGACGATGAAATCAGACGCGTCATTCAAGTCCTCTGTCGTAGAAGTAAAAACAACCCCGTACTTATCGGCGAACCCGGCGTCGGAAAAACAGCAATCGCAGAAGGCCTCGCACAACGCATCGTCTCTGGAGACGTACCAGAACTCCTAAAAAACAAACGCCTTCTCTCTCTCGACATAGGGTCTCTTATCGCTGGCGCAAAATACAGAGGTGAGTTCGAAGAACGCCTCAAAGCCCTTCTTAAAGAAATACAAAAGCAAGAAGGCAATATCATCCTTTTTATTGATGAATTACACACCATCGTTGGCGCAGGTGCCTCTGAAGGCGCCATGGATGCAGCCAACATGCTCAAACCCGCACTTGCACGGGGAGAACTCCGTTGCATTGGCGCCACAACTTTGGACGAATACAGAAAATACATCGAAAAAGACGCGGCCCTAGAACGCAGGTTCCAACAAGTTTTTGTAGGTGAGCCTTCTGTCGCCGGCACCATCGCCATCTTGCGCGGCATCAAAGAAAAATACGAAATTCA
>CAMDGG010000028.1 GCA_945898045.1 bacterium UBP8_UBA817
ACCCATTCCATTTTAACGGCATGAGCGCCACCTTCTTGAATCAAACGCCCTGCATTCCGCTTGGCTTCTTCAACAGAGACGTGATAACTCATAAATGGCATGTCGGCCACCACCAATGCACGCGATACACCACGGCAAACCGCCTGCGTGTGATACACCATGTGATCCATTGTTACCGGAATCGTGTTGTCATATCCCGCAAACATATTTCCCAAAGAATCCCCCACCAAAATCATGTCGACCCCAACCTGATCCAGCAAACGCGCCATCAATACATCGTAAGCAGTCAACATCCGAATCTTCTGACCTTTTTGTTTCATTTCAATCATGGCACTAGGATGACGCTGACCCATTAGGACACCTCCTTATACAAATTAAAGAGACGCGTTTCAATCGCTTCCTTACTCAAATATCGAGTCAATTTACCATTTTCAGCAAGCGAAATAATGCCCGTTTCTTCAGACACCACAAAAATTAAAGCATCTGTTAATTCTGACAACCCCAACGCCGCACGATGTCTTGTACCCAAACGACGATCCTGAATCTTCGTATCCGTCAACGGCAACAAACACCCAGCCGACGCAATCTTGCTCTCACGCAAAATAACGGCACCATCGTGCGTAGGCGAACCAGGCCAAAACAAACTTACTAAAACTTCTGCAGAAAGTGTCGCATTTACCGCAACACCCGAAAGCGAATATTGCATCAAATTACTGCTCGCTTCTATTACGATAAGAGCCCCCACTTTTTCGCGAGAAAGCCACTCAAATGAACGTAAAAGCTGCTTAATGAGTACAGCACTCTCTGCCTCAGAAGACGACAAAACCGGCGTAAATACCGTCCGAACTGAGCCAATCCACTCCAAAAACCGACGCAGTTCCGGCTGAAACACAATAATCACCATTAAAATCAAAACGGTTGTAAATTTACCCAAAATCCAATTGAGCATGGTGAGATGCAAAAAATGGCTCATCACATACACACACATCACCAAAAAAAGACCTTTAATTAACGGAAACGCATGCGTATTCCACATCCAACACAAGATCTGATAAATCAAAATATAAACCAAAATAAAATCTAAAATCAGGATACCCCAGTGCAAAATACCCGCCCATGGCTCAACCAAAAAACCTGCGAAGTTCATGCCGGTCCCCACACATCAAAACGCAAGACATCCGACACCGTTTCACGCTTCACTAAAAGACGAGAGTGCCCATCACCAACCAACACAACGGCGGGCCTGCAAAATCGATTATAGTTAGAAGCCATCGAATAGTTATAAGCCCCCGTCGTATACGACACGATATAATCTCCGACAGACACTTCTGGTAAATGGATATCTTTTGCCAAAACATCGCCAGACTCACAAAATTTTCCAGCAATCGTATACGTATGCACAGGTTGCTCTAACATACGATTGGCAACCACCCACGTATATTCTGCTTGATACAAAAGCGGCCGCATATTATCTGCCATACCACCATCTACAAATAAATAATCTCTAATACCAGGAATCGGTTTAATTGTTCCAGCGGTATACACCGTCACGCCTGCTTGCGCCACAATCGATCGGCCCGGTTCGACAATAAGTTTAGGCAGAGATAACTGTTTGGCCTCACACGCTTCTTTCAAAGACGTCGCGAGCAACCGAAGATACGACGAAATAGACGGAGGCGAGTCTGCATCCGTATACAACACTCCCAAACCACCCCCCAAATCAATTTCTTTAACGCTTAAGCCATAAACATCCCGTGCCAAAATCATCTGATCAATCATAAACGCAACCAAATCTTGATACGGCTCTAGCTGAAAAATCTGAGACCCAATATGTCCATGAAACCCTAAAAAATCACACCAACTAGCCTGAGAAATAGTCTCAAGCGCAAGACGCATGTCGGCCAAATCCATGCCAAATTTAGAATCCACTTGTCCCGTCCGAATATACGAATGCGTATGTGCTTCGATACCCGGTTTTAATCGCAATAGAATTCGAGCTTTCTTAGCAAGAATCGCACAAACCCCAGATAAATTTTCAAGCTCCTGTAAATTATCTACAACCAAACGAATATCATGCTTTACTGCCAAAGTGAGTTCGGTAATAGATTTATTATTACCATGAAAAACAATTTTTTCTGGCGCCATTCCAGCCTGCATCGCCGTATACAACTCGCCTTCCGACACGACATCTACACCCAAACCTTCTTGCGCTAAAACAGCCAAAAGCCCGGTCGAAAGATGCGCTTTTCCTGCATACGCCACCAAAAAATCAGGATATCGTGCAGACAATCCCAGCTGATACGCTTGGCACCGTGCACGAAGCGTCGGTAAATCCATGACATAAAGCGGCGTTCCATATTCAGCAACCAAATCGCACACATCCACACCGGCCAAAACTAAATGCCCATCGGCATTTACGTCGCTAGAAACCGGCGATATCTGCTCTAAACTAATCACGACTCTGGCGCCAAAATCGAAGACCTGTCCGTGATTAAAATACCATCCAAGTGATCCAATTCGTGCTGCATAATCCGAGCCATAAAGCCTTTCAAGGGCAAACTCACAGGACTACCATCAGGCAACTGTGCTTCGACTACAATATGAGACGCTCGCTCCACCATCAATCGAACATCCGGCAAACTCAAGCATCCTTCCTCCCCTACAACAGACCCTCTTCTAAAAACAATCACAGGATTAACCAATTTAAATAAACGTTTTCGGTAATCTGCCACAAACACACGTTGCAAAATTCCCACCTGCGTTGCCGCAAGCCCCACGCCTTCATAGACCCGCATTGTCTCCAACATATCCGACAACAACGTTTCTAATCCCGCATCAAATACCGCAACTGGAAGCGCCTTCTGCCTCAAAATAGGATTAGGCACTGTCAAAACATGCAAAACCGCCATAAAAAACTCCTGAAAATAGCCTGAAAAATATAGATAGAAAACAGTTTCGCGATTATACCACCCATCCTCACTGAAGAAAACTCAACCGCTATTGACCAATAGAAATAGGTTAGATAAAAATACTTAATGACCCACCTCCCTATTTTTGTTATCAAAAATTCTGGAAAGAAAGAATTTTTCCAGCCACACAAACTCAAAGAATCTTTACAAAGAACCAAAGCCCCCCCCAAACTCATTAAAAATGTCTTGGACTACATCGAAAAAAATGTAAAAAACGGCATGACGACACACGACATCTATAAAAAAGCCTTCTCACTTCTAAAAGAACATCCTGAACCCGCAAAACACTACTCCTTAAAACGTACAATCATGGATCTAGGCCCAGACGGACATAATTTCGAACAATTCGTCGCAAAACTCTTCACAAAATTGGGCTATCACACCAAAACCAATCAAATCGTCCAAGGCCACTGCGTCACACACGAAGTAGATGTCGTCGCAACCAACGCAGAAGAAACG
Organism: bacterium UBP8_UBA817; assembly: GCA_945898045.1. Taxonomy (GTDB): domain Bacteria; phylum Margulisbacteria; class Marinamargulisbacteria; order SXXA01; family SICP01; genus SICP01. Next base: position 3,429 of record CAMDGG010000028.1, read on the forward strand.
CTGTTCATAGAATGTAAATTCCACAACTTACCCGGAACAAAATCTGACGTCAAAACAGCGCTCTACGTCTACTCCCGAGGAGAAGACATTAAAGACTATCTCAAGCTCACTAATCCCGACTCGATTACAAACCCAAGAGTAGGTCTCATCACAAACACCAGCCTCACAGAAGACGCGATTAAATATGGCCTTTGCAAAAACATGTACCTCCTAGCCTGGAATTTCCCACCCAATAAAGGACTAGAAACACTCATGACACGTCATAATTTATATCCAGGTTAAAGTTAAATCATAAAAACTGTCTCTACTGAAACACTGTAATCACATAAATCGAACCAATTACCATAGCCATCCCCACAGAAGTCAGTAAATTAAAGGGATCTCCAAAAAGAAGCATGCCAATCGCAACCATAACCACAGAACTACTTAACTTAATAAATGACGACACCGAAACAGGGCAATACCTATACCCAACCGTCATTAATATCTGCGCGAAAAAACCCGCAACCCCCGTGATCAATCCTAATGCCAAGATATGCCAAGAAATAGCATGCGGATACAACACACAATACACCGTAGAAATAAGTAACCCCGTCATAAAAAAACAAAAGACAATTGCCTCTGCATTATGCGTTTCTCTCAATTTTTTGAGGGAGACATATACCATCGCGACAAGAAAAGACCCGAGTAAGGCCACCAAATCAGCAAAACTAAGTGACGAAAGAGACGGCTGGAAAATTAAGAAAAGACCCAAAAGAGTCAAAACAATAGCAAGGCCGCTAAAAATGTGAGGCCTCTCCTTTAATACAAACATAGACCAAAAAAAAGCCCAGAGAGTGCCTGAAGCATTAATAATACATACCCGACCCAACTCTCCCCATTTCAACGAATACATAAAACACCCAATAGACGCCACTCCTAAAAGAGACCTAAACAACATCAATTTTGGTGAGCCTACGCGAAACACTATTTTTCTTGACCAAAAAAAGGGAATCAAAACCAAAGCAGGAACAAAACGAAGCCAAAGCAGATGCCCAAAATCAATAGTCGGCGCAATGTATTTCGCCAATGCAAAAGAGACTGTAAACAACATTTCACTAGCTAAAAAAAGAAACGGTCCAAAATATCGATGTGCTTTCAAAAAAGCCCCTTCTAAAATGATTTGTCAAAATATCGACATAAAAACACTAGAATGCTACAGTGACCTCTAAATATGCGCAATTCAATGCGCTTTGTCAGCTCAAAATTAGCAGCGACAAATCCATTTGTATTGCGTATTTAAAAAATTTTTTAGGAGGCTCACATGCCATTTATCGGAACAAAAGACAAAAAAGAAATCATTGCAGCAAACCAAGTACACGGAACAGATACAGGATCATCAGAAGTACAAATCGCAGTTCTAACAGAAAGAATCAACCACCTTGTAGAACACCTTAAGAAGAACAATAAAGACCATGCAACACGTCGTGGACTTCTCATTCTTGTAAGCCGTCGCAGAAAACTCATGAACTACCTTAAAAAGAAAAATAAAACGAGCTTCACAGAAATCACAAAAAGATTAGGTCTAAGAACAAAGGACTAATCCCATCTCACTTCTAAAAAAATTCTTCAACAAAACATCCCGCATTAATGAGGCGGAAGAAAGGACTATACCTATGTTAAACAACCCAAAATCAAGCAAACTTATGATTGGATCTCGTGAGATCGAATTAACCTCTGGCAGCATGGCAAAACAAGCAAACGGATCCGTAGTTCTACGTTGCGGCAATACCGTTATGCTCGCAGCCGTTACCGCTTCTAAAGAGCCAAGACCAGGAATCGACTTCTTCCCATTAATGGTTGAATACTCAGAAAAAATGTATGCAGCAGGAAAAATTCCTGGTGGTTTCTTTAAGAGAGAAGCAAAACCAAGAACAGGCGCAACACTCACATCACGATTAATTGACCGCCCAATCCGCCCTTGTTTTCCAAAAAATTATAACAACGACGTTCAAGTCATTGTCACAGTGCTTTCGTTTGACCAAACATTTAACCCAGAATTTCTAGGCATCGTTGCAGCCTCTGCAGCACTCAGCGTATCCGATATTCCATTCAATGGCCCAGTCGGCGCAGCATTAATTGCAAGAGTCGACGGCGAATATATCTTTTGCCC